>NZ_MIHA01000004.1 GCF_001722335.1 Mycolicibacterium flavescens
GGAGTCGACCTGCGGCAACTCTAGCCGCAGCCGGTAGACCGCTTCGAGCCCGGAGCCGGACTCGCGGTCGACGACGGGGCGCAGCGGGCCCGGCGGCGCCGAGCCCTCGCGGTTGCGGGCGCAGTCGAGCAGTTCAGCGAGCGCCTTGGGCCCGATCGGCTCGCCGGCCAGATGCGGCACCAGGACCAGCCGGACATCGCCGATCGTGGTGTCGAGCTCGTCGAGCACCGCGCGCTGTTCGGAGATCCGCTCGGTGTACCAGTCGAACGCGGGATGCTCGGGCAGGTTGCGGTACTCATACGAATCGTCCTGCACCAGAATCTGGTTGACGATCAACTCGGTCACCTGCACGCCCATCAGCGCCAGCGAGCCCAGGGTGCGCGCGGCCTCCGCGGCGACCACCCGTTCGGCGGTCATCACCAGATGCGCGCTGACCTGCGCCCCGTCAGTGAGCAGGGCGCCCAGTTGTTCGGTGCCGGCGCTGATGCGCTCGAGCAGGTCGACCACCGCCGCGCCGCGCGCGTCGTCGGCGCCGGTGGACAGCCGTCGGTGCCGCGGCCAGGCCCGCTCCAGGTACAGGGCGAACGTCGCCGGCAGCGTCAGC
The DNA here is from genome assembly GCF_001722335.1 of Mycolicibacterium flavescens. Lineage (GTDB taxonomy): Bacteria > Actinomycetota > Actinomycetes > Mycobacteriales > Mycobacteriaceae > Mycobacterium > Mycobacterium flavescens. The sequence goes on from NZ_MIHA01000004.1 coordinate 605, forward strand.
ATGCGCAGCGCGTCAGCGGTCGAGGCGCAGTCCACCACGACGCGGTCCCACCGGCCCGAGGCGGCCAGCTCCCCCACCTCGTGGAGGCCGAGCACCTCCTGGACACCGGGAAGTGCTGAAAGCTCCTCTGCGGCAACTGTTTCCAGTTCAGACTCGGGGAAGCGGCCGGCCAGCAGGTCGACCACCTCACGCCAGCGCGCCGCCAGCAGTGCCAGGGTGTCCAGCGCAAGGGCATCAAGAAAGCCGCCGCGGCTCGCGTCGCTGTCGGCGTCCATTTCGGTGAGCACGCGGGTCGGTTCGCGCAACCCGGTCGGGGTCACCGCGGTGCCGAGCACGTCACCGATCGAGTGCGCCTGATCGGTCGAGACCAGAAGCACCCGACGGCCCGCCTGGGCGTCGCGCACGGCGGTCGCGGTCGCCAGCGTCGACTTGCCGACCCCGCCCTTGCCGACGAACAGGCTGATGCGGGCGACGGCGGTCGGGTCGGCGACGTGGACGCTCACTCAGCCTCGACTCGCTTCTTCAGATCCTTGAGCGCGGTGTCGGTCAGCCTGCGTTCGGCCTTGCGCTTGAGCAGCCCGATCATCGGGATGATCAGATCCACCGCCAGTTCGTAGGTGACTTCGGTGCCAGATCCCTTGGGTTTCAACCGATATGCCCCGTCCAGCGCCTTCAGCAGCGAGCTCGACACCAGCGTCCACGTCACCGAGGTACGGTCCGGCGGCCACACGTAGGACAACACCATGGTGTCTTTGAGCACCGCGGCGTCGAGCACCAGCCGCGCCGTCTTCGGATAACCGTCGGCGTCGGTCTCGAGTACCTCGGTCTCCTTGTACTCGGCCACCCAGTCCGGATAGGAGCCGATGTCGGCGATGACGTCCATGACCGTCGAGGGGTCCGCGTCGATGTAGATGGTCTGCGCCGTCTTGTCCGCCACGTGAAAAATCTACCCTCCCGGTCGGCAGTGCCCCGTCCCTTGTGTAACCCGGCGCTCAGGCCAGGCGCGATACGCCGACCGGGCGCGTGGCCTCGAGGCGCTGCTTGACCTCGAAGGCCATCACCTTGCCGTCGACCCGGCGGCGGTGGTTCATCTTCGCGAGGTTCATCTTCGCCAGTTGGTGCGCCGACACCCCCGACGGTTCCGCGTGCAGGAAGTAGTGCAGGACGACGCCGTCGAGCACCGGCTCCAGCCAGATTTCCATCGTGCCGGTCAGCGCCCCGGTCACCGTCCACCGGTGCCCCTTCTCGCCGCGGTCCTCGACCACGGTCAGCCGCAGGTCGGGCCACCACCGGCGCCAACTCGCGGTCTCGGCGACATACCGGCCGACCTCGACGGGGTCGGCGGCGACGAACGTGTCGTCGGCGATCTGGATGCTGTTCATCATTTACCAGCTTCACATATGAGCCGGATCGGGCGCCCTCTGGCCGACTAGGCTGGCCGTGAGCAGAGCAGTCGAACCGAGAGGTCAAGATCGTGCGTGAGTTCAGTGTGCCGGCGTCGTTCACCGTCGAAGAGAACGACAACGTCGTCAGCTCGGTGTTCGCTCACGAGCGCGACGACCCCGACCATGTGATCTTCCGACGCCTGGTCGACGGCAGCTGGACCGACGTGACCTGCAGCCAGGCCGCCGCCCAGATCCGGTCGGCCGCGCTGGGCCTGATCGCCAAGGGCGTCAAGGCCGGTGACCGCGTCGCGCTGCTGTCGGCGACCCGCTACGAATGGCCGATCCTGGATCTGGCGATCCTGGCCACCGGGGCCCTGACCGTGCCGATCTACGAGACCAACTCCGCCGAGCAGGTCAAGTTCGTGCTCACCGACTCCGAGGCGGTGCTGATCATCGTCGAAACCGATACGCACGCCGACAAGATCGCGCACCTGACCGACGAACTGCCCGCACTGCGCGAGGTGCTGCGCATCGAGGGCGGCGGGACCCCGGCGCTCGAGGAACTCGCCGAGGCCGGCAAGGGGCTCGACCCCAAGGAGCTCGACGCCCGGCTGTCCGCGCTGCGCGCCGCCGACCCCGCGACGCTGATCTACACCTCGGGCACCACCGGGCGCCCCAAGGGCTGCGAGCTCACCCACTCCAACCTCGTCTACGAGATCCGTGGCTCCAAGGAGTGCTTCCCGGGCCTGCTCACCAAGGGCGAGAAGATGCTGGTGTTCCTGCCGCTGGCGCACGTGCTGGCGAGGGCCATCACGTTGGCCGCGTTCACCAACAAGGTGACGCTGGGCTTCACCAGCGACATCAAGAACCTGGTCCCGACGTTCGCGGTGTTCAAGCCGACGCTGGTGGTCTCGGTGCCGCGGGTGTTCGAGAAGGTCTACAACACCGCCGAGCAGAACGCCCGCAACGACGGCAAGGGCAAGATCTTCGCGGTCGCGGCCGAGACGGCGATCGAGTGGAGCAAGGCCCTCGACACCGGAAAGCAAGGCTTGCTGCTGCGGGCCAAGCACGCGGTGTTCGACCGGTTGGTCTACCGCAAGCTGCGCGCGGCGCTCGGCGGGGACTGCCGCGGCGCGATCTCGGGCGGCGCTCCGCTGGGCGCGCGGCTGGGTCACTTCTACCGCGGTGTCGGGCTGACCATCTACGAGGGCTACGGCCTGACCGAGACCAGCGCCGCGATCACCGTCAACCGGATCGACGACCTCAAGATCGGTTCGGTCGGAAAGCTGTTGCCGGGCAACAGCATGCGCATCAACGACGACGACGAGCTGCTGGTCAGGGGCGGCGTGGTGTTCTCCGGGTACTGGCGCAACCAGGAGGAGACCGACGCGGTGTTCTCCGACGGGTGGTTCCACACCGGTGACCTCGGCGCGATCGACGACGCCGGCTTCCTGACCATCATCGGACGCAAGAAAGAGATCATCGTGACCGCGGGCGGTAAGAACGTCGCCCCCGCGATCATGGAGGACCGGCTGCGGGCACACCCGCTGATCAGCCAGGCGATGGCGGTCGGCGACGCCAAACCGTTCGTCGCCGCGCTGATCACCATCGACCCCGAGGCGATCGTCGGCTGGAAGGAACGCAACGGCAAGAGCGCCGACGCATCGGTCGGCGACCTGGCCACCGACCCTGATCTTCTCTCCGAGATCGATCAGGCGATCAAGGAAGCCAACCTGGCGGTGTCGAAGGCCGAGGCGATCCGCAAGTTCAAGATCCTGCCCGTCGACTTCACCGAGGAGACCGGCGAGCTGACCCCGACGATGAAGGTCAAGCGCAAGGTCGTGGCGCAGAAGTTCGCCAGCGACATCGAGGCGCTCTACTCGGGCTAGAGCAGGCCCGCCAAGCGCTGCGCCTGGGTGTGCCACTGCCACTGGTCGACCACCCAGCGCCGGCCCGCCTGCCCCATCCGGCCCGCGCGGTCGGGGTCGGCCAGCAGCTCGCTGACCGAGGCCGCGATCGCGCCGACGTCCCAGCCGTCGACCACCAGGCCGGTTTCGCCGTGGCGGACGGTCTCGGGGGCGCCGCCGGAGCGGCCCGCGACCACCGGAACTCCGCTGGCCGACGCCTCCAGGAACACGATGCCCAGCCCCTCGACGTCCAGTCCGGCGCCGCGCGTGCGGCACGGCATCGCGAACACGTCGGCCATCGCGTGGTGGGCGGGCAGTTCCCCGCCGGGCACCCCGTCGGTGAACACGACGTGCTCGGCGACCCCGAAGCTGTGCGCCAGCCGCTGCAGCGACGACCGGTAGGGGCCGCCGCCGACGATGACCAGCGCGGCGCCGTGCACCCGCTGGCGGATGGCCGGCAGCGCCCGGATCAGCATGTCCTGGCCCTTGCGCGGCACCAGCCGCGAAACGCACACCACCACCGGCCGGTTGCCGAGCCGGTACCGGGCGCGCAGTTCGGCGCGGGCCACCTCGTTGGGCGCGAAGCGGTCGGTGTCGACGCCGGGCGGGAGGTGTTCCAGCGCGGCGCGGGAGCCGAACGCCGACGCGAAACGCCCGCGGGTGTACTTGCTGACGTAGGTGACGGCGTCGGTCCCGTCGCCGATGCGCCGCAACGCGGTCCGGGCCACCGGCAGCATCGACCAGCCCACCTCGTGGCCGTGGGTGCTGGCGATCACCCGGTGTGCCCCCGCGGCGCGCGCCAGCGGTGCCATCAGCGCCAGCGGCGCGGCTGCACCGAACCACACCGTGTCGGCCGCGTGGGTGTCGATCAGGTGGCGCATCCGCGACATCACCGTCGGTTCGGGCAGCATCAGCGTGCCGGGGTGGCGAACGACCTCGTAGTCCGCCTGCGCGTCGAAGTCGTCGGACCCCTTCCAGCGCGGCGCGTACACGGTGACCGTGTGGCCGCCGGCGGCCACCAGATGGTCGACGAGTTCCTGCAGGTAGGACTGGATGCCGCCGCGGCGCGGCGGAAAGTCGTTGGTGACCAGCAGAACTCGGGTCACGCTAGTTCCCCGCCCACTGCCGCCACTGTGCCAGCACCGTCGCCTGGCCGGCACCCAGGGTGTCGCGGATCGCGGTCGCGACGTCCGGGTGCCCCGGTGCGCACGCCGCCAGGTACAGCTCGCGCAGGGCGCCCACCCCGTACCGGTCGGCGACGAACCGGGTGAACCACCAGGCGCGGTCGTAGGCCGATGAGCGGTCGGGGCCGGACAGGTCGGCGTCGGTGGGCAGGCTGAGCGCAGTTCCCGCCGGCGGGGGCGCCGCGGGTCTGCCGACGAAGTCGGCCATCCCCTCGGTGAGCCAGCGCGGCGCGTCGGCGGCGGTCCGGGCCCGCGCCGCATAGTGGAAAAGCTCGTGGCGCAGCACGATTCGCAGGGCCTGCGGGCTCATGTCGGCGGCGCCGGGCGCGAACATGATGCGGTCGTCGGTGGTGGTCGCCGCCGTCGCCGCGTCACCGCCGCCGACGGCGGCGAACTGCGCGTCGGTACCCGCGACAACGATCGTCACCGCGCGCGGCCAGTCCGGACCCCAGAACGCGGTGACCGCGGCGGCGGCCCCGTCCATCTCCGCGGCGACGCGCGCGATCAGGTGCTCGGCGCGCTGTCCGCCGAGGCCGGCGTAGTGCACGGTGCGCCCGTCGGACAGGGTCTGGGCGCGCGTCGTGGCGGTCGGGGTCGTCAGCGCGGCCGGGGCGGCCTCGGTCGTGCCGGGGCCGCGGTCGGGTGTGGCGCCGCCGCGGTCGAGCAGCAGCACCGCGCAGAGCAGCTCGGCGATCAGCAGCGCGGCCAGCCTGGCCCTGTTGCGCGCGCGGGTGTCGGTGACGGCGGACGCTCTAGTACCGGCGGACGCTTCAGTACCGACGGACGTTGTGGATCGGCGCATTGTCCACCGGGGCGACCCGCACCGGGGTGCCGTAGGTCGAGGCGTGCACCATCATCCCGTCGCCGATGTAGATGCCGACGTGCGAGGCGTCGGAGTAGTAGGTGACCAGGTCACCGGGCTGCATCTGGTCCCGGGACACGGACTGCCCGCCGTTTGCCAGCGCCTGGCTGGAGTGCGGCAGCGAGATGCCCGCCTGCTGGAACGCCCACATCACCAGGCCCGAGCAGTCGAACGCGTTCGGGCCGGACCCGCCCCACGAGTACGGCGAGCCGATGCGGCTGAGCGCGGCCTGGATGACGGTCGCGGAGTGCCCGCCCGGCGGGGGCGCCATGTCGCCCGGCGGTATCGCACCGGGTGCCGGCGGCGCGGCGATGATCGCGGGATCGGCGCCCGGCGGCAACGGCGCGGGTGCGGGCATCGGCGGCGGGGGCGGGATCGCGGCCAGCGCTTCCCGCTGGCCCGGGGTCAGGGCCTCGTACTGGGATTTGACCACCGCGATCTGCACCTGCAGGCGGCTTTGCTTGGACTGCAGCTCCGCGCGGACCGCGGCGGCCTGTTCGGCGGCGGTCTTGGCCTCGGCGGCCGACTTGGCCGATTCCTGTTCGGCCAGCGCGGCTTTGCGGCCGGTTTCGCGGTAGTTCTTCATCTGGGCGGACATCTCGGCGGCCATCACCCGCTGCACCGACAACTGGTCGATGAGGCCCTGCGGCGACTTCGCGGTGAGCATCGCGTCGAAACCGTCGGTGCGCCCACCCATGTACTGGGCGGCGGCGACCTTGTCGACCGAGGCCTGGAAGTTAGCCAGCTGTTCTTTGGCCTTCGCGGCGGCCTCGGCGTCGGCGGCGTGCTTGGCTTCCGCGGTCTGCTGGATGGCCAGCTTGTTGTTGAGATCGAGTTGCGCCGAATGCATGGCTTCGGTGGTCTGCTCGGCCTGCCGGGACAGCTCGTTCAGCTTCGCCAACGCGTCGTCGGCGGGGTCGGCCGCGACGCTGCCGGCGAACATTCCGCCGAGGACGGTGACGGCAGCTATCACACTGATGAGGGGTCGTCGAAATCCGCGCTTGATCCAATGCGTGCGGTCGAGCCTCAAGATTTGCGTCCTTCAACTTCCGAGACGAAGCCGTGTCGAACTGCGCTTAGGTCTCAGACAGGTTACGAAACGGCATCGGGGTTGTCCAACAGAAGACGCAAATTTAACAGCCGCCTCAGCGATCTTTCCCAAAGCGGTGCCGGTGCGTTCGTCTAGGCGACACCGGTGGTGCCCTCCCGCCGAATGGGAACGAGCCGCAACCGCGGGGCCAGGCCGACCTCGGCGAGCACCTCCAACGCCTGACGCTCGTCGTCCAGCAACGTCTCGGGGACGCCGAGCAGAACGCTCACCACGCAGTCCTGACAACCTGGTCCGCGGACCGCGCAGTCGTCGCAGTCGATCTTCACCGTGCCCACCAATGGCTCCTCTCGGTCGGTGTCTGCGCCGACGCTAACGGGGGCCACCGACAGAACCACCGAGAAGAACACCGCGGCCGCGTGGCAACCCGCCGCTGTCGGTGGGGTTTCCTACGGTCATCGCATGGACCAGTTGAGCTTCGCTGACGTCGATGCTCAGCTGGGTGCTCAGCTGGATGTCGCCGAGGCCTCGCTGCACGACACCACGTTCGTCGTCGTCGACCTCGAGACCACCGGCGGCCGCGCCCGCGGTGACCAGCCCGACGCGATCACCGAGATCGGCGCGGTCAAGGTGCGCGGCGGCGTCGTCCTCGGTGAACTGGCCACACTGGTCGACCCCGGGCGCAGCATTCCGCCGCAGATCGTGCAGTTGACCGGGATCACCACCGCGATGGTGTGCGACGCGCCGCGCATCGAGTCGGTGCTGCCGGCGTTCCTCGAGTTCTCCCGCGGCGCGGTGCTGGTCGCGCACAACGCCGGCTTCGACATCGGGTTCCTGCGCGCGGCCGCCGAGCACTGCCAGCTGCCCTGGCCGCGCCCGCCGGTGCTGTGCACGGTGAAACTGGCGCGCCGGGTGCTCACCCGCGACGAGGCGCCCAGCGTGCGGCTCTCGGCGCTGGCCCGGTTGTTCGGTTCGGCCACCACGCCCACGCACCGCGCGCTCGACGACGCGCGCGCCACCGTCGACGTGCTGCACGGGTTGTTCGAGCGGGTCGGCAACCAGGGCGTGCACACCTTTTCGGACCTGCGCGCGTATCTGCCCGACGTGACGCCGGCGCAGCGCCGCAACCGGCGCCTGGCCACCGGGCTACCGCGCCGTCCCGGGGTGTACCTGTTCCGCGGGCCGGGCAACGAGGTGCTCTACGTCGGTACCGCGGTGGATCTGCGCCGCCGGGTCAACCAGTACTTCAACGGCTCCGACACCCGCACCCGGATGAAGGAGATGGCCTCACTGGCCACCGCCGTCGACCACGTCGAGTGCGCGCACGACCTGGAGGCCGGGGTGCGGGAACTGCGGCTGCTGGCCGCGCATGCGCCGCCCTACAACCGCCGGTCGAAGTTCCCGCAGCGGTGGTGGTGGGTGGTGCTGACCGACGAGGCGTTCCCGCGCTTCTCGGCGGTGCGCGCCACGCAGTCGCACACCGCGGCGCGCCCGCACGACTTCGAGTCGGCGATCGGGCCGTTCCGGGTGCGCGCGGACGCCGTGGAGACCGCCGCGCTACTGGCCCGCTTCACCGGAATCCGCACCTGCACAAAGAAACTCGCGCGCGCAGCCGTACACGGTCCGGCGTGCCCGCAACGCGAACTGTCGCCGTGCCCTGCGGCGCGCGGCATCGGTGCGGCCGACTACGCCGACGCCGTCGCCCGGGCGCGGGCGGTCATCTCCGGCCACGACGACGACGCGCTGAGCGCGATCCTCGCGCAGGTCGCCGACCTCGCGGCCCGGGCCCGGTACGAGACCGCGGCGCGGCTGCGGGACCACGCGGCCACCACGATCGACGTGCTGTGGCGCGGGCAGCGGCTGCGCGCGCTGGCCGCCGTCCCTGAGCTGGTGGCCGCACGCCCCGACAGCGCAGGCGGCTGGCACCTCGCCGTGATCCGCAGCGGCCAGCTCGCCGCCGCGGGCAACGCGCCGCGCGGTGTGCCACCGATGCCGGTCGTCGACGCGATTTGCGCCGGCGCACAGGCGATCCTGCCCATACCGGCGCCGCTGGGCGGGGCGCTGGTCGAGGAGACCGCCCTCATCGCGCGCTGGCTGCAGCAGCCGGGTGTGCGGATCGTGCGCGCCGAGTCCGGCTACTGCTCGCCGGTGCGCGCCGCCGGCCGCTGGTCGGGGTGGGCCGCCTCGGCGCGGTCGGCCCGGGCGGCCGCCGAACAGTTCGACAGGGCCAGCTCGTCAAGCTTTCTGGGAGAACCGCACCCAACGCGCGAGGAGCTGTTCGGCCGCCCCGGAGTCGATGGCCTTGGTCGCCTTGGCCAGCCCCGTCTCCCAGGCAGGAACCCATTTGGCGTCGCTGGATAGCCCGGCGTGCGCGACCAGGGCGCCGGCCGCGTTGAGGATCACCGCATCGCGGACCGCACCGGTGGCGCCACCGAGCACCGCGCGCACGGACGTGGCGTTGGCCTCGGCGTCCCCGCCGACCAGTTCGGACACCTCGGCGCGCTGGAACCCGAACGCCGCCGGGTCGAACTTCAACCGCTCGACCGTGCCGGCCTGCACCCGCCAGATCGTGCTCGTGGTGGTGGTGGTCAGCTCGTCGAGGCCGTCGTCGCCGTGCACCACCAGCACGCTGGAGCGGCGCGTGGCGAACACCCCGGCCATCACCTCGGCCAGTTCGCTCCAGGCGCAGCCGATCAGACCGGCGCGCGGGGTGGCCGGGTTCGTCAGCGGGCCGAGCAGGTTGAACACCGTCGGCACCCCGATCTCGCGGCGCACCACACCGGCGTGCCGGTACGACGGGTGGAACTGCGGCGCGAACGCGAACCCGATACCGAGTTCGGCGACGCTGCGGGCCACCTCGTCGGGACCGAGGTCGATGCGCACCCCGAGCGCCTCGAGGGTGTCGGCGCCGCCGGACAGCGATGACGCCGCCCGGTTGCCGTGCTTGATCACCGGCACGCCCGCGGCGGCGACCACGATCGCCGCCATCGTCGACAGGTTCTGGGTGTTGGCGCCGTCGCCGCCGGTGCCGACCACGTCGACGGTGTCGGTGCCGAAGGCATCGGTCGGCACCCGCCGCGCGTGTTTGAGCATGACGTCGGCCAGTTCGGTGACCTCGGCCGATGTCGGGCTTTTCATCCGCATCGACACGGCGAAGGCGGCGATCTGCGCGGGCGTCGCCGTGCCGGTCATGATCTGGTCCATCGCCCAGGCCGCTTGGCCCGTCTCGAGGGACTGGCCGGTTGTCAGCCGGCCCAGGATGCGGGGCCAGGCGAGGGATTCGTGTTTTTCAGCTGAGACCACAACGCGATTATTACGAAACACCCGACCCGGGTGGAGATCAACAACTACAAAGCGTCATACTTGCACCTGTGACGAGCGCTGTTGGGACCTCCGGAACCGCCATCACATCGCGGGTGCATTCGCTGAACCGACCGAACATGGTCAGTGTCGGCACGATTGTGTGGCTGTCCAGCGAGTTGATGTTCTTTGCTGGACTCTTCGCGATGTACTTCACCGCCCGGTCGCAGGCAGGTGGCGACTGGCCACCGGCGCCGACCGAGCTCAACCTCGTGCAGGCAGTGCCGGTCACGCTGGTGCTGATCGCGTCGTCGTTCACCTGCCAGATGGGCGTGTTCGCCGCCGAGCGCGGCGACGTGTTCGGTCTGCGCCGCTGGTACACCCTCACGTTCGCGATGGGTCTGTTCTTCGTGCTCGGCCAGGGCTACGAGTACATCGAGCTGGTCAAGCACGGCACGTCGATCTCCAGCAGCGCCTACGGCTCGGTCTTCTACCTGGCCACCGGATTCCACGGCCTGCACGTGATCGGCGGCCTGGTCGCCTTCCTGCTGCTGCTGGCGCGAACCAAGATGAGCAAGTTCACTCCGGCGCAGGCCACCGCTGCGATCGTCGTGTCGTACTACTGGCACTTCGTCGACATCGTCTGGATCGCGCTGTTCGCTGTCATTTACTTCGTCCGATGAAGATCGGCTCGCCGCTTTCCCCTTTGCGCCCGACGAGAGAAGAGGTTCGATGACCGAGAAGGCCCCCGGAGCCGGTAGCTCGGCGACGTTGAGGCACCGTCGGCTGCGCCGGCGTCTGTCAGCGGCGGTGTTGCTGCTGCTCGGACTGACCGTCGCCGGTGGTCTCGCGGCCACCCTCACCCCCGCACCGCAGGTCGCGGTCGCCGACGAGGCCCAGTCGGCGCTGCTGCGCACCGGCAAGCAGCTCTACGACACGTCGTGCATCACCTGCCACGGTGCCAACCTGCAGGGTGTCGCCGACCGCGGTCCGAGCTTGATCGGCGTCGGTGACGCCGCGGTGTACTTCCAGGTCTCGACCGGCCGCATGCCGGCGATGCGCGGTGAGGCGCAGGCGCCGCAGAAGCCCGCGCAGTTCGACGAGGCGCAGACCGATGCGCTGGGGGCCTACATCCAGGCCAACGGCGGCGGCCCGGTCGCTCCGCGCGACGACAACGGCGAGATCGCCTCGCAGTCGCTGATCGGCGACAACGTCGCCCGCGGCGGTGACCTGTTCCGCCTGAACTGCGCCTCGTGCCACAACTTCACCGGCAAGGGCGGCGCCCTGTCGTCGGGCAAGTACGCCCCCGACCTCGGCGACGCGACACCGGCGCAGATCTACACCGCGATGCTGACCGGCCCGCAGAACATGCCGAAGTTCTCCGACCGGCAGCTCTCACCGGACGAGAAGCGCGACATCGTCGCCTACGTCCGCGAATCGGCGGAGACGCCCAGCTACGGCGGCTACGGCCTCGGCGGGTTCGGCCCGGCGCCCGAAGGCATGGCGGCCTGGATCATCGGCATGGTGGCCGTCATCGTCGCGGCCCTGTGGATCGGAGCGCGAGCATGAGCGAGCCGGGTAACGGCGCAGAGAAGACCCCGAAGGGCACCGACGCACCCGGTCACGCGGGCGTACCCGGGCAGCCGAGCGACGCCGAACTGGCCGCAATGTCGCGGGAGGAACTGCTCGAGCTCGGCGGAAAGATGGACGGCGTCGAGATCGTCCACAAGGAGTCCCGGTGGCCGGTCGAGGGCACCAAGGCCGAGAAGCGCGCGCAGCGCATCGTCTCGTACTGGCTTCTGCTGGGCGGCTTTTCGGGCCTGGCGCTGCTGGTGGTGTTCCTGTTCTGGCCGTGGGAGTACAAGCCGCACGGCTCCGAGGGCGAGTTTATGTTCAGCCTCGCCACCCCGATGTACGGCCTGACCTTCGGGCTGTCGATCCTGGCGATCGGCATCGGCGCGGTGATGTACCAGAAGAAGTTCATCCCCGAGGAGATCTCGATCCAGGAGCGCCATGACGGCTCCTCCCCCGAGATCCAGCGTCGCACCGTGGTGGCCAACCTGGGCGACGCGCTCGAGGGTTCGACGATCAAGCGCCGCAAGCTGGTCGGGCTGTCGCTGGGCATCGGGCTCGGCGCGTTCGGGCTCGGCACGCTCGTCGCGTTCGCCGGCGGCCTGATCAAGAACCCGTGGAAGCCGGTGGTGCCGACCGCCGACGGCAAGAAGGCCGTGCTGTGGACCTCGGGTTGGACCCCGCGCTATCACGGCGAGACGATCTTCCTGGCGCGCTCGACGGGCAGCGGCACCTTCACCAAGATGCGGCCCGAAGACATCGACGCCGGCGGTATGGAGACGGTGTTCCCGTGGCGGGAGTCCGACGGTGACGGCACCACGACGGAGTCGCACCACAAGCTGGCCGAGATCTCGATGGGCGTGCGCAACCCGGTCATGCTGATCAGGATCAAGCCGCAGGATCTTCCGCGGGTGGTCAAGCGCAAGGGTCAGGAGAGCTTCAACTTCGGCGAACTGTTCGCCTTCACCAAGGTGTGTTCACACCTGGGCTGCCCGTCGTCGCTCTACGAGCAGCAGACCTACCGGATCCTGTGCCCGTGCCACCAGTCGCAGTTCGACGCGTTGCACTTCGCTAAACCCATATTCGGCCCGGCTGCGCGCGCGTTGGCGCAGCTGCCCATCACCATCGACCAGGACGGGTATCTGGTCGCCAACGGCGACTTCATCGAACCCGTCGGGCCGGCCTTCTGGGAACGGAAATCGATATGAGTCCATCACTGCCGAAACCGCCGAAGCTCGCCGAAGTCGCTGCGGCACAGGGCAATGCCATCGATTCGCGCTACCACCCGTCGGCGGCGGTGCGGCGCCAGCTGAACAAGGTGTTCCCGACCCACTGGTCCTTCCTGCTGGGTGAGATCGCGTTGTACAGCTTCATCGTCCTGCTCATCACCGGCGTCTACCTGACTTTGTTCTTCGACCCGTCGATGGCCGAGGTCACCTACAACGGCGTCTACCAGCCGCTGCGCGGTGTGCAGATGTCGAAGGCCTACCAGACCACGCTCGACATCAGCTTCGAGGTCCGCGGCGGGTTGTTCGTCCGGCAGGTACACCACTGGGCCGCACTGCTTTTCGCCGCGTCGATCATGGTCCACCTGGCTCGCATCTTCTTCACCGGCGCGTTCCGCCGGCCGCGTGAGGCGAACTGGGTGATCGGCGCGCTGCTGCTGATCCTGGCGATGTTCGAGGGTTACTTCGGATACTCGCTGCCCGACGACCTGCTCTCGGGCATCGGCCTTCGCGCCGCGCTCTCGTCGATCAGCCTGGGCATGCCGGTGATCGGCACCTGGCTGCACTGGGCGCTGTTCGGCGGTGACTTCCCGTGCGGCGGCGTCGGCAACCAGTGCATGGAGTACGGCATCTGGGTGCCACGAATGTATGCGCTGCACATCCTGCTGATACCGGGAATCATGTTGGCGCTCATCGGTATGCACCTGGCGCTGGTGTGGTTCCAGAAGCACACCCAGTTCCCCGGCCCGGGCCGCACCGAGACCAACGTCGTCGGCGTGCGTGTCATGCCGGTGTTCGCGGTGAAGTCCGGCGCGTTCTTCGCGATGACGGTCGGCATCCTCGGCCTGATGGGCGGGTTGTTGACGATCAACCCGGTCTGGAATCTGGGGCCGTACAAGCCATCTCAGGTGTCGGCGGGTAGCCAGCCGGACTTCTACATGATGTGGACCGAGGGTGTGGCCCGTATCTTCCCGCCGTGGGAGTTGTACTTCGGCAACTACACGGTTCCGGCGTCGACGTGGGTGGCGCTGTTCATGGGCCTGGTGTTCATGCTGCTGATCGCCTACCCGTTCATCGAGAAGAAGCTCACCGGCGACGACGCGCACCACAACCTGCTGCAGCGTCCGCGTGACGCACCGGTGCGCACCGCGTTCGGCGCGGCGGCGATCTCGCTGTACATGCTGTTCACGCTGTGCGCGATGAACGACATCATCGCGCTGAAGTTCCACATCTCGCTGAACGCGACGACGTGGATCGGCCGGATCGGCATGGTGGTCCTGCCCGCGATCGTGTACTACCTCGCCTACCGCTGGGCGATCGGCCTGCAGCGCAGCGACCGCGAGGTGCTCGAGCACGGCATCGAGACCGGCATCATCAAGCGGCTGCCGCACGGTGCCTACATCGAGCTGCACCAGCCGCTCGGCCCGGTCGACGAGCACGGTCATCCGATTCCGTTGGAGTACCAGGGCGCCGCCCTGCCGAAGCGGATGAACAAGCTCGGCTCGGCGGGGGCACCCGGTACCGGCAGCTTCCTGTACGCCGATCCGATCGAGGAGCACGAAGCGCTGGAGGCGGCGCAGCATGCGGGCGAGCGCAAGGCGCTCACTGCGCTGGCCGAGCACCAGGCGCGTAACAGCTCGAACGGCTCGACCAACGGGGACTCGTCGAACGGGCATCACTGACGTAGAACCACGACAGGCTGCGGGTCCCGCTCATCTCGAGCGGGGCCCGCAGTCTTTTGTCGGGTCGGCGGGTTGCGGAAATCGACAGCCCTACCGCAGAACTCGGCGACACGACTCCACCCCGCGCGGGCCCACACCGCCGAAATCGACACCAGGGTCGCGGCCGGCACACAATCCACAGCTCTACCGCAGAAGTCGGCGACAGCCGAACGCGGAGAGTTAGCGGTCGACGACCGCGCGCAGTTCCTTGAGATAGAACCATGGCACGGCGGGCATCGCGAGCGTCACGAGCGCGGCCAGCACGAAGAAGACCCAGGCCGCCACCGTGCTGCCGACGGCCATCAGATAGGTGCCGACGCCGATCGCGACCATCGCGATGCCGATGGCGCAGGCGACTGCCACCCCGCACCGCAGCCACAGCTGGTCCACCGCCGCGGAGTACGGCTCAGGCGCCTCCTGCGTGCGCATCGTCCGCGGCGCCGCGTACGAGGCCCGCGGAGCCGGTCCGCCGCGGGCACCGGCCGTTCCGAACGCCGCCGGCGTCGCGCTCCCCCGGCCCGCACCGGCCGAACCGGCCGCGGGTGCCGACTCGGCGCCGGTCATCGCCTCGCGGCGGGCGCGCAGCAGCAGCGGTACCGCCCCGACGATCACCACGGCGGACACCCCGATGACCGTGTAGAGCAGCCACGGTGTGCCCGAGGAGCCCGAGGTGTCGGCGCTCCCGGTGCCGAGATCCACCAGCGCCACCACGGCGGCGACGGCGCTACCGAGGGCCACCAGCCAGATGCCGGCGCAGGCGCCGAGCAGGATGCGGTCGGTGCGGTCCAGCTCGCCGGGCTCCAGCGCCGGCGTCAGCCGAGAGCGTCCCGCTTGATCGGTGTCGTATGTCATCAGCAACTCGTCTGCGCGGCGTTATTGGTGTTCGACGACAGCACGGTGCCGTCGCTCGTCGTGATCGAGCAGTTGAGCCTGCTCACCAGGAACAGGCTGGACGCCTGAACCGACCCGACCTCGGACTGCGAGATCGGGGTGACCGTCAGCGACCACGGGATGTACACGTTGCGCTGGGTCCGACTGCGACCCGACGCGTCGATGTAGGTGACCGTGATGATGTCTCCGGGCGCCTTGGTACCGGTCACCGAATACGTGACCTGTCGCGGACCGGACCGCGTCGTCGTCGTGGGCGGCGCGCTGGTCGGCGGCGGCGTCGTCTCCGGTGGAGGTGGCGGCGGCTCCTCGGGCGCCGGCGGCGGGGGCGGAGGAGGCGGCGGCTCCTGGGTGACCGTCACCGTTTCCGGCGGCGGAGGCGGAGGCGGTTCCGTGGTGGGCGGTGGAGGCGGCGGCGGTGGCGTTGTCGTGGTGATCTCGTCCTGGATCGGCGGCGGCACCGCGGTCGTCGACGTCTCCGGGGTCGCGAGGTTGTCAGTGTCGGTGCGGGTCACCAGGACTGACACCGATGCGACGAGCGCGACGGCCGCGATGATCGCGACCACACCCACCACCCACGGCCATTTGGGTGGTGGCGCGGGCTCGCCGACGTCGGGCTGCTCATAGGTCTCGTAGTCGTACAGCGAAGAATCGGCGGGTACGTACGGGCCCGCGGTGAACTGTTCGGACTCGGGCGCCGAATAGGCCCGCGAGTACAAATCGGTGTCGCTGCTGTCCGGGGCCGGCTCGCCGCCCGCCTCACGGCCCGGGTCCTGACCTGGAAGCGACGCTTCGTCATCGGGGGGATTCGGCCCGCTCATTTACGCCTATCCTTCTCGACTGCTCAACCGGCGCGACACGCCAACAAGCGGCTGACCGTGCCTCGGCAACACTACCCAACCGCCTCAGCGACGTGAGCGGCACGGCGCACCCCGCGGGCGAAGTGTTGCCCCGATTGTGACCTTGCGAGAGGTCAGTGCTTCTCGGGACCGGTGTAGTACTCGAACACCAGGCCGGCGACGGTCGCGATCACGAAGCAGATGCCGGCCACGATGAGCCACGGCAGCCACAGCGCCACGCCGACCGCGGTGACCGACGCCGACAGCGCGATGAACACCGGCCACCAGCTGTGCGGGCTGAAGAAGCCCAGCTCGCCGGCGCCGTCGCTGATCTCGGCGTCCTCGTAGTCCTCGGGCCGGGTGTCCAGGCGCCGGGCGACGAACCGGAAGAACGTGCCGGTGATCAACGTCAGACCGGCGGTCAGGACCAGCGCCGTGGTGCCGGCCCACTCGATGCCGCCGTACTGGAACATCGACGTGAGGACGGCGTACACGACCGCGCAGAGGACGAAGAACGCGGTGAGGAACTCGAACAGCCGGGCTTCGATATGCATCTACGTGTCCCTACTTACTCGCCTGCTTGATCTCGGGCGCTAGCTCACCACGACGGCTGTCGAACGGCCGGGTGGTCACGGCGGTCGGTGACTGGTTGATCGCCAGCAGCGCCTCCGCGTTGGTCTTGCCGTCGATCCGCTGCTGCAGATACGCCTTGAAGTCGTTGGGCTCGACCACCCGAAGCTCGAAGTTCATCATCGCGTGGTAGGTGCCGCACATTTCGGTGCAGCGCCCGACGAACGCCCCGGTCTGCATGATCTCGCTGATCTGGAACGTGTTGTCCGAGTTGTTGGCCTTGGGGTCTGGCATCACGTCGCGCTTGAACAGGAACTCCGGCACCCAGAAGCCGTGGATGACGTCGGCGGAGGCGATGTTGAACTGGATGCGCTTGCCCGAGGGGACCACCAGGACGGGGATCTCCGAGGTGGTGCCCAGCGTCTCGACCTTGTCGAACGCCAGGTAGGTGCGGTCTTCGGGGTTCTTGCCGGCGATCGCGCCGTACTCGCCGCCGTGCTCACCTTCGAGGCCCTCCGGGCCGGAGGCGACCGCGGCCTGACGTTCGGGGTCGGCGCCCTCGTAGTTGAACGTGCCGTCGGCGAAGTTGACGCTGTTGTAGCCGAACTTCCAGTTCCACTGGAAGGCGGTCACGTTGACGACGACCTCGGGGTTGTCCTCCTCGTGCAGGATCCTCTCCTGCACGACGACGGTGAAGTAGAACAGCACCGAGATGATCAGGAACGGAATCACCGTCAACGCCAGCTCGAGCGGCATGTTGTAGCCGAACTGGCGCGGCAGCTCGGTGTCGGTCTTCTTCTTGCGGTGGAACGCCGAGGTCCAGAAGATCAGGCCCCAGACGATGGCGCCGACGACGAGCGAGGCGATCACCGAACCGATCCACAGCTCGCGGTTGGCGTGCGCTTCGGGGGTGATGCCGTCCGGCCAGCCCAGGCCCAGAACCTCAGACCAGCTGCAGCCACTGAGCAGCAACGCCGTGGCCCCAAGGACGATTGACAGTGACGCCGTTCGCGCCGCCGTCCTCAGCC
Source organism: Mycolicibacterium flavescens (assembly GCF_001722335.1). GTDB lineage: Bacteria > Actinomycetota > Actinomycetes > Mycobacteriales > Mycobacteriaceae > Mycobacterium > Mycobacterium flavescens. The sequence goes on from NZ_MIHA01000004.1 coordinate 18,135, forward strand.
CGCGAGGTGTCACGTTGGAGCCTCCTAGAGTCATGCCGCGCGACCGCGTGCGGTCAGTGTTCGAAGCGAATACTACGCAGCGTAGACCACGCCCGGGAGCCGGTCTCGACACACCTCCGTACTGCGGCGCTCGGGTGTGGCGGGCGTTGGGCATACTGGCGCCGTGTGCGGACTGCTGGCCCTACTGCCTGACCCCTCCGCGACCGGCGGACCCGAGTTGACGGACGCGGTTTCCGGCGCGTCGCATCTGATGCGTCACCGCGGCCCCGACGAGCCGGGCACCTGGTCCGACGACCGGGTCGTGCTGGGGTTCAACCGGCTGTCGATCATCGACATCGCGCACAGCCACCAGCCGCTGCGGTGGGGCCCGCCGGAGGCGCCGGGCCGCTACGTGCTGGTGTTCAACGGCGAGATCTACAACTACCTCGAGCTGCGCGAGGAGCTGACCGCCCGGCACGGCGCGACGTTCGCCACCGACGGCGACGGCGAGGCGATCCTGGCCGCCTACCACCACTGGGGCACCGACGCGTTGACGCGGCTGCGGGGGATGTTCGCGTTCGCGCTGTGGGACACCTCGGTCGGCGAACTTTTCTGCGCCCGCGACCCGTTCGGCATCAAACCGCTGTACATGGCCGACGGGCCGGGCGGCACCGCGGTCGGCAGCGAGAAAAAGTGCCTGCTGGCGCTGGCCGACACGCTCGATCTGGACCTGAGCATCGACGAACGGGCCGTGCAGCACTACACGGTGCTGCAGTACGTGCCCGAACCCGAGACGCTGCACCGCGGGATCCGCCGACTGGAGTCGGGCAGCTACGCGCGGCTGCGGCCCGGCGCGGCCCCGGAGGTCACGCGCTATTTCACCCCGCGGTTCTCCCCCGTGCCGTTCGTCGCCGGCCGCGAGCAGGAGCGCTACGACGAGATCACCGCGGTGCTCGAGGATTCGGTCGCCAAGCACATGCGCGCCGACGTCACGGTGGGCGCGTTCCTGTCCGGCGGGATCGACTCCACGGCGATCGCGGCGCTGGCGATGCGGCACAACCCTCGGCTGATCACGTTCACCACCGGGTTCGAGCGCGAAGGCTTCTCGGAGGTCGACGTGGCCGTCGCGTCGGCCGAGGCGATCGGCGCCCGGCACGTCGCCAAGGTCGTCGACCAGGAGGAGTTCGTCGCCGCGCTGCCCGAAATCGTCTGGTACCTCGACGAACCCGTCGCCGACCCGGCGTTGGTGCCGCTGTTCTTCATCGCCCGCGAGGCCCGAAAGCACGTGAAGGTGGTGCTGTCCGGCGAAGGCGCCGACGAACTGTTCGGCGGCTACACGATCTATCGGGAGCCGTTGTCGCTCAAGCCGTTCGAGTATCTGCCGCGGCCGCTGCGCCGGTCGCTGGGCAAGGCGTCGCGGCCGCTGCCGGAGGGCATGCGCGGCAAGAGCCTGCTGCACCGCGGCTCGCTCACGCTCGAGGAGCGGTATTACGGCAACGCGCGCAGCTTCTCCGACGCGCAGTTGCGCGCCGTGTTGCCGGGGTTCCGGCAGGAGTGGACCCACACCGACGTCACCGCCCCGGTGTACGCGCAGTCACAGGGCTGGGACCCGGTGGCCCGCATGCAGCACGTCGACCTGTTCACCTGGTTGCGCGGCGACATCCTGGTCAAGGCCGACAAGATGACGATGGCCAACTCGCTGGAACTGCGGGTGCCGTTCCTGGACCCGGAGGTCTTCGCGGTGGCCTCCCGGCTCCCCTACGACCAGAAGATCACAAGAGCGACAACGAAGTTCGCGTTGCGCCGGGCGCTGGAGCCGATCGTGCCCGCGCATGTGCTCAACCGCCCGAAGCTGGGTTTCCCGGTGCCGATCCGGCACTGGCTGCGGGCGGGCGAACTGCTCGACTGGGCCCACTCGATGGTCGGCTCCTCGCAGGCGGGCGACCTGGTGGACCTGGCCGCGGTGCGCTCGATGCTCGACGAACACCGCGACGGCACCACCGATCACAGCCGACGGCTGTGGACGGTGCTGATCTTCATGCTGTGGCACGCGATCTTCGTCGAGCACAGCATCACCCCGCAGATCAGCGAGCCGACCTACCCCGTGCAGCTGTGAGTCAGCTCAGGGCCTTGCCGATCTCAGCGGCGGCGTCGGCCCCGTAGGCGTCCTCGAGGCGCTTGAGCGCCTCGTCGCGGTCCCAGTTCCACTCCTGCGGGCCGGGCGCCTCGAACACCAGCACCGCGACCAGCGAGGCGAGCTGCGCGGAGCGCTCGAGGCTCAGCCCGGCGCTGCGGCCGGTCAGGAAGCCGGCGCGGAACGCGTCGCCGATGCCGGTGGGGTCGGCCTTGTGCTTTTCCGGAACCACGTCGACGTGGATGAACGTGCCGTCCGAGCTGACCAGGTCCACACCCTTGGGGCCGAGCGTGGTGACCCGCAGCCCGATCTGGCTCATCACCTGGGCTTCGCTCCACCCGGACTTCTGCAGCAGCAGGTCCCACTCGTAGTCGTTGGTGAACAGGTAGGTCGCGCCGTCGATCAGCTTGCGGATCTCCTCACCCGACAGCCGCGCCAATTGCTGCGACGGGTCCGCGGCGAACGCGACGCCCAGGCGGCGGCACTCCTCGGTGTGCAGAAACATCGCTTCGGGATCGTTGGCGCCGACGATCACCAGGTCGGTCGTGCCCAGGCGTTTGGTCACCTCGGTCAGCGAGATGTTGCGCGCCTCGGACATCGCGCCCGGATAGAACGACGCAATCTGCGCCATGGCCTCGTCGGTGGTGCAGACGAACCGCGCGGTGTACGCGGAGTCGGACACCAGCACACTCTCGGTGTCCACGCCGACGGACTCCAGCCAGCTGCGGTAGTCGTCGAAGTCGCGCCCGACCGCGCCGACCAGCGCGACGTCGCCGCCGAGCACCCCGATCGCGTACGCCATGTTGCCCGCCACCCCGCCGCGGTGCACGACGAGGTCGTCGACCAGAAAGCTCAGCGACACCTTCTGCAGATGGTCGGGCAGGAGCTGTTCGGAGAACTTGCCCGGAAACCGCATCAGATGGTCGGTGGCAATTGATCCGGTAACCGCAATCGTCACGAACGAAGCCCTTCTTTTTGTTAAGTCGTCTAGAGAATTGTAGTGCGCTAACCTGCGTACGAAGATATGCCCGCTTCCAAAAAGCAACTGTAGACAGGCCTCTGACACCACACATTTTCGGGGAGCAAATCGATGACGGGTCCGTACCCGCCCCAATACGGTGCCGGGCCCTCCGGCCCGCAAATGCCTCCGCAGTCCATTCAGTATCCGGACACCATGGCGTCGGCGTATCCAGGGATGCTGCCGCCGCCGGTGCCGTACCGCAAGAAGCGCCGCTGGCCGGTGATCGCGGGCGCGGTGCTGGTCGTCGCGCTGATCGCGGCGGTGGTGGCGCTGGTCGCCACGGCCGACGGTGAGCAGGCGCCGCAATCATCGGCGCTGTCCGAGGAATCGGCCAAGGCCGCGATCCAGGACTACATCGACGCGCTGACCAACGGCGACGACGAGACCGTCGCCCGGCACACGCTGTGCGGGCTGTTCGACGCGGTGAAGGAGAAGCGATCGGACCTCGCGCTGGCCGGGTTGACCGGCGACGCGTTCCGTAAGCAGTACAGCAGCGCCGAGGTGGTCTCGATCGACAAGATGGTGCAGCCCTCGCCCAGTCAGGCGCAGGTGCTGTTCACGATGCGGGTGGTGCCGGCCAGTTCGTCGCGACGCGACCGGCCCACCAACAACGAGCAGCAGGCCGTCGCCCAGTTACTTGCCCAGGGCGACGAGGTCCTGGTCTGCTCGTATCTGCCGCGTACCGGCGGCCAGTTCTAGTTGAACGAGTCGCCGCAGGCGCACGAACCGGTGGCGTTCGGGTTGTCGATCGTGAAGCCCTGCTTCTCGATGCTGTCGACGAAGTCGATCGTCGCGCCCTGGACGTACGGCGCACTCATCCGGTCCACGGTCAGGCTGACGCCGCCGAACTCGACGGTCAGGTCGCCGTCGAGCGCCCGGTCGTCGAAGAAAAGGTTGTAGCGCAAGCCGGCGCAACCACCGGGCTGAACGGCGATGCGCAGGGCGAGGTCGTCGCGGCCCTCCTGGTCGAGCAACGCCTTGGCCTTGGCCGCCGCCGCGTCGGTCAGAACCACACCGTGGGTGGCGGTTGCCGTCTCTCCCTGAACTGTCATTTACGTCTCCTGTAGGCCTCATCGAGTGGCGCGTACTCAAACAACGGTACCTCTTTCGGCGGCTATTCCCGACTTTGTCCCCAGCCGGTGGCGGCCCTCACGGCGGAAGTACCCTTGCGGGTGTGAACCTGCTGGGCCGCAAGAAAGCCAACTCGTCGACACCGGACGCCGACGCGTCCGCAGATGTGTCCGAGAACACCGCTGAGAACACCGCCGAGTCGGCCGCCGCGAAGGCGGCGCGCGGTACCGCACCCAAGGGCAGGCCGACTCCCAAGCGCAGCGAGGCGGCGCGCCGGCGCGGCCCGGTGGCGCCCGCCCCGATGACCGCCGCCGAAGCGCGTCGTCGCCGCAAGGAGATGCGCAAGACGCTGACCCGCGAGGAGCGCAAGGCCGACAAGGCCGCCCGCCGCGAGGAGATGACTCAGCGCCGCGAGAAGATGATGGCCGGCGAGGAGGCCTACCTGCTGCCGCGCGACCGCGGTCCGGTGCGACGCTTCGTGCGCGACGTGGTCGATTCCCGGCGCAACGTGCTCGGGCTGTTCATGCCGTCGGCGCTGGGCCTGATCTTCGTCATGCTGGCCGTGCCGTCGGTCGAGGTGCAGCGACTGCTGTCCCCCGCGATGCTGGTGCTGGTCCTCATCATGGTGATCGACGGTTTCGTGGTCGGCCGCAAGGTCAACAAGCTGGTCGACGCGAAGTTCCCGGACAACACCGAAACCGGCTGGAAACTGGGCTTCTACGCGGCCAGCCGCGCCTCTCAGCTGCGCCGGATGCGCGCCCCGCGCCCCCAGGTCGAGCGTGGCGACAAGGTCGCCTGAGCCCGGTGTGCGTGCTGGTGCTCGGCGGTATCCGGTCGGGCAAGTCGCGGTGGGCCGAAGCCGCGCTGGCCGCGGCCGCACCTGAACCCCGACCGCTGCGCTACCTGGCCACCGGGCCTGATCCCGGCGGCGACGCGGACTGGGCGGCCCGCGTCGCCACCCACCGGCAGCGCCGCGAGGCCCGCTGGTTCACCGTCGAAACCACCGATGTCGCAACGCATCTGCGTACCGATCCGGTTCCGACGCTGGTCGACGACATCGGCGCCTGGCTGACCGCGGCGATGGACCGGGCGCAGGCGTGGACCGGCGGTTCGGTGGCCGACGAGGTGGATCACCTCGTCGACGCGGTCGCCGGCTACCGCGCCCCGCTGGCGTTGGTCAGCCCCGAGGTCGGGTTGACCGTGGTACCCGCGACGGCCGCCGGGCGCCGCTTCGCCGACGAACTCGGCGCGCTCAATCAGCGCCTGGCCGCGGTGAGCGACCGGGTGGTGCTCGTCGTCGCCGGACAGCCGGTCACGGTCAAGGAGCCGGCGTGACGGCACTGTTCGGGCACGTCGGCGCACCCGACGCCGCCGCGGCCGACGCGGCCCGGGCCCGCCAGGCGCGGCTGACCAAACCCGCCGGTTCGCTGGGCCGACTCGAGGACCTGTCGGTGTGGGTGGCGTCGTGTCAGGGCGTCTGCCCGCCGCGCCGGCTGCAGCGGGCCCGCGTCGTGGTGTTCGCCGCTGATCACGGTGTGGCCGCGGCCGGGGTGTCGGCCTATCCGCCCGACGTGACCGCGCAGATGGTCGCCAACATCGACGCCGGTGGCGCCGCGATCAACGTGCTCGCCGAGGTCGCCGGTGCGACGGTGCGCGTGCTCGACGTCGGCGTCGACGTCCAGACGCCGCACTCCCCCGCGATCGGCGCGCACAAGGTGCGTCGCGGCAGCGGCAACATCGCGGTCGAGGACGCGCTCAGCGAGGCCGAACTGGACGCGGCGATCGCCACGGGTAGGCGCATCGCCGACGAGGAGGTCGACTCCGGGGCCGACCTGCTGATCGCCGGTGACATGGGCATCGGAAACACCACTGCGGCAACAACTCTGGTGGCAGCACTGGCCGACTGCGAGCCGGTCGCGGTGGTGGGTCGCGGCACCGGCGTCGACGACGCCGGCTGGGCGCGCAAGACCGCCGCCATCCGCGATGCGCTGTTCCGCTGCCGCGGCACCACCGACCCGGTCACGCTGCTGCGGAAGGCCGGCGGCGCGGATCTGGCCGCGATGGCGGGTTTCTGCGCACAGGCCGCGGTGCGACGCACCCCGCTGCTGCTCGACGGCCTGGTGGTGACGGCCGCCGCGTTGGCCGCGGAACGGATGGCGCCCGGGGCCCGGCTGTGGTGGCAGGCCGGTCACCGCTCGACCGAGCCCGCCCACGCCGTCGCGCTGGACCGGCTGGGCCTGGACCCGATTCTGGACCTGCAGATGCGGCTCGGTGAGGGCACCGGTGCGGCGCTGGCGCTGCCGGTGGTGCACGCCGCGGTCGCCACGCTCGAGTCGATGGCGACCTTCGAAGAGGCGGGCGTCACGACCGATACGGTCCCGTGATCCGTTCTCTGGCAGGCGCTTTCGCGTTCGGAACCGTCGTCCCGGTGCGCACTCAGGCCGCCGTCGGGCGCGGGGTCATGACGGCGTTCCCGACGGTCGGGCTGGCGCTGGGGGCCCTGGCCGCCGCCGTGCTGTGGGCCGCGTCGTGGGCGTTCGGTCCCGGTGCGTTGGCGGGGGTGCTCGGGGTCGCGGTCGTGGTGCTGGCCACCCGCGGGCTGCACATCGACGGGCTGTCCGACACCGTCGACGCGCTGGGCTGCTACGGCCCGCCCGAGCGTGCGCTCGAGGTGATGCGCGGCGGCGCGGCGGGCCCGTTCGGGGTGGCCGCGGTGGTGCTGACGCTGCTGCTGCAGGCGTTGGCGTTGGCTCAGCTCAGCGTTGTCGCGGTGGTGGCGGCGCTGACCTGCGGGCGGGTCGCGGCGGTGCTGGCCTGCCGGCGCGGGGTGCCCGCGGCGGCGGGCAGCGCGCTGGGCGCGCGGGTGGCCGGCACCCAGCCCATCGTCGTGGTCGCGGCCTGGGTTGTCGTGGTGGCCGCCCTGGCCGGGTGGGCCTGCGCGCGGCCGTGGCAGGGCCCGGTCGCGGTGCTGGTGGCGCTGCTCTGCGGCGCCGTGCTGGTCGCGCACTGCGTGCGGCGGTTCGGCGGGGTGACCGGCGACGTGCTCGGCGCCGCGGTCGAGGTGACGACGACGGTCGCGGCGCTGGGCCTGGCGATCGGCTAGTTCAGCCGCGCCATCCAGCCGTGGGTGTCGGCGAACGTGCCGCGCTGGATACCGGTCAGGGTGTCGCGCAGCGCCATTGTGATCTCGCCCGGCCCGCCGTCGGCGATGGTGAACTCACCGTCGGCGTGCTTGACCCGCGCGACCGGGGTGATCACCGCGGCCGTCCCGCAGGCGAACACCTCGGTGATCTCGCCCGCGGCGACCTTCTTCTGCCACTCGTCGACGTCGATTTTGCGTTCCTCGACCGCGAACCCGGCGTCGGATGCCAACTGCAGCAGGGAGTCCCGCGTGACGCCGGGCAGAATCGAGCCGCTGAGCTCCGGGGTCACCAGACGCGCCGAACCGCCGCTGCCGAACACGAAGAACAGGTTCATCCCGCCCATCTCCTCGACGTAGCGGCGCTCGGCGGCGTCCAGCCACACCACCTGGTCGCAGTCGTTGTCGGTGGCCTGGGCCTGCGCGAGCAGCGAAGCGGCGTAGTTGCCGCCGAACTTCGCCGCGCCGGTGCCGCCCGGGCACGCGCGCACGTATTCGGTCGACAGCCACACGCTGACCGGTTTGATGCCGCCCTTGAAGTACGCGCCGGCCGGTGAGCCGATCACCAGGTAGCGGTACTCGGTTGCGGGCCGCACACCCAGCCCCGGCTCGGTGGCGATCACGAACGGCCGCAAGTACAGCGACTCCTCACCCCCGGCCGGTGGCACCCACTGCTCGTCGACGGCGATCAGTTGGCGCAGCGACTCGATGAACACCTCTTCGGGCAGTTCGGGGATCGCCAACCGGCGCGCCGACACCCGCAGCCGGGCCGCGTTGGCCTCGGGCCGGAACGACACGATCGAACCGTCGCCCCAGCGGTAGGCCTTGAGGCCTTCGAAGATCTCCTGCGCGTAGTGCAGCACCACCGCCGACGGGTCGAGTTCGATGGGCCCGTACGGGATCACCCGCGCGTTGTGCCAGCCCTGACCCTCGGCGTAGTCGATCGACACCATGTGGTCGCTGTGGAACTGGCCGAACCCCGGGTTGGCCAGGATCGAAGCCCGTACCTCATCGCTCGCCCGGTTCGCATTGTGCTCAACCGTGAACTCGAGGGGGCCGTCAGTCATGCAGCGATTGTATATCTGCGCGCTAACGAGTTTTCGCCGCGATGAACGGGGGCTTGACCACTTCGCACTCGACGGCGCGGCCGCGGACGTCGACGGCGACGCGCTGGCCGTCGGCGATGTCGGCCGCGGTGTCGATGAGCGCCAGCCCGATACCGACTTTCAGTGTGGGAGAGAAGGTTCCCGATGTCGTCACACCCACCGGCCGGTCGCCGTCGAGCACGGTGAGGTCGGCTCGCAGCACGCCGCGGCCGACGGCCTTCAAACCGCGCAGCAGCCGCGGCGGCCCGGCCTCCTTCTCGGCCAGCAGCGCGTCGCGGCCCCAGAACGCGTCCTTCTTCCAGCCGATGGCCCACCCGCACCGCGCCTGCAGCGGCGAGAAGTCCGGTGACAGCTCGTGACCGTGCAGCGGGTAGCCCATCTCGGTGCGCAGTGTGTCGCGCGCGCCCAGCCCGGCCAGTTCGCCGCCGGCCTCGGTGACCTTCTCGAGCAGCGCGTCGAACACGACGCCGGCGCGGTCCCACGGCGGCAGCACCTCGTAGCCGTGCTCGCCGGTGTAGCCGGTGCGGCACACCCGCACGGGCACGCCGGAGAACTCGGCGTCGGCGTAGCCCATGTAGTCCATGCCGGTCGGCAGGTCGAGCGCGGCCAGGACATCGGCCGACTTCGGGCCCTGCACGGCCAGCACCCCGTACGAGCGGTGCTCGTCGGTGATCGTCAGCACGGCGGGCGCCCGCTGCTGCAGCGCCGCGACGACGGCGGCGGTGTTGGCCGCGTTGGGCACCAGGAAGATCTCGTCGTCGGCGACGTAGTAGGCGATCAGGTCGTCGATGACACCACCGGAGTCGTTGCAGCACAGCGTGTATTGCGCCTTGCCGGGTCCGATCCGGCGCAGGTCGTTGCTCAGCGCCGAGTTGATGTATTCGGCGGCGCCCGGTCCGCGTACCAGCGCCTTGCCCAGATGGCTGACGTCGAACAGGCCGACGGTGGTCCTGGTGGAGGTGTGCTCGCTGACCGTCCCGGCGTAGGAGACCGGCATCAGCCACCCGGCGAATTCGGCGAAGTTGGCACCCAGTTCGCGGTGGCGGTCTTCCAGCGGGCCCTTCAACACTTGCGTCACGCCGATCCACCCTAATCCGCGTCGGCGCTTGGCACACTTGGCCGGGTGGTCGACGCGCAGCGCAGGGCGGCGCTGATCGAGTATCTCGCTTCGCTGGGGTTCACCGCCGAGGAGATGGCCGACGCCGAACGCCGCGGCCGGCTGTTCGGCCTGGCCGGGGACGCGCTGCTGCGGTCAGGCCCGCCGACGGTCACTGCCCGTCAGGCCGCCGACCGGCTCGGCATGTCGCTCGACGAGTTCGTCCACATCTGGCAGGCGCTGGGCCTGACGGTCGCCGACCCGGAGCTGCCCACGCTGAGCGACGCCGACCTCGACGCGCTGCGGTCCTGGCAGGCGATCAGCGCCCTGGCCGGCGCCGACGCCGCGCTGAACTTCCTGCGCATCGTCGGTGCGACGATGTCGCGGCTGGCGGAGGCGAGCTCGACGATGACCCGGATCGCCGAGCCCGACGTGCTGATGACCCACACCAACGACGAACTGGCCACGGCGAAGGCCTACCGCGCCATCGCCGAGCTGGTGCCGGGCCTCGCGGCGTTGATGGACGCGGTGTGGCGTCACCACATCACCAGCGCCAGGGTGTACTTCGAGGAGGTCATCCACGACACGTCGGCCAGCGTGACCTGCGGCGTCGGTTTCGCCGACCTGTCGGGGTTCACCGCGATGACCCAGCGGCTGTCCCCCACCGAACTCTCGGATCTGCTGACCCGGTTCGGCGGCGAGGTCAGCGACGTGGTGCATTCGCGGGGTGGACGGGTGGTGAAGTTCATCGGCGATGAGGTGATGTGGGTGACCGCCTCCCCCAAACAGCTCGTGCAGATCGCTGTTGCGCTGGTGGGTTACGCCCGGGCCCGCGACGCCGGTCTGCGGGTGAGGGCCGGGTTGGGTTACGGGTCGGTGCTCGCGATCGGCGGCGACTACTTCGGAACCCCGGTCAACCTGGCCGCCCGGCTGGTCAGCGCCGCCGAACCCGGTCAGATCCTCGCCGGAGCCGACGTGCGCGACGCCCTGCCAGACCGGCCCGCCGTCGAGTTGGTCCCGTTGACACTCAAGGGGTTCGAGACCCCGGTCCCGGCCTACGACCTGTCCGTCGACGACTGAAGCTAGGGTTGGGTTCCGTGAGCGCTGCATACGCCGGATACCAGGCCCCCGCCGTCACCGTCAGTTCGTCGCTGCCCAAACGCGCGGGCGCCGCGGTGTTGATCGTGCCCGTCGTCTCCTCGGGCGACGACGGCGCCGAACAGGCGACCGCGAAGGTGCTGGCCGGCCCGTCGCTCCCCGCGGAGGCGGTCGGTCAGATCGAGAGCGCCCTGCAGGCGCTGGGCGCCAAGGGCGGCGCCGAGCAGGTGACGCGCGTCGTGGTTCCTGCGCTGCCGGTCGCCAGCGTGCTGGCGGTGGGTCTGGGCAAGCCGCGCGACGAATACCCCGCGGACCTGGTCCGGCGGGCGGCCGGCGCTGCCGCGCGCGCGCTGAACGGCACCGAGAAAGTGCTGACCACGCTGTCGGAGCTCGACGTGTCGGCGGCGGTCGAGGGGCTGATCCTGGGTTCCTACCGGTTCACCGCGTTCCGCAGCGACAAGACCGCGCCCAAGGATTCCGGGCTGCGCGAGATCGTCGCGCTGAGCACCGACGCCAAGTCCGCCAAGCAGGCGGCCCAGCGCGCGGCCGACATCGGTGCCGCGGTCGCCACCGCACGCGACCTGGTCAACACCCCGCCCAGCCACCTGTTTCCCGCCGAATTCGCCTCGCGCGCAAAGGCTTTGGGTGAGGCGGTCGGCCTGACGGTAGAGATCCTCGACGAGAAGGCGTTGGAGAAGGGCGGCTACGGCGGCATCATCGGCGTCGGGAAGGGTTCGTCGCGCCCGCCGCGGCTGGTGCGGCTGACCCACAAGGGCGCCAAACGCAAAGGCAAGCGGGTGGCGCTGGTCGGCAAGGGCATCACGTTCGACACCGGCGGCATCTCGATCAAGCCGGCCGCCAACATGCACCACATGACTTCGGACATGGGCGGCGCCGCAGCCGTGATCGCGACCGTCGTGCTGGCCGCCAAGCAGAAGCTGCCGATCGACGTGATCGCGACGGTGCCGATGGCCGAGAACATGCCGTCGTCGACAGCGCAGCGCCCCGGTGACGTGCTGACGCAGTACGGCGGCATCACTGTCGAGGTGCTCAACACCGACGCCGAGGGCCGGCTGATCCTGGCCGACGCGATCGTGCGCGCCGGCGAGGACGATCCGGACTACCTGATCGAGACGTCGACGCTGACCGGCGCGCAGACCGTCGCGCTGGGTGCGCGCACGCCCGGGGTGATGGGCAGCGACGAGTTCCGCGACCGGGTCGCCGACCTCTCCCAGGCAGTCGGCGAGAACGCCTGGGCGATGCCGCTTCCGGAGGAACTGAAGGACGATCTGAAGTCGACGGTCGCCGATCTGGCCAATGTCAGCGGTTCGCGGTTCGCCGGAATGTTGGTGGCGGGCACGTATCTTCGCGAGTTCGTGCCCGAAGGTGTGCAGTGGGCGCACATCGACATCGCCGGGCCGGCCTACAACACCAGCGGCCCGTGGGGTTACACCGGCAAGGGTGGCACCGGCGTGCCGACCCGCACGATGTTCGCGGTGCTCGAGGACATCGCCGCCAACGGGTAGACGCACGCTGTCACGCCGCACCCCTGCCCCGCCGCAACCCGACGCTCGCCGACCGACCGACCACCCCCGTCGCGTCGAGCGTCGAGATTTTTGCGAGTTTTAGGCGAAATCGCACCAAAAACCCGACGCTCGCCGACAGACTGACCACCCCCGTCGCGCCGCACCCCCGCCCCGCCGCACCCTGCCGCGTCGAGCGTCGCCGCACCCCGCCGAGCGTCGAGAATTTCGCGAGTTTCGGGCCAAATCGCACCAAAAACCCGACGCTCGCCGACCGACCGACAGACCGACAGGCCGACCGACCGAAAGTCCGACGGCTAGAGCACCCGTCCCCTCGCGGTGCTACGCATCACCTGCGGCAGCGCGTGCGCGACGGCGTAGACGAGGTGGGCCTCTGGAGCTACCGGGCGGACGGGCTTGTTCCTCTTGACCGACGAGACGATCGCCTTGGCCACCTTGTCCGGGCCGTAACGCCTTGTGCCGAAGGCTTTTACGAGCTGCGCGCGACGCGCCTCGACCTTGCCCTGCAGCGCGGCCGGCGCATCGAAGCGGGTGGTACGCACGATGTTGGTGTCGATCACGCCCGGGCACACGGTCGTCAGACCGATACCGGCTTGGTCGAGTTCGGCGCGCAGACAGTCGCCGAACATGAACACCGCGGCCTTGCTGGTCGCGTAGGCGTTCATCGACTGTTGCGGTGCGTACGCCGCCATCGACGAGACGTTGACGACGTGCCCGCCCGTACCGCGCTCGACCATCCGCCGGCCGAACGACCGGCAGCAGTTCACCACGCCGCCGAAGTTGATCGACAGCACCCGGTCGTATTCCGCACGCGGAGTGTCGAGGAACATGCCGGCGTGCCCGACACCCGCGTTGTTGACCACCACGTCGGGCACCCCGTGCTCGGCGCACACGCGCTCGGCGAACTGCTCCACGTCCTCGGCGTCCGACACATCGACGACATAGGCGTGTGCGACGCCTCCGCCCGCGGCGATCTGCGCGGCCGTCTCCTTGACGGTGCCCTCGTCGATGTCGCTGACCACGATTTCGGCGCCCTCCCGGGCGAACGCCAACGCAGTCGCGCGTCCGATGCCGCTGCCGGCCCCCGTCACCGAAACCAGTGTGTCCCCGAAGTATTCGCGTTTGCGGCCGACCTGCGCCCGCCGCAGTTCGCGCGCTGGCGGGGCGCCGTCGAGGTGGTCGGCGAGTTGGCGCACCGCGCGGGCGATCGACTCCGCATGCGACATCGGTGACCAGTGGCCGGCGCTCACGTCGCGACGCCACAGCCGCGACACCCACTTTCGGGTGTCCTCGTACGGGTAGGGCCGAACGAACGGGTCGTCGAGGTTGACGATCGTCTGCACCGGCACGTCGACGTAGTGGTCGCGGTGCGTGGAGAACAGCAAGCGCAGATAGTTCGCCCGGTACACCTTGAGGCCGTTGACCGCGTCGGCGGTCAGGTTCGGCGAGTGGTGCACGCGCTGCTCGGGGATGCCGTCGCGCACCGTCAACAGCCGCGTCAACGTGCCCCGGCGAAACTGGCGGCGCACGACCGCGGGGCCGAGCACGGGCACCGAGAACAGAGCCATATAGCTGAGCCGGGCAAGTTGGCCGACCGCGCGGGCGAACCGGCGCGGGCGGTAGGGCCGCACCAACGCGCCGATGACGTAGCGGTGCAGATGGTCGGCGCTCGGGCCGGAAACCGAGGTGAACGAGGCGACGCGCTCGTCGGCGCCTGCGCGCGCGAGGTACTCCCACACCGTCGCCGAACCCCAGTCGTGCGCCAGCACATGCACCGGCACCCCGGGACTGGTCGCGGCGACGACCTCCGCGAAGTCGTCAGCCAGGCGGTCCAGCCGGTAGGCCGAAACTGGTTGAGGCACAGCCGATCTGCCCGCACCACGGCTGTCGTAGCGGATGATCCGGAAGTGGTCTTCGAGCAGCGCGACCACACCGTCCCAGAGCACGTGCGAATCCGGCCAGCCGTGCACGAGCACCAGCGGCGGGCCGTCGGGGTTGCCCTGTTCGTACACCGCGATCCGGACGTCGTCGACGCTGTCGACGAACCGCTCGGCGATCTCCCCCATCACACCTCCAGGCGACTAGGCGGTACCGCCGGTACCGTATCAGGGCCTCAGCGGTCGTCGAGTTCGCGGCGCTGCGCTCGGCGGCGCTCGATGCGGCGGCGCTCGTCGTAGTCGCGCATCCGCTGCGGGTAGCCGACCTTCTGTACGTCGTAGACGGGGATCTTGAGCCGGTCGGACAACCGGCGCGCGCCGGCGTCGCCACCGGCCCGGCGGCGCGTCCATTCCCCGTCGGCGGCCACCAGCACGACGGTGACGTCGGTGACGGTGGTCTTCGGTTCGACGAACGCCTCGACGCCGGTGTGGGTGGCGACCCAGTGGCGCAGGTATTCGAGATCGGCGGCCGGGTCGTTACCGGGTCGGCGGCCGCCGCGCTTTTTGCGGCGGAACTTGTCGAGCACTCCCACTGATGCCCGCGCTCCCTTCGCTCACCCCTTTTTTCCGATAGTGCCAGAGCCACCGGTCGGACGGTCTGCAGCGAGCCACGCGCCAGGACGTGACAGGATGGACATGCAGTCGATCCACCCAGCACCACTGACCAACCGTTCAAGGGAGCGAGGGAGTCAATCACATGGCCATCTCCGTCCAGATGCCGGCACTCGGCGAGAGCGTCACCGAGGGAACTGTCACCCGATGGCTCAAGCAAGAGGGCGACACGGTTGAACAGGACGAGCCGCTGCTGGAGGTCTCGACCGACAAGGTCGACACCGAGATCCCCGCTCCCGCTTCCGGTGTGCTGAAGAAGATCGTCGCGCAGGAGGACGACACCGTTGAGGTGGGCGGCGAGCTGGCTGTGATCGGCGATGCGGACGACGACGGCGGTGACAGCTCCAGCGACGACGACGCAAGCGACGACGCAAGCGGCGACGAGCAGCCCGCCGAAGAGGAGAAGCCCGCCGAAGAGCCGGCTGCGCAGTCTGAGCCGGCTGCCGAGGAGACCGAGGCGGAACCCGAGCCCGAGTCCAAGCCGGCCGCCAAGTCGTCGGGCAAGAGCACCCCGGTGCTGATGCCCGAACTCGGCGAGTCGGTCACCGAGGGCACGGTGACGCGGTGGCTGAAGAAGGTCGGCGACTCGGTGGAGGTCGACGAGCCGCTGCTGGAGGTGTCCACCGACAAGGTCGACACCGAGATCCCGTCACCGGTGGCGGGCACGCTGGTGTCGATCACCGCCGAGGAAGACGACACGGTGGAGGTCGGCGGCGAGCTGGCCCGGATCGGTGAGGCCGGCGCAGAACCCGAACCCGAACCCGAACCAGAGCCCGAACCGGAACCCGAGCCGGAACCGGAACCGGAACCGGAGCAGGAACCCGAGCCGGAACCCGAGCCGGAGCCGGAGCCCGAGCCGAAGCAGGAAGCCAAGCCGCAGCCCAAGCCCGAGCCCGAGCCCAAACCGGAACCGAAGCGGGAGCCCGCGCCACAGCCGGCCGGCGACTCCGGTCCGTACGTCACACCGCTGGTGCGAAAGTTGGCCGCCGAGAACGACGTTGACCTCGCGAGCGTCAAGGGCACCGGGGTCGGCGGGCGGATCCGCAAGCAGGACGTGCTGGCCGCGGCCGAAGCGAGCAAGAAGTCGTCGACCGGACAGGCCGCCGAGGCGCCGGGCAGGTCCCCCGCCGCTGCGACCGCGCCCGCCGACGCGTCGTCGTCCGCGCTGGCGCACCTGCGCGGCACCACGCAGAAGGCCACCCGGATCCGGCAGCTGACCGCCAAGAAGACCCGGGAATCGTTGCAGGCCACCGCGCAACTGACGCAGACCCACGAGGTCGACATGACCAAGATCGTGGCGCTGCGGGCCAGGGCGAAGGCCAGCTTCGCCGAACGCGAAGGCGTCAACCTGACGTATCTGCCGTTCATCGCCGTCGCCGTGGTCGACGCGCTCAAGGCGCATCCGAACGTCAACGCCAGCTACAACGAGGACACCAAGGAGATCACCTACTACGACGCCGAACATCTCGGCTTCGCGGTCGACACCGAGCAGGGCCTGCTGTCCCCGGTGGTCAAGAACGCCGGCGACCTGTCGCTGGCCGGGCTGGCCCGGGCGATCGCCGACATCGCCGCCCGCGCCCGCTCGGGTGACCTCAAGCCCGACGAGCTGTCCGGCGGCACGTTCACCATCACCAACATCGGCAGCCAGGGCGCGTTGTTCGACACGCCGATCCTGGTGCCGCCGCAGGCGGCGATGCTGGGCACCGGCGCGATCGTCAAACGGCCGCGGGTGATCTCCGACGAGTTCGGCAACGAGTCGATCGGTGTGCGTTCGGTGTGCTACCTGCCGCTGACCTACGACCACCGGCTGATCGACGGCGCGGACGCCGGACGTTTCCTGACGACCATCAAGCGTCGCCTCGAGGAAGGCGCGTTCGAAGCGGACCTCGGCCTGTAGCGGTCCGCAGAAAGGCTTGCGCCTGTCGTGTCCGTCATCGCGATAGCCGGTTCGTCCGGCCTGATCGGCACGGCGTTGGTGTACGCGCTGCGCGCCACCGACCACCGGGTGATCCGCATCGTGCGGCGCGCGCCGTCCAACGCCGACGAGGTGTTCTGGAACCCCGACACCGGTGAGTTCGACGCGGCCGCGTTGGCCGGGGTGGACGCCGTCGTCAACCTGTGCGGCGTCGGCGTCGGGGACAAACGGTGGTCCGGCGCGTTCAAACAGAGCCTGCGCGACAGCCGGATAGGGCCCACCGAGGTGCTGACCGCGGCGGTCACCGAGGCCGGCGTGCCGACGCTGATCAACGCCAGCGCGGTCGGCTACTACGGCGACACCGGCAGCCGGATCACCGACGAGACCGCCCCGGCGGGCGACGGTTTCCTGGCCGACCTGTGCGTCGACTGGGAGGCCGCCGCGATGTCCGCGCAGCGCGACGGCGCCCGGGTGGTGCTGCTGCGGTCCGGTTTGGTGCTGGCCCCGGGTGGCGGGGTTCTGCCGCGGCTGCGGTCGCTGTTCTCGCTGGGGCTGGGCGCGCGGCTGGGCAACGGGCGTCAGTACATGCCGTGGATCAGCATCGAAGACGAAGTGCGCGCCGTGCTGTTCGCGATCGCCCACGACGAGTTGTCCGGGCCGGTCAACCTGACCGGGCCCGCGCCCGTCACCAACGCGGAGTTCACCACCGCGCTGGGCCGAGCGCTCAACAGGCCCACCGCGCTGATGGTTCCGGGCTTCGCGCTGCGGGCAGCGCTCGGCGAGTTCGCCGACGAAGGGCTGCTCGACGGTCAGCGGGCGATCCCCGCCGCGCTGGAACGCGCCGGGTTCGCGTTCCACCACAACACGATCGGGGAAGCGCTGGCGTTCGCCACCTCGACGCCGGAGTAGCCTGGTCAGCGTGGTGATTTCGATCCGCTCGGCCACCGGGCCCGTGGACGTGCGCTCGCTGGGCACGGTCGACTACCGGGAGGCGTGGCGGATGCAGCGCGAGCTCGCCGACCAGCGGGTGGCCGACGGTTCCGACACGCTGCTGCTGCTCGAGCATCCGCCGGTATACACCGCGGGCAAACGCACTCTCGACGAGGAGCGGCCCGGACCCGAGTCCGCTGTCCCCGTCGTCGACACCGACCGCGGCGGCAAGATCACCTGGCACGGCCCCGGCCAGCTGGTCGGCTATCCGATCGTCGGCCTGGCCGAACCGCTCGATGTGGTGAATTTCGTTCGCCGGATCGAGGAAGCGCTGATCAAGGTGTGCGCCGACGTCGGCCTGCAGACGGTCCGCGTGCCGGGCCGCTCGGGAGTCTGGGTGCCGGCCGACGCGCGCGGGCCGGCCCGCAAGATCGGCGCGATCGGCATCCGGGTGTCACGCGCGGTGACCCTGCACGGGTTCGCACTGAACTGCGACTGCGACCTGTCGGCGTTCTCGGCGATCGTGCCGTGCGGTATCGCCGACGCCGGGGTCACTTCGCTGACGGCGGAACTCGGCCGCCGGGTGCCGGTCACCGAGGTGAGCGCCCAGGTTGCGGAGGCCGTATGCGATGCGCTCGACGGCCATCTGGTAGTAGCGTTGACCCAGTGACAGTCGTTCCGGAAGGCCGCAAGCTCCTGCGTCTCGAGGTGCGCAACGCCGAGACCCCGATCGAACGCAAGCCGCCGTGGATCAAGACCCGAGCCAAGATGGGGCCGGAGTACAAGGACCTCAAGGCGCTGGTCAAGCGCGAAGGTCTGCACACGGTCTGCGAGGAGGCCGGCTGCCCGAACATCTTCGAGTGCTGGGAGGACCGCGAGGCCACCTTCCTGATCGGCGGCGAGCAGTGCACCCGTCGCTGCGACTTCTGCCAGATCGACACCGGTAAGCCCGCCGAGTTGGACCGCGATGAACCGCGCCGGGTCGCCGAGAGCGTGGCCGCGATGGGTCTGCGCTATTCGACGGTTACCGGGGTGGCCCGCGACGACCTGCCCGACGGCGGCGCCTGGCTGTACGCCGAGACCGTGCGCGCGATCAAGGAGCTCAACCCCAACACCGGCGTCGAGTTGCTGATCCCCGACTTCAACGCCGAGCCCGAGCTGCTGCGGGAGGTTTTCGAGTCGCGCCCGGAAGTGTTGGCGCACAACGTCGAGACCGTGCCGCGGATTTTCAAGCGGATCCGGCCCGGCTTCCGCTACGAGCGCAGTCTGGCGGTGCTGACCGCCGCGCGCGAGTTCGGTCTGGTGACCAAGTCGAACCTGATCCTCGGCATGGGCGAGACCCCCGAGGAGGTCCGCAGCGCGCTGGTCGATCTGCACGAGGCCGGCTGCGACCTGGTGACGATCACCCAGTACCTGCGGCCGTCGGTGCGCCACCACCCGGTCGAGCGCTGGGTCAAGCCCGAGGAGTTCGTCGAGCACGAGGCGTACGCGCAGGAGGTCGGATTCGCCGGCGTGCTCGCGGGTCCGCTGGTGCGCTCGTCGTACCGGGCGGGAAGGCTGTACGCCCAGGCAGTCGCCTCACGGCGATCCGTATCCTGAACCCATGGCGAAGACCCGCAACCCCGAGGCCGTCAAGGCCGCCAAGGCTGAGGCGAAGGCGGCCCGCAAAGCGGCCTCCAAGCAGCGCCGCAGCCAGTTGTGGCAGGCATTCCAGATCCAGCGCAAAGAGGACAAGCGGCTGCTGCCGTACATGATCGGCGCGTTCGTGCTGGTCGTCGCGGCGTCGGTGGCGTTGGGGCTCTACGCGGGTGGGATCGCGACGTTCACGATGATCCCGCTGGGCATCGTGCTCGGCGCGCTGGTCGCGTTCATCATCTTCGGTCGACGCGCGCAGAAGTCGGTGTACCGCAAGGCCGAGGGCCAGACCGGCGCGGCGGCCTGGGCGCTGGACAACCTGCGCGGCAAGTGGCGGGTGACCCCGGGTGTCGCGGCGACCGGTCACTTCGACGCGGTGCACCGGGTGATCGGCAGGCCCGGCGTGATCTTCGTCGGCGAGGGTTCGCCGACGCGGGTGCGGCCGCTGCTGGCGCAGGAGAAGAAGCGCACGGCCCGACTGGTCGGCGACACCCCGATCTACGACGTCATCATCGGCAACGGTGAGGGCGAGGTTCCGCTGGCCAAGCTGGAACGGCATCTGAACAAGTTGCCTGCCAACATCACGGTCAAGCAGTTGGACGCGCTGGAGTCGCGGCTGGCGGCACTGGGCTCGAAGGTGGGGCCGGCGGCCATGCCCAAGGGGCCGCTGCCGGCGCAGGCCAAGATGCGCGGGGTGCAGCGCACCGTACGGCGACGCTGACCCCCTGGCGCGCCGCCTTGCGGCTGCGTCAATTTATCCGCGATACTCCCCCGAATGTGTACCGCGTGCGAATGGGCCCCCCACTTCGCGTCTTTCGGGCGGACCCGCGGCGTCGGACCGACCAGGCGAACGGCGTTGCGCGCGGCGGCCGTCGTCCTGGCGGCGACCGCGGCAAGCGCCTGTTCGCTGACCCCGGCCGCCCCGCAGCCCGACCGTGGCGAGGGAAACCGGTACGCCGACTTCGTGTTTCGCAACGGTCCGGTCTACACCGTCGCGGCTCCCGGGATGTGGGCGCAGGCGGTGGCCGTCTCGGGCAACAGGATCAGCCACGTCGGCGACGAGGCCGGGGCGATGGCGCTGGCCGGCCCGGACACCCGGGTCGTCGACCTGGCCGGGCGGCTGCTGATGCCCGGCTTCGTCGAAGCGCACATCCACCCGTTTCTCGGCGCCTTCCTGACGTCGGGTGTGGATCTGCAGGTGCCGACCGGACAGGACGCGCTGGCCGCGATCGCGCGGTACGCGAAGGACAACCCCGACGGGCCGGTGCGCGGATTCGGTTGGCGGGTGGACATGTTCGGGCCCGACGGACCCACTCGCGGCGAGCTCGACCGGGTGTTGCCCGACCGGCCGGGGTTCTTCTTCGCGATCGACGGGCACAGCCTGTGGGCCAACAGCGCGGCCCTGGAGATGGCCGGCGTCGACCGCGACACCGAGGACCCGATCCCGGGTTTCAGTTACTACGCGCGGGACCGCAACGGCGACCCGACCGGTTACGTGCTCGAGGTCAACGCGGCGCTGAGCCTCGTCGACGCCATCGAGCCGATCTCCGCGCAGGCCATGGGGCGCCTGCTCGAAGGCTGGCTGCCGAAGGCGTCGGCGGCCGGGATCACGTCGGTGTTCGACGCCGGCGTCCCGCCGGTCGGTGCCGACCAGGGCGCGTTGATCGGCCTGTACACCGAGGTGGCCGGCCGCGGGCAGTTGCCGTTCCGGGTGGTGGCGTCCTACAGCGTGAAGGGCCCGCCGTTCGACGACGCGGTGGCGAAGTTGACCGACATCCGCGACCGGTTCTCGACCGATCTGGTGCGCCCGGACGTCGTCAAGATCGTCGGCGATGGCACCCAGGGCGGCTACACCGCCTGGCTGATCGAGCCCTTTGCGGACAAGCCGGAGTCGACGGGTGGGTCGCCGTTCACCGAACCGCAGTGGCAGCAGCTGATCGGGCAGGTCGACGCGGCCGGGTTCGACGTGCACGTGCACGCGTGCGGAGAGCGGACGGCGCGCGTCGCGCTGGACGCGATCGAGCGGGCGGTGGCGGCCAATCCCCCACGCGACCGCAGGCACGCGATCGCGCATCTGGTCTACGTCGAGGACCTGGACAGCCGGCGGTTCGGTGAACTCGGTGTCGTCGCGCAGTTCTCGGCGAACTGGATGTCGCCGGATCCCGACACCCTGGAGAACATGGCCGCGCGCTACGGCCGCCCGCGCCAGGACCTGATGTATCGCCCGCAGGAGGTGCTGCGTTCGGGTGGGCGGATTTCGTTGGGCACGGACTGGCCGGCGGCGGGGTACTTCTCGACCTACCGGCCGCTGGACTCGATCCAGATCGGGGTCACCCGCCAGCTGATCGGCCAGACGGACGCCGCGGTACTGGCTCCGGCGGATCAGCGGTTGTCGGTCGCCGAGGCCGTGCATGCGAACACGCTCGGCGCGGCGTATCAGCTGCGGATGGACGACACGGTCGGATCATTGGAGGCGGGCAAGCTGGCCGACATGATCGTGCTCGACAGGAACATCTTCGAGGTCGACCCTCGCGAGATCCACCGGACGACGGTCGCGCTGACGATGATGGACGGCCGGATCCGCCACGAGGCCTGACGCGCGGCGGTTGGTTACCGACGAACCACCGCGGTGTTGGTGAAACGGTCCTGGTAACCGCGGAAGTCGCGGTCGGTGAACAGCGCGGGGATGACGAAGAACACCAGCACACCGCGCACCGTGGCGCGGCCGATCCCGACGTGCTGGCGATGGTCGACGGACGCGACCCGCAGGCCCAGCGCCCACTGCCCGGGCGTGAAACCGAACAGCCGCACCGAGACGATGCCGAGCAGAAGCCACACCGCCGCGATCGACGTCGAGCCCAGCGAGGTGTACAGGAACATCTCCCGGCTGATCGCCCCGACGGCCACCGTGAGTGAGGTCAGCCCGTAGGCGATGAACCAGTCGATCAGCAGCGCCGCGATGCGTCGACCGAACCTGGCGATCGACCCGGGACCGGTTTCCGGCAAACCGAGGCGTTTTCCGGGGTAGTCGTCTGGTCCGGCGTCACTGGTCGGATCCGGACCCGACAGCCAGGACCCCAACGTTCGCGCCATAGTGACAGGATAGGCGGGACGCCAGGTTGCTCTTCGGCCCCCGCGAGAGCCGAGATTGCGTAACGTCGGCGCAACATACGGTTGACGGCCGTGCAACATCGTGTCCTTAGCGTCAACGCGCGGGTTATCAATCTAAGGAGAGAACTTCAGTGGCAGAAAAGACGGCCGACGACATTCTCAAGCAGATCAAGGACGAGGAAGTCGAATACGTCGACATCCGATTCTGCGATCTGCCCGGCGTCGTACAGCACTTCTCGATCCCGGCTTCGGCCTTCACCCAGGACGTCTTCGAGGACGGCCTGGCCTTCGACGGCTCGTCGGTTCGCGGCTTCCAGTCGATCCACGAATCCGACATGATGCTGCTACCGGATCCCGCGACCGCTCGCATCGACCCGTTCCGCGCCGCCAAGACGCTGAACATGAACTTCTTCGTGCACGATCCGTTCACCCGTGAGGCCTACTCGCGCGACCCGCGCAACGTGGCCCGCAAAGCGGAGAACTACCTGGCCAGCACCGGCATCGCCGACACCGCGTACTTCGGTGCCGAGGCCGAGTTCTACATCTTCGACTCGGTGACCTTCGACTCCCGCATCAACGGCACCTTCTACGAGGTGGATTCGGAGTCCGGGTGGTGGAACACCGGTGAGCCGCTGGAGGCCGACGGCAGCCAGAACCGCGGCTACAAGGTGCGGCCCAAGGGCGGCTACTTCCCGGTCGCGCCGTATGACCACTACGTCGACCTGCGCGACCAGATGGCGACCAACCTGCAGAACGCGGGCTTCATCCTCGAGCGCGGCCACCACGAGGTCGGCACCGCCGGCCAGGCCGAGATCAACTACAAGTTCAACACGATGCTGCACGCGGCCGACGATGTGCTGCTGTTCAAGTACATCATCAAGAACACCGCGTGGCAGGCCGGCAAGACGGTGACGTTCATGCCCAAGCCGCTGTTCGGTGACAACGGCTCCGGTATGCACGCACACCAGTCGCTGTGGAAGGACGGCCAGCCGCTGTTCCACGACGAGTCGGGCTACGCGGGCCTGTCCGACCTCGCACGCCACTACATCGGCGGCATCCTGCACCACGCCCCGTCACTGCTGGCGTTCACCAACCCGACGGTGAACTCCTACAAGCGGCTGGTGCCGGGGTACGAGGCGCCGATCAACCTGGTCTACAGCCAGCGCAACCGTTCGGCGTGTGTGCGCATCCCGATCACCGGCAACAACCCGAAGGCCAAGCGCCTCGAGTTCCGCTGCCCGGACAGCTCGGGTAACCCGTACCTGGCGTTCGCGGCGATGCTGATGGCCGGCATCGACGGGATCAAGAAGAAGATCGAGCCGCTGACGCCGGTCGACAAGGACCTCTACGAGCTGCCGCCGGAGGAGGCCGCCAACATTCCGCAGGCGCCCACCTCGCTGTCGGCGGTCATCGACAAGCTCGAAGAGGACCACGACTACCTCACCGAGGGCGGGGTGTTCACCGAGGATCTGATCGAGACCTGGATCTCCTACAAGCGGGAGAACGAGATCATGCCGATCCAGATCCGTCCGCATCCGTACGAGGTGGCCCTGTACTACGACGTGTAGACACGTGCCGACGCTTCGGGCCGGGGGTCGCTCCCCCGGCCCGAAGTGTTTTCGGTGTTGGTGCGAACCTGTGAACATGCCGAAAGGCGAGCGTAGGGTTTGTCCATGACGACCTTCGACGCTCGCCTCGCCAGTTATTCGTCACCGCTTCTGAGTCTGTTCCGCATCATCGCGGGACTGATGTTCGCGCTGCACGGCAGCATGAAGTTATTTGGTTGGCCGATCGGGGAGGCCGTGCCGGTCGGCACCTGGCCGTTCTGGTGGGCCGGCATCATCGAGCTGGTCGGCGGCCTGCTGATCACCGTCGGATTGTTCACGCGCATAGCGGCTTTCATCGCCTCCGGTGAGATGGCGGTGGCCTACTTCTGGATGCACTGGCCGCCCCTGGACGGTCCGCCCGCGAGCTTCTGGCCGATGGAGAACGGTGGCGAGGTCGTGCTGCTGTACTGCTTCGGCTTCCTCGCGATCGCGGCGTTGGG
Source organism: Mycolicibacterium flavescens (assembly GCF_001722335.1). GTDB lineage: Bacteria > Actinomycetota > Actinomycetes > Mycobacteriales > Mycobacteriaceae > Mycobacterium > Mycobacterium flavescens. The sequence continues at coordinate 42,510 of NZ_MIHA01000004.1, forward strand.
TGCGGGCGCCTGGTCGGTCGACGCACGACGGCGCGGCGGTATGGGACGTTCGGCACCCGGGCGGGTGGTGTCCGGTACCGCGGCGCCCGCCGGTTACGCGACCGGAGCGCCGGTCCGGCGCGGCGGGCTGTTCAACCGCTTCCGGCGCTAGGCGATCCCATGCGCAGGGTTCTCGTCACAGTGGCGGCCGCAGTCGTCACGGCAGTGGGCGCGCTCGGGCTGTCGACCTCCCCGGCCGCCGCGCAGAACGCCCGTCTGGTCCTGATCACCACGGGCGGAACGATCGCCACGAGCACCGACGCATCCGGTGTACGCCGCCCGACTGTCGGCGGCGCGGAGCTCGCTTCGGGACTGGACATCGAGATCGTCGACCTGATGAAGAAGGACAGTTCGCAGTTGACTCCGGCCGACTGGGATGCGATCGGGGCGGCTGCGAAGAATGCGGTGGCCAATGGCGCCGACGGGGTGGTGATCACCCACGGCACCGACACCATGGAAGACACCGCGATGTGGCTCGACGTGACGTATCAGGGCGGTCCGCCGATCGTGTTGACCGGCGCGCAACGCTCGTCGGATGCCCCCGATGCCGACGGGCCCAAAAACCTGCGCGACGCCATGACGGTGGCAGCCAGTCCCGCAGCGCGCGACCAGGGCGTACTGATCGCGTTCGACGGCAATGTCTTTCAAGCGTTGGGCACCCGCAAGATGGACACCGCGGCGCTGTCCCCGTTCGCCGGCGCGCCGGTCGGCTCGGTCTCGGACGAGAATTTCACCTTGACCCAGCCCGCGCGACGGCCGTTCATCGCCGACGTGTCGGCGGCCGGCGCACCACGCGTGGACATCGTGTCGGCTTACCCCGGCGACGGCCCGGGCCCGATCGACGCGGCGGTCGCCGCCGGTGCTCGCGGAATCGTGTTGGAGGCGTTGGGTTCCGGTAACGCCGGCGACGGTGTCGTCGACGCGGTCCGCAGGCACGCGCCCGCCGGGGTCGAGTTCGCCATCTCCACCCGGGTGCCGACCGGACCCGTCGAGGCCGAGTACGGCCCCGGTGACAACATGGTCCAGGCCGGCGCGGTGATGGTGCCGAACCTGCGGTCGAGCCAGGCGCGAGTGTTGGTGATGGCCGCCCTGGCCAGTGGCCACTCGGTGCGCGACGTGGTCAACCGTTGGGGATAGTCAGACCGTATCCCGTACGAACTCCAGAGGAATGACGGTCCCCTTGCTGAAATTGGTGACGAACAGCTGAGTGCCGTCCGGGCTGGAGGCGATGACGTTGAACACTGCGCCCAACGTCGCGGTCGGCTCGGCGTCGAACACCAGGCCCTGGACGCCCTCGGCCACCGGATCGAGGTCGAGGACCTCCTGGTTGACGGTGTCGATCACGTACACAGTGCCCCCGCCGGCGTCGACGACGTAAGCGACGCTCCCATCAGGACTGAAGGCGACGTTCACCGGCAGGTTTCCGGTCGCCAATTCGGCGACGATGACGGGATTGTCGGGGTCCTGCACGTCGATCACGTTGACGCTGCCGGTGATCGGGGAAATGTCTCCGCCGAAGACTGTCGGGTCGAACCCGTTCATCGTCAGCACCGGGACGTAGAGGTACCTGCCGTCGCTGGACGCGAAATAGCCGTAGTCACCTTGGATCGGGAGCGGCGCGCCGACGACCTCGTTGGTCGTCAAGTCGATCGTGACGATCTCACCCGAGTACCTGAAATCGGTGACTTCATAGGTCGTACCGTCCTGCGTGTAGGTCTGGCCGTTACGCACCACGTACATCCGGGTGCCGTCGGCGTTGAATGCGGCGCTGATCGGGAATTGGGCGGTGCCCGTGCTTGTCCCGTCGCCGTTGTCGACAACAACCGGAGGGTCGGTCACGCCGATCTCGTCGATCACCGTGTGGTAGGTCGCCGTGTTCGCGGGGTCGGTGTCGACGACGGAGATCCTCCCGAACTGCTGGTCGATCACATACAGCGGTCTGCCGTCCGGGCTGGCGACCGGAATCACTCCGCCGCCTGTATCCAACTCGATCGGGTCGAGCAGCGCGTTGTCGTCGGTGTCGATCACCAGGACCGTGCTGCCGGCCGCGATGTACAGCCGGTCGCCCGCCTGGGTGAGCAGCAGCGCTCTCCCGTCGAGTTCGACCTCGTCGACCAACTGGAGATAGTCGGCTTCGTCAGGGTCAGCGCCGAACACGGCCAGTGTCGTGGAATTGCCGCTGAAGACATTGGAGTTCAGAACGTATGTATAGCGGTCGGTCACCACGGTGCCTGCCGGATTGGTCGCTTCGGGATCGTCGGCCCCGGGGCTGGTCACGATAGGAGCGCCGGCGACGAAACGACCGGATGGGAGATCCGGCAGATTGAGGACATAGTCGGGCTCCTCGGCGGCCGCGGCGAAGGACATCGACCGCATCGAGAAGGTCTGAACCGTCTGGGGAGCCTCGACCGTGGTGACCTGGAGTCCGACCGAATCGGTGGTGTCCAGGCCGAGCGCCGCACGCAGCATGCCTGCCTGAGTCGGCGTGAGAATCAGTTCGTATTCGCCGGTTTCCTCGTTGTAGGTCTCTTCGTAGATGTAGTACTTCGGCTCGAACCCCGGTGCGATCGTGACATGGACAACTTCGGCAGGGTCGAATTGCAGTGTCTGCTCGACGGTTCCATCGTCCTGCTGGGTCGGCGGATCCGGGTCCTCGGGCTGCGTCGGGTCGTCCTCGCCGGCTTCGATGTCGACGGCGACGGTCGCGGTCTTGCGGTTGATGCCGAACAACCCGCCGGGGTCGCTCGCGGTGATCGTGATGACATCGTCTCCGTCGAAATCCGCACCGGGCGTGTACCGGAACGTGTTCGCGCCGGTCTTCTCGATCGTGCCCTCCGGTCCTCCGGTCGCACTGAAGGTCAACGCGTCCCCGTCGGGGTCGCTCGCCTGGGCGTCCTCGCCGTCGATGTCGACCGTGATGGTGAACGTGCCGTCGGTGTTCTCGTCGACCTGTGCGCCGGTGATGACGGGCGCATTGTTGGAGAAGGTGCGTTCGAATGTCGAGAACTGCCTACGCACGAACGCCAAAATTCCTAGGACAAGCGGGTTTTCGCCGCTCGGCGTATTCGGACCTCCGACGAACGCGCTCAGCACCTCGCCGATGATGCGTAGCGGCAGGGTGATCAGTGCCGAAATCGGATTCTGGACGACCGCACGTGTCTCGGTGACCGGAGTTGCCTCAGAACGCGGTGCCGGCGCCGGAACGTCGTCGACGACGGTTGTGAACGAAGCGGCGGAAGCTCCGTCATCGGGACCGGCGACGGCTTTTCGCTGTGTGTGCGAGCCCGGCGCCGGGGTGTCCTCGACGGTGTGTTTCTCCGGTTCTGGCTGCGGACTGACAGCGACATGCTGCGGCAGCGAATCCGTGCCCGCGGGCACCGGCGATCCGCTGCTCGACTGGGGTCTTGCCTCGTTCGCGGGAGATTCCTCTCCCGCCAACTCCTCGGCATCCTCGTCGACGGCGTCTTCCTCGCCGGCCTCTGCGCCCGACGCTCCGTCATGTGTGGAGGTGTCGGTGGTGTCGGCTGCGACGTTCATCTCCGGTGGGGTGATGTCGTCCGGTCCCGATCCGCCCGGCTCGTTCTCGTCCGAAGCTTCGACGTCTGACGTCTGTGCCGCCGGATTCTCCGGCGACGTGCCGCTCGGGGCCCCCGCCCCTGCGCTGACCGAACCCGAGTCCGTGTCCTGAGCCGGTGCGATACCCGGATTGGTCGCGACGGCGGCTCCGATCCCGAGTGCTACGGCCAAAGCCCCGATCCGTCCGATGTACTGGGCGTGCGTCATGTGTCCCTCCCGCGCCCAGCGACCTCCGCTGCGGCTTATGGGAGACAACGGTAGGTACGAAATCGCGGCGAGGAATCAGGGGTTTCCCTACCCGCCCCCCTAGACTTCAGCAACGTCAACTGACGGGACAAACCACGCGACCAAGATCGAAAACGCCCCGACCGGTAATGTTCGGGCAAACTCAGCGATCCAGCCCGAGATCCTTGCGGAACCGCTTCATCCCGTCGATCTTCTCCGCCAGCGTGGCCTGCGGGCCGGCGTAGAACATCCACGGCATCGTGACGATCCCGTCTATGCCGCCGGCCTCGGCGCGCTCGTAGTGCTCTGGCGTGAACGCATCCGTCAGCGGGGTGATCACGGTGAAGTCGTCCATCGTCAGACCGTCCTCGGCCCGCAGTTCGCGCAGCCGGGCGATGCGCTCCAACGCACGGTCGGTGGTGATCAGGTCGCCGATCCAGCCGTCGTGGCGGGCCGCTCGACGCAACGCGATGTCCGACAGTCCCCCGACATAGATCGGGATCGGCGGCGGCGACGGCTCCATCTCCAACCGCGGGGCCTGATAGAACTCGCCGTCGAACTCCGTGTAACCCGGCTTCCACAGTTCCTTCATCAGGCTCAGCATCTCGTCAGTGCGCTTGCCCCGCCGCGCGAACTGCTGGCCCATCAGCTCGAATTCCTCGCGACACCAACCCACACCGATACCGAGCTCGACCCGGCCGTCGGCCAGCACCGCCGCGGTGCCGATCGATTTCGCCGCCGAGTAGGGGTCGCGCATCGCGGGCAGGTACACCGTGGTGACGAACCGCACCTGCGACGTGACCAGCGCCAGCGCGCCGATCAACACCCACGGGTCCGGCCAGTCCGTGAACGGCTCCCACCGCCGACGACCGTCCTTGGTGTACGGATACGGCGTCTCGAGCGTCTCGAGGTTGACCACATGATCGGGCACACCCAACCCCTCGTACCCGAGATCATCTGCCGCCTTGGCGATTTCGACGACCTCGCGGGTGTCGAGGAACGCCAGGCTGACGTAGAACCTCATCCGGCGTCCCGCGCCCACGCCGGCTGGATGAACACGCCCTCGGCCTCCACGGTCGGACCGTTGGCGTCCTTGAGGTAGCCGCGCGTGAACGTCTTGACCCCTTCGCTGCGCTCCACGAACGCTTCGGCCCGCAGCGGGCCCAGCGGTGTGCCGCGCCGATACCGCAGCGAGATCGTGCCGGTGAACTTCGGCTGGGTCAGCGCCTGGCTGGCCGCCTCCCCGAGCAGATGGTCGAGCACCAGCGCGCAGACGCCGCCGTGCACCCGACCGGGCGGGCCCTCGTAGGCCCCGCTGAGCGTGAACTCGCTCCAGCAGCTGCCGTCGTCCTCGTGGTGGATGACCATCGGCGGCGCGATCGCATTGCGCAGCCCCACAGCCGGATTCGACCACACCACCGGGCGGCCGGTGTGTTCGTGCACCATCGGAACGCCGGCGCGCTGCTGGGTCTCGAGAAGTTCGGCGATCGCGTCGATCTTCTTCTGCGCTTCGGCGACGGCGTCAGCATCGACCACGGTGTTCAGGCTGGCGTTGATGAGTCTGCGCACCGACTCGGTCAGCGGCCCGTACAGCGCCCGCTGGCGTCGGTACTCGTCCTCGGAGATCACGTCGACCCCGAAATCCATGTTCATTCGCTGCGTCTCATTCTCCGAAGACCTTCCGTACCACAGCTTTCGCCCGCCGCGTCACCCGCAGGTAGTTGTCCAGGAACTCGCCGCCGTCGTCGGTGTCCCACCCGGCGGCCACCGCCACCGCGTTGAGTTGGCGGCCCGGACCGGGCAGCTGATCGGTCGGTTTGCCGCGCACCAGCACCAGCGCGTTGCGGGCCCTGGTGGCCGTCAACCACGCCTGGCGCAGCAGTTCGACGTCGCCTTCGGCGATCAACTCGGCGGCGCCGATTGCGTTCAGCGACTGCAGCGTCGACGTGTTGTGCAGCGCGGGCACCTTGTGCGCGTGCCGCAGTTGCAACAGCTGCACCGTCCACTCGATGTCGGCAAGCCCGCCGCGGCCCAACTTGGTGTGGGTGTTCGGGTCGGCGCCGCGGGGCAGTCGCTCGGCGTCCACCCGCGCCTTGATCCGCCGGATCTCGCGGACCGCCTCGGCGGACACCCCGCCCGAGGGATAGCGCGTCTTGTCGATCATCCGCAGGAACCGCTCGCCGAGGTCCTCGTCGCCGGCCACCCGGTGCGCCCGCAACAGGGCCTGCACCTCCCACGTCTGCACATAGCGCGCGTAGTACGCCTCGTAGGAGGCCAGCGTGCGCACCAGCGGACCGTTGCGCCCCTCGGGACGCAGGTTGGCGTCGATCTCCAGCGGCGGGTCCGCGCTGGGCGTCCCCAGCAGCGAGCGCACCTGTTCGGCGACGGTCACCGCCCACTTCACCGCGGCCGACTCCTCGACGCCCGCGTGCGGTTCGCACACGAACAGCACGTCGGCGTCGGAGCCGTAGCCCAATTCGCCGCCGCCCAGCCGCCCCATCCCGATCACCGCGATCTTGGCCAGCGGCCCGCGCTCGGCACTGTTGGCCCGGATCACCGCCTCCAGCGCCGCCTGCAGCACCGCCACCCACACCGACGTCAACGCCCGGCACACCTCGGTCACCTCGAGCATCCCGAGCAGATCCGCCGACGCGATCCGGGCCAGTTCCCGCCTGCGCAGCGTGCGGGCCGCCGCGATCGCCCGCTGCGGATCGGAATACCGTCCCGCCGAGGCGACCAGCGCCCGGGCCACGCCGTCGGGTTCGGAGTCGAGCAGTTTCGGTCCGTTGGGCCCGTCGGCGTACGCCTGGATCACCTCGGGCGCCCGCATCAACAGGTCGGGCACGTAGGCCGACGTGCCCAGCACCCGCATCAACCGCTTCGCCACGGCGCTCTCGTCGCGCAGCGTCGCCAGGTACCACCGCTGCTCGGACAGCGCATCGCTGATGCGCCGGTACGACAGCAGCCCGGCGTCGGGATCCGGTGTGTCGGAAAGCCAATTCAGCAGCGTGGGCAGCAGCACCTGCTGCACCCGGCCGCGGCGGGCGCTGGAACTGGTCAGCGCCCGCAGATGGGTCAGCGCGCTCTGCGGACCCTCGTAGCCCAGCGCGGCGAGCTGGCGTTCGGCGGCCTTCGTCGTCATACCGTCGGACAGCTCGACGGCGGTCTGCCCCACCGACTCCAGCAGCGGTTGGTAGAACAACTTCTCGTGCAGCCGCGACACCCGCAGGCTCTGCCGTTTGAGTTCCTCGCGCAGCACGCCGAGCGCGTCGTGGCGGCCGTCGGGCCGCATGTGCGCGGCGCGGGCCAGCCACCGCAGCGCCTCGTCGTCGTCGTCATCGGGCAGCAGGTGCGTGCGAACGAGCCGCTGCAGCTGCAGTCGGTGTTCGAGCAGCCGCAGAAACTCGTACGACGCGGTCAGATTCGCGGCGTCGTCGCGCCCGACGTAACCGCGCTCGCCCAGCGCGGCCAGCGCGTCCACGGTCGACGCGACGTGCAGCGCCTCGTCGTTGCGGCCGTGCACCAACTGCAGAAGCTGCACCGCGAACTCGACGTCGCGCAGCCCGCCGGTCCCCAGCTTGAGCTCCCGCGAGCGTTGACCGGCCGGCACGAGTTCCTCCACGCGCCTGCGCATCGCCTGCACTTCGGCGACGAAATCCTCGCGCTCACAAGCCGTCCACACCATCGGCATGAGCGCCTCGATGTAGGCCCGGCCCAGTTCTGGATCGCCCGCCGCCGGGCGTGCCTTCATCAGCGCCTGGAACTCCCACGTCTTGGCCCACCGCTGGTAGTAGGCGACGTGAGACTCCAGCGTGCGCACCAGCTGGCCATGCTTGCCCTCGGGCCGCAACGCCGCGTCGACTTCGAAGAACGCGTCGGCGGCGAACCTCATCAACTCACCGGCCACCCGGGTGGCGACCGCGTCGGCATTGTCGACGACGAAGATGACGTCGACGTCGCTGACGTAATTCAGTTCGCGTGCACCGCATTTGCCCATCGCGATGACCGCGATCCGTGGCGGGTTGTCGCCACCGGCGGTCTTGATCGCAAGGTGCAGCGCGGCTTCCAGGGCCGCGTCGGCGAGGTCGGACAGGTGCGCGCCGACCGCGGTGAACGGCAGCACCGGTTCGTTCTCCACGGTCGGCGCCAGGTCGAGTGCGGCCAGCACCAGCAGCCGGTCCCGGTACAGCTTGCGCAGCGGCAGCAGCGCCGCGTTCTTGTCGGGGGCTTCGTCTGCCAACGCCACGAACGCCTCGCGCAGCGCCTCGGCGTCGGGCAACTGCACATCGCCGGCGAGCTGCCGCCAGTTCTCGGGGTGCGCGACGAGGTGGTCACCGAGGGCCATCGACGCCCCGAACACACCGAACAGCCGCCCGCGCAGCCCGCGATCGGTGAGCAGGTTGCGGTTCAGTTCCGCCCAGTCGTCGCCCAGCGCCTCGGCGAGTCGCACCATGGTGCGCAGGGCGACGTCGGTGTCGGGAGCCCGCGACAGCGACCACAACAGCTCGACATGGTCCTCGGTGTTCCAGCCGAGCCGGTCGAGGTCCGCGGGCGCCGAGGGTTCAACCAGTCCGAGCCGCCCCACGCTGGGCAGCTTCGGGCGCTGCGTCGCAGGTTTGGCCACCCTAGAAAGGTAGCGCGAGCCTCGCTTACAGAGACAGGTAGGCCTTCAGCTCGAACGGCGTGACGTGGCTGCGGTAGTTCTCCCACTCGGCGCGCTTGTTACGCAGGAAGTAGTCGAACACGTGCTCGCCCAACGCTTCCGCGACCAGCTCGGAGTTCTCCATCTCGCTCAGCGCGACACCGAGGCTGCCCGGCAGCTCCTTGTAACCCATCGCGCGGCGCTCCTCGGGGGTGAGCGTCCAGACGTTGTCCTCGGCTTCAGGCGCCAGCACGTAGTTCTTCTCGATGCCGCGCAGGCCGGCGGCCAGCAGCACCGCGAACGTGAGGTAGGGGTTGCACGCCGAGTCGGGGCTGCGCACCTCGACGCGCCGCGACGACGCCTTGCGCGGCGTGTACATCGGGACCCGCACCAGGGCCGACCGGTTGGCCGCCCCCCAGGACGCCGCGGTCGGCGCCTCTCCGCCGTGCACCAGGCGCTTGTAGGAGTTCACCCACTGGTTGGTGACCGCGCTGATCTCGTTGGCGTGCTCGAGGATTCCCGCGATGAACGACTTGGCGACGTCGGAGAGCTGCAGCGGATCGTCGGGGCTGTGGAACGCGTTGGTCTCGCCCTCGAACAGGCTCATGTGCGTGTGCATGGCCGAGCCGGGATGTTCGGCGAACGGCTTGGGCATGAACGACGCGCGCACGCCGTCGCCCAGCGCCACTTCCTTGACCAGGTACCGGAACGTCATCACGTTGTCGGCCATCGACAGCGCGTCGGCGTAGCGCAGGTCGATCTCCTGCTGGCCGGGCGCGCCCTCGTGGTGGCTGAACTCGACCGAGATGCCCATCTGCTCCAGCGCATCGATGGCGTGCCTGCGGAAGTTGGGTGCCGAGTCGTGCACGGCCTGGTCGAAGTAGCCGCCGTTGTCGGCCGGTTGCGGCGGGGTGCCGTCGTCGGCTCCGGGCTTGAGCAGGAAGAACTCGATCTCCGGGTGTACGTAGCAGGAGAAGCCGAGATCGCTGGCCTTGGCGAGTTGACGGCGCAGCACGTGGCGGGAGTCGGCCCACGAGGGTGAGCCGTCGGGCATGGTGATGTCGCAGAACATCCGGGCCGAGTGGTGCTTACCGGAACCGTCGGCCCACGGCAGCACCTGGAACGTCGACGGATCGGGGCGGGCCACCATGTCGGCTTCGGACACGCGGGCGAAACCCTCGATCGCCGAACCGTCGAACCCGATGCCCTCCTCGAAGGCGCCCTCGAGTTCGGCGGGGGCGATCGCAACCGATTTCAGGTATCCGAGCACGTCGGTGAACCACAGCCGGACGAAGCGGATGTCGCGTTCCTCCAGCGTGCGCAGCACGAATTCCTTCTGCCGATCCATGGTCGCAGCGTAGGCACCGGCTGTTAATTCTGTGTTACACGGCGGCTGCGATTAACACCGGAGCCCGTCCGGCGGCGACTCCGAGTCGACCAGGAAGTCGACCACGGCCGTGTCGACGCAGGCGTCGCCGTTGAACACGACGGTGTGCTGGGTGCCTTCGAAGGTGATCAGCGGGGCGTCCATCTGGCGGGCCAGGTCGATCCCGGCCGAATAAGGCGTGGCCGGGTCGCCGGTGGTGGAGACGACGACCACCTTGCCGGGTCCCGGTGAGGACGCCTGGTGCGGCGACGACGTCGGCGGCACCGGCCACATCGTGCACACGTCGCGCGGCGCGAAGCCGGTGAACGGGCCGTAGGACAGGAACGGCGCCACCTCCCGGGCACGACGGTCCAGTTGCGCCCACGATGCGGGGTCGGCCGGGTACGGCGAGTCGACGCAGCCGATCGCGGTGAACGCGTCCTGCTGGTTGGTGTAGCGGCCCGCGGCGTCGCGGCCCTGGTAGTCGTCGGCCAGCAGCAGCAGGTCTTCGGCGTCGGTGCCGCGCGCCAACCCGAGCAGCCCGCTGGTCAGGAACTTCCAGTAGCGCTGGGAGTAGAGCGCGTTGACGGTTCCGGTGATGGCGTCCTGGTAGCTCAGCCCGCGCGGGTCCGAGGTGGGGCCGGGCCGCTGCACGAGCGGGTTGACCAGTTGGTGGTACCGCGTCACGAACTGAGCCGGGTCGGTGCCCAGCGGACAGCCCGGGGACCTGGCGCAGTCGGTCGCGTACGCGGTGAACGCCTTCTGGAACCCGGCCATCTGCCGGATGCGGTGTTCGATCGGGTCGAGGTCGGGGTCGATCGCGCCGTCGAGCACCATCGCGCGCACCCGGTCGGGGTACTGCGCGGCGTAGGCCGCGCCGAGTTCGGTGCCGTACGAGTAGCCCAGATAGCTGATTTGAGGCTCACCGAGCGCGACCCGGACCACGTCGAGGTCGCGGGCCGCGGTGGCGGTGCCGACGCCGGCCAGGAAGTCGGTGCCCATCCGCTGCGCGCACGACTGCGCGAACTGGCGGTACACCTGCTCGATGTGCGCGACACCTGCCGGGCTGTAGTCGGCCAGCGGGTCGCGGCGAAACGCATCGAACTCGGCGTCGGTGCGGCAGCGCAGCTGCGGCGTGGAGTGCCCGACACCGCGCGGGTCGACGCCGACCAGGTCGAAGCGCTCGGTGATCGCGCTGCCGGCCAGTGCCGCGCCCATCTCGGCGACGGTGTCGACGGCCGACGCCCCCGGACCGCCGGGGTTGACCATCAGGACACCGATCCGGTCGCCCGTCGCCGGGATCCGAATCACCGCCAGATTCGCTTGGGCGCCTTCGGGTTTGGTCCAATCCGTTTTGGTCCAATCGATGGGCACCGCGACCGATCCGCAGCGTGCGGTCGGGACGGCCCGGGCCTTGGCCTCCCCGACCATCGCGTCACAGGCGCTCCACGCGAGCGTCGCCGAAGAAGCCGGCGGGGCCACGAACAAGACCATGGGCGAGACCACCGCCAACGCACACAGAATCGACCCCGCCCGCCGCCACATGGCTGACATGGTTGCACGCGGCCGGCCGCCGGCCGCCGGCCGCGATACAACGGTGACCAGGCTGTGACAGTGGTCAGGAACAGCGGGTGTCCGGCGGGGGCACCTGCACGTCGACGAGGTAGCGCGCGGCGATGTCGTCGACGCACTGGTTGCCCTGGAACACGACGGTGTGCTGGGTGCCGTCGAACGTCACCAGCGTCCCGTTGAGCTGCTTGGCCAGTTCGACGCCCGCCTGATACGGCGTAGCCGGGTCGTTCGTCGTCGACACCACCAGCGTGGGCGGCAGCCCGTCGACCTTGATCTCGTGCGGTTCACTGGTCGGCGGCACCGGCCAGAACGCGCAGGTGCCCAGCGGGGCGTGGCCGGTGAACTCGCCGTAGCTCATGAACGGCGCGGCCTCGCGGGCGCGACGGTCCTCTTCGACCACCTTGGCGCGGTCGGTCACCGCCGGTTTGTCGACGCAGTTGATCGCGACCCGCGCGTCGGTGGAGTTGTTGTAGTGGCCCTCTTCGTCGCGGCCCATGTACAGGTCGGCCAACGCGAGCATGGTGTCGCCGCGGCCCTGCTGCATCTCCGAAAGGCCTTGGGACAGATGGCGCCACAAGTTCGGCGAGTACAGCGGCAGGATGGTGCCGACCACCGCGTCCGAGTAGCTCAACCCGCGCGGATCGCGGGTCTCGAGCGGTTCGTCGACCAGCGGGTCGACCAGGCTGTGGTAGACGTCGTTGGCCTTGGCCGGATCGGTGCCCAGCGGGCAGGTCGGGGCTTTCGCGCAGTCCGCGGCGAAGTCGTCGAACGCGGTCTGGAACGCGGCGGCCTGGCGGATGTTGGCCTCGGTCGGGTCGGCGTTCGGGTCGATCGCGCCGTCGAGGACCATCGCGCGCACCTTGTCGGGGAAGTTCTCGGCGTAGGTGGCGCCGATCCGGGTGCCGTAGGAGTAGCCGAGGTAGGTCAGCTTCTCGTCACCGAGGGCCTCGCGCATCGCGTCGAGATCCTTTGCCACGTTGACGGTTCCGACGTTGGCCAGGAACTCCTTGCCCATCTTGTCCTCGCAGCGCTGGACGAACTCCTTGGTCTCCGCCTCGATCTCGGCGACACCCTCCTCGGAGTAGTCGACCTGCGGCTCGGCGCGCAACCGGTCGTTGTCGGCGTCGGAGTTGCACCACAGCGCGGGGGTGGAGTTGGCGACCCCGCGCGGGTCGAACCCGACGAGGTCGAACCGCGAACGCACCGACTCGGGCAGCGAGCCGACGAGGTTCGCGGCGGCCTCGACGCCGGACTCCCCCGGCCCGCCGGGGTTGACGATCAGCGACGCGATCTTCTCGCCGGTAGCCGGGAACCGGATCATCGCCAGTCGGGCAACGTCGCCGTCGGGGTCGTCGTAGTCCACCGGCACCGACAGCATCCCGCACTCGGCGCCCGCTGGGACCCGCGACTCGTCGGGTGAGGCCGTCTGGCACGCGCTCCACTGGATCGGGCTGCCGGGCGGGGGTACCGCAACGACCGCGCGTCCGTCGACCATATTGCTGCACCCGCCGGCGGTGAGCAGCGCCGTGGCCGCGAGGACCCCGATCTTGGCGTTCATGGCTCCACATGCTGCCATGACCCGACATCGGCCCTGGCTAGGCGGCCTATCGCGTGGCGGCAAGCAACTCGTCGAGCGCGGCCGAGAAGTCGTCGGCCATCTTCCACAGGTCGGGCAGCAACTCCGGGCAGGACACGATGCCGACGTCGAGTTTGCCGCTCAGCGACATCACGGTGATGTTGAGTCCGGAGCCGTGGAAGATCGGGCCGAGCGGGTACATCGCCTTGGCCTCGCAGCCGACGTAGTACAGCGGCACCTGCGGGCCGGGGACGTTGGAGATGACGAGGTTGTGCACCGGTCGGGCGCCGCTGAGCCGGCTCGCGGCGTACACCCGCATCGCAACCCCGAACACCGCCGGGGCGGCGAACTGCGTCCAGTCCTGCAGAAGGGTCGCGCCGATCGCCGAACTATGTTGTTTGGCAACCGAATTCGCCTCGGCGATGGACTTCAGCCGGGCGGCCGGGTCCTCGATGTGGGTCTCCAGGCGGGAGAACATCCCGGACACCTGGTTGCGGCCCGGCCGGTCCGATTTCTCGTGCACCGACACCGGCACCATGGCCACCAGCGAGTTGTCCGGCAGCTCCCCGCGGTCGGCGAGGAACTTGCGCAGCACCCCGGACACCAACGCCATCACCACGTCGTTGACCTTGACCCCGAAGTGGTTCTTCACGGTCTTGACGTCCTCGAGGTCGAGCTGGGCGAACGCCACGTTGCGGTGCCCGGTGACGTTGGCGTTGAACGGCGTCCTGGGGGCGGCGAACGGCGGCGCCATCGACAGCCCGGTGCGGGCCCGGCGCACGGTGTCGACCACCGACGACAGGGTCAGCGGCAACGCGTTGGCGAGCTTGAGGGGGCGGGTGGCGAATTTGACCGCACCGCTCACCGCGATCTCCAGCGAACTGGCGTCACCGGTGCCGTCGACCGGGTCCGGCGGCGGCGAGTCGGGCTCGGTGCTGCACAGCTGCGACATCAGGCTGGCGCCGGTCACCCCGTCGACCCCGGCGTGGTGCACCTTGGTCAGCACCACCAGCCCGCCGCCGCCCTGCGGGTCGGTGACGTCGAGGTTCTCGATCACCCACTTCTCCCACAGCGGCCGGCTGCGGTCCAGCGGCAGCGACGCGATGTGGCCGCAGATCTCGGCGAGTTCGCGGCGCCCGCCCGGCGCGGGCAACCCGATCCGGTGCAGGTGCCGGTCGAGGTCGAAATCCTTGTCCTCCACCCACACCGGGTGGTCGAGGTTGAAGCGGCTGTCGGCCAGCTTCTCACGGAACTCCGGCATCGCCTTGATGCGCAGGTTGAGCTCGTCGCGGAACCGGTCGAAGGTGTATCCGCCCGGCATCGTGGAGGTGTCGAGCTCGAGGATCGAGCAGACATGCAGCGGCTGCTGCGCGGTTTCGAGGTAGAGGAAACTGGCGTCGAGCCCGCTGAGCCGTTGCATTCGCCGATGCTATGCCCGCGAGGCGCGGGTGTGAGGAAATCCACTCAACAGGGCTTTTAACTTCTCCGCCACGGGGTGGCAGACTGGTCGGGTCAGACGAACCCGGGGACCCGCAACGGGCCTCGAGGATTCGACCGGACCCACCCGATTTGGGGGACAACGATGTCTGAGCAGACCGTCTACGGAGCTGCCTCCGCACCTCGCACCAAAATTCGCACCCTTCACCTGCAGAAGTGGAAGTCCGAAGGGCACAAGTGGGCCATGCTCACCGCCTACGACTACTCCACCGCGCGGGTCTTCGACGAGGCCGGCATCCCGGTGCTGCTGGTCGGCGATTCGGCCGCCAATGTGGTGTACGGCTACGACACCACCGTGCCGGTCACCATCGACGAGCTGATCCCGCTGGTGCGCGGCGTGGTGCGCGGCGCCCCGCACGCGCTGGTGGTGGCCGACATGCCGTTCGGCAGTTACGAGGGCGGCCCGGCGCAGGCGCTGGCCACCGCGACCCGGTTCCTCAAGGAGACCGGTGCGCACGCGGTGAAACTCGAGGGCGGCGAGCGGGTGGCCGAGCAGATCGCGGCGCTGTCGGCGGCCGGGATCCCGGTCATGGCGCACATCGGTTTCACCCCGCAGAGCGTCAACGGCCTCGGCGGGTTCCGGGTGCAGGGCCGGGGGGACGCCGCCGAGCAGACGATCCACGACGCCATCGCCGTTCAGGAGGCGGGCGCGTTCTCCGTGGTGATGGAGATGGTGCCTGCCGAGCTGGCCACCCAGATCACCGGCAAGCTGACCATCCCGACCGTCGGCATCGGCGCGGGCCCCAACTGTGACGCGCAGGTTCTGGTGTGGCAGGACATGGCGGGCATGACCAGCGGCAAGACCGCGAAGTTCGTGAAGCGGTTCGGCGATGTGGGTGTCGAATTGCGCCGTGCGGCAGAGCAATACGCCGACGAGGTCGCCAGCGGGGTGTTCCCCGCCGACGAGCACTCGTTCTAGGCGAACTCGGCTTTCCGCTTCGCCAGGAACGCGTCGACGCCTTCGCGGCCGTCGGCCGAGTTCGCGCGCTCGGCGATCAGCCGGCCCTCGAGTTCCATCTGTTCCTCGAGCCCGTTCTTGAACGTCGCGAGCATCAACGCCTTGACGCCGCCGTTGGATCCGGCTGCGGTGGCGGCGATCTGGCCGGCGAGCTTGTCGGTGCGCGCGGCGAGGTCCGCGTCGGGCACCACCTCGGTGACCAGCCCCCACTGCGACGCCGCCTGCGCCGACAGGCTGCGGTTGGTGAGCATGAGTTCCTTGGTCCTGGTGATGCCGATCAGCCGGGGCAGGTAGTAGGACGCGCTGCCGTCGGGGCTCAGCCCGACCCGGGTGTAGGCCATCGTGAACGAGGCGGACTCGGCGGCCAGCACCAGGTCGCCGGTCACCGCGATCGAGAAGCCCGCGCCGGCGGCGGTGCCGTTGACGGCGGTGATCAGCACGGCGTTCATCCGGGCGAAGCTGGAGATGGCACGGTGCAGATCGTCGGCGACGCCCTTGACGTGGGCGCCGCGGTCGGGGGCGGCGGCGAAGTCCTTCAAATCGCCGCCCGCGCAGAAGAACCGGCCGGTCCCGGTGAGTACCACGACTTTGGTGGCGGCGGTGTCGCAGCGCCTGGCGGCGTCGGCCAGTTCCCGAGTCATGGTGCCGTTCATGCCGTTTGCGGCGTCCGGGCGGTTCAATGCGATGCGGGTGATGGCGCCGGACTGTTCGAAGGTCAACGTTTCGTAATCGGTCACAGGTGGACCTTAGCCTCGCAGCAACCGCCGGTGTTCACGCGCATGTGGCAGGCTGGATTCTCACCATGGGCAAATCAGCGGACAAGGCATCCCGGCATCTGGAGGTCGAGCGCAAGTTCGATGTCGTCGAGTCGAGCGTGGCGCCGTCGTTCGACGGGCTCTCAGCGGTCGGCCGGGTGGAACGCTCACCGTCGTACCTGCTGGAAGCGGTGTATTTCGACACCCCCGGCCACGACCTGGCCGCGCGGCGCATCACGTTGCGTCGCCGCACGGGTGGGCCCGACGCCGGCTGGCATCTGAAGCTGCCCGCCGGGCCCGATGCCCGCACCGAGGTCAGGGAACCGCTCGGCGACGACGACGGAGGGGTGCCCGACGGTCTGCGCGATGTGGTGCTGGCGATCGTGCGCAACCGACCGCTCTCGCCCGTCGCGCGGATCATCACGCAGCGCACGGTCGAGATGCTCTACGGGCCCGACGGCGCGCCGCTGGCCGAGTTCTGCGATGACGAGGTGAGCGCGGAGGCGCTTCCGGACGGCGAGGAGCAGACCTGGCGGGAGTGGGAGCTCGAACTGGTCGGCGGCGACGACCGGGACCTGCTGGACCGGTTGTCGAACCGGTTGCTCGACGCGGGCGCCGAACCGGCGGCCAGCGGGTCGAAGTTGGCCAGGGTGTTGTCGACGGCGGAGGGCGCGCCGGCCGCGGAGCCGAAAGGCCCGATGCACCGGGCGGTGGCCGACCTGATCGGCGAGCTGATCGAGTGGGACCGGGCGGTGCGGGCCGACGTCTACGACTCGGTGCACCAGATGCGGGTGACCACCCGCAAGATCCGCAGCCTGCTGCAGTCGTCGCGCGAGGCGTTCGGGATCTCCGACGACGCGTGGGTTCTCGACGAGTTGCGGCAGTTGGCGTCGATCCTCGGGGTGGCGCGGGACGCCGAGGTGCTGGCCGAACGGTATCAGGAGGCGCTCGACGGGCTACCGGCGGAACTGGTGCGCGGGCCGATCCGGCAGCGGCTGGTCGAGGGGGCGCAGCGGCGGTATGACGCGGGGTTGCGACGGTCGCTGGTCGCGATGCGCTCGGAGCGGTACTTCCGGCTGTTGGACGCGCTGGAGGGGCTGGTCGCGGCCGAACCCGGGCAGCAGCCCGAGCACGTCACGGCGACGATCGACTCGGCGTACAAACGGGTCCGCAAGGCGGCCAAAGCCGCCGCCAAGTCCGGTGCCGACGACGACAAGGACGAGGCGCTGCACCGGATTCGCAAGGGCGCCAAGCGACTTCGCTATACCGCCGCCGCGACCGGTGACGACAAGATTTCGGATCGGGCGAAGAGCATCCAGTCGATGCTGGGCGATCACCAGGACAGCGTGGTCAGCCGCACGCATCTGAGCCAGCAGGCCGAGGCCGCGCACGCCGCCCGCGAGGACACGTTCACCTACGGTGTGCTGTACCGCATCGAGGATGAGCTGGCCGACCAGGCGCGCGACGGGCTCGACAGGGCGCTCAAGAAGCTGGACAAGGCGGTCCGCAAGAAGAAGCGGTGAGAGGGCGGATGAGTTGGCCTGTAAGCCGGATTCTGTTCCGCAGCGCCGCGGTTGACCACGGCGCCGCGGCGGCGACCATCCATCTGGACACACCGTCGCCGGGTGCCTCGAGCGGCCTACCCGCAGGCTCGGGCGAGCAACCCTCGGACGCCTGCGCGACCGCAACCAGGTTGCGGCCTTCTTGGCCTTGCTTCGGGTGGGGTTTGCCTAGCCACTCCGGTCACCCGGAATGCTGGTGCGCTCTTACCGCACCGTTTCACCCTTACCTCCCCGGCGCCCGAAGACACCGAGGTGGCGGTCTGCTTTCTGTGGCACTTTCCCGCGAGTCACCTCGGATTGCCGTTAGCAATCACCCTGCTCTGTGAAGTCCGGACTTTCCTCGAGAACCAGGTGACCCTGATTCCCGCGGCCGCCCAGCCAACTCATCCGCGGATCCACGGTACTGCCTGGTGACACAGTTTCGCGAGTTCGCCATACTGCGTTCATGGCGCAGGTGCCTCCGGCCCGTTACCTGCTGCGGGCCAAAGACATGGTCGACGCGCGGTATGCGGAGGCGCTGACCGTCGACGATCTGGCGGCCGCGGCGGGGCTGTCGCGGGCGCACTTCTCGCGGATGTTCACCAAGACGTTCGGGGAGTCGCCGCGGGCGTACCTGCAGACGCGGCGGCTGGAACGGGCCGCGGCGCTGCTGCGCTACACCGACCGCTCGGTGGCCGACATCTGCGTGATGGTGGGCCTGCAGAGCGTGGGGTCGTTCACCAGTAGCTTCGCGCGGGTCTACGGGTTGCCGCCTGCGGCGTACCGGGCCAGCCGGCCGGCCGCGGCGCTGAGCGCGCCGATCCCCAGCTGCATCCTCAAGCGCGACACCCGGCCGCGCGCCGACAGCCGTGTAGTGAAGACAGCACACGGGGAGAAGACGGGCCGGGCGGGCTGACCGTAGCGTCGCTGACATGATCAAGATTGCAAGCGCCCACCTGTGGGTGCACGACCAGGAAGCCGCGCTGAAGTTCTGGACCGAGAAGGTCGGTATGGAAGTGCGGCAGGATGTTTCGCTACCCGACGTCGACGGGATCTTCCGCTGGCTCACCGTCGGCCCACCCGGCCAGGACGACGTGTCGATCGTGCTGATGGCCGTGCCCGGCGAACCGGTGATGGACGAGCCGACCCGCCGGCAGGTGCTGGACCTGACCGCCAAAGGTTTCGCCGGCACGATCTTCCTGACCACCGAGAACTGCCAGGCGTCGTACGAGGAGATCAAGTCGCGCGGTGTGGAGTTCACCGAGGAGCCACACGAAATGCCGTACGGCATCGACTGCGGGTTCCGCGACCCTTCGGGCAACAGCGTCCGCCTCACGCAACTGGCGGATCTGTCGACGCTGACCGGCCCTTAGAAGGGCGGGGGTCTATCGCGTTCGGCGACTCGGGCGGCATTGACCGGAGCGTTACGCGCGCGTTCCTCCTCGATCGCCGCGGCCCGGTCCTGAGCGCGAGTCCGCTTGCGGCGGGGCATCCTCAGCCCGCGCGCCTGGGCGCCGTTCGGCACCCGGGCAGCCTGCCGCACGATCGCAGGGTCCACCGGCGCGGTGGGCCGGCACAGCGCCGGGAACAGAAGTTCGGCACCCGGACAGGTGGTCACGGTCTGCCCCGTCGGGGAGATCCAGTCCACCCGCCCGTCCGGGTGCTGAACATCCCGCCACCCCCAGAACGTCTTGAGCAAATGACACTGTCGGCAAAGGCATTTCAGATTCGACGCCTGCGTGGGACCCACCGGGTAGGCGATCGTGTGGTCGATGTCGCAGCGATCGGCGGGCACGTCGCAGCCCGGGAACCGACACGTCAAATCGCGGCACCGGACGAACCACGCCAACGCCGCCGAGGGCCGGTATCGCGGTTCGGGCGGCGCCCCGCCGGGATGCCGCAGGTACTCGATCTTCGCGGTGCCGGCCAGTTTCGCGGCCAGCAGCGGCGCGGGCAGCATCCCGCCACCCAGCAGATAGGCCGGATCGGTGTCGGCCGGTGCCGACGGCATGTCCTCAGGCCTCGGCGACAACGCCTCCCGCACCGTCATGCGCAGCAGTTCCTCGCGTGACGGTCCCGGCGGATCCTCGCCGTCGAGGTCGACGTCGGTGTCGTCGGAGAGTGATTCCTCACGAGCCACGACATGGATCACCGTCGAGCTGACCGTCAGTTCCGCGGCCGCGCAATCCTCGCGCCCGCACGTGCACGCGAGCCGATCCGCACCTTGACCGATGGCGCCCATCGCGTCCGCGCGCCGCTGTTCCATGGTGCGCGGGTCGTCGTCGCACACCGCGGCGCACATCGCGTCCAGTCGTCTGTCGAACGCCTCGGCGTCGGTGGCCATCAGCAACGCCTCGACATAGGCCATGCCCGACCCGTCGTCGCAGATGTGGACGTCAACATGGCGCCCGCGTGTCTTCATCTGGGTGCGCCGCACCGCGAACGGGTCATAGCGATCCACCCAGAAGTCGATCTCCTTCTCGATCTTCTCAACCGACAAGCTCGTCCACTGCTCCACCCGGGCGGCGATCTCGGCATCGACCTTGGCCTTCGCCTCGTGATCGCGAATCAACCGGGTCCGCGACTCGATCGCCTGGGCCATCCGGTACGAGATGGCCCCCGCGGCGAACACCTCCGCCACCCGCGGCAACCGTTTCCGCAACCCCCAAGCGGTCAGCAGCTGATGGGATGCCACACCGCGCGAGACACCCTGGGCTGCGGCGATCTCAGCGACTGCCGCGGCCCAATTGTCGGCTGACCAGTTCTCCCGCTCAGCCGAGCCGTCGGCGGATACGTGACGCGCGAGGACGTCGGCGGAGGCCGCGAGCCGGCGCGCGCAGGCGGCGTTCTCCACCCGCGCCCACGCGTCCACCGCGCCGACAGCGTCCCGGCTGCCGACCGCTCGCGCCACCAATTTCTCGAACATGCTTTCGACGCTAGCCGCGTCCAGCGTCGTGAGCCACCCTCGGCCGCGCAACTGTGGATGAATTTCAACTTGGGGATAACTTCATCCAAATGTCGGCCGGGATCTCACAATGCGGCCGTGCCGACCGTCTACCGGGTATGCGCACCGACACCGCCGACTGGCCCGCGATCACACACGAGCTCGACGAGTACGGCGGCGCTCTGCTCCCCCGCCTGCTCACCGACGACGAGACAGCCGCGATCCGCGACCTCTACCCCGTCGACGACCTGTTCCGCGCGACCGTCGACATGGCCCGCCACCGCTTCGGTCGAGGCGAGTACCGCTACTTCGCCGAGCCCTACCCCGAACCGGTCGAGGCGCTCCGCCAGGCGCTCTATCCACGCCTGTTACCGATAGCCAGAGACTGGTGGCGAAAGCTCGGCCGGCCGACCCCCTGGCCGGACACCCTCGACGAGTGGCTGGATCGGTGTCACGCCGCCGGTCAGACGAAGTCGACGGCGCTGCTGCTCAAGTACGGCCCCGGCGACTGGAACGCCCTGCACCGAGACCTCTACGGCGATCTGGTTTTTCCACTGCAGGTCGTCGTCAACCTGATGGAACCGGGCGTCGACCACACCGGCGGCGAGTTCCTGCTCCTCGAGCAGCGGCCACGCGCCCAATCCCGCGGCACCGCAACGCTCCTGCCGCGCGGGCACGGCTACGTGTTCACCACCCGCGAGCGCCCGGTAACCGCGATCCGCGGGTGGTCGGCCGCACCCGTGCGCCACGGCGTCTCGGTGGTGCGGTCGGGCCAGCGTTACACGCTCGGGCTCATCTTCCACGATGCAGCATGAACTACCGCCGCCGCAGGATGATCACGTTGTCGAACCAGGTGAACGGTTTGCCCTCGGGTGTGGTGACCTCCCGCTCGACGGAGCGGATCTCGGCCGTCTCCCACAGTTCCGCAGGGAGATTCAGCGCGGCGACGATGTCCTGCGGCGCGTCGAACGTGTTGTGGTGGTCCAGTTCGGCGTGCCAGGGCGGCGGCCCGCTGTGGTTGACGATCAACAGCATCCCGCCCGGCCGCACGGCCCGCGCTGCCGCGGCGAAGATCGGCATCCGGTCCAGCGGAAACGTCGAGTGCAGGAAATGTGCTGACACCAGGTCGAATTCGCCCTCGGGGAATCCGGTCGACAGGTCCTGCTGCTGAAACGAGATCCGGTCGGCCACACCTCGTGCCGCCGCCTCGTCAGCTGCGCGGCGCAAGGCCGTTTCGGCGATGTCGACGGCCACGACCTGCCATCCCTGCTCGGCGAGCCACACCGCATCACCGCCCTCACCGCACCCCAGATCGAGTGCCCTGCCGGGTGTCAACGTCGTCGCGATCTCCGACAACCGGACGTTGACCCGACCGCTCCAGATCCGGTCACGGGCGCTGTAGTGCTCTTCCCAATGTTGTTTGGCGTCAGGCGTTGACATGCTAGTTCCCTTCGTGAATGAGTGGATGATCCTCGGTGAGCAGGCTCTGCATCACCGCGGCAGCGGCGCCCGAACCGGCCGCGACGGCCGCAGCGACCTGCGGCATCATCGCGCTGAGATCACCGGCCGCGAAGACGCCCGGCACGTTGGTCTGATACATCGCGTCGACGGTGACCGGGTCCTGCGCCACCGGGGTCGGATCGCCTGCGGCGACGCCGAGCCGGGAAGCCAGAGGTGATCGCTGGTGCAACGTGGTGGCCACCAGCAGACCTGTGCGCGGCAACCGGCTTCCGTCGTCGAAGACCACCGCCTCCAGCCGTCCGCCGTCGCCAGCCAACTCCCGCACCACCTTCGGTTCGATCCCCACCCCCGCGGCCGCCAACCGCCCAAGCTGAGCATCGTCGAAATCGTCTGCGCCACAGGTCAGGACGATGACGTCGTCGCTCCAGCACCGCAGCAGCAGCGCCATGTGCACCGCGCGCTCACCATCGGCCAGCACACCCAGGGGTTGGTCGCGGACCTCCCACCCGTGGCAGAACGGGCAGTGGAACACCGACCCGCCCCACAACTCGGCCAGACCGGGTAGCTCGGGCGGCCGGTACTCCATGCCGGTGGCGAGCAGGACCCGGCGCGTCCGCTCGGTCGTGCCGTCGGCCAGGCGCACCGTGAAACCGGTTGCCTCACCGGTACCGTCGACGACCTCACCGGTGCGCACCTCGACGCTCGGGTACGCGGCCAGTTCCTCGCGGCCCATCGCGTAGAGCTCAGACGGCGGACGGCCGTCGTGCCCGAGCAGGCCGCCGATTCCGTGGGCGGCCAAGTTGCTCTGCGCACCGGAGTCCACCAGCAGCACCCGACGCCGCGCCCGGCCCAACACCAGCGCCGCACTCAATCCCGCCGCGCCACCACCGACAACGACGCAATCCCATTCGAAGTTCATGCCACCACATTGCAACCGTGCCGCAGAAATGCCAAGCTTTCTTGCCATGGAGGCAAAACCGGAGGACAGCGTCGACGCCCGGGTGCGGCGCAGGCTGCGTGAACTGCGCATGCAGCGCGGGTTTACCCTCGAGGAGGTCGCCGGACGCTCCAACATCGACGTGTCCACACTGTCGCGGCTGGAATCGGGTAAGCGCCGTCTGGCCCTCGATCACCTGCCGCGGCTGGCGGCCGCGCTGTCGGTCAGCACCGACGAACTGCTGCGCACCCCGGAAGCCGAGGACCCGCGCGTCCGCGCCGGCTCGCACACCCACCACAACATCACGTACTGGCCGCTGACACGTCAGCCCGCCGGCGGTCTGCAGGCGTTCAAGATCCGGATCAGCGCGCGCCGACGGACTCCGCCCGACGAGCTACCGGTGCACGAGGGCCAGGACTGGATGTACGTGCTGTCGGGTCAGTTGCGGCTGATCCTCGGCGAGCGCGACTTCGTCGTCAAACCCGGTGAAGCCGTGGAGTTCTCAACGTGGACACCGCACTGGTTCGGCGTAGTCGACGGACCGGTCGAGGCCATCACGATCTTCGGGCCGCACGGTGAGCGGCTCCACCTGCACGACTAATCCAGATACGCCGTCTGATTGACCAGCCGCACCGACGCGGCGCCGTCGGGGTAGAACTCGGCGATCGACAGCGACGCCAGATCCAGATGCAGTCGGTACAAAATGTTGGAGCCACCGTCGAGCGCCACCCGCAGCAGCGATTTGATCGGCGTCACGTGCGAGACCACCAGCACGGTTTCGCCGGCGTGCTCGGCGATGATCCGCGCCCGCGCCCGGTTCACCCGGACGGCGGCCGCGTCGAAGCTCTCCCCCTGCGGCGGCGCCAGGCTGGTGTCGCGAAGCCACCGGCGGTGCAGGTCCGGATCCCGTTGCGCGGCTTCGGCGAACGTCAAACCCTCCCACGCCCCGAAATCCGTCTCGATCAGGTCGTCGTCGACGGTCACGTCGAGGCCGAGCACCTTGGCTGCCGCCGCCGCGGTGTCGTAGGCGCGTTGCAGCGGTGAGGTGATGACCGCCGCGACACCGCCCTTGCGGCCCAGATAGGCCGCCGCCGCCTCGGCCTGGCGCCGACCGAGGTCGGTCAGCGCGGGGTTGCCGCGGCCCGAATAACGCCGCTCCACCGACAGTTCCGTCTGCCCGTGACGCAGCAGCAGGAAGCGCGTCGGTTCGCCGCGGGCGCCGGTCCAGGCCACCGGGTTCGACGCCGGCTGCGCTGGTTGTTGCGCCGGCATCTCGGCCGCAGCGTCCATCGCCTCGTTGGCCAACCGGTCGGCGTGACTGTTCTGCGCCCGCGGGATCCACGTGTAGGTGACGCGATCGAAGCGTCCCGCGATCCCGGTGGCTTCCCGGTGCAGGACGGCGATCTCCGGGTGCTTGACCTTCCAACGCCCGGACATCTGCTCGACGACGAGCTTGGAGTCCATCCGGACGTCGACCTCGTCGGCGCCGATGTCGGCCGCCTCGGTCAAACCCGCGATCAGACCGCGGTATTCGGCGACGTTGTTGGTGGCGCGACCGATCGCCTCCTTGCTTTCGGCCAGTACCGTCGCGTGATCACCCGACCACACCACCGAGCCGTAGCCGGCCGGTCCGGGATTGCCGCGCGATCCGCCGTCGGCCTCGACGATCACCTTCACGCGCCGGTCCCCTTGACGCGCAACAGGATCGCCCCGCACTCGGGGCAGCGCAGGACCTCGTCGTCGGCGGCGGCCGAGATCCGCGCCAGCTCACCCTTGTCGATCTCGAGCCGGCACGCCCCGCAGCGGCGGCCCTGCAGCGCTCCGGCACCGGCACCACCGCGGGCCCGCTGCCGCTCATACATCGCCACCAGTTCGGCATCGAGGGCCGCGACGAGCTCGTCGCGCCGCGACAGACCCTGGTGCCGCTGCTGTTCGAGACCGGTGCGCGCCTCGTCGCGCGCGGTCTGCGCAGCGGCGAGTTCGCCTTCCAGTTCGTCGATCTTGGCCAGCGCCTGCTCCTGGTCGCGCTGCAGCTCCTCGCGGCGCTCCATCACCTCCAGCTGGGAGTCCTCCAGCGAGGACTGGCGGCGCTCCAGCGTCTGCAGTTCGTGCTGCAGTTCGGTGAGCTGTTTGGCGTCGACGGTGCCGCCCGCCATCAGCTTGCGGTCGCGGTCCTCGCGCTGCCGCACCCCGTCGATCTCGGTTTCGAACTTCGCGATCTGTGCATCGAGATCCTCGATCGCGATCTGCAGGGCGGCCAGGCCGTCGTTGGCCTCACGGTGGCGGGCCTGCACCTCCTCGAGACGCTGCTGCTCGGCCAGGTTCTTGCCGCGATGCTCGATCCGGCCCAGCTCAGCGTCGAGCTCCGCCAGTTCCAGCAACGACTTCTGTTGCCCTACATCGGCTTTCATATCAATCCTCAACGTTCCACGGGTCGGTGCGCACCGCCGACACCTGTACGGGAAGCGCGTCACCGAAGTGGCCGCGCAGCAGGGCGGCAGCCTGATGACACCAGGGGTACTCGCTGGCCCAGTGCGCCACGTCGACCAGGGCGACCCCCGAGGCCCGCCGGTGCTCGTCGGCGGGATGGTGGCGCAGATCCGAGGTCACATACGCGTCGACGCCGACGCGCGCGACCCGGCCGAGCAGCGAATCACCCGCTCCCCCGCACACCGCGACCCGCGACACCGTCGCACCCGGGTCACCGGCTGCGCGCACCCCCCACGAGGTCTCGGGCAGCGCCGCGCGGACACGGGAGACGAACGCCGACAACGGTTCCGGCTCGGCCAGCGTGCCGATGCGGCCCAGGCCGACGTCGCCGGGGATCGGCGCCAACGCGAAGATGTCGAACGCCGGTTCCTCGTACGGGTGTGCGCCGCGCAGCGCGGTGAGCACCCGCGCGCGCAGTCCCGCGGGCGCGATCATCTCCACCCGGTCCTCGGGCACCCGTTCGATCGCGCCGACGCTGCCGATGGCCGGCGAGGCACCCTCGTGCGGAAGGAACTGGCCGGTTCCGGTCGTTGACCAACTGCAGTGCGAGTAGTCCCCGATGTGGCCCGCGCCCGCGGCGAACATGGCGTTGCGTACCGCGTCGGCGTTGGCGGCGGGCACGAATACGACCCACTTGTCGAGGTCCCGCCCTCCGCCCACGGGTTCGAGCACGTCCTCGACCGTCAATCCGAGCGCTTCGGCGAGCGCGTCGGAGACGCCGGGTGCGGCCGAGTCGGCGTTGGTGTGCGCGGTGAACAGCGCGCGGTTCGTGCGGATCAGGCCGTGGATCAGGGCGCCCTTGGCGGTGCTGGCGGCGACGGTGTCGACGCCGCGCAACAGCAGCGGGTGGTGGGCCAGCAGCAGCCCGCGCTCGGGCACCTCGGCGGCCACCGCGGGGGTGGCGTCGACCGCGACCGTGACCGACTCGACCGTCTCGTCGGGGTCGCCGCACACCAGTCCGACCGAATCCCAGCCTTGCGCCAGCTCGGGCGGGTACGCCGCCTCCAGCACGTCGATGACGTCGGCCAGCCGCGCGCTCATCGCAGCGCCTCGGCGACGGCGTCGACCAGCACCGGCCATTCCGGGCGCACCGCGGCCCGCAGGAACTGGCCGTCGAGTCCGACGAACGTGTCACAGCGTCGCACGGCAATCCCCCTGTCTTCCAGTCGTTTCCGCGTCAGCTCGGCATCCGGGACGCAGAACAGCACGAACGGCGCCGAACCCTCGACGACCTGGACGCCGATGCTAGTCAACCCGGCCACCATCGCGGAGCGGTCCTCGAGCACCGCGCGCGCGGACCGGTCGGCGGCGGCCACCGCATCGGGGTGGCTGCACGCGCTGATCGCCTCGAGTTGCAGCGTGCCGAGGGGCCAGTGGGGGCGGCGCGCGGTCAACCGGTCGAGCACGTCGGGAGCTCCCAGCGCGTAGCCGACCCGCAGACCCGCCAGCGCCCAGGTCTTGGTGAGGCTGCGCAGCACCAGGACGTCGGGCAGCGGGTCGGCGGCCAGCGAGCCGGCCTCGCCGGGGATGGCGTCGGCGAACGCCTCGTCGACCACCACGATGCGGCCCGGCCGCCGCAGCGCCAGCACCTGCTCGCGGGTGTGCAGCACACCCGTCGGGTTGGTCGGGTTGCCGACGACGACGAGGTCCGCCTCGGCCGGCACCGCGTCGGCGGCCAGCGTGTACGGCGGGTCGAGCACCACATGGTCGAACGGCACCCCGGCCGCCGCGAGCACCGCCTCGGGCTCGGTGAACGACGGCGCGATCAGCGCGGCCCGGCGCGGTCGCAGGTCGGGCAGCAGCGCGAACCCCTCGGCGCCCCCGGCCAGCAGCGCGACCTCGTCGATCTCGCGGTGATGGCGGGCGGCCACGGCGGTGCAAGCGCGCAGTTCGTCGTCGCGGCTCGGGTAGCGCGCGAGGTCGCCCAACCGGCCCGCGAGGCGCTCTACCAGCCAGGACGGCGGTGCTGCGCCGCGGACGTTGACGGCGAAATCCAGCATCCCCGGGGCCACGGCCTGGTCGCCGTGGTACCGCGCTGCCGCACGTAGAGGACTCGCCACATCACGACCCTAGTGCGCCGCGCCGGCGGGTTCTGAGATCGGGGACAATGGGGGTCGTGACCGACACGCTGGACCCGACCACGACCGCAACCCGCCCGCAGCTGGTGATCTTCGACCTCGACGGCACCCTGACCGATTCCGCGCAGGGCATCGTCGCCAGCTTCCGGCACGCGCTCGGGTCGGTCGGCGCGGACGTCCCGGACGGGGACCTGGCCACCATGATCATCGGCCCGCCCATGCACCACACGCTGGGCAACCTCGGGCTCGGCGAGCGCACCGACGCGGCGATCGCCGCGTACCGGGAGGACTACCGCAGCCGCGGCTGGGCGATGAACCGGGTGTTCGACGGGATCCCGGCGCTGCTGGACGACCTGCGCGCGGCCGGTGTGCGAATGGCGGTGGCCACCTCCAAGGCGGAGCCGACCGCGCAGCGGATCCTCGAGCATTTCGGCCTGCACGACTGCTTCGAGGTGATCGCCGGCGCCAGCGTCGACGGTTCCCGCGCGGCGAAGGTCGACGTGGTCGCGCACGCGTTGGCGCAGATTGACGACATGCCGGAGCGGGTGGTGATGGTCGGCGACCGCTCGCACGACGTCGAGGGCGCCGCCGCCCACGGCATCGACACCGTGGTGGTCGGATGGGGTTACGGACGCACGGATTTCGAAGGCCCCGACGCCGCACAGCCGGCCGCCCACGTCGCGACGGTCACGGAGTTGCGTGAGGTGTTGGGTGTCTGAACTGCTGCACGTGACGTTCGTGTGCTCGGGCAACATCTGCCGCTCGCCGATGGCCGAGAAGATGTTCGCCCATCAGATCAGCGAGCGCGGCCTCGGCCACGCGGTGCGGGTGAGCAGCGCGGGCACCGGCGGCTGGCACGCCGGTGAGCCGGCCGACCGGCGGGCCACCCACGTGCTGCGCGAGCACGGTTACCCGACCGCGCACCGCGCCGCCCAGGTCGACGACGACCATCTGGCGGCCGACCTGGTGATCGCGCTGGGCCGCAACCACGTTCGGATGCTCAAGGATCTCGGGGTGCCCGACGGTCGCCTGCGGATGTTGCGGTCGTTCGACCCGCGCTCGGGTGCGCACGCCCTGGACGTGGAGGACCCGTACTACGGCGATCACGCCGACTTCGAAGACGTGTTCACGGTGATCGAGTCGTCGCTGCCGGGCCTGCACGCCTGGGTCGACGAGCAACTCGCCGCGAGGGGAATCGCGAGCTGATGCGTCGCTTCGCCTTCCTGTTCCGACCGTCGTGGTTGGCGCTTTTCGTGGTGGTGATCGCGTTCGCCTATCTGTGCTTCACCGTGCTGGCGCCGTGGCAGCTGGGCAAGAACAGCAAGACCTCCCGGGAGAACGCGCAGATCTCGCGTTCCCTGTCCGCCGATCCGGTGCCAGTCACATCGGTTCTGCCCGAACAGGATTCGGCCGCCCCCGAGGAGCAGTGGCACCGGGTGACCGCGACCGGCCGCTACCTGCCCGACGCGCAGGTGCTGGCACGTCTGCGCACGGTCGAGGGTGAGCCGGCCTTCGAAGTGCTGGTGCCGTTCGCCGTCGACGACGGACCGACCGTGCTGGTCGACCGTGGATATGTCCGGCCCGTCCAGGGCTCCGGGGTGCCCGAGATCGCGCCGGCGCCCGACGGCACGGTCACCATCGAGGCCCGGCTGCGCGACTCCGAGTTGCGGGCGCTGGGCCGGGAGCCGTTCGAGGCCGACGGCGCACAGCAGGTCTATTCGATCAACACCGAGCAGATCGCGGCGCTCACCGGCGTTCCGCTCACGGGGTCCTACCTGCAGCTGACCGAGGACCAGCCCGGCGGGCTCGGCGTGATCCCGCTTCCACACCTCGATGCCGGGCCGTTCCTGTCCTACGGCATCCAGTGGATCGCGTTCGGCATCATCGCCCCGATCGGGCTGGGCTACTTCGCGTTCGCCGAACTGCGTCAGCGCCGACGGGAGAAGGCCGCCCAGGAGGCGGTCGAGGCCGCCCCCGACGTGCCGCTCACCACCGAGCAGAAGCTCGCCGACCGCTACGGGCGGCGACGCTGAACACGACAGCGGCGACCTGTACCGCACGCGACAACCGCACCGCCCGACGGAGATCGGCGACCTGCGGTGGCGGACCGTCGCCGAGCGCGGGCCGGACCTCGAGCTGATGGGCGTACTGGGTGGGCCCACCCAGCCGCACGCCGAGCGCACCGGCGAACGCGGCCTCCGCGACACCGGCGTTGGGGCTGGGATGACGGCCGGCATCACGGCGCCACGCGCGTAGCACGGCCGGCGCGGACCCACCGACCAGCGGCGCGCAGACCGCCACCAGCAGCCCGGTCAGCCGGGCCGCCAGGTAGTTGGCCAGATCATCGAAACGCGCTGCCGCCCAGCCGAAAAGCCGATACCGCGGCGATTTGTGGCCGATCATCGCGTCAAGCGTGTTGGCGCCGCGGTAGAGCAGGACCGCGGGCGTGCCGCCGAGTGCCGCCCACAGCAGGGGCGCGACCGCCGCGTCGGAGGTGTTCTCGGCGATCGATTCCAGAGCGGCGCGGGTGAGGCCGTGTTCGTCGAGCACGGCCGGGTCGCGGCCGCACAGCGACGGCAGCAGCTGTCGCGCAGCATCGATGTCGCCACAGTCGAGGTGCTGCGCCATCTGCGCACCGGTGCGCGCCAACGACGTCCCGCCGAGCGCGACGAACACCGCCGCCGCCGTGGTCAGCGCCGCGGGAACGGCGCCCGCGCGTGCGGCGGCCCGGTCAGCCGTCACGCCGAGCGCGGTCAACGCGCCGAGCAGCGCGCCGACATGTACGACGCCGGCGCTGCGGGTGTCGGCGTAGGTTCGATGCTCCAAAGCCGCTGCCGCGCTACCGAACAACGCCACCGGGTGTCCGCGGCGCGGATCGCCGAACAGCAGGTCGGCCGCGTAACCGGCGGCGATCCCGACCGCGCGGGCACGGGCGAGGGACGCGGGCATCCCGCGAGCGTCTCACAACGTGATCTACTGGTCGACATGAGGTTCGGGCCACCGCGCCGCGCCACGCGCGTCGTCGATCTGATCAATCCCGCCGCGGCGCTGCTGCCCGCGGCGAACGTGATCATGCAACTGGCGTCGCCGGGCGTCGGATACGGCGTGCTGGAAAGCCCCGTCGACAGCGGCAACGTCTACAAGCATCCGTTCAAACGGGCCCGGACCACCGGCACGTATCTTGCGGTTGCGACCATGGGCACCGACAGCGACCGCAAGCTGATCCGCGACGAGGTGGACCGGGTGCACGCGCTGGTCCGCTCGACCGCGTCGAGTCCGGTGTCGTACACGGCGTTTGACCCCAAGCTGCAGCTCTGGGTGGCTGCCTGCCTGTACCGCTACTACACCGATCAGCACGAGTTCCTGTACGGCCCGCTCGACGACGAGGCCGCCGACGCGGTCTATCAGGACGCCCGCAAGCTCGGCACCACACTGCAGGTCCGCGCCGAGATGTGGCCGCCGGACCGGGTGGCGTTCGACGAATACTGGAAACGCTCGCTCGACGAGCTGCGCATCGACGAGCCGGTGCGTGAGCATCTGCACGGTGTCGCGTCGATGGCTTTCCTGCCGGCACCGCTGCGGCTGCTGGCGGGGCGGTTCAACCTGTTCGCGACGACCGGTTTCCTGCCGCAGGAGTTCCGCGAGCACATGAAACTGAACTGGACCGGCGCGCAACAGCGACGCTTCGAGATGCTGCTGACCGCCCTGCGGATCGCCGACCGCGTGATTCCGCGGGAGGCCTGGCTGTTCGGATACCGCCTCTACCTGTGGGATATGCGGGCCCGCAAACGCCTCGGCAGGCGGATCGTGTGATCCGCCTGCCGTGACGTTGTTCAGTTGTCTGACGACGGCGGGCTAGGCCGCAGCGTCCGAGGAGTCGCTGCCCGAATCGCTGTCGCTGGAATCGCTGTCGCTGGAATCGCTGTCACTCGAACCGGTGTCGGTGTCGCTCGAACTCGTGCTCCCGGTGGTCGAGCTGGTGCTTCCGGTGGTCGAGCTGGTGCTGCCGGTGGTCGAGCTCGTGGTCGAACCCGTGGCGGTGTCGGCGTCATCCGTCGCGTCGGTGGTGTCGGTCGCGTCGGCATCCTCAGCCTCGGTCACCTCGACCTCGGTGGTCTCGGCGTCGGTGGTGTCGATCGACGTCGGCGTCACCGCAGACCGCCCCACCGGAGCCGTCTCGACGTCGACATCCGTTGCCTCCGTGACTTCCTCAGTCACCTCGTCGGTGACCGGGGCTGTTTCGACGGTCTCGGTGGCCTCGACGGTTTCGGTGGTCTCGGCCTCGGTGGTCTGGATGGCCTCGGTCACCGCCTCGAGCGCCTCGGCCGTCGTCGGCGTGAGCGCCTCCGTCTCGGTCGACGCCAGCGTCGTCGTCAATGCGCTCTGCGGCACCTCGGTGGCCTCCATCGACGCCAGCGCCAACGGCTCACCGGTCGCCGCCTCGAGTTCGTCGGCGAAGGCGGTCAGCGTCACCGCGTCCGGCACGGTCTGCGGATAACGTTCCGTCCACTCCCGAATCACGTACGCGGCGGGCTTCCAGGAGAAGTCGTCGCGCAGCACACCCAGGGTGTCGTCGACGACCGTGCTGTCGGTGTCGCGGTCACGCGTCGTGTAGATGAAAGACGGCCCGGTGTAGTCGAACTCGCTCCACGTGTTCAGGTAGTCCTGAATGAACGCGGCCTGCGTGGCTTCGTCGACGACCGAGGTGGGCTCGCCGTACTCGCTGGTCCAGATCAGCTTGTCACCGTCACCGTTGGCGGTCATCAGCTCGTGCATGGTCTCGAGTTGCGTGATCGGCGCCGCCGCACCGTACGGTCGCCCCTGCGAGAACGGCAGCGTGTATTGATACGGATGAAGCGACAGCGCGTCGAAGTAACCCGCGGCCCCACTCTCGTACATGCCTTCGACGAAGGTGATCGGGTTGTACGCCAGACCAGCGACGTCGGTAACCGAACCGACGACGCCGCCGACGACGGTCGCCTCCGGATCGGCGGCCTTGATCGCCGGATACGCCGCCTGCAGCAGTTCGGTGTAGGCCGCGGGATCCGGCGCGGGTGCCCAGTAGAAGTAGGCGTTCGGCTCGTTCCACACCTCGTAGGCCGAGACCTTTCCGGCGTAGCGCTCGGCGGCCAGCGAGACGAACTCCGTGTACTGCTCGTTGTCGGCCGGCGGGCTGACCACCGGCGGCAGGCCGGGCTCGGTAGCCCAAGCGGGCGTCGAGTTCAGCACGCCGAGGATGCCCATCCCGCGGCTGTCGGCGGCCTCGACGAGGTAGTCGACGGTGTCCCAGTAGTAGAAGTCGTCTGCGAGTTCCACACCGGCCCACGGGATCAGGATGCGGACGTTGTTGACGCCCATCGCCTGCATCTCGTCGAGCGTGCGTTCAACCTCGGCCGGCGTCATGCCGTAGAGGTCGGAGTCCGCGAAACCGACCGTGGTGTTCGACGTGTTGATCGCCGCGGTGTTGACGAACGGCAGCGTCACCACGTTCTTCGACGGCGACTCGGAGAAGATGGTTCCCGCCCCTGCCGCTACCACCGCAGACGCGGTGACCACTAAGCCGATCTTGAAAACGGGCCGCCTCGAGCGCCGGCCACCTTTTTGCTGCATCAGTATCCCCATTCCGTGATTCACCCTTACCGGCCCCCGCGCCGGCCTCATCGATACAGATCGATTCATTCCCGGAAATTGCGGGCTCTAACCCGTTTCGTCACAGATTGCCCGACTTCTACCAGTCTTTTTAGCGATCTTGGTCAGCCGAGAATGGTATTTTCAGTCCCGAAGATGCAAATTTAGTAAATGTCGATGGTCGTTACTTGTACCAACTACATAGGTGGGCTTAGGTGGTGAATTTCGTTAGCCGGATAACAGGGCGCGCCAAGAATACGCCGTAAAGCAAAGCTCCCGTCGAGTTAGCTCGGCTAACGCACGACGGCAGCTAAGCCGGATGCGGTTGCGGGAATTTGTGGCCGTTATCACCCCGCGGCGCCGGGCAGCGCGGATGATCGAGACCACCATCGAGTGAGGAGCCGGCATGCCCTTCCCTGCGCTCAATCATGTGGCTCTGACGGTGAGGGACCTGTCGGTCAGTGCGCCGTGGTACCGGGCGTTGATCGACGCCGACCCCGTCCTCGACGAACACACCGAAACCGGGTTCCGGCATGTGGTCTGGCAGTTCGACAACGGCACGCTGTTCGGGATCCACGAGCACACTCGACCGATGACCGACGATCGGTTCACCGAATTCCGTTCGGGCCTCGACCACGTCGGCTTCGGATGCGCCGACCGTGCCGAACTCGAGCAGTGGCGCAGCCGCCTCGATGCGCTTGGTATCGAGCACGGCGCCATCGTTGACGCGCACTACGGCTCGGGGCTCAGCTTTCGCGATCCTGACGGAATCGCGCTGGAGCTTTTCGCCCCGTCGGGATGAGTGGGCGCGGACGGTATCGAACCGCCGACCGCTGGTGTGTAAATCTCGCCGCACTGCGTCTCTGCACTTCAACGTCGTCGCATAGGTACACATACGTCCAGCTCAGCCGTCTCATCCGTGGCCAAACCTCCATGGCTTCAGCCACTGTAGCTGCACGTCTTGGCACACTCTCGGCACAGCGGGGCGGGTTTTCCGCTCGCCTAAAGGAGCCCTCGGGCGACGATCGACGTTCGACGGCGCCCCCGCGCTGAAGCCGGCAAGTCGGCCTGGCGCCCGACTGCCCTAACCCCTGAGTAAGTGATTCCTGTCTTAAGCATCCTGTTACAGCAATCGTGCAATCGCAGGCAGGCCTACTGCCGGATCTGAGGAGACTTGCGCCTAAGCTGAAGGTGCTACCTGAATACGGGCTGGACCGGACGTCGGATGCACTTCGTATCGGATCAGTTGGTCGACAACTTTGTTGCATCGTTCGGTATTTGCCGTCTAACGGCCAACCTTAGGTGGCACCGCGTCTCGCACGTTTCGCGGAGTTACGTTCACAAATCCGGTCATATCGCTCGGACTGTCGATACTTGGCCGCCGTTTTCAGTAACCTCCCCTGCGTTCGACCAAACTCGTCGGAGGGGAATATGACGATCGCTGCTGGGTGGTACCCAGACCCATGGAACGGGGGACAGCTTCGATGGTGGGATGGCGCCCAATGGACGGGTTGGACACATAGCCAACCGTTGCCGCTTCTAGAAGTCGCTAACACAGAGTTTCAATTCGCAGTACAGCCAGACCGGCACAGCGCGGGCCGGATTGCGTCGCTGCTGGGTGAGGCCGACCGGATTGCCGTCATAGACGTCGAGACCACAGGCCTGTTCAGCGCTGACCGAGTCGTCGAGGTTGCCGTCGTCACGCTGGATCGCAACGGCGTCATCGTCGACGAGTTCGAGTGCCTGACAAACCCGTTGCGTGACCCCGGCCCGACGTGGTTGCACGGACTAACACCGACGTCTCTACGGGATGCACCGCTATTTGAGGACATCGCACCGCACCTCGCAGCACTACTCGACGGCGCGGTCGTTGCCGCTCACAACCTTCGC
Source organism: Mycolicibacterium flavescens (assembly GCF_001722335.1). Lineage (GTDB taxonomy): Bacteria > Actinomycetota > Actinomycetes > Mycobacteriales > Mycobacteriaceae > Mycobacterium > Mycobacterium flavescens. The sequence continues at coordinate 77,685 of NZ_MIHA01000004.1, forward strand.
TTCGACCGCCGGTTGTTGACTTACGAGTTCGGCCGCGTCGGCATAGACATTGACTGGGGTGACGGCCTAGATACGTTGCGTGCGGTCGGCGGCTGCAAGCTTGGCGCCGCATGCGCTGACTATGGAATCGGTCTGAACGGCGCACACTGCGCCATACACGACGCACGCGCCACAGCCCACCTATTGGTTAGGGTCGCTGACGCCTTCGATAGCTGCCGACCTGCGCTCGCCCGCCCCGCCTCGCGCGACATCCCGCGAGTGCTGACCCGGGGCGGTTTCACAGCGGTGGAAATCGAACGTCCATATGTCCTCCAGTTGGCCAAGAACCTGCATAGTCCAGCCGACGTTGCGCCCTACGTCACGCTGCTGGACTTCGCAGTGGCGGACCTCAAGTTTGATGTCGACGAGCGCCGCGAGTTGGCAATGCTCGCAGACGATCTCGGACTCAGCACGCATGACCGCGTACGAGCCCATAAGGAATTTCTCGCCGGTCTAATAGACGCGGCGCTCGATGACGGGGTCGTCACCGATGGCGAGTTCGAACAGCTCTGCCGGACGGCAGCTCTGCTCGAAGTAGACGACGCCGTGGTTTGCGCACGCACGAACCCATACCGCGTAAGAACTGAAGCACTCGAACTTCGCGACGGGATGCGGATCTGCTTCACGGGGGCCGCGCAGTGGCCGGATGGTGAACCTATGGAGCGCGATGAAATTGAAGCCCTCGCCCGCCAACACCAACACGAACCGGTGACGACAGTCACGAAGTCGAACTGTCAGCTGCTAGTTGCGGCCGATACGGCGTCGATGTCTGGAAAAGCTAAGAGCGCGCAGAAATTTGGGATCCCTGTCGCATCGGTATCGGACTACCTGTCGGCGATAAGTACCGGATCACCGATTGCGGTCAATCGCCTCCCTGCCAAGGGCATTGCCCTCGTGTGCTCAATGTGTGGCTACTCATGGATAGTGGCCCGGCGCAGAAGCACCCCTGTGTGTGACGGGTGCCGAGAACAGGCAAAGCCGCCGGCCGGGCCCGGTGACGGCCGAAACGTCGCCAACACTGCGGTGCGCGCGGAGCGCCTCGCACGCTGCCGTCAAGCGGTCGACCTCCAGCTGAGTGGAGCTAGCCGTAAACAGATTGGCGAGCAACTTGGCCTGAGTGAAGAGGCAGTAAAGGCGCTACTTCGCGACGGGAAATTTTACGCAGCACCGGAGGCTGATCCAGACCGACTTCAATTAGCGAAACGCGCCGCGGCAGCAAGGGCTGATGGCCTGACCCGAGGAGCATTCAGCGACCAGGCCGGGTTATCGAAAGGCAAGGCGGACGAGTGCTGGAAGGATGCCGATGTGCTTTATAGCGAGTCGGATGTAACGCGTAGAACCGGTTTAGGGTTGAATAGATGAGTTTGGACGACACAAGTGCCATCGCCGTTGTTCATAGCGGCTCCGATGCAGTAGCGATCTGGCACGTCGCCGTAGAGCCGGTCGTTCAGACCGCACGTCTTTGCGGTGCATGGGTCACCCGCGATGCCGATGTCCAGCAGAGAGTAATTCGCGCCCGGAAGGTCGTGCTCGTCAATGAGGTAATGAGCGACCGCCTTGAGTCACTATTAACCCACTCCGATGGCGCTTTCGATGTCGAAGCGACATTGACAGCAATTAGGCAACACATCGATAGACTGGACGAAATTCATCGAACGAGCTTCACGCCGAAAGGCAGCCCGCGTGCGCCAATCTCGTGGCCGTCGCTACCCCCGTCAGGTACGCCACTATCTGTTCCCGTGGGCGTCGTCCAGACTCCACTGATCCGCTCAACAATCGCGATGGCTCGCTGGCTCGCGGATCTTGCCAACGTTTGGTCAGCCGTCGAGAGCATCCGGGTTTCGAAGGCACACCTGAAAGTCGACAGTCCTTCGCCGCAACCTCTTCCTTTCCAGCCGGCGGACACCTAAGTGCGACAGCGCAATAGGTTGCGGGCCAGCACCTATCCTGCATTCGAGATTATCCCGTACGGCGTCGGCTGATCGGTAACCACTTGTCCCGTACGGTAAGCACCTGGACGCACCCTGAACCCCACGCTGTCAGGACCAGGCAAGCACCATTCGACTGAATCTATAGCTCATTGTCGGCGCAAAGACTGGGCAATGGCGAGTGATTGTGTCCAGTAAAAATTCGACCTCGGCTGGTACAGCAGGATCCGTAAGGTCTCCGCGTCGTCCCAGGACATGGAATTTCGCGGCCCACATACGACTCAGCTAGGGTCGCCGTCCTGTGTACGAGGCGATTCCGCGCGTCAAGCCGAAGCCGGGAGCTTCTCGATGGCAGGTATCGGCAAAACCGCCGAAGTGTTGCACTTCAGGAAACGATACGACTGTCTTATCTCCCCATCATTGCGATACCAAACCATTGGTCGGCCCTAGACGCTCGCGCAATGCGTACACCACGGCGGCGACGCCCGCGCTGCCCCCGACGACGCCGGTGATCAGGCCGCCAATTGCGATCAGAGTGTTTCCGTCCACGACCGTGAGCTTATGGATCGGCGCCGACGGATGAGAGCCCCGTCGCCACATCATCGCGGCCTCCAGGACTACCTGCTGGTAACTCACCTCACCAGCCGCCAACCGCAGCCCGGCGCCATTGAGCAGGCTAGGGACACTACGTCCGAACTCGGCAAATACCTGACGGCTGTATCGCCATAGGGATGCCGCTGCCAGCGGACACGACACTGGGCCACGCTGAACCGTCGGCGGGAAGCCTGTCTGCAATGATCGTACGAACAGATCGTGCAAGGAGGGGGCATGGCGAGATCTGACCTGGTAATCGATCTAGTCGAGGCCCAACAACGTGGCGACGTCGCTCGCTTCCGCATGCTGGTGGAAGCGATCATCGCCGAGGAGCGCAACAACCAGCACCACCTTGTCGCTGATCGACTCTCTGAATTGATCACCACTGCCGGCGCTCGCAGCCTGCTCGCCCGCGATGACACCGCCCGCCAGGTCGCCGATCTCGTCACCGAAATCGTGCCTAAACGGAGACTGTCAGAGGTGCAGATGGCTCCGGCCGTCACAGCGGCGGTCACCGAGATCATCGAGGAGCATCACCGTAGCGAACTCCTACGTAGCCACGGCCTAGAGCCCCGCAACCGCATCCTCCTGGAAGGGCCGCCCGGTAACGGCAAAACCTCGCTCGCCGAAGCCATGGCCGCGGAGCTCATGGTGCCCTTTTACGCAGTGCGCTACGAAGGGGTGGTCTCCAGCTTCCTCGGGGAAACGACAAGTCGAATCGATCATGTGTTCGAGTTCGCCCGGACGCGGCGTTGTGTGCTTTTCTTCGACGAGTTCGACACCATCGCCAAAGAGCGCGCCGATGCGCACGAAACCGGCGAGATCAAACGCGTCGTTTCAACGCTGCTTCTACAGATCGACCGATTGCCCTCGCATGTCGTCGCCGTATGCGCGACCAACCACGGCGAACTGCTCGACCGCGCGGCATGGCGCCGATTCCAGGTCCGATTAATCCTGTCGCCGCCGTCTCGGGCGCAAGCCACAGTTTTCCTGGAACAGCTGCGCGTGCGACTCGGCGGAAACCTCGGTATGGCGCCGCGCACTCTCGCCGACAAGCTTGCCGGCTCAAGCTACGCCGACATCGAAGAATTCGCACTCGACGTCATGCGCCGCTATGTCCTGTCGCTGCCCGACGGCCGTGTCGAAGACGTTGTGAAGGAACGGCTTAAGCAGCGCACCGCCACGAGGGAGACGTGACCGCTCCACGCCAACCGCTGTCTTTCGGAGCCCCTCTAGCGGGGCCCATCCCCACCGGCGCGCCTCGCTTCCCTGGGACTCGGATCGCCGGACCGGGACCCGGCCGACAACAGCAGCGCTTGGAACCGCAATTTGCCGCCCTGCAGGAAGCTTTGCAGGCCGGCCGTGTCGACGTGGACGGGAACACCACCGAAGCCGACCCCGAACTGGTAGTTGTCTTCGACCTCGCCGCGCCGGTAGCCGAGTTCGCCCGTGCCGCCGCCCGCGTACCAGGTCTCGAATTCCTCCTCGAAGTTGACGGGGAGGAGTTCGCCGCCGACGACGACTTCCACCCCGTACGCGATGGCGAACCGACCGACGATGCCGTGACCGACAGCCTCTATGTCGTGATGTCCAACAACCAAGCCGTCGTCGACCTCCTCGCCCTCTTCGCGCAGTGGCAGGAAAACCGCCAAGCAGCAATGCCTTTCGGGTTAGCACCGCTGCGTGACGTCTTTGAACTGTTACGAGAAGTTAGGCGCTGGGGACCCCAAGATCGTGTCCGCGAGACTGGTCTGCTGGAGCGTTGGCGGGAAGACGTCGCCGTTGTGGGTCAGTCAACCACCATGGCCCGCGTCGAGATCGAACTCTGGTTTCGCCGCGATGCCGCACGTCGGGCGGTCGCCGAGACGGCGGTGCGAACACTCATCAACGACGCTGGCGGCCAAGTCATCACCCAAGCGGCCATCACCGGTATCGGCTACCACGCGATTCTCGCCGACCTCCCCTACAGCCAGGTAGAGGCAGTACTCGATCGCGGGCCCGACGCGATCGCTTTGCTGACCACCGACACGATCATGTACGTTTCTCCGGCACGACCGATGACCATCCCGGCGGTGGCGGCGTCCGATGAACCCCTTGACTCCGCAGCGCTGTCGGCGAAACCCACCGATCAGCGTCCACGGATTGCCCTGCTCGAAGGACTGCCAATGGCCGGCCACATCGCCCTTGCCGAACGACTGGTCATTGACGATCCCGATGAAATCGCTGCGTCGTACACGGCGTCACAAATGCAACACGGTACCGCCATGGCATCGCTGATCTGTCATGGCGACCTGAATGCCCCCGGCGAATCGACACCACGCCGGTTGTACGTGCGACCGATCATGCAGCCACACCCGTTCAATGGCCAAGAGGAAACGGTCCTGCGAGATCGCCTACTGGTCGACCTTATCCACGAAGCGTTTCGCCGCATATTCGAACGACACGGGCAGCACGATCCCGTGGCGCCCAGCGTGAGGATTATCAACTTATCCATCGGCGACCCCATCCAAATGTTCGTCCGACGCATCAGCCCGCTGGCCAAACTGCTGGACTGGCTTGCCCACACCTACAACGTTCTCATCCTGGTCAGCGCAGGCAACCATGCCATCGACGCCGGCATCCCCGCAGCAGCCCTCCTCGACGCAGACGAACTACGACGCGCGGTCGGCACCGCCATGTACGAGCAGGCGCGCCGACGGAGGCTCCTCTCCCCCGCCGAAGCGGTGAACGCGATCTCTGTCGGAGCTCTTCACATCGATGCCGCAAGCACCCCGACCAGCGACACAGTGCTAGACACGACCGACATGGGGATGCCCGCGCTCTACAGTCCCGTGGGTTTCGGTCATCGCAATTCGGTCAAGCCCGAGATACTGCTGCCCGGCGGCCGCAGTCTGCACCAGCGTCCGCCCGTTGCCGAAGGAACGACAACCCTGTATCCGGCAGAGACGACGATCACCGGTCCCGGGATGCGCGTCGCCGCGCCCGGACGCGGTGGCGCACTCAACGGGACCACGTACCTGCACGGGACAAGCAACGCCACCGCCATGGCGACGCGCACCGCCGACCACATCTTCGACGTCCTCGAAGCCCTCCAGGCCGTCGATGGCGAACCGCCCTTCGCATCCGCCGAATACCACCCAGTCCTCACCAAGGCGCTACTTGTACACGCCGCGACGTGGGGGCCAATGCGCGACGGGCTGACCCGCGCGATCGTCGGCGGCGAGGATCTGACCCGCCGTGACATCTCCCAGCTCCTCGGCTACGGCGCCGTTGACCTCGAACGGGTCATCTCGGCCACGACCACCAGAGTTCTTCTCCTGGGCGCCGGCTCGATAACAGCCGACCAGCGCCACACGTTCGAACTGCCCCTACCGGGCAGCCTGGCCGCCACGACCGACTGGCGACGGCTGACGGTAACCTTGGCGTGGCTCTCCCCGGTGAACACTGCGACGCGCCGGCATCGCATGGCGCGCTTGTCGTTTGAACCTCCGCGCCAGCCACTGGGGGTCGATCGCCTCGAAGCTGAGGCACGTGTGTCCCGTAACGGCACGGTGCAACACGAGATCCTCGAAGGACGACGGGCCGTCGCGTTCGCAGTGGGCGATGCGCTTGAGATCAACGTTGACTGTCGCGTCGACGTGGGGCGCTTGGCGGCACCTGTCCGCTACGGGCTGGCGGCGACGCTTGAGGTTTCCCCGACCATCAGAGTCGACATCCACCAAGAAGTACGACAGCAGTTGCAGACCCGGCTGCGCACCAGGACCCGCTGACACGCGTATCGCGTACGAAAGTTTGCGGCAGCTTCCCGGACATCAGCAACAGTGAGCGTTTCGCCGCTGTCACGGCTCAGTGCGAGCGGGCGTTGTCGCACACAGGCAAGCGGCGTTGGTCGAGGTCCTAGGGTGGCGGCGACGCCATCTACGTAGAAGGACAGTAGTTGATGACGAATGGATCTCGGTCGGGTTGAGATGTGGTGTCTGGCAGCCGCTGTCGAGGATGGCGCTGCCATCCTGGTTCCGTGGCCCCTAGGACAGCGAGGAAAACAGACAGCCGGTTGGCGGCCCGGCTTGCCGCGCTGGCCTCGCTGGGCGCTTCTGTTATCCACTTCGCCGTCGTACCCACCCACTGGCAGGAGTGGATGCCGGCAGGGTTATTCTTCGCGTCGGTCGCGCTCTTCCAATTGATTTGGGCGCGGGCTGTGCTGGTACGAACGACGACCCTTGTGCTTGCTGCCGGCATCATGCTCAACTTTGGAGCCATCGCTCTTTGGGCCTTGTCCAGGACCTCGGGAGCCCCGTTCGGCCCCCACGCCGGAGAAGCGGAACTGATTCAAGCCGCGGACCTTTGCGCGCTGCTGCTACAGATTTACGTCGTGATGGGTGCCAGCTGGGTGTGGCACCGAGGCCTGCAAGGTGAGCCGGTGCCGGTGTTCGGCAGCGCATTAGTGCTGATGGGCGCAGTCGGTGTGGTGGCGCTGGCGTCCACGGTAGGAGTGGCTTCCGGTCTGCGGCACGGTGATCATCATGGGCCAGCGAGCGCAGATGGCGGCCACCACGGGACGGCCCCTGGGGATGCACAGGGTGATCACCACGGCACCAGCACCGGGGATGCACCCGCTGATCACCACGGCACCAGCGCCGAGCCGGCAGTGGGCGGTCAGCACGGGACGGGCGCTGAGCATGCTCATACCCCTGAGAGCAATTCCGAGTCGGCCGTGCCGCCGCCGGTGAGCGAGCCCGCCGACGAGCCGCCGGCACCGGCACCGGAAGGAGCCCCGGCTTCACCCGCGGTGCCGCTGCATGACGACCACGGCGATCATGATCACGGCGAGTAATCAGCTGGTCTCTTCGTTGGTGTGGGCTTCGTAGCGTTTCGCAGTTGCCTCGTCGCTGTCGCCGCTCGACCGATCCTCGAAATGCGGTGGCCGGATAGGCCGCGGGCCAACGAGCTCCGCCGGCCGTGTCAGCGATCGAGGACTGCGCGTGTGCTCGCTGCAGGGGTCAGGTCGAGCCGGCGTAATAGTTGCGCGTTGAGCGCCACGACGATCGTCGATAGAGACATCAGGATTGCTCCGACGGACATCGGCAGCACAAATCCGATCGGTGCGAGCACGCCGGCGGCCAGTGGCACTGCGATGAGGTTGTAGCCCGCCCCCCACCAAAGGTTCTGCTTCATCTTGCGATAGCTGGCCCGGGACAACTCGATCACCGACAGGACCGAGCGCGGGTCGGAACTGGCCAAGATGACACCGGCAGAGGCGATGGCGACGTCGGTGCCGGCGCCGATCGCGATGCCGACGTCGGCCTGTGCTAACGCGGGTGCATCGTTGACGCCGTCGCCGACCATGGCGACCTTCTTGCCCTCCTTTTGCAGCGCAGCAACGTTGGACGCTTTGTCTTCTGGGCGTACGCCGGCGAACACCCGGTCGATGCCGAGTTCGCGACCCACCGCTTGGGCGACCGCTTCGGCGTCACCGGTGATCATGACCACCTCGACGCCGAGCTTGTGCAAGGCATCGACGGCGTCGCGCGATTCGGGGCGGATCTCGTCAGCCAGGCGCAGGCCGCCGAGCACAGCGCCATCACGGACGACATGCAAGATGATCGCGCCCTCCTCCCGCCACGCAGTGGCGGTGCTGACTTCTGGTGCGCCGACCTCCTCCAGCAGGCGGGGACCGCCCACCCGGATCTCCTGCCCGTCCACCGTGGCCGTCACGCCGACCGCCGGGGAGGACGAAAAGCCGCTGGCGCGTGGCACAGTGAGTCCGCGCTCCTCGGCAGCCCTCACGATTGCCCGTGCTAGGGGGTGCTCACTATCGGCCTCGGCGGCGGCCGCGAGCGCGAGCACCGCATCGTCGTCGAGAGCACCACCGGCCTCGATCGCCGTCACCGTGGGTTCACCTTTGGTCAGGGTGCCGGTCTTGTCGAAGAGCACAGCGTCGACGGTGCGCATGCCCTCCAACGCGAGGCGATCCTTGATCAGCACGCCGCCGCGCGCGGCGCGTTCGGTGGCGATGGACACGACCAGTGGTATCGCCAATCCCAACGCATGAGGGCACGCGATGACGAGCACCGTGATCGCTCGGACGACGGAGGCGTCAGGATCGCCCACAATTGACCACGCCACGGCGGTGATGGCCGCGGTACCTAGGGCGAACCAGAACAGCCACCCAGCCGCCCGGTCGGCGAGGCGCTGAGCGCGCGAGGACGAGTTCTGCGCTTCGGTCACCAGGCGCTGGATTCCGGCCAGCGCAGTGTCGTCGCCGGTGGCGGTGATTTCGACCCGCAACCCGGAATCTGTGGCCACCGTTCCGGCGGTTACCGCATCTCCGACGCTCCGGGCCACCGGCCGCGACTCACCGGTCACCATCGACTCGTCCATGTCGGCACGGCCGTCGACGATTCTGCCGTCGGCGGGGACGCTGCCGCCAGGTCGGACCACCACCAGATCTCCGACCTGAAGGTCGGCGGGCGAGACTGTGATGATGCGGTCGCCGTCGATCTTCTCGGCCTCGTCGGGCAGCAGCGCGGCCAGAGAGTCCAGTGCCGAGGTGGTTTGTGCGAGGGAGCGCATTTCGACCCAGTGGCCGAGCAGCATGATGACGATCAGTAGCGCCAATTCCCACCAGAACTCCAGTTCGTGGTGGAGCAGGCCCAGGCTCGCTCCCCAGGAGGCGAAGAATGCCACGGTGATGGCCAACCCGATGAGCAGCATCATTCCCGGTTTGCGGGAGCGGATTTCGCTGACGGCGCCGGTGAGGAACGGTCGACCGCCCACAACGTACATGACCGTGCCCAGCACCGGCGGAATCCACCGCACGCCGGGGACATCGGGAAGTTCGTAGCCGAGCAACATCGCGAACATTGTCGAGAACGCGACGACCGGAACGGCGATGATCAGGTTGATCCAGAACAGTTTTCGAAACTGAGCCACATGATCGGCACCGTGGCCAGCATGACCCCCGTGGCCGGCATGGCCGCCGTGGTCAGCATGGTCGTCGTGGTGGGCGTTCGTGTCGTGAACGGCCTGGCCGTCGTGGCCGGCGTGAACGCCGGTGTGCGATGTCACTATGGCGTGCTCGTCGTGGTTAGTCATCGTGTGCTCTCCTGAGAACTCTCAACGTGTCGTTTCGCGCGGCGGTGTAGCAGCAAGGCAGCCGTGTCGGTGCGCCGCCGTTGCGGGTCATGACCGCACGAGCCGGGCGATGGCTTCAGATGCTTCGGTGAGTTTGGCGTCGGCGGCTGGCCCCCCGGTGGCGGCAGCGTCTCGAACGCAATGCCGGAGGTGGTCATCGAGGAGCCCCAGGGCGACGCTTTGGAGGGCTTTCGTCAAAGCGTCGGCCTGAGTGAGGATGTCGATGCAGTAACGTTCCTCCTCAATCATCCGGCTGATGCCGCGGGCCTGACCCTCGATGCGTTTTAGGCGTTTGAGGTACTTGTCTTTATCGGTGATGTAGCCGTGCTGGGTGGAACCCGATGCCGGGCAGTGGTCAGTGTCGTCGGCTGGCGTCATGACGGATCCTTCGAGTGTGTGGACGGAGCGCCGCTGCGCGTGATGCGGGCATCGGGGTGCGGAATGACAGTCATAGTCACGCCGCGCTGGCGTACTTGTCGGGGTCACGGTCGAATCGCGGTCCGCATCCCTTGCAGCAGAACCAATACCGTTGGCCGCGGTAGTCGCGGAACAGGCCCGCGGCTTCAGCGGCAGCCTTATCGACCAGCGTGCCGGGCATGACCGGGCATGTCGCTTCCGCGGTTGCGGGATCGAGAAGGTTCCGCGCCGAGGTCTTGATGACCGTGCTGTCGAAATCTTGGGCGGAGCCGCCGCAGCAGCAGCTCGATGTCGGGTTGTTGTGATCGGTCATGGCTTCTCCTTGAGTGGTTTAGTGGGTCGGGTTGGAGGATGTGGATGTGAAACCGCGCAGGCGAAGGCTGTTGCCCACGACGAAGACGCTGGAGAACGCCATGGCCGCGCCGGCGAGCATGGGGTTGAGCATGCCCAGTGCCGCGACCGGTATGGCGGCGACGTTGTAGGCGAAAGCCCAGAACAGGTTCGTCTTGATCGTCGATAACGTTCTGCGGGACAGCCGGATCGCGTCGACGGCGCTGCGCAGGTCGCCGCGTACCAGGGTGATGTCGGACGCTTCGATCGCGACGTCTGTTCCGGTGCCCATGGCTAGACCGAGGTCGGCTTGGGCAAGGGCGGGCGCGTCGTTGACGCCATCGCCAACCATCGCCACGGTTTTGCCCTCGGCTTGCAGCCGGGCGATGACGTCGACTTTGTCTTTGGGCATCACCTCGGCGATCACCGTGTCGATACCTACCTCAGCGGCGATCTGCCGAGCGACGGTTTCGTTGTCGCCGGTGAGCAGGACGGGCGTCAGCCCCAGCTCGCGCATCTGTGAGATTGCCTGAGCGCTCGTCGGTTTCACCGTGTCTGCGACCAGGAGTAAGCCGCGAGCCTGACCGTCCCAGCCCACGGCGACCACGGTTCTGCCCTGAGCTTCAGCCGCTGTTTTCGACTGCAGCAATTCGGGGCTCAGGTGTTGGGCCCAGTCGGCGAGCAGTGATTCGCGTCCCACGACGACGGCGTGCCCGCCGACGACGCCTTGGACACCCTTACCCTCGACATTCGCGAAATCTTCAGGGGCGGGCAGCATCCCGAGTTCTTCGGCTGCGGCGTCGGCGACGGCCCTGGCGATCGGATGCTCCGAGGCGTTCTCCAGCGCGCCGGCCAGCCGGAGCACGTCTTCGCGGCCGGCTCCCGGGGCGGTGATGACATCGACCAGGGCCATCGTGCCGGTGGTGACGGTGCCGGTCTTGTCGAGCACCACGGTGTCGACCTTGCGGGTGGACTCCAGCACCTCCGGCCCCTTGATCAACACGCCCATTTGCGCGCCACGACCGGTGCCCACCAGCAGTGCGGTCGGCGTGGCCAAGCCCAGCGCGCACGGGCAGGCGATCACCAGGACCGCCACCGCGGCGGTGAACGCCGCCGCGACCGGGTAGCCGGCGCCCAGCCACGCACCGAGCGTGATCACGGCGAGCACGAGGACGATCGGCACGAAGACACCGGAGATGCGATCGGCCAGACGCTGAACTTCGGCCTTTCCGGTTTGGGCGTTCTCCACCAGCTGGGCCATCTGAGCCAGCTGGGTGTCGGAACCGATGCGGGTCGCGCGCACCACCAGACGCCCACCGGCGTTGATGGTCGCACCGACCACGGTGTCACCCGGACCGACCTCCACGGGTACCGATTCGCCGGTCAGCATCGATGCATCGACCGCCGATGTCCCCGACACCACCACCGCGTCGGTGGCGATCTTCTCTCCCGGGCGCACGACGAACTCGTCGCCCACCGTCAGGTCCTCGACGGCGATCTTGGTTTCCACCCCGCCGCGCAGCACGGACACCTCCTTGGCGCCCAGCTCCAACAGTGCGCGTAGCGCTGCACCGGCCTGCCGTTTGGAACGCTTCTCGAAATAGCGACCCGCGAGGATGAATGTGGTTACGCCAGCAGCGACTTCGAGATAGATATTCGCCGCGCCGTGAGACGGTGCCAGCGTCAGTTCGAATGGATGCTTCATCCCTGGGGTGCCGGCAGTGCCGAGAAACAGTGCGTACAGCGACCATAGGAAGGCCGACAACGTGCCCAGGGAGATGAGGGTGTCCATCGTCGCTGTGGCATGCCGCAGGTTGGCCCAGGCGGCGCGGTGGAACGGCCAGGCCGCCCACACGATCACCGGCGCGGCCAGCGCCAGCGACGCCCACTGCCAGTAGGTGAACTGCAGCGCCGGGATCATCGCCATGGCGATGACGGGTACCGAGAGCAGGGCCGAGCCGGTTAGCCGGTGGCGCAGCGACACCAGTTCGGAGTCGTCGGTGTCGCGTGCCTCCTCGGTCGGGGCGGATGCCTGGGGTAGTTGCGCGCTGTATCCGGCGCTTTCCACCTCGGTGATGAGCAGCGCCGGGTCGTAGCCTTCGGGCACCGTGACGGTGGCCTTCTCGGTCGCGTAGTTGACCGTCGCGGCAACCCCATCGAGTTTGTTGAGCTTGCGCTCGATGCGGTTGGCGCACGAGGCGCAGGTCATCCCCCCGATACGTAACTCAACACTCGGGCCGGACACCGGCGTCGATGTCGATGTCGTCATATGCCACTGCCTTTCAGTTTTCTGGCCGGGTGGAAGCCGTCAGTGCCCGCCGGCATGGCCGCCGTCGTGCGCGGGGTTCGACGCGGGCTGATTGGTCTCGCCGCGTGCGGCGTCGACGACGAACGTGGCCGTATGCACGGTGTCGTCGACTTTAAAATCGAGGTAGAGCAGGTATCGGCCCGCCGTGGGCGCGGTAGCCGCGAAGGACACTGCAGGTCCGCCGGTACCGCCCGCCTGCGGCTCGGCTCCCTCAGGGTGCACGTGCAGATATGCCAGGTCACCTTCGCGCAGAGCAACGAGATGCCCATATGCCCCCAGATAGGGCTGCAACGTTGTCACCGGGTTGCCGCCTCGGCTGACCTTCGCCGTGAGCTGCTTCGAGGCGCCCGCGGTCAGCGCACCGTCGAGTTCTACTGTGTACCCGGCAATCTCGTCTGTGGTGCGCGTGGTCAGAGGCGCGACCGGTATGTAGTCGCCGCCCACCTCGACCGTGCGGGTCAGGGTCAGTTTGGTGCTGCCGACGCGGGCGGGTTGAAAGTCCGCGAACACCCGATATGAACCTGCGGCCTTCCACGTCCAGGGCGTCGACCAAGTGCCGGTTGCCTGATCCAGGACCGGGTGCACGTGGGCGAAGTACTGACCATCAGAACGGACGACGATCAGATGCAACTGCTTGTCATGCACCGTCGCGTAATCCAGCAGCGGCGTGCCGCCAGGACCAGCAATGGTGAAGCTCAACACGGCCCGATCGTTGGGCGCTTCGGGCGCCCGCACCGGGCTGAGCACGTATCCGTCTTGGGCGAGCGACAACCCAGGCGGATCAGCGGACACAGGAGATGCCGGCAACGCCTGCTCGGCCGGTGCACTGCGATCAGCGGCAGGATCGGCACCGAAGTTTTGCGCTGCGACCGGCGCAGCGTCGGGCACGACCGCCGCCGCGGTGACGTATGCCGCCGTGAACGCCACCGCCAGTCCGGCACCGAAAGCGGCCAACCGTCCCGCGGCGTTCATGCGACACGCACCGCCGAATAGCCGGCCTCACCGACGGCATGCAGGATCTCCGCGTCATCGACCGAACCGGCCGAGGTCACGATCAGCGTGCCCGTCGTGGCGCTGACCTCGACGTCTTCAACACCGGCGACCGCGCTGACTTCTTCCCGCACCGACAGCTCGCAGTGCCCGCAGGTCATTCCTGTGACGGCGTACTCGATCGTGCTCATACCGACCTCCCATCGCTAAGTCTGCATACCCCTACCGGGTATATGTACGTAAGGATATACCCCTGGAGGGTATGTTGCAAGGGCGGCACCGGGCTCGTGCACATGCCGCGTCGATGCTGGGTCAGATACGACGAAGGGAAAGCCAGACGGTGATGCACACGTTGCACGTCGGGGAGGACGGCTGGCCGCTCATGGGCGAGGTCGTCGGCCGCGGCGAGCTGATCATCATGCTGCACGGCGGTGGGCCCGATCACCACAGCATGCGGCCGCTCGCCGACCGACTTGCTGACCGGTATCGCGTTGCGCTGCCTGATATTCGAGGGTACGGAGCATCGCGCTGCCCCGACCCGGCGTTGCACCGCTGGGATCAGTACGTCACCGACGCTGTGGCGATCATGCACGCGCTCGACGCCACGTCCGCCCACTTCGTCGGCGCGGGCCTGGGCGGAACGATCGCCTTGCGAGCGTGTCTGGACCACCGCCATGTCGCCCGGTCCGCGGTCGTCATCAGTGCTGAAGCTATCGAGGACGACAAGGGCAAGGCCGCAGACACAGCGCTGATGGACCGTTTCGCCGCCCGCGCCCGTTCCCGCGGTCTACACGCTGCCTGGGAGTTGTTTGTTCCCCATCTTCAGCCGCTCATTGCCAACCTCGTCACCGAGGCCATTCCGCGTGCTGACGCCCACAGTGCCGCCGCCGCGGCGGCAATCGGTCATGATCGCGCCTTCGCGACAGTTGATGAACTCGGGGGCATCGAGACGCCGGCGCTCATCATTGCCGGCGGCGACTCACGTCACCCCGAACAACTCGCGCGCACGCTCGCCGACGTCCTCCCGCACGGAGTACTCGCCGAGGCCACAATGTCTAACCTACTGGTCAACGCTGATGACCTAGCGCGCGTTTTCGCCCCGGCAATCGAACAATTCCTCGCCACCACGTCGAACCGGGACACGCAGATCCAATCCAAGTAGTGGAAATCAGCCCTCCCGCGACCACCGATGTCGGCCCCAGCGGTCTGCAGCCGTCCGTCAGCTGCAGCAGGATTTCGCACTGCCGGCTTTGGCCGGGCGGCGGCCGCCGGTGATGTGGCCGACCGTGCACAGAGCGATGCACTTGACGATGGACCGCGCGGTTGAACTCTCAATGAGCCGCCGGAATCTCCCTTGTGCCGTCACGAGCGATAGGCCTTTCCAGTCGATGAAAGTCGTGCAGGGGACAACCCGTACGGTACCCCTAGGGGGTATTCGATACAATGGCGGCATCGACTGTGGCCGCAGACCCCGTTTTGCCGCTGGCGAACTACGCCAGCCGACGTCCGGCTCATCGCCCTGTCAGCTAAATCCGCCCACCCGAGATCATTAGCATCGTCGTGTGGCGACGACTCCGGCTGGCGGTGAGACCACCGGCGCACCACGCTGGGGCGGGACCGCGCTGCTGCGCCCAGGGGCATTGGCGTTCACTGGATCGATCGGCGTTACTGACGTACACGCACACCACGCCGTCCAAATCATGACGGCCACTGCACCGTTCACGGTGCGTGACAAGCACGGTAAGGGGCATCGCGGCATGAAAGTGGTCGTGCCTGCCGATGCGCCCCACCGAATCGAGGTCGGCGCGCAAGAGGGCACGGTGGTGTTCTTCGAACCGGAGTCGGCGCCAGGGCGGTCGGCGCATCGGCGCGCGGTCCAGTCCGGGTGGACCGTTGCTCCTGTGTTGACACCGACGCGTCGACGAACTCTGGCCGCCGTGGTGGACGACCTAGTGGAGCACTTGGCGCCCGCCCTGACCACAGACGAAGCGACGCCACGCCATCCCGCGGTTGATGACGCGCTCCGCCTCCTGCCCAGCCTGGTCGCCGCAGGCCCCGTAAGCGGTACCGATCTGGCGACCCAAGTAGGCCTGTCGGTGAGCAGGTTGACGCATCTGTTCACCGATCAGGTCGGCATCCCGCTACGCCGCTACGTGCTGTGGTCGCGGTTGCGGCTCGCGGTCATGCGGGTGCAGGCCGGTGACGACCTGACCGGCGCCGCGCACGGTGCGGGATTCAGCGATAGTGCTCACTTGACCCGAACCACGCGCGAGATGTTCGGCCTCCCGCCGTCAGTACTGAGCCGGCACGTGTCCTGGGACCTCGACGCCGACCTTTAGCCGGATCATTCAAGCGCCGCCGCATCGGTGACACGACGATTCACCGTATGAGCGCGACTCCTTCAACATCGGCGGCGGCTAGCACAGGCCAAGCCGTGTCCCGCTACGGCTACGTACCGTTCATGCTGGTCGGCCTCAACGGCGTCGGCACCGCCATCAGCGCCGCCAGCGCCCCGAAGTACTGGCTGCTGGCAGTCCTGGCCGTCGCGATCGCAACGACGTTCCTGGTAGAGCGGATCATTCCGTATGACGCGACATGGAACCGTGACCGGGCCGACAGCACGCGCGACCGCATCCACGTCGCGGTCAACGAAACGCTCATCCTTGCCGGCGTGGCCGCCATCCCGCTGCTGGCCGCCGTCGTCCCGGCGCCCCAGCTTTGGCCACACAACTGGCCATTCATTGCACAGGTCCTCGCCGCGATCCTGATCGCGGATCTCGGCATCACCGTTGTCCACCTCGCCAGCCACAAAGTTGGCGTCTTGTGGCGCTTTCACGCGGTGCACCACAGCATCACCCGCTTCTACGGGCTCAACGGCCTGATGAAACACCCCCTCCACCAGACCGTGGAGATGGCCGCCGGTGTCGCACCGCTGATCCTGGTCGGACTGCCCGTCGACGTGGCCTCCGTACTGGCACTAGCGGTGGCAATCCAGCTGCTGTTGCAACACTCCAACGCCGACTACCGCATCGGCCCCGCCAAGCACGTCTTGGCCCTCAACGAATGCCACCGCTTCCACCACCTCAAATGGGCCGGCATCGGCGACGTCAACTTCGGCCTGTTCACCCTGGTTTGGGACCATCTGCTACGCACCTACTCCTACGACTGCACGCGGCACTTCCTCCTACGACTGCACGCGGCACTTCGACTCCACCCAGCTCGGCATGGCCGCCAAACCCAACTACCCCACCAGCTATCTGCGGCAGATGATCTACCCGTTCACGCCCGCCGGGGGCTGCAGCCCCGAGTTCTTGACCACGGCCACGACGGCCGACGGCAACGCGCCGATACCGCCATCGGACCAAAGCTCCAATCGTCTATAGCCCGCGGCCCCCGTCATTTCCCGGGGCAGGGCCGCGCGAACCGACGGTCGCCTCGCCGCGGTCCGCGGCAACGACAGCCGGGCCCACCGCTTTCAGCTGGCATCAAACAGACGGCGCCCGTTTCGACACACCAAGGCACCAGCACTTTCGCACCGGCTTTATCGAATCTTCATCGAAAGACTAAGAAAGCCAAACGACGCATGAGCACACTCAAAGGCATACCCGTGAACGGTGCAGCGTCGCCCGTGACCGGCCCCTGGCGACGCACCAGGCGGTGCCGTGCCCGTTAGCCGATGACGACAACCCGATACGGAGAGCCCCACTCATGCCGCAGAGAGGCCGCCCCTCAGCGTTTCGAGCGACGACGCACTGGCTGCGCACGACCGTCCTTGCGGTGGCGGTGCTGCTGATCGCGACCGCCTGCACCTCGTCGCCCACGGCGGCGCCCGCTCCCGACGTCATCACCGAGAAGGGCACCCCCTACGCAGACTTGCTCGTACCGAAATTGCAAGCGTCGGTCACTGATGGTGCCATCGGCGTCGCTGTTGATGCCCCCGTGACCGTTACCGCCGGCGACGGTGTCCTCGGCCCAGTATCGCTGACCAACGAGGCGGGCGAACTTGTCGACGGGCAACTGGGCCCCGACGGCATCACCTGGTCATCGGCGGAACCACTGGGCTACAACAAGCAGTACACCTTGCAGGCGCAGGCGCAGGGGCTCGGCGGAACGACAAGCACCAAGGCAACATTCGAAACACATTCACCCGAAAACTTGACGATGCCCTACGTCTTGCCCAATGACGGCGAAACGGTGGGCGTGGGTCAACCTATCGCAATTCGCTTTGACGAGAACATCACGAACAAGGTTGCGGCACAGCAGGCGATCACCGTCACCACGGACCCACCGGTTGAGGGCGCGTTCTATTGGCTCAGCAGTCGTGAAGTCCGCTGGCGCCCCGCCGAGTACTGGGAGCCCGGAACGAAGGTTGAGGTGTCAGTCAAGGCGTACGGAGTTGACTTCGGCGATGGGCTCTTCGGCCAGGATGACGTCACCACGCGCTTCACAATCGGCGACCAAATCATCGCCACCGCCGATGACGCCACCAAGACGATGACCGTGCGCCGCAACGGCGAAGTCGTCAAAACGATGCCCATCTCCATGGGCAAAGCCAAGACACCCACCGACAACGGCGTCTACATCATCGGCGACCGCTACTCATTCCTGGTAATGGATTCCTCGACCTACGGAGTCCCCGTCAACTCACCCGACGGCTACCGCACCGAAGTCGAATGGGCCACGCAAATGTCATACAGCGGCATCTACGTGCACTCGGCCCCCTGGTCGGTGGGTAGCCAAGGCATTGCCAACGTCAGTCACGGTTGCCTCAACGTCAATCCAGCCAATGCCCGCTGGTTCTACGACAACACCCGACGCGGCGACATCGTGGAAGTCATCAACACGACTGGCCCCACCCTGTCAGGAACCGACGGTCTCGGGGACTGGAACATTCCCTGGGAGCAATGGAAGGCCGGAAACGCCAACCTCTGAGCATCCGAAGCGCGTGACACCGAGGCGACGTTGTTCGGGTGACGCTGAAACCCGAGCCTTCGCAGTGCATTTGGGGATGGGTCCTGAGACGCCGTTGGTGTAGACGCGGTTGTCGTTGCGTGGCTTCGAGCCCACTCTCCCCGATGACCACTGGCGACGCGCTACCGCCGACGACGCTGCGAATGGCCGCTCGGGGCCCGACGTTCGCTCGCTACTTACTCACGCCGGCGGCCCACCCTGCTTTCTCCTCTGAGAGCTCGCACAAAAGCGCTCTCATCCGCGCGCTATTCACGCGCGTTCTCCCGGCCTGACACGCTTTCAGTCGGTACTTGCAGCATTTCTTCTCGGCGAATTTCACCACTGTAATTATGTTACTGGTGTTACTACTGGGGCTTTTGTGAGTTAGGCTTTTCTACGTAGAAGCTACGTATTTCGGTGCTACGCCGTGCGTATGCGATTTAGCCCCGCTTATTGGAGCGTGATAGCTCACCGCGCGGTGCACCGAGGAGACGACATGGGATCAGACATACGGAGTAAGGGCGCGGCAGCCGCCCGCGCTGAGGGCTGCGACCCCGCAATCCTGCTAGCGGGACGCGTTCGACGGCTCCCCGGCGTGATCACCATCGTGGTCTTGCTGTTTCTCGCGTGCGCGCCGGTCGCGTCGGCCCAACCTGCCGCCGGGCCGTGGGACCCACTTCTGCCGAAGGTGCCGAGCGCGGGCGCTCCCGGCGATCCGGTGGCCATCGCCAACGCATCCCTGCAGGCAACGGCCATGGCGACGCAGACGGCCATGAATCTGGGCCGCAACTTCCTCAGCACCCTGGGAATCGTCAGTCCTGCCGCGAATCCGTCATCGAGCGTGCGCGGAAATCGGGTCAACGGTGCGCAAGCGATCGAATACGTGATTCGCCGGGCGGGAACACAAATCGGCGTTCCCTACTCCTGGGGTGGCGGAAGCCTCACTGGTCCCAGCCGCGGCGTCGACCAGGGAGCAGGCACCGTAGGCTTTGATTGTTCAGGCCTGACCCGGTTCGCCTTCGCCGGCGTCGGAGTGCTGCTCCCCCGATGGTCCGGTGACCAGTATGACGCCGGCCGCAAGGTTCCACCGGCCCAGGCGAAGCGGGGCGATTTACTGTTCTGGGGCCCGGGCGGAAGTCAGCACGAAGCTATCTATTTGGGCGGCGGGCAGATGCTTGAAGCGCAGCAGACCGGCGTCCCGATCAAGATCTCCCCCGTGCGCATGTCAGGGATGACGCCTTACGTGGTTCGTATCATCGAAAGCTGACCGCTGGCCGCCACCGGCCCACCAGCTGACCGCTACGACGCACCGGGCACTGCCTGGGCCACGTCAGCTGTGAGGCAATAGCCGGTCCCGCGCACCGTACGGAGATACCGCGGTGAGTGCGGATCGTCACCGAGCTTGCGCCGAAGATTCCCCAGATGCACTCCCAGAGTGGACCGGCCACCGGCAGACGCATACCCCCACAGGCTCAGCTGCAAGTGACGACACGTCACCGGTTCGCCCGGACTCTCCGCCAGCGTGCAGAGAATCTCAAACTCTGTGCGGGTGAGCGGCAACGGCTCGCCGCGCAGGAACACTCGACGCGCGGCCACATCGATACGGAGGTCTCCGATTTCACGACGATGCGCCTTGTCTCCGTAGCCGCCGCCACGTGATCCGCCGTCGCCGCGGCAATGTCTTAGCGCCAGCCGAATTCGCGCGTTCAGCGCCTCGATGTCGTCCCCCGAGACGACGCCGCCAGTGAGGAGCAGCGGGGTAACGTCGCCGTCGCTGAGAGCAACCACGCCGACGCGGGCTTCGTGACGGATGCGGTCAAGCATGGCGTTGTTCAGCCCCTGCGCCCCGACGCCCACCACGACCACATCGGGATCACGCTCGCGCAATCCTGTGAGCGCAGCACCGGGCGAGTAGGCCACCTCCACCGCGAAATCGCCGGCGAGCAGGTGTCGCGCCACTGTGGTCGCATAGATGCGTCGAGGCTCCACCAGCAGCACACGGATGCGGCCGGCTGCCGCCGCTGGAGGTACGGAACCAGCGACAAGACGGTGCGACTCGATCGTCGTAGCACTCTCCTAGCCCGCTCAGGAAACAAACCCGCGCTCGCACATCGCCACTGCGCCGTACGCGACAGCCTACCCTCATCTACGTAGCTGCTACGTAGATGACGCGCCGACATAACGTTTAACGCTGGCTCGCACCGTTGACAGCCTCCGCTGGTGATCTCAGCCGCCCCCGCAGATCCAGGCGGTACAACGTGACTGCCGACAGTAATCCGATGACCGTCAACAACACCCATAGAAGTTCTGGCTTGCCAACCTCTTTGGCCAGTTGCATTAACGAGCCCGTTGCCAGGTTGCCCACCAGGATGCCGACCCCGACGATCGTGTTATAGAAGCCGTAATGCGTTCCTACCAGCCGGTCGTCGGCCAGAGAGACGACGGTGTCCATTTCAAACGGGAACACCGCAGCCGAGCCGACCGCCAGCACGGCTGTCGCAATCAGTAGCGCTGTCGCCGCAGCAATGCGGCCGGCTCGCTCGTCATCGGGGAATACGATCAGCGGCACGAACGACACGGCCACGATCAGCATTCCGATGGCCAGTGAGCGGCCCGAACCCCATCGCCGCGCAAACCACCGAGTGATGCGCATCTGTCCGATCACCGCCACGACTCCGGAGACGACAAAAATCATCGCCGTGACCACGGAGTCGCTGTGAGGAAACAGGGACCGCGCCTGCAGCGGCATCGCGAGGTACACCTGGAACGACAGCACGTAGGACCCGATCATCGCCACGGCGAATAGCAGGAACGAACGATTGGCCGCGACTGCCCGCCAGTCCTGAAGTATCGAGGTCTTCTCCTGCGGTGGAGTCACGGTGCGTTGCGGCAGTGCGAACATTTGGGCCACGGTCAATGCCGCGAAGACGAGCGCCGCGGCCGCAGCAGTCATCTTGAAGTCGACGAACATTAACGCCAGACCCACCAACGGCCCCGCCAGGATGCCCGCCTGATAGAACACGTTAAACAGCGCAAACGCTTCCAATCGGCGAGGGCCTGCGTCGGCGGCCAAGTACGCCCGCACAGCCGGGTTGAAGAGGGCACCGGCGAAACCTGTTGCCGCTGAGGCAACCAACACTGCCGGTAGCGAGTCGGCAACCACTAAGAGCCCGAATCCCGCAGTGCGCAGCACGCATCCGCTCACGATGAGGGGTTTGAAGCCCAGACGATCGGCCAACGTGCCACCGATGATGAACATGCCCTGCTGGGAGAAGTTGCGTACCCCGAGAACGAGCCCGATGGCCCACGCCGCCAATCCCAGGGGCCCAGCCAGGTAGCCGGCCAGATAGGGCATCAGCATGTAGAAACCGAGATTGATCCCGAATTGGTTGATCATCAACATGCGGCTTGGCCAGCCAAAGCTGCGGAACCCGGAGAGCAGCGTCATCACCGCACCACCTGCGTGGGGTTGACGACCACAGGGCACCGCGTCCAGGCCGTGACCGCGTGCGCCAACGGGTCGTCAATGGTGGCCGGTTCGTTGGACGGCACCGTGTTCAACAGACCGTGTGTGCGGCAGTAGTCGTCGTTATAGATGGTGTCGAAATAGCGCTGCGGGCCATCGGGAAAGATAGCGGCGACCGTCGTGCCCGGGTCGCTGTTACGCGCCGCCCACCCAGCCACCAACGCGACCGCGCCGACGCTCCACCCACCACTGGCATAGTGGGTGGCCGCCAGGGTGCGGCAGGCCCACACCGCATCCGCCGGAGCCACCCAGTGCACTTCATTGAAAGCGGGGTAGTCGACGTTGCCTGGATAGATGCTTGAGCCGAGGCCGCGCATGAGTCTCGTCGTGGCGGGCTGCCCAAAAATGGTGGAGCCCACCGTATCGACGCCGATCAGTTGCAGGTCGGGATTGAACTCCCGCAAGACCCGGGCCACGCCGGCCGAGTGCCCTCCGGTGCCGACGGAGCACACCAGCACATCAACAGATCCCAGCTGTTCATTGACTTCGATCGCCAGCCCGCGGTAGGCCTCTACGTTGTCGGGATTGTTGTACTGGTCGGGGTGCCACGCGCGGGGATCGGTGGCCAGAATCTCCTGAACGCGTTCCGTGCGGGCCTGCTGCCAGCCACCACGCTCGTGGGGCTCGGTGACTAGTTCTATGTGCGCGCCGAACGCGGCCAGCATGTGCTGGATGATCGGTTCCATGCCGGGGTCGGTGACCAACGTGACGGGGTGGCCGTACACAGTGCCCGCGAGCGCGAGTCCCAACCCCAAAGTGCCGCTGGTTGATTCGACGATACGAGCGCCCGGGGCGAGCACTCCGCGACTGCGCGCGCGTTCAACCATGTGCAACGCGGGCCGGTCTTTCATTCCGCCGGGGTTGAAACCTTCGAGTTTGGCCCAGAAGCCGTGCTCTGCAGTGGTGAAGGGCGCTCCGATCCTCAGGACGGGCGTCTGCCCGACCATAGTGGCCGGCCGCTCGTAGCGGCCCAGCCGTAGGTGCTCGAATCGGTCTGTTTTGTGGGCATGGTTGATCGAAAGGGCGTGATTCATGTCGGGATGTCGCTTCTGCTGACGCCGCGACGGTCGCGCGGCTACTGATGGCGGGCAGCGGTCACCGGTCCCGTTCCAGAAGGAGGGGCCTGGCGCTAGCCGATCAGCGACGCGCGATACAGAACCGGACGAGCAGGTCGCGGCCGGTCTGCGCGACGGGAGAACGCGGAGGACCGCGGATAGGCGCAATCGACGTGTAACGCCATAGCGCCGGCAACACCGCCAGAGCGCTGACCAAGGCCAGGGCAATCAGCGTGACCGTCCCTCGCGGCAGGATGGCTTCAGCGAAAGACTCCAGTGACGGCGCGATTTCGCCCTGGGAGATGTGCGGATGATCAAGCTGTACGGCCACCGGCGCGCCCACCACGCTCGCAAGGGGGTGGGGTCCATGCGCTGGTGCCGCTTCGGTCCCCGGCAGTGCCCACTCCGCAGCCACGATGACGATCCAGAACGCGAGAAACACAGCGACGAGTGCGCGTCGGCGCTGCGGAAAACTGTCGTCGATGTAGCTCACGATGTAGCCGACTGTAGCAGCGGATCGTCAAACCCAGTTGTGGCCGTGCAGTTGACGCCATGTCGTGATCTTCCCGCGACAGTCATCTTCGACGGCCCCTGCAAAGCACTCGGAGTGGTGACCGCATTCGCCTGATGGCGTTGTCGTACTGCTTATTTCGACGTTGCATTTCAAGGGGCCGACGTCGGCGCCACGGCCTTTTGCACTGGTCATCTACGGTTTGACTCCGTAGATAATTTGCGCCCACGGCTCAGGGTCCAGGCAGCCAGGAAAGGGTTTGCTAGATGGACTCAGATACGAGCCGCCGGCAGGTCCTCGTTCGAACCACTATGCGTCAGTCGACCACAACCCGTGGATCACGGCTGGATGGCACCTAGCTAGTGATGGCAGAGCACCTGAATGAACGCCGGAGTCGCGAGCATGGTGCCGATAGCGACAACCAGGAGAGCGCGGTGACGCCACCGCACGTGCCGACGTGTTGGAGTGACCAGGCGCTCGGCGCGGGTGATGACCGCCGTTGCCGCCGCGGCCAGACCCTCAGCCACGGGAGGTCGGTGACCGGCCAGCGCAAGCAGTCCCGAGAGTAACGGGCGAGTGCCGACGTGACGAGCGGCAGTGTCGTCGGCGCACATCTCCAGTAGCTCAGCCACAGCCTGATGTGCGCATGCAAACAGGGGAAGGTGAGGAAGGGTGGCGGCGAGGGCACACAGCACCATCAGTATGTGGTGGTGATGCCCTGAAAGGTGCGCATCCTCGTGGGCGAGGACCGCTTTCAGTTGCGACCGGTTCAACGATTTCACGGCCGCTGAGGTGACGACGATCGCATGGGGACGCCCAAGGACACAGTAGGCCGCGGGAAGGTCCGCCTCGACGACAACGACGTGGGGATGTTCGGTGGGCCGACCGACGATCCGCGCAGCATGTGCGTGCTCATGGCTTCGGGTGCGCAGCCTGGCCAGGCAGCGTCCCAGTCTCAGCGCTACGACCACTGAGGCCAGTACTCCTGCGCCGATGAGAGCAATAGACCCAAGGCGTCCCGCCAGCGGCGTGTGATCGGAGAATCCGAACAGTTCCAGGCAGAGAGTCACGACCGAGCCGTCCAGGACGCTGTTCGATGTCGCGTTGACCACCAGCACGACTGCCGCCAGCCACGCCGTAAGCACGGCGGCCACCGTGGCCAGCCAGGCGGCCACGCCCATGGACGGGCTCACCCCGCCACCGGTGAGGCGCCGTAGTACGGGGGGAGCAAGCCACGCCAGCACTGCGCCGTAGAGCACCAGCCACAGAGCCGTCGTCATGATCGCCGCCCCTTACGCAGCGCCGCCTTCAGCTGCGCTGATTGCTCTGCACTCATCTGCTCGACAAAGAATGCCAGCACAGTGTTGGTGTCACCGCCGGAGTCGAATGCCGCTTTCATCAAGCGCGCTGACCGCTCCTCACGACTCATCGCCGCCCGGTACACATAGGCCTTGCCGTTGCGCTGCCGTTTGAGCCACCGCTTGCGATACAGGTTGTCCATCGTCGACAACACCGTGGTGTACGCAATGGCTCGCTGCTGCGACAGGTCCTCGAACACGTCACGCACCGTGACCGGCTCCTGGTGATCCCACACCCAGTCCATGACCACTGCTTCGAGATCGCCGAATCCTCGCTGTTCCATCCGCCGCAACTCCTGCCCGCTCTGACGAGGTGGCCGATTCGCACAGCGCGGCACCCTGCAGCCTCCTAATGTAGCCGCCATCAGCAGATATGCCAGGGACCTCACCGCAGCTGCGCCACCGAAGTTCATCCGCCACGGCGTGCGCCATCGAATCCGGTCCAGGGAGCTGGGCCCACGAGCAATACGGCTGGCCGCTCAGATGTTACCGAAGCGAGACTGTGACAGGCGTTTCTCCTGATGCAGCAGTGATGTACGTTCCAACTACGTACTAAGTAATTACGTAGATGCGGTTGCTACAAGGCCGTCGAACATGACACGTCGGCGCACTGCCCGACCGACTCTCGGCCACCGGCAGCCACCCACAGGAGAATTCGTGCGGCGCTTCACCTCACTTCTCACAGCAGGGGCACTGGCTACAGTGCTGATGCTTCAGCCCTCCGCCATCGCCACGGCCAGCCACGGAAGCGAACCTGATGGCCACAGCGAAAACGTCGCAGGACTTGTCGCCGCCGTCGCCGAAGCCAACCAGCACGTCGCCGATATCGGCGCGAACATCCAGCACAAACAGGAAAGCGTCAATCGAGCCCTGGTGGAGCTTGCCACTGCCCGCGAGGCGGTCTCAGAGGCGCACCGCAGACTCGCCGACAGTGAAAAGGCGTTGGCCGACAGCCAGACCGCCATCGACGCCACGCAGCAGCGTTTCGACGACTTCGCCGCCTCGACCTACATGAACGGTCCCTCCCGCGCACTGCCGCTGGCAGATGCCCCCGAAGACCTCCATTCGGCAGCCGCGACGCAG
This sequence comes from Mycolicibacterium flavescens, assembly GCF_001722335.1. Classification (GTDB taxonomy): domain Bacteria; phylum Actinomycetota; class Actinomycetes; order Mycobacteriales; family Mycobacteriaceae; genus Mycobacterium; species Mycobacterium flavescens. The sequence continues at coordinate 103,908 of NZ_MIHA01000004.1, forward strand.
CAGACCTATGTCATCGCGTTCAGCAGGGTCAAAGACGATCTGCACCGGAAACAGGCCGAACGCGCCAACCGACTCTCAACCGCCAGGCAAGCCCGCCTGGACGCCGATGCAGCAGCGGCCGAAGCGCAACGACGACAAGACGGTGCAGTCGCCGAACTCGTTGCCGCGCAACGTGCATTCGCCGATCAACAGTCCGACCTCACCCGGTTGGCCGCCGAACGCGACACCGCGCAAGCCCGACTCACCGCTGCGCGGCCGGTAGCGGCTACCGCGCACCAGCCCGCAGCCACGCAGACTGGCTCCACAGTGCCGCCCAGCGTCCCATGGGACCGCTCCAGCCCAGCACCGCCAGGAAACTTCGGAGCCGCCCAGTGGGACACCACGCTGCCAATGGTGCCCAGCGCCAACGTGGCCGGCGATCCGATAGCCATCATCAACGCCGTCCTGAAAATCATGGCGACCTCGCTGCAACTCACCGCCGACATGGGCCGAAACTTCCTCACCAAGCTCGGCATCCTCTCCCCCGCGACCGCCGCCGCAGATCCCGGAATCACCAACGGACGCATCCCCCGCCTGTATGGCCGTCAAGCTTCGGAGTTCGTGATCCGACGCGCCATGTCACAACTCGGTGTCCCCTACTCGTGGGGCGGTGGAAACGCCAACGGGCCCTCTCGGGGAATCGATCAAGGAGCCAACACCGTCGGCTTCGACTGTTCCGGTCTCATGCTCTACGCCTTCGCCGGCGTGGGCATCAAGCTCGATCATTACTCCGGATCTCAGTACAACGCCGGCCGCAAAATTCCGTCATCGCAGATGCGCCGCGGTGATCTCATCTTTTACGGCCCTAACGCCAGCCAGCACGAGGCCATGTACCTCGGCGACGGCATGATGCTCGAAGCGCCCTACACCGGATCCGTGGTGAAAATATCCCCCGTGCGCACCTCCGGCATGACGCCCTACGTCACACGCTTGATCGACTACTAACACCCCGCGGCCAGCACCAGGCGGCCACGACTCCGGCCCGTCAGTCCGCTCCACCGTGGCCGGTGCCAACCGGCGGCAACCATGTCGCGGGTCGTTCAGAGCGGCGTGGCCGCCGTGAACCGGTAAACAGGGCCGCCGCACCAGCAATGGCCACGGCCCACAGCACCACGACAACGGCGCACAGAATCAGCCACGTTTGCCACCCGAGACTATTCGGGCAGACGTCCATCAGCCAGCGCATCACAGGCCCTCCTCCCCAGTGAGGGTCACCCAGCCGCAGGATGCAATCGGTATGAGTCTCGTAAAGATCTGCTCAAGATTGCGCCGCTCCGACGGTCACGCGCCGCCGCGGCCGCCTCAGCAGGCACCATGATGACCATGGAGCACCATCCGGGCACGCCGCCTCACGAGGCGAAGGGGTACCGCGCGTTGGTCGTCGATGACGAACTTCCCCTGGCCGAAGTGGTAGCCAGCTATCTCGAACGCGAGCAATTCGAGGCGGTCGTGGCCGGCAATGGCGTCGACGCGATTGCGATCGCGCGCGACCTCGACCCCGACGTCGTCATCCTCGACATCGGCCTGCCCGGCATCGATGGATTTGAAGTCTGCAGACAGCTGCGCACATTCTCTGACGCCTACGTCGTCATGCTCACCGCCCGCGACAACGAAATCGACACAGTCCTCGGCCTTACCGTCGGCGCCGACGACTACATCACCAAACCCTTCGGCCCCCGTGAACTCGTCGCGCGCATTCGCGCCATGCTGCGTCGGCCCCGCGTCCTGCGCTCAGCAACCCCACCCGCCGGAAATGCCGCCGCGCCACCGCGTCACTTCGGAGCTCTGAGTATCGACGTCGCCGCCCGCGAGGTACGCATCGGCGACGAACAAATCTTGTTGACCCGCACAGAGTTCGACATTCTCGAAGCTCTCTCGGGTCGCCCGGGAAATGTACTGAGCCGCCGTCAGCTCCTGGAAATTGTTCGCGACGGACCCTGGGTCGGCAACGAGCACCTCGTCGACGTTCACATCGGCCATCTGCGGCGCAAACTGGGCGACGACGCAGCTCGTCCGCGCTACATCGCCACCGTGCGCGGTGTCGGATACCGGATGGGACCAGGACAGTGACTCCCCCGCCCGAACCCCCACCTCGCCGACGTCGGCGGCGAGGCCGTCCCGGTATAGGCCTGCGGCTAGTGGCGGCCCAAGCCATCGTGCTGGCAGCCGGGGCCACGACGACCGCGGTAGTGGCCGCCATTGTCGGTCCTCCCCTATTTCGCGAGCACCTTCACCTCGCGGGGGTGCCGATGAACTCCCCGGAGGAAGTCCACGCCGAGGAGGCCTACGCCTACGCCACGGTCATGTCCATCGGGGGCGCCCTGGCGGTGTCGGCACTGGCCGCGCTTGCCGTCAGCTTCTACGTCAGTCGACGGCTCCAACGATCCATCACCGAGGTTGCCTCCGCTGCCACCGATGTCGCTCAAGGCAACTACGAAACCCGGGTGTCACCACCGCGACTGGGCGACGATTTCGACGAACTCTCGACCGCCTTCAATCAGATGGCCTCCCGGCTGCAGGACGTTGATTCGACACGACAGCGGCTTTTCAGAGACCTGGCGCACGAGATCCGCACACCAGTCGCAGTCCTGGAGGCCTATATCGAAGCACTCGAAGACGGGGTGCGCACATTGACACCGCAGACAGCGGCCATGCTCCGCGACCAGACCCGACGGCTAGTGCGGTTCTCCGATGATGTCGCCGCACTCGCCAAAGCCGAGGAAAGCTCAGTGTCGATGTCGTACGCCACGATTGACGTTGACCGCCTGACGCGCCAGTGCGTCGCCGCGGCGCAGGAACGCTACGACAGCAAAGGCGTCGCACTACGCCTACGCCCCCAGAAGTCGCTGCCGCCGCTGTGGGCTGACGAGCAACGCCTCTCCCAGGTTCTGGGCAATCTTCTGGATAATGCGCTGCGGCACACGCCATCCGGCGGTTCGGTCGACGTCAGCTGTATCCGCGACGGCGACCGATTGAGGATCGCCGTCGCCGACAGCGGCGAAGGGATCGCCCCCGAGCACCTCACCCGAGTGTTCGAGCGGTTCTATCGGGCCGACGCGGCCCGCGATCGCGAGCACGGCGGCGCCGGGTTAGGACTCGCCATCGCCAAAGCGCTGGTCGAGGCCCACGACGGATTTATTTCCGTAGCGAGCGCTGGACAAGGTGCCGGCGCAACATTCGCCGTCGACTTACCCATCGCAGAAGCGCCCGTCGACAAATCCGCTGTTACGGCGGCCTCAGCTCGGACGTGACCGTCGCGCCCCCCAGAACTGTTACTTGTCCAGCATCCCCTGCATCATGTCGATCTCCGCCTGCTGAGAGGACACAATCGCTCGCGCCATTTCCACCGCCGCCGGGAACTGGCCGATCTCGATCTCCTCCTGCGCCATCATGATTGCGCCCTTGTGATGAGTGATCATCTGCGACAAGAAAAGCCGGGTCGCCTCCGCGCCCTGCGCGTTCTGCAGCGCGGCCATATCGGCTTCCGACATCATGCCGTGGCCGCCGCCCATGCCGGGCATATCGCCCATATCGCCGCTAGGCATCTGATGGCCGGGCATATTGTGGCCAGGCATCGCGGCGCTGGTCGGCGCAGGTGCAGGCGAGGACGGCACTCCCCACTCCTGGAGCCACCCCTGCATCTTCTCGATCTCAGGGCCTTGCGCGTTCTTGATGTCGTTCGCCAAGGAGATGACCTCGGGATCGATGCCTTGCTTGCCGAGCAGCATGTCGCTCATCTCGATCGCCTGCTGGTGATGCGGAATCATGCCCTGGGCGAACTTCACATCAGCGTCGTTGTGGGTGGCGTCGCTGCTCGCAGCACTCGGCGAGGCCGAGGCTGCAGCCGAGGTGCTGCTAGTCGATGACTGAGATTCAGTTGTCGCATTCGAACAGGCACTGATGAACAGGGTCGACGCCGCCAACGCCGCAAACCCAAATCCGAATCGTTTGTGCTGCATCGCACATCCTTTCTCATCCACCTTCATGACACACGCGTCCATGCGGCAAGCGCTCTCGCCGCCTCGGTCCAGCCTCAAGAATCCGAGTATGGGTCAGTTCGTGATCCGATGAAGATTTGATGAAGACGCCCTCACGGACCCATCGGTACGCCCCGCGCCACGCTGGCGATACCAGCGTCGCCCCGATGCTCTGTGCCACACATCTACTATTGCACTACGTAGATTGTCCGCAATCGGAAGGCGTCTCTTGGCACAGTGGGGGTTTTTGCGGGGAGTGAGAAGTACCAGGAGTACGGAATTTGACCTGCAATAACTTCGGTGGGCGCGGACGGTTTCGAACCGCCGACCGCTGGTGTGTAAAACCAGAGCTCTACCACTGAGCTACGCGCCCCAGCAGGGCAAAGCTACACGGCGATGACCTGCGACAGGAAATCTGCTAGCCGGACTGCAGCGCCTTGAGCGCGTCGGCCCACAACGCCTGGTCACGGGCCTCCCCGGGCTGCTTCATCTCGGCGAACCGCACGATGCCGTCGCGGTCGACGACGAAGGTGCCGCGGTTGGAGATCCCGGCGTCCTCGTTGAACACGCCGTAGGCCTGGGCGACGGCGCCGTGCGGCCAGAAGTCCGACAGCACCGGAAAGGTGAACCCGCTCTGGGTGGCCCAGACCTTGTGCGTCGGGGGCGGCCCCACCGAGATGGCCAGCGTCGCCGTGCCGTCCTTCTCGTACTCCGGCAGCTTGTCCCGGATCTCGTCGAGCTCGCCCTGGCAGATGCCCGTGAACGCCAGCGGGAAGAACACCAGCAGCACGTTCTTGGCGCCCCGGAAGCTGCTCAGCGTGACCGGTTGCCCGTTCTGGTCCTTGAGCGTGAAGTCCGGCGCCTCGGTTCCGACCTCGATCATCGGAGCCCTCTGTTCTTCGCGCAAGCGCTCATCACCGCCGACCCGCTGCCTTGGACTTCGGTTGCACCAGCCGGCTGGCGATCCAGTCGCCCAGGTTCGCCGACGACGTCTGCATCAGGCCCGCCGTCGGCGCCGACTCGGCGATCTCGGCCGGCTGCACATGGCCCGGCTTGCCGGTCTTCGGGGTGACCACCCAGATGACGCCGTCGTCGGCGAGCGGGGTGATGGCGTCCATGAGCGCGTCGACCAGATCTCCGTCGTCGTCGCGCCACCACATCAGCACGACATCGATGACCTCATCGGCGTCCTCGTCGAGCAGTTCGCCGCCGCACGCCTCTTCGATGTCGGCTCGGATGTCGTCGTCGACGTCGTCGTCCCAGCCCAGTTCCTGCACAACCTGATCTTTTTGGATGCCCAGTCGGTGGGCGTAGTTCGGGGCGTCGTCCGCCGCGACCACGGTAGGTCCTCCTTCAGCCGGCTCCGGCGCTGCTGCGCTCGGCGTTGTCGTGTGCCTATCGTCGCACGCCGGATGCGAGCGCATGTGCGTGGCGGGCAGAGTTGGTCAATATGACGCGTCACACAGGTTCAGCGCGACGGTCTTCGTGTCGTTGAGCCGGGTGATCGTGGCGTTGAATTCCTCGGGTCCGTAGTTGCCCTCGATCGCGGTGGCCACGCCCCTGGCGGCGTCCACCCAGGCGTTGAGCGAGTCACGCAGTTCCGGCGCCAGCGGGTCCGACACGCTGCGGGCGACCGCGTCGGCGCTGTTGTTGAGCGCGTCGATCGCCGGTCTGGCCCTGGACCCGGCATCGGCGGCGTTCTGGTTGAACGCGTCGACATAGGCGTTGACCGCGGTGATCGCGTCCACGCTGCTGGAGCTGAGCGTCTCGCACGAGTCGTGGATCGCCTCTTTGGTGATCGACGCCTGCCGTTCGGACTCCCGGGCGGCAGAACTGGCCGCCGACTCCTCCAGCGACGCCGACACCGACGCCCGGTACACCGGCGCCTCGGCCCTGTCGGCCGACCCTTCACCCTCGGTCACCGTGCTGCAACCGACGATGATCATCGCCGCGGCGGCCACGCCGCCGATCGCCAGTGCGCCGATCCGCAGCCGCTCACGCACCAGCGCCCCGATCACCACGGTCTGCAGACGTTACCGGGTCACCTCCGGCGAAGTCCGACCATTGCAGTCGCCCCCCTGACGGGACGGGTAGTGCAGGATTGGAGAAGGATGAGATCCGTCGCCCACCGACAAGCGCAGAAAACATCTGAGCCGTCCCGGCGGGCACCCGATAACCGCATACCAAGGAGCGGAAGTTGACTACCGAGTTCGCGCGCCAGGATCTGGCCCAAAACTCCACCACTGCAGGCGAACACGATCGCGTGCGGGTGATCCGCGAGGGCGTCGCGTCGTATCTGCCCGACATCGATCCCGAAGAGACCGGTGAGTGGCTGGAATCGTTCGACGCCCTGCTCGAACAGTCCGGCCCGGCCCGGGCACGGTACATGCTGCTGCGCCTGCTCGAGCGTTCCGGCGAACAGCGAGTGGCCATCCCGGCGCTGACGTCGACCGACTACGTCAACACCATCCCCACCGAGTTGGAGCCGTGGTTCCCCGGCGACGAGGACGTCGAACGCCGCTACCGAGCCTGGATCCGGTGGAACGCGGCGATCATGGTGCACCGCGCGCAGCGGCCGGGAGTCGGTGTGGGCGGCCATATTTCGACGTACGCGTCGTCGGCGGCGCTGTATGAGGTCGGCTTCAACCACTTCTTCCGCGGTAAGGCGCATCCCGGCGGCGGCGACCACGTCTTCATCCAGGGCCACGCCTCCCCCGGCATCTACGCCCGCGCTTATTTGGAAGGGCGGCTAACTGCCGAGCAGCTGGACGGCTTCCGCCAGGAGCACAGCCACCCCGGCGGCGGGATCCCGTCGTACCCGCATCCGCGGCTGATGCCGGACTTCTGGGAATTCCCGACGGTGTCGATGGGCCTGGGCCCGATGAACGCCATCTACCAGGCCCGGTTCAACCACTACCTGCACGACCGCGAGATCAAGGACACCTCCGACCAGCACGTGTGGGCGTTCCTCGGCGACGGCGAGATGGACGAACCCGAGAGCCGCGGGCTGGCGCACGTCGCGGCGCTCGAGGGGCTGGACAACCTGACCTTCGTCGTCAACTGCAACCTGCAGCGGCTCGACGGTCCGGTGCGCGGCAACGGCAAGATCATCCAGGAACTGGAGTCGTTCTTCCGCGGCGCCGGCTGGAACGTCATCAAGGTGGTGTGGGGCCGCGAGTGGGACGCGCTGCTGCACGCCGACCGCGACGGCGCGCTGGTCAACCTGATGAACAGCACACCCGACGGCGACTACCAGACCTACAAGGCCAATGACGGCGCCTACGTGCGCGACCACTTCTTCGGCCGCGACCCGCGGACCAAGGCGCTGGTCGAGAAGATGTCCGACACCGAGATCTGGAACCTCAAACGCGGCGGCCACGACTACCGCAAGGTGTACGCGGCCTACCGGGCAGCCGTCGAGCACAAGGGCCAGCCCACGGTGATCCTGGCCAAGACCATCAAGGGTTACTCGCTGGGCGCGAACTTCCAGGGTCGCAACGCCACCCACCAGATGAAGAAGCTTGCCGTCGAGGACCTCAAGCACTTCCGCGACGCGCAGCGCATCCCGGTCAGCGACGCCCAGCTCGAGGAGAACCCGTACCTGCCGCCGTACTACCACCCCGGCCCGGAAGCCCCGGAGATCCGGTACCTGCTGGAGCGACGCCGCGCGCTGGGCGGTTTCGTGCCCGAGCGCCGCACCAAGACCAAGGTGCTCACGCTGCCGGGCCGCGACACCTACAAGGCTCTGAAGAAGGGCTCGGGTAAGCAGGAGGTGGCCACGACGATGGCCACTGTGCGGACCTTCAAGGAACTGTTGCGGGACAAGGAGATCGGTTGGCGGATCGTGCCGATCATCCCCGACGAGGCGCGTACGTTCGGAATGGACTCGTGGTTCCCGAACCTCAAGATCTACAACCGCAACGGGCAGCTCTACACCTCTGTCGACGCCGAGCTGATGTTGGCGTACAAGGAGTCCGAGGTCGGCCAGATCCTGCACGAGGGCATCAACGAGGCCGGTTCGTCGGCCAGCTTCATCGCCGCGGGCACGTCGTACGCCACGCACGACGAGCCGATGATCCCGATCTACATCTTCTATTCGATGTTCGGCTTCCAGCGCACCGGCGACAACCTGTGGGCGGCCGCCGACCAGATGACGCGCGGCTTCCTTCTCGGGGCCACGGCCGGACGGACGACGCTGGTCGGCGAGGGTCTGCAGCACGCCGACGGGCATTCGCTGCTGCTGGCCGCGTCCAACCCGGCGGTCGTCGCCTACGACCCGGCGTTCGCCTACGAGATCGCCTACATCGTCGAAAGCGGTTTGCAGCGGATGTTCGGGGAGGACCCCGAGAACGTCTACTTCTACATGACGATCTACAACGAGCCCTACCGGCAGCCGGCCGAGCCCGAGGGCCTCGACGTCGACGGCCTGCTGCGCGGTATCTACCGCTACCGGCCGGCACCGGAGAAGCGCGCGCACGCCGCGCAGATCCTGGTCTCCGGGGTGGCGATGCCGTCGGCGCTCAAGGCCGTCGAGATGCTCGCCGACGAGTGGGACGTGGCTGCCGACGTGTGGTCGGTGACCAGTTGGGGCGAGCTCAACCGCGACGGGGTGGAGATCGAGAAGCAGCGGCTGCGCCACCCGGACCGGCCCGCCGAAACGCCGTACGTCACCAAGGCACTCGCGGATGCGCGAGGCCCGGTGATCGCGGTGTCGGACTGGATGCGCGCGGTGCCCGAGCAGATCCGGGCATGGGTGCCCGGCACGTACATCACGCTGGGCACCGACGGCTTCGGCTTCTCCGACACCCGGCCGGCGGCGCGGCGCTACTACAACACCGACGCCGAGTCGATCGCGGTCGCGGTGCTCGAGGGGCTGGCGCGCGATGGCAACATCGATCAGTCCGTGGCGGTCGAGGCGGCGCGGCGCTATGAGATCGATGATGTGATGGCGGCGCCGGAACAGACGTCGGACCCCGGAGTGGCGTAGCCACGACATTCAGCTAGAGAGTCGCGTAGCGACGACATTCAGCTAGAGAGTGGCGTAGCCACGACATTCAGCTAGAGAGTGGCGTAGCCACGACATTCAGCTAGAGAGTGGCGTAGCCACGACATTCAGCTAGAGAGTCGCGTAGGCGTTGGAGGTTTCCTCCATAGAGTCGGCGTAGCCTTTAGAGGTGCCCAACAACAGGTATGTGCCGCCGAAATCGACGGTCGAGGCGCTCGAGGGTGTGCCGGACTCGGTGCTCAACCGGCTGCACCAGTACTCGGGCCGGTTGGCCACCGAGGCGGTGCGGGCGCTCGAGGAGCGGTTGCCGTTCTTCGCCGGGCTGGAGGCGTCCCAGCGCTCGAGCGTGCAGCTGGTCGTGCAGACCGCGGTGGTCAACTTCGTCGAGTGGATGCGCGACCCGCAGAACAACCTGAGCTACACCGCCCAGGCGTTCGAGGTGGTGCCGCAGGATCTGCGTCGGCGCATCGCGCTGCGCCAGTCGGTGGAGATGGTGCGCACCACGATGGAGTACTTCGAAGAGGTCGTCCCGCTGCTGGCCCGCAACAACGAACAGCTGACCGCGCTGACCGCCGGGATCCTGCGCTACAGCCGCGACCTGGCGTTCGCCGCGGCCTCGGCCTACGCCGATCAGGCCGAGGCGCGCGGGGCGTGGGACACCCGGATGGAGGCCAACGTCGTCGACGCGGTGGTCCGCGGCGACACCGGGCCGGATCTGCAGTCCCAGGCCGCCGCGCTGAACTGGGACGCCACCGCGCCCGCCACGGTGATCGTCGGACTGCCGCAGCCAGATCGCATCGACCTGGCCGCCGACGACATCCACGATGTCGTGATCCGCAACGGCCGTGCCGCGCTGGTCGACGTGCACGGCACCTGGCTGGTGGCGATCGTCTCGGGTGCGCTGGCCCCGACCGACCGGTTCCTCACCGAACTGCTCGCGGTGTTCGCCGACGGACCCGTTGTCGTGGGCCCGACCGCACCGACCCTGGGCACCGCACACCGCAGCGCGACCGAGGCCATCGCCGGGATGAACGCCGTCGCCGGATGGACGGGCGCCCCGCGGCCGGTGGCGGCGCGCGAACTGCTGCCCGAACGGGCACTGCTCGGTGACGCGACGGCGATCGCGGCCCTGCAAACCGAGGTGATGCGCCCGCTCGCCGACGCCGGACCGGCGCTGACCGAGACCCTCGACGCGTTTCTGGACTCCGGCGGCGCCATCGAGGCGTGCGCCCGCAAATTGTTCGTTCATCCAAATACCGTCCGGTACCGACTCAGGCGGATCGCGGACTTCACCGGGCGTGATCCGATGCTTCCGCGCGACGCTTACGTGCTGCGCGTGGCCTCGACCGTCGGACGCCTCGGCCGGCAGCGGTACCAGAGCAGTTCAGCAACCGCGGCCCCTCTACTGCGTCCAGTGACGCGTCCCACACCCGCGCTTTCCGAGTAGCAGAAGGCCTTATGTAGCGGACCGATATCGGAAATGTCGCAGCACAGGCTGTTTTGTAGGGTTTCCACAAAAACATAAGACGAGGTTCATAATCTCTTACACGGCGCAAACCCGTCTTCACAGTGTTCTCTTAGAGACGTGCCTCAACACGCGATAGCACTCCTTGCGCCCGGACAGGGTTCCCAGACACCCGGCATGCTCGCCGCTTGGCTGGAGCTGCCCGGTGCCGCCGAGCGGCTCGCGACCTGGTCGCAGATCGCCGGCCTGGACCTCGCGCAGCTGGGCACCACCGCCTCGGCCGAGGAGATCACCGATACCGCGGTGACCCAGCCGCTGGTCGTGGCGGCCACGCTGCTCGCCCACGAGGAGCTGACCCGGCGCGGACTCGTCGCCGACAAGCAGACCGTGGTCGCCGGCCACTCCGTCGGTGAGATCGCCGCCTACGCGATCGCCGGCGTCATCTCCGCCGATGACGCGGTCAAGCTCGCCGCCACCCGCGGCGCCGAGATGGCCAAGGCCTGCGCGCTGGAACCGACCGGCATGGCCGCGGTCCTCGGCGGTGACGAGGCCGAGGTACTGGCCCGCCTCGAGGCGCTCGACCTGGTGCCGGCCAACCGCAACGCCGTCGGCCAGATCGTCGCCGCGGGCGCCGTCGCCGCGCTGGACAAGCTCATCGAGGACCCGCCGGCCAAGGCGCGCGTGCGTAAGCTGGCTACCGCCGGCGCGTTCCACACGCACTACATGGCCCCGGCCAGCGCCGGATACGCTGCGGCCGCCGAGGGTGTAACGACCTCGGAGCCCACCACGACACTGCTGTCGAACGTCGACGGTGAGCCGGTTGCTTCGGCCGCGGACGCCATGAGCAAGCTGGTCGCCCAGATGACCAAGCCCGTGCGCTGGGATCTGTGCAGCGACACGATGCGCCGACACAACGTGACCGCGATCGTCGAGTTCCCGCCCGCCGGGACGCTCGCCGGTATCGCCAAGCGCGAACTTCGGGGGGTACCGACGCACGCCGTCAAATCCCCTGCGGATCTGGACGGGCTTTCACAGCTTTAGCCAGTACAACCACATATCGATCGTCATTTTCCCACCAGGTAACAACCCCAAAGAAGAAGGAGCCACTGTGGCCGCCAGTCAGGATGAAATCATCGCCGGTCTCGCCGAGATCATCGAAGAGGTCACCGGTATCGAGCCGTCCGAGGTCACCCCGGAGAAGAGCTTCGTCGACGACCTGGACATCGACTCGCTGTCGATGGTCGAGATCGCCGTGCAGACCGAGGACAAGTACGGCGTGAAGATCCCCGACGAGGACCTCGCCGGTCTGCGCACCGTCGGTGACGTCGTCGCCTACATCCAGAAGCTCGAGGAAGAGAACCCCGAGGCCGCCGCGGCCATCCGCGCGCAGATCGAAGCCGATCGGGCATGAGTCGACCTTCCACTGCTAACGGCGGTTTTCCGAACGTCGTCGTGACCGCCGTCACGGCGACCACGTCGATCGCGGCGGACATCGAGAGCACGTGGAAGGGGCTGCTGGCCGGCGAAAGCGGGATCCGCATCCTCGAAGACGAGTTCGTCACGAAGTGGGACCTGCCGGTCCGCATCGGCGGCCATCTGGTCGACTCGATCGACGACCACATGACGCGACTGGACATGCGGCGGATGTCGTATGTCCAGCGCATGGCCAAGTATCTGTCCGGCCAGCTCTGGGAGACCGCGGGCACCCCCGAGGTCGACCCGGATCGCTTCTCCGTGGTCGTCGGCACCGGTCTGGGTGGCGGCGAGAAGATCGTCGAAACCTACGACGCGATGAACGAAGGCGGGCCCCGCAAGGTCTCGCCGCTCGCGGTGCAGATGATCATGCCGAACGGTGCGGCCGCGGTGATCGGCCTGCAGCTGGGCGCCCGGGCCGGGGTCATCACCCCGGTGTCGGCGTGCTCGTCGGGCTCGGAGGCCATCGCCCACGGCTGGCGCCAGATCGTCATGGGTGACGCGGACATCGCCGTTGTCGGCGGCGTCGAGGGCGGAATCGAAGCGCTGCCGATCGCGGCGTTCTCGATGATGCGCGCGATGTCGACCAACAACGAGGATCCCGCGGGTGCGTCGCGTCCGTTCGACAAGAACCGCGACGGATTCGTCTTCGGCGAGGCCGGTGCGCTCATGGTCATCGAGACCGAGGAGCACGCCAAGGCCCGCGGTGCCAAGCCGCTGGCCCGCCTCATGGGTGCCGGCATCACCTCGGACGCCTTCCACATGGTGGCTCCGGCCTCCGACGGCGCCCGCGCCGGACAGGCGATGAAGCGTGCGATGGAGACCGCGGGCCTGGATCCCAAGGACATCTCGCACGTCAACGCGCACGCCACCGCGACGTCGATCGGTGACGTCGCCGAGGCCAACGCCATCCGCGTGGCCGGTGTCGAGCACGCCGCGGTGTACGCGCCCAAGTCGGCGCTCGGCCACTCCATCGGAGCGGTCGGTGCGCTGGAGTCGGCGCTGACGGTGTTGTCGCTGCGCGACGGGGTCATCCCGCCGACGCTGAACTACGAGACGCCGGACCCCGAGATCGATCTCGATGTGGTTGCGGGCGAGCCTCGTTACGGCGACTACCAGTACGCCATCAACAACTCGTTCGGCTTCGGTGGACACAATGTCGCCCTGGCCTTCGGGCGCTACTGAGCAAGAAGGATTTACACGCAGGATGGGAGGGTCTGCAGCGTTGGCTCCGCTTTCCACGGGAAACGGTTTCCCGAACGTCGTCGTCACCGGCATCGCGATGACGACGGCCCTGGCGACCAGCGCTGACGACACCTGGAAGAAGTTGCTCGACGGTCAGAGCGGCATCCGCAAGCTCGAGGACCCGTTCGTCGAGGAGTATGACCTGCCGGTACGCATCGGCGGTCATCTCCTCGAGGACTTCGACCAAGAGTTGACGCGGGTCGAGCTGCGCCGCCTGTCCTACCTGCAGAAGATGTCGACGGTCCTGGGCCGGCGGGTCTGGGAGAACGCCGGCAATCCCGAGGTCGACCCCAAGCGGCTGATGGTGTCGATCGGCACCGGCATGGGCTCCACCGAGGAGCTGGTGTTCAGCTACGACGGGATGCGCGCCAAGGGCCTCAAAGCGGTTTCGCCGCTGGCCGTTCAGATGTACATGCCCAACGCCGCGGCCGCCGCGGTGGGCCTGGAGCGCAAGGCCCGCGCCGGGGTGGTCACCCCGGTGTCGGCCTGCGCGTCGGGTTCCGAAGGCATCGCGCACGCGTGGCGCAACATCGTGCTCGGTGAGGCCGACGTCGCGATCTGCGGCGGCGTGGAGACCAAGATCGAGGCGGTGCCGATCGCCGGTTTCGCGCAGATGCGAATCGTGTTGTCCACCACCAACGATGACCCCGCCGGTGCGTGCCGCCCGTTCGACAAGGACCGCAACGGTTTCGTGTTCGGCGAGGGCGGCGCGCTGATGGTCATCGAGACCGAGGAGCACGCCAAGGCCCGCGGCGCCAACATTCTCGCCCGCATCATGGGCGCGAGCATCACCTCGGACGGCTACCACATCGTCGCCCCCGACCCCAACGGTGAGCAGGCCGGTCACGCGATGACGCGGGCCATCCAGCTCGCCGGGCTGCAGCCCACCGACATCGACCACGTCAACGCGCACGCCACCGGCACCAGCGTCGGCGACGTCGCCGAGGGCAAGGCCATCAACAACGCGATGGGCGGCCACAAACCGGCCGTCTACGCCCCCAAGGCCGCGCTGGGCCACTCGGTCGGCGCTGTCGGCGCGGTGGAGTCGATCCTCACCGTGATGGCCCTGCGGGACGGACTCATCCCCCCGACGCTGAACCTGCGTAACCTGGACCCGGAGATCGATCTGGACGTGGTCGCCGGTGAGCCGCGGTCGGGCAACTACCAATACGCGATCAACAATTCGTTCGGATTCGGTGGGCACAACGTCGCGCTCGCCTTCGGCAAGTACTGATACACGCCAGAGGTCCGGGCGCTACAGGAGGTTTTGATGACGACGATGGCCCCCGAAACAGTCGGCGAATCGCTGGATCCGCGCGATCCGCTGCTGCGCCTGAGCACCTTCTTCGACGACGGCAGCGTCGAGCTGCTGCACGAGCGGGACCGCTCGGGTGTGCTCGCCGCGGCCGGCACCGTCAACGGTGTGCGGACCATCGCGTTCTGCACCGACGGCACCGTCATGGGTGGCGCCATGGGCGTCGAGGGCTGCGCGCACATCGTCAACGCCTATGACCAGGCCATCGAGGAGCAGAGCCCGATCGTCGGCATCTGGCACTCCGGCGGCGCCCGACTCGCCGAGGGCGTCAAGGCGCTGCACGCGGTGGGCCTGGTGTTCGAGGCGATGATCCGGGCCTCCGGGTACATCCCGCAGATCTCGGTCGTCGTCGGATTCGCCGCGGGCGGCGCCGCTTACGGCCCGGCGCTGACCGACGTCATCGTGATGGCACCGGAGAGCCGCGTGTTCGTCACCGGCCCCGACGTCGTGCGCAGCGTCACCGGCGAGGACGTCGACATGGCCTCCCTCGGCGGCCCCGACACCCACCACAAGAAGTCCGGCGTGTGCCACATCGTCGCTTCCGACGAACTCGACGCCTACGAGCGCGGCCGCCGGCTGGTCGGATTGTTCTGCCAGCAGGGCCATTTCGACCGCGCGAAGGCCGAGGCCGGCGACACCGACCTGCACGCGCTGCTGCCCGAATCGGCCCGGCGCGCCTACGACGTGCACCCGCTCATCGAGGCCCTGCTCGACGAAGGTGTGCCGTTCGAGGAGCTCCAGGGCAAGTGGGCCCCGTCGATCGTCATCGGCCTGGGTCGGCTGGCCGGCCGCACCGTCGGCGTCATCGCCAACAACCCGCTGCGCCTCGGCGGTTGCCTGAACTCCGAAAGTGCCGAGAAGGCAGCGCGTTTCGTGCGCCTGTGCGACGCGTTCGGCATTCCGATCGTCAACGTCGTCGACGTGCCCGGCTACCTTCCCGGCGTGGACCAGGAGTGGGGCGGGGTCGTGCGCCGCGGCGCCAAGCTGCTGCACGCGTTCGGTGAGTGCTCGGTCCCCCGCGTCACGCTGGTGACCCGCAAGATCTACGGCGGCGCCTACATCGCGATGAACTCCCGCTCGCTGGGTGCGACGAAGGTCTACGCCTGGCCGGACGCCGAGGTCGCCGTGATGGGCGCCAAGGCCGCGGTCGGCATCCTGCACAAGAAGAAGCTGGCCGCCGCCCCCGAGGACGAGCGCGAGGCGCTGCACGAGCAGTTGGCGATCGAGCACGAGAGGATCGCCGGCGGCGTCGATTCGGCGATCGAGATCGGCGTGGTCGACGAGAAGATCGACCCGTCGCACACGCGGTCCAAGCTGACCCAGGCGCTGGCCGAGGCGCCGGCGCGCCGCGGCCGGCACAAGAACATCCCGCTGTAGGCCTGACCTTCGGCCGACTGGCCACTTATGGCGCGCAAACCTCGCAGGTCCGCGCTTTAAGTGGCCACTCGGCGTCGAAACGTAAGAGGTCAGAGGACGCCCGCGAGCATCTCCTCGGCGACCGTGAGCACCGTCTGCCGGTCGGCCTCGACCAGACCGATGCGGGTACGACGGTCCACGATGTCCTCGACGGTCAACGCGCCCTCGTGGCTGACCGCGTACTCGAACTCCGCGCGGATGACGTCGATGCCGTCGGCCACCGGATCGGTCGGCCGCTCGCAACTGGCCGCGGCGATGACGTTGGGCGCCTCGGCGCCGTAGCGGGCCACCAGCGACCCGGGCATCTGCATCGGATGACGCAGCGTGGCAACGGGATTCGACGGCGCTCCGACCAGCGGCAGGTTGCGGGTGCGGCAGTCGCCGGCGGGCAGACCGCGCAGCGCGATCGCCTGATCCAGCACGTCCTCGGCCATGTAGCGGTACTCCGTCAGCTTGCCGCCGATCACGCTGATGACCCCCGACGGCGACACCGTGACCGCGTGGTCGCGCGACACGTCGGCGGTGCGACCGGCTCCGGCGTCGACCAGGGGCCGCAGTCCCGCGTAGGCGCCGACCACGTCGGCGGATGTCAACGCCGTGTCCAGCGCGGTGTTGACGGTGGCCAGCAGGAACGACACCTCCTCGGGCGTCGGCTCGGGCACATCGGGAACCGGGCCCGGCGCGTCCTCGTCGGTCAGGCCGAGATAGACCCGGCCCAGCTGCTCGGGCATCGCGAAGACGAACCGGTTCAGTTCGCCCGGGATCGGAACCGTCAGCGCCGCAACGGGATTACCGAACGTCGCGGCGTCGAACACCAGATGCGTGCCGCGGCTGGGCCGCAGCTTGATCGACGGGTCCACCTCCCCCGCCCACACCCCGGACGCGTTGATCACCGCGCGGGCGGTGACGTCGCACGACTCGCCGGTGAGCCGATCGGTCAGCGTCACCGAGGTGCCGGTGGCGTTCGAGGCCGCCACCCCGGTCAGGATCCGGGCCCCGTGCTGGGCCGCCGTGCGCGCCACCGCGGTGACCAGTCGGGCGTCGTCGATCAGCTGCCCGTCGTAGGCGAGGAAGGCGCCGTCGAGACCGTCGCGGCGCACGGTGGGCGCCAGTTCGACGGCCCGTTGGGCGTCGATGCGCCTGCTGCGCGGCAGCGTGGCCGCCGGGGTGCCGGCCAGCCTGCGCAGACCGTCGCCGGCCGCGAACCCGAACCGCACCAGCGCGCGCGACGGCTTGCTCATCGACGGCAGCAGCGGCACCAGTTGCGGCATGGCGGTGACGAGGTGAGGGGCGTTGCGCGTCATCAGGATTCCGCGTTCGATCGCGCTGCGCCGGGCGATGCCGACGTTGCCGGTCGCCAGGTAGCGCAGCCCGCCGTGCACCAGCTTCGAACTCCACCGGCTGGTGCCGAACGCGAGGTCGTGCTTTTCGACGAGCGCGACGCTCAGCCCGCGGGTCGCCGCGTCCAGTGCGATGCCCACACCGGTGATGCCGCCGCCGATGACGATGACGTCGACGCGGTCACCGTTGCCGAGCGCCTCGAGTTCGGTGCGGCGGCGTGCGGCGTTCAACGCGGTGGAGTTCATGGTGCGAGGTATCCGTTCAGCGAGCGGGCGAGTTCGGCGCTGAGCGCCTCGCGGTCGAGGATCTTTTCGACCATCTGCGCCGACTGGATCGTCGACTGCGTGATCAACAGGCACATCACAGCCATCTCGTGTGGATCGCCCTCTCGGACACTGCCGCCGGCCTGCGCGCTGCGAATCGCCTCGGCCAGCGCGTCGACCAGGATCATCTGGCTGGTGCCCAGGCGTTCGGCGATGTAGACCATGGCGAATTCGGGGGCGTCGTGCAGCACCGACATCACGACCTCGTCGGTGCGCACATGCTCGGCCACCGCCACCGCCCGCGCGACCAGCGTTTCGCGGTCGCGGCCGCCGTCGGGCACCGCGTCGAGCACACCGGCGATCCGCGACGTCATCAACGCACCGAGCACACCGTTGGTGTCCGACCACCGGCGATAGATGGTCGGGCGGCTCATCCGGGCCCGGCGGGCGATCTCGGTCATCGTCACCCGTTTGACGCCGACGGCCAGCACACACGACGCGGCGGCCTCGAGGATGCGGTCCTCGACAGTCGGTTCATCGTTACGGATTGACGACATGTGTAATACTGTAACGCATGACGCGCCCTGACGCTCGCGACGCCGACCTGCTGCCTCCGATGAAGTGGAACGCCTGGGGTGACCCGCGCCAGGCGAAACCGCTGTCCGAGGGCATCCGGGCGCTGCTCGAGCAGGCGCTGGGAGTGACGACGTCGACGGTCGCCGAGTTGGAGGCCGACGAGGTGCGCCTGCGGCCGTCGTCGCTCAGTGACACCGACCACGACGCGCTGGCCCGCATCGTCGGGCCAGAGTACTGCCACGTCGACGACCAGTCCCGGCTGCTGCGAGCGGGCGGCAAGTCGACGCTGGACCTGTTGCGCCGCAAGGACTCCGGCGAGCAGGACGCCCCCGACGCGATCCTGCTGCCCGCCGGTGACGACGAGATCGGCGCGATCCTGCGCTACTGCAGCGAGCACCGCATCGCGGTGGTGCCGTTCGGCGGCGGCACCAGCGTCGTCGGCGGTCTGGACCCGCTGCGCGGGGACTTCACCGCGGCCGTCTCGCTGGATCTGCGCCGGCTCGACGAGCTGCACTGGCTCGACGAGGTGTCCGGCGAGGCCGAGCTGGGTGCGGGCCTGACCGGCCCGGCGGCCGAACGGCTGCTCGGTGAGCGCGGTTTCTCGATCGGTCACTTTCCGCAGAGTTTCCAGTTCGCCACGATCGGCGGGTTCGCCGCGACCCGGTCGTCGGGTCAGGACAGCGCCGGCTACGGCCGGTTCAACGACATGGTCCGTGGGTTGCGGGCGGTCACTCCGATCGGCGTGCTCGACCTCGGCCGCGCGCCCGAGTCCGCGGCCGGTCCCGATCTGCGCCAACTGCTGATCGGCTCGGAAGGCGTCCTCGGTGTCATCACCCGCGTGCGGGTCCGCGTGCACCCGGTGCCGACCGCGACGCGGTACGAGGCCTGGTCGTTCCCCGACTTCGCCACCGGCGCCGACGCGCTGCGTGCCGTCGTGCAGACCGGAACCGGGCCGACGGTGATCCGGCTGTCCGACGAGGCCGAGACCGGCGTCAACCTGGCCACCACCGAGAACATCGGCGAACAGCAGATCACCGGAGGGTGCCTGGCCATCACGGTGTTCGAGGGCACCGAGGCGCACGTCGCCAGCAGGCACGCCGAGACACGGGCGGTGCTCGAGGCCGCGGGCGGCACATCGCTGGGCGAGGAACCGGCGCGCGCGTGGGAGCACGGCCGGTTCAACGCGCCGTATCTGCGCGACTCGCTGCTGTCGGCGGGCGCGCTGTGCGAGACGTTGGAGACCGCGACCACCTGGTCGAACATCCCGGCGCTGAAAGCCGCAGTGACCGAGGCCCTGACCGGCGCGCTGGCCGATACCGGCACGCCGGCCCTTGTGCTGTGCCACATTTCGCACGTGTATCCGACCGGAGCGTCGCTGTACTTCACCGTCGTCGCCGCCCAGCGCGGCAACCCGATCGAGCAGTGGCGCACGGCCAAGGCCGCCGCCTCCGACGCGATGATGCGCACCGGCGCGACGATCACCCACCACCACGCCGTCGGCGCCGACCACCGGCCGTGGATGCACGACGAGGTCGGCGAAATCGGCGTCGCGATCCTGCGGGCGGTCAAGGCCACCCTCGATCCGACGGGAATCCTGAACCCGGGCAAGCTGATCCCATGACCGCGCTGGGCCGCATCACGATGTTGACCAACCCCGCATCGGGGCACGGCAGCGCACCGCATGCGGCCGAACGGGCCGTCGCGCAGTTCCACCGGCGCGGCGTCGACGTCGTCGCGATCGCCGGCACCGACGCCGCGCATGCGCGCAAGCTCGTCGAGGGTGCGCTCGAACGCGGGATGGACGCGTTGGTCGTCGTCGGCGGAGACGGCATCATTTCGCTTGCGCTGCAAGTGCTCGCGCAGACCGGGATACCGCTGGGCATCATCCCGGCCGGCACCGGCAACGACCACGCCCGCGAATTCAGGATCCCGACGCGCGATCCGGAGGCGGCCGCCGACGTGGTGGTCGACGGGGCCGCCACCACGATCGACCTGGGCCGAATCCGCGCCGCCGACGGCACCCAGAAGTGGTTCGGCACGGTGATGGCGGCCGGTTTCGACTCGCTGGTCACCGACCGGACCAATCGCATGCGCTGGCCGCACGGCCGGATGCGCTACAACCTCGCGATGGTCGCCGAACTGTCGAAGCTGCGGCTGCTGCCGTTTCGGCTGTCGTTCGACGGCGAAGAGGTGACGACGGAGTTGACGCTCGCGGCGTTCGGCAACACCCGCAGTTACGGCGGCGGCATGCTGATCTGCCCGGACGCCGACCCGACCGACGGGCTGCTCGACGTCACGATGGTCGCGTCGGCGTCGCGCACCAAGCTGATCCGGTTGTTTCCGACGGTGTTCAAGGGCACCCACACCGCACTGGACGAGGTGAGGACCGCCCGCGCGAAGACAATCACCGTCGACTCCCCCGGCATCAACGCCTACGCCGACGGCGAGTACATGTGCCCGCTACCGGTCGAGGTGTCGGCGGTCCCGGGGGCGCTGCGAATCCTCACGCCCTAGCGCCCCGGTTTTCCTGCGCGAACAGACGCAAACTGCCCCTAATTTCGCCGAAAGTAGGGCACTTTGCGTCTGCTCGGCAGGGACAGCTACCCGACTCCGCTGCTGGATGTCGTCGGCTACCCGACTCCGCTGCTCAATGTCGTCGGCTACCCGACTCCGCGGCTCAGCCAACTGACCTCCGCGCCCGCACCGCCGTCGCGGTAGGGCTCCAGAGCCTCGTCCCACGCGGTGCCGAGCACCGAGTCGAGCTCCGCGGCGAGCATGTCGGCGCCGGCGGCCATCAGCGACCGCAGCCGCATCTCGCCGACCATCACGTCACCGTTGGCGCTCATCGCGCCGCTCCACAGGCCGAGCTGCGGGGTGTGGCACCAGCGGTGCCCGTCCACGCCGGGGCTGGGATCCTCGGTCACCTCGAAGCGCAGCACCGACCACGAGCGCAGCGCGCTGGCCAACGCCCCGCCGGTGCCGACCGGGCCCACCCAGTTGGTGACCGCGCGCAGCTGTCCGGGCATCGCCGGCTGCGGGGTCCACTTGAGGTTCGCCCGTGCTTGCAGGGTCGACGACAACGCCCACTCGACATGCGGGCATACCGCAGCGGGTGAGGCATGGATGTAGACCACGCCCGTCGTCGCTTCGGCGAACTGGTTCGACGCACGCATCAGCTACTCCTTCGGCTCCACGAGGGACGTCTTCCCCAACGGCCTCTGCGGATCCGAACTGCGCAGCAGATATGTGTCGTGCGTGTCTATTGTGCCTTGTGAGACGCGTGTTGCGCTAGTCCGAGGCAAATTCTCTCAGGACTTCGTCAGACACGGCCGGCCACAGCGCGTAGGCCCACTTGCCGAAGTCGCGGTCGGTCAACACCACCAGCGCCAGATCGGCGCGCGGGTCGACCCACAAAAACGTCCCTGACTGGCCGAAATGCCCGTACGTCGCCCGCGAGTTCGCCGACCCCGTCCAGTGCGGGGACTTGTCGCCGCGGATCTCGAACCCCAGCCCCCAGTCGTTGGGGCGCTGCACCCCGAACCCGGGCAGCACCCCGTCGACGCCGGGAAATTGCACCGAGGTGGCCTCGGCGTGCAGTTCAGCCGACACCGTCACCGGGCGCAGCAGGTCGCCGGCGAACGCCGCGAGGTCCGCGACGGTCGACGTCGCGCCGTACCCGGCCGCCTCCGCGCCGCCGTCGAGCGTCGAGTCGGACATCGCCAGCGGTTCGAACACCGCCTCGGTCAGGTAGCGGCCGAACTCGATGTCGGCGGCCGCCTCAATGGTCGACGCGAGCACGCCGAACCCGTAGTTCGAGTAGACGCGGCGCTTGCCGGGTTCGGCCATCGTCTCCGCCGAGTGCATGGAGTAGCCGGCGGTGTGTGCCAGCAGATGGCGCACGGTGGCGCCCGGCGGGCCGGCGTCGGTGTCGAGGCCGACGGCGCCCTCCTCCACGGCG
This sequence comes from Mycolicibacterium flavescens, assembly GCF_001722335.1. Lineage (GTDB taxonomy): Bacteria > Actinomycetota > Actinomycetes > Mycobacteriales > Mycobacteriaceae > Mycobacterium > Mycobacterium flavescens. The sequence goes on from NZ_MIHA01000004.1 coordinate 125,981, forward strand.
ACGTGCGCGGCGCGCGCGGCCAGCGGTTTGGTCACCGATGCCAGCGCGAACCGGTGCCGTACGTCCCCGTGCTCGGCGAGCACGCCCGACGGGCCCACCACCGCGGCGGCGACCGTGGACACGGGCCATTCGGCTATTGCATCGAGCGCGCTCACTGCGCCGACTCTATCGGCCCCTACTTGCCAGCGATGTAGTAGCAGTTCACCGGGTCGGACTCGATCTCGTGCATCCGCACGTCGGTGAAACCGGCGTCTTCGAGCATCGACGTGGCCAGTTGATGACCCCAGCAGGTGCCCAGCCCGGCGCCGTCGAGGCCGAGCGACACGCTCATGCAGTGCATCGTCGACACCGTGTACAGGTAGGTGGCCAGCGGCGCGCCGACGTTGTCCTCGAGCCGCGACGACGCCTTGATGTCGACCATCACCAGGTAGCCGCCGGGCCGCAGCGCGCGGTGAATGTTCGCCAGCACCGCCGCCGGCGCCGCCTGATCGTGGATGGCGTCGAAAACTGTTATCGCATCGAAACTTTCGGGCATGTCCAGCGCGGCCACGTCGGCGGCGACGAACGACGCGTTGGCCAGACCGAGCCGGCTCGCCTCGGCGCGACCGACGGCCAGGCCCTCCTCGGAGAAGTCGATGCCGGTGAACCTGCTGGCCGGGAACGCCTGCGCCATCACGTTGACCGCGTGCCCGCTGCCGCAGCCGATGTCGGCGACGTCGATACCGTCGCGCAAACGCTCCGGTAGTCCGTCGGCCAGTGGCAGCACGACGTCGACCAGCGCGGCGTCGAACACCTCCCCGCTCTGCTCGGCCATCACTGAGTGGAACCGCGGATACTCGCTGTAGGACAGGCCGCCGCCGGTGCGGAACCGCTCGATGATCTTCTGCTCGACCTCGCCGAGCATCGAGACGAACTGCGCGACGCGCGCGAGGTTGTCCGGCCCGGCGGACCTGGCCAGTACCGCGGCGCGGTGCGCGGGCAACACGTAGGTCCCGGCGGCCGGGTCGTAGTCGACCACCCGCGCGGTGACCACCCCGCCCAGCCATTCGCGGACATACCGTTCGTTGAGGCCCGCGGCGTCGGCGATCTGCGCGCTGCTCGACGGCGGCAGCCCGGACATCGCGTCCCACAGGCCGGTCTGGTGCCCGATCGACAGCAGCAGCGCCAGGCTCGCGCTGTCGATCGCGCCGACCATGCGTCCGGCGAACTCTTCGGTGGTGTCGACGAGATCAGCGGTGTCGGTCATGAAGCGTCCTTCCCTCGGTACCGCTCCATTGCACACCGGTCAAACGAGTTGGATCGACCGTTTCGCCAGGCCCATCCAGTAGCCGTCGATCACCTGACGCGGCGCCTGCCCCGGATCCGCCGACGCGCCGAGCGCGACGAACAACGGCGCCCAGTGCTCGATCGTCGGATGCGCGTACGGCATGCCGGGTGCGCGGTGCCGGAAGTCGATCAACGCGTCGGCGTCGCCGGCGGCGAACCTCTCGGCCGCCCACGCGTCGAACTCCACCGACCAGTCCGGCGGCGTCGCGTTCGGCGTCCAGTCGTCGAGGAACGGCAGCCCGTGGGTGGTGAATCCGGAGCCGATGATCAGCACCCCCTCGTCGCGCAGCGGGCGCAACCGCTCGCCCAGACGTAGCAGCGTGCGCGGGTCCAGCGTCGGCATCGAGATCTGCAGCACCGGGATGTCGGCGTCGGGGTACATCACCGTCAGCGGGACGTAGGCGCCGTGGTCGAGGCGGCGGTCGGGGTGACGACGCACGGGGCCGTCGAGCGACAGCAGCGACTCGACGCGGCCGGCCAGGTCGACCGCGCCCGGCGCGTCGTAGGTGGTCTCGTAGTAGCGCTGCGGAAAGCCCCAGAAGTCGTAGGTCAGCGGGACGTCCGCCGACGTGGCGCCGATGGTCAGCGGCGCCGACTCCCAGTGCGCGGAGACGACGAGGATCGCCTCCGGCCGGGGCAGATCGCGGGCCCACGCCCCGAGCTGTCGGACCCACAACTCGTCGTCGACCAACGGGGGCGCCCCGTGCGACAGAAAGAGCGCCGGAATGGGATCAGCCATAGTTCGAGTGTGCCCTCTTTCCCTTATAGGTTGTAGGCATGAGTCAAACGGTGCGCGGAGTGATCTCACGGAAGAAGGGCGAGCCGGTCGAGGTCGTGGATGTGGTGATCCCCGACCCGGGTCCGGGCGAGGTGGTGGTCAAGGTGACCGCCTGCGGGGTGTGCCACACCGACCTGACCTATCGCGAGGGCGGCATCAACGACGAGTTCCCGTTCCTGCTGGGCCACGAGGCGGCAGGCACCGTGGAGTCGGTCGGCGACGGCGTCACCAACGTCGAACCCGGGGACTTCGTCATCCTCAACTGGCGCGCGGTGTGCGGCCAGTGCCGCGCGTGCAAGCGCGGGCGCCCGCATCTGTGCTTCGACACCCACAACGCCGCCCAGAAGATGACGCTCACCGACGGCACCGAGCTGACGCCGGCGCTGGGCATCGGCGCGTTCGCCGACAAGACCCTGGTGCACGAAGGTCAGTGCACGAAAGTCGATCCCGAGGCCGACCCCGCGGTTGCGGGACTGCTGGGCTGCGGCGTGATGGCCGGCCTCGGCGCCGCCGTCAACACCGGCGCGGTCAACCGGGACGACACCGTGGCGGTGATCGGCTGCGGCGGTGTCGGCGACGCCGCGATCGCCGGCGCCGCCCTGGTCGGCGCCCGGCGCATCATCGCCGTCGACACCGACAACAAGAAGCTCGAGTGGGCCCGCGAGTTCGGCGCCACCCACACCGTCAACGCCCGCGAACTCGATCCGGTGGAGACCATCCAGGATCTGACCGACGGGTTCGGCGCCGACGTCGTGATCGACGCGGTCGGCCGCCCGGAGACCTGGAAGCAGGCGTTCTACGCCCGTGACCTCGCCGGAACCGTTGTGCTGGTGGGTGTTCCGACACCCGACATGACGCTGGAGATGCCGTTGATCGACTTCTTCTCCCGCGGCGGGGCGCTGAAGTCGTCGTGGTACGGCGACTGTCTGCCCGAACGCGACTTCCCCACCCTGATCAGCCTGTACCTGCAGGGCCGACTACCGCTGGAGAAATTCGTCACCGAGCGCATCGGGATCGACGACGTCGAAGCGGCGTTCGACAAGATGCACGGCGGCCAGGTTCTGCGTTCGGTGGTGATGTTGTGAACGGCGGACCGATCGGCCGGGTGGTGACCCACGGCACCTTCGAACTCGACGGCGGCAGTTGGGAAGTCGACAACAACATCTGGGTCGTCGGCGACGACTCCGAGGTGGTGGTGTTCGACGCCGCCCACGACGCCCGCCCGATCGTCGAGGCGGTCGGCGGCAGACACGTGGTCGCGGTGGTGTGCACGCACGGTCACAACGACCACGTCACGGTCGCCCCGGAGCTGGGCCAGGCGCTCGACACCCCGGTGCTGCTACATCCCGCCGACGACGTGCTGTGGCGGATGACGCACCCGGACATCGACTTCCGCTCGGTCGCCGACGGGGACACGCTGCGGGTGGCCGGAACCGAACTACGGGCGCTGCACACCCCCGGGCACTCACCGGGGTCGGTGTGCTGGCACGCGCCCGAACTCAACGCGGTGTTCTCCGGCGACACCCTGTTCCAGGGCGGGCCGGGCGCGACCGGTCGGTCGTATTCGGACTTCCCGACCATCCTCGAGTCGATTTCGGGCCGGCTGGGCAAGCTGCCCGGCCACACCGTCGTCTACACCGGCCACGGCGATTCGACGACCATCGGCGACGAGATCGTCAACTACGACGACTGGGTCGCGAGGGGGCACTAGCCGCGCAGGATGCGGCGCTTCTCGGCCTGGAACTCGTCCTCGGTCAGCGCGCCCGAATCCCGTAGCGCGGCCAGCTGTCTCAGCTGCTCGAGCCGGATGCCCTGGTCGCTGGGCGGGCGTCCCGCCGAGATCGTGGGCACCGCCGACAGCGGCGGCGGGTTGTCGAGCGTCATCACCTCGTGCGGCGCCAGCGGGCGGGCCGCCTTGTTGACCCGCGCCGACCACAGCAGCGCCGCGACGAGTTCGACGACCCCGACCGCGATCAGCGCGCCGCACACCCACAGCAGCCAGCCGTACGAGCTGCCGTGGCCGAACGCCAACCGGGGGGTGATGTAGCCGCCGACGTCGCCGTCGGTGCTGACCTGGTACTCGCCGGCCTCCGCGACGTCGACCACCCACACCCGCACTCGGGTGTCGCTGTTCACTGTGGTTGTGCCGCCCACACTTTCGGTGACCACCGGATCGGCGACGCCGGACGGCGGTTCGATGCTGACACTGATCTGCGGGATCGGGAACCCGCTCGTGGGCTGACCGGTGACCACGGTGTGGAAACTGACCGTCACCTCCCCGGCGGGCAGTTCGACGGTGCCGGTGCCCGGGATCGGCACCTCGCCGTAGGCGTCGAACTCGTCGAACACGAACGCGCTGAGCACCAGGGTGAGCACGAACCCGACGGTGGACAGCACCAGGGTGATCACGGCGACGGTGACGGCGACCCGCGAAGCGACCCGTGCGCTCATGCGCGAAAGTCTTTCATGACAGGTGTCACGGCGTCGCGCCAACGCGCAGCGTTTTCGGGCCGCACGGGCGCCGCCGCGCCGTTGGGACTACGGTCGGTACCGATCGATCTGTCGTTTGCACGTCCACGGAGGTCGCGATGCCCGAATCCAGCATCGTCGTGCGGCCCGAGCCGATGGACAGCGGGAAGTACACCGCCGGCTCGCGGCTGCAGGCGGCCGGATTACAGCCGGCGATCAAGCTGTTCGAGGATGCGGCGGGCGCGGTGCCGATGCCGCGGGCCCCGCAACCGCTCGTCATCGCCGACTACGGGGCCTCGACGGGACACAACTCGCTGCTGCCGATCTGCTCGGCAATCGAGGTGCTGCGCAAGCGGACCCGCATGGACCACTCGACGCTGGTGGTGCACACCGACGTACCGGACAACGACTTCACCAAGCTGTTCCGGACACTCGCCGAAGACCCCGACAGCTACCTGAGCAAGGACGCGAACACGTTCGCCTCGGCGATCGGGCGGTCCTTCTACAGCCAGATCATGCCGTCGAGCAGCGTGCACCTGGGCTGGAGCTCGTGGGCGGTGCAGTGGCTCAGCCGGGTTCCGGCTCCGGTCCCCGACCACATCCACGTCGCCTACAGCCGCGACGCGGGCGTGCGCGCCGCCTACGCCCGGCAGGCCGCGCACGACTGGCACGAGTTCATCGCGTTCCGCGGGCGCGAGTTGCGCCGCGGCGGCCGCCTGGTCGTGATGACGATGGGCGTCACCGACGACGGCGAGATCGGCCACCGCCCGGCGCTGACGGCGCTGCTCGACGCGATCGACGAGCTGGCGTCGGCCGGGCTGGTCACCGCCGATGAGGTGCTGCGGATGGGGCTGCCGATCGTCGGCCGCTCCGAGTCCGACTTCTGCGCCCCGTTCGCGCCGAAGGGCCGCTTCGAGCAGCTCGAGATCGAACATCTGGAGATCTTCGACGCCGAGGACCGCTACTGGGATCAGTACCGCGTCGACGGCAACGCCGAGGCGTTCGGCGCGCAGTGGGCGGCGTTCTGCCGAGCGGCGGTGTTCCCGACCCTGATCACCGCGCTCGAGGGCGGCGCCGCCGATCCGCGGGCGGCGGAGTTCGCCGACCGGCTCGAGCGCGGGCTCGCCGTGCGCCTGGCCGCCGCGCCCGAGCAGACCCACATCCCGATGGCCCACGTGGTGCTGCTCAAGCGCCCGAAAGTGGCCTAGCGGTCAGGGTCCGGGTGGCGCGGGGATCTGCGGCGCCGGCACCCACGGCAGGCCCGGGATTGTCGGGTACGGCGCGGTCGGGGGGCTCCACGTCGGCGGCGTCCAACCCGGCGGGTCGGTGGTCGGCGGCGGTTCGCTCGTCGGCGGCGGTGGAGGCTCGGGGGTGCTCGGCGGGGGTTCCGGGGGCGGTTCCGACGGCGGCGGCTCCGGCGGCGGCGCGGTGACGGTCTGCGTGACCGGCGGCGGCTGGTAGACCGTCTGCGGCGGCGGCGCCTGCGTGGCCGGTGGTTCGGGGGACGGCGGCGTCGTGGTGGCGGGCTTGGGGGTGACGGTCATCGGCGGCGCGGTGGTCGACGCGGGATCCGGCGGCGACTCGTCACCGGCCATCACCCACACCACCGCGGCCAGCAGCGCCACCAGCACCCCGATCACACCGGCGGCCAGCGGGACGGCCGGGTTGCGGTACCAGGGCACCTTGCGCGGCGGGACGTCGTCCCACGACTGGTCGTCGTCGAACTGAACCTGCGGGCGCACCTGTCCGGCGTCGCCGTAGTCGTAGGGGTCGGGGGCGGTCACCTCGGGCGGCTCGTCGGCGTCCGACCACGCCAGCGCCCCGACGCTGCCGGACTGCGGCGCGGCGTCACCGACGGGCACCTCGGGTGCCATCGCGGTCGCCGCCGCGGCGGCAGCGGCCGCAGCCGGAGCCGGTGACATCGCGGTCGCGCCCTCGTCGACGCTGCCGCGCACCGCGGCCAGCCCGCCGCCGATCGCCGCGGCCAGCTCGGGTTGGCCCATCGTGATCACCGGTACGCGGAACCGTTCCGACAGCGTCGTGGTGATGATCGGGATGCGGGCCCCGCCGCCGACCGACGCCACCGCCGCCAGTCCCCGAACGCCGTTGCGCTCGATGGTGTCGGCCAGCGCGTCGGCGAAGCCGGCCAGCGGGCCGCGCAGCACCTCGTCGAGTTCGGTGCGGGTCAACCGCACATCGCTGCGGTGCCCGGGCAGTTCGGCGACCAGCGACGTGAACGACGCGGTCGAGAGCCGCTCCTTGGCGCCGCGGCACTGGGCGCGCAACCGGGTCAGCGACCCGATCGACGAGGTGCCCGTCAGGTCGATGGTCCCGGCGGCCGACAGGTCGTCGAGGACGTGTTGCAGCAGCGCCTGGTCGACCAGATCGCCGGACAGGTCGGTGTGGCGGACCGTCGTGCCGATCGGCGCGAAGCCGTTGGCGGCGTCCACCAGCGTGATGCTGGTGCCGGAACCGCCGAAGTCGCACAGCGCGATCACCCCGCGGCCCGGCAGTCCGGGGTCGTCCTGCAGCGCGGTCAGCGCCGCGGCCGAGTCGGCCACCAGCGCCGGGTTGTGGAACTCGTCGAGGTCGGCGAGCGCGGCGCGCAGCGCCTCCACCGCCGGCGGGCGCCAGTGCGCGGGGTGGGTCACCGCGACGGGGTCGGTGACGGGCCGCCCACCGCCGACCGCGTACAGCATCGCCCGCAGCGCGTCGGCGAGTACGACCTCCGCGCGGTGCGTCGAGCCGTCGGCGGCCACGATGCCGACCGGGTCACCGACGCGGTCCACGAAGTCGGTCAGGATCAGGCCGCGCTCGTTGAGGTTGCGGTTCTCGCCGGGCACCCCGACTTCCGGCGGCCGGTGCGCGAACCGGGTCAGCACCGGCGACCGGGTGAGCGCGGTCCTGCCCACCACGACGGCCGCCAGGTTGGTCGCACCAACCGACAGCCCTACGCCGTCAACCATCGCTCCCCATCCCGAGTTCGAGTCCCGTCAGCGGATGGTGCCCGCGCCGGGGATCAATGGCAAATCCAGTGCCGTCACCCAGCCCGGTGACAGGTCGTTGACGGCGGGCACCGCGTTGAGCGCCCGCAGCCCGGTCGCCAGGCATCCGGCGGCCGCCGCGTCGCGGCCCGAGCCGTCGGTGAACCGGAACGCGGTCTCCTGGAAGATGCTCGGGGTGCCCTCGATGTCCACGCGGTAGACGTCGCTCTGATTGCCCGACGGCCACTCCGGCGCCGCGTCGTCGCCGATGCGGTTGACGTGCTCGAGCTGGATGCGGGTCTGCCCTTGGTACACGCCGTTGATGGTGAACCGCACGGCCGCGACGTGGCCCGCCGGGATCACTCCCTTGGCCGACGCGCGGTCGGTGGGCGTCACCCACTTGTCGTAGGTCGTGGTGATCTCGTCGAGCATGATCCCCGCCGCGTGCGCGATCATCGGAACGGTTGCGCCCCAAGCGAATACCAGGATGTCCGAGGTTTCGAGCATCGCCTTCTTCTCCGGCGGGCGCCCGATGCCCATCTCGCGTTCGTAGTCGCCGGTGTAGTTGGTGTAGTCCAGCAGTTCCGAAGCCCGCACCGTGCGGACCTCCGAGCACAGCCCCATCAGCGTCATCGGGAACAGGTCGTTGGCGAATCCGGGGTCGATACCGGTGGTCAGACAGGACGACTCGCCGAGTTCGCACGCCTCGGTGATCGGCTCGATCCAGTTCGGCGGGTTCAGGTGCATGGTCGGCCACACCCAGGGCGTCATCGCCGTCGAGCAGACGTCGATGCCGGCCCGCAGGAAGCGGGTGATCAGCCCGATGTTGTCGTCGGCGTGCGCGGCGGTGGGCCCGTAATGCACCAGCGCATCGGGTTTCAGCGCGATCAGCGCGTCGATATCGTCGGTCGCGTTGATTCCGACCGGCTCGGGCAGCCCGCAGATCTCGCCGACGTCGCGGCCCACCTTGTCGGGGCTGCTCACGCCCACGCCGACCAACTCGAACAGCGGATGCCGGACGACCTCGGGGATGACCATCCTGCCGACGAACCCGGTGCCCCACACCACGACCCGTTTGGCGTCGGAACTCCCAGAAATCCCAGCCACGATCCGCCTTCCGCTCGACCTCCGGCCTACACCTTAAGCGGGCGAATCCGCCGGCAGCGGCGAATGTCAGAGGTTGATCGGATCGCCCGGCGACGACGCCCTGGTGCTGTCGCGCAGCGATGCCTTGAATTGCATTGCGCGATAGGGCCACCCGGTGCCGGTGTTCCACTGGGACACGATCATCCCGATGCCGCCGTCGATGTCGAAGCGCGATCCGGGCAGCAGGTATCCGCCGTAGAGCTGCGCGACGTGGTTGCGGTGGTGGTTCTCGGCGTCCCACGTCGAACCGGTCACGGGGGTCTGGATCTCGGTGGTGTGCATGTTGGCCACCGGCGAGGCGACCACGCGGTAGCCCAACGCGTACGCGGAGGCGAAGAACCCGCCGAGCACCCACTTGCCGGGCGCCAGGCGGCGGAACGCCAACTCGCCCCAGCGCTCGCCGACCGGCGTGATCGGGGTCGCGGCCGTGCCCCAGCGCCAGCGGCCGTCGCTGAATCCCCAGCTGTGGTAACGGGTCCGGTCGCCGATGTGGCGGGGTCGCACCCGCATCAGGATGATGCCCTTGTCGCGTTGAAAGCCGGTGGCGGCCACGTAAACCCACCCGTCGTCAGGGTCGTGGTCCCACGCCCAGCACTGGGCGTGGCCGCCGTGCAGCTCGGCGGGGAATTTGGCCTTCTCCCCCATGTGTGTCCAGGTGACGCCGTTGTCGTCGGAGCGCCAGATCTCGGTCCACACCACGGTGCCGAAACCGCGGTTGACGATGGCGTGCAGGTACATCGAGTCGCCGACAGTCAGCAGGTCCGACGGGATCACCGTGCTGATCCCGCCGCGGCGCCAGCCGCCGGACGCCTCGTCGTGCACGTAGTGCCACAGTTGACGCGCATAATCGGGGTCGCTTCCGCCGGCCCGCTCGTAGACGATCTCGTGGTCGGCGTCGCCGGTGCCGATCAACACCACCGGCGAACGCCAGTCGCCGTCGCCGACCCGGGTGCCCGAGAACGTGTCGCCGAACACCGACACCAGCTTGCCGTTCGGCGCGGTCACCGACGCCCCGAGGTCGGTGCAGGTGACGCCCCAGCGATCCGTGCGCCCGGGGCCGGTCAGGTCGACCGCCTTACCGCTGCGCAGCGGCAGCCGCGGCCGCGTCATCTAGAAGCAGCGGCGAAGGCCGCCGGGCTCGCAGATCAGCGGGTACGGCGTGACCGGAATGGCCAGCGGCTCCTTGAACGACATGGTCAGCGGCAGCTCCACCATGCCGGCCGGCTGACCGCACACCTCGGCGTTGTTGAAGATCTGCACGCTGCCGGTCAGCGTCGCCCCGTCGAACGCGTAGATCTCCTTCTGCAGCCCGGTGCTGCCGTCCGGGCACTTCTTGATCGAGTCGAACGTGTTGGACTGGAACTGCCACCGGCCGCCGACCTGGCTGGCCTCTGCCCCGCCGCGGCCGGCGGGAGTGACCTTCAGCCGGCACCCGACCGGCAGGATCAGCGGTTCACGCAGGTCGCCGACCGTCGGCACACAGATCGGGTAGATCTCCCACGTGGTTTCGGCCTGACCGTCGATGCGCACCGTGTAGACGCCTTCGGGCGTGTCCGGCGACTTCACGTCGCCTTGGGCGCCCGCGGCGCCGGCAGCGCCGAGCGCGACGCCGGCGATCAGCAGCGCGGCGACGAACATCCGCGTGATCGTCTTCCTCAACCTCGTGCCCTTCCGCCGTCCCTGGTGCCTACGAGTATCACAGTGTGCACCGCGGGCCGTCACAGCTTTGCCCGGCTCCGCGTTTCGGCCACCGCACCGACGGGGTAGACACGGCTCACGATCTTGAGGATTTGGGGTTGATGAAGCGACTGGTGGTTGCGTTGATCGCTGCGCTGGTCGTTGTCGGCTGCTCCACCGGCGATCGGGTCGACCTCGGACAGTCCTCGGGCAACCTGATCGCCGCGATCGCCGGGGAGCCCGACCAACTCGACCCGCACAAGACCAGCGCGTACTTCTCGTTCGAGGTTCTCGAGAACGTGTTCGACACGCTCGTCGAACCCGACGCCAACCTCGAGATGCAACCGGCGCTCGCGCAGTCGTGGGACGTCAGTCCCGACGAGCTGACGTGGACGTTCCGGTTGCGCCCCGGGGTGACGTTCCACGACGGCAGCCCGTTGACCGCCGACGACGTCGTCTACTCCTATCGGCGCATCATCGACGAACAGCTGACCAACTCAGACAAGTTCAGCGCCGTCTCCGAGGTCCGCGCGGTCGATCCGCTGACCGTGGTGATCCGGGTCAACGCGCCGACGCCGAACCTGCTGACCAATCTCGGCGGGTTCAAAGGCATGGCGATCGTGCAGCGGCGCAACGTGGAAAGCGGTCAGATCGCCACGCACCCGGTCGGGACCGGTCCGTTCGCGTTCCAGTCGCAGAAGAGCGGCGACTCGATCACGTTGAGCGCCAACCCGTCCTACTGGGGCGGCGCCCCGCCGATCCCCGGGGTGACGTTCCGGTTCATCTCCGAACCGTCGACCGCATTGTCGGCGCTGCAGGCCGGTGAGATCGACTGGACCGATTCGATTCCGCCGCAACGGGTCACACAGCTGCGCGACGACGACTCCCTGCACCTGGCCGTCACCGCGAGCAACGACTACTGGTATCTGGCACTCAACGAGGCCCGCCCGCCGTGGGACGACGTGCGGGTCCGCCGGGCGGTGGCCTACGGCATCGACCGCGACGCGATCGTGGCCGCCACCACCTACGGCACCGCGGCGGCCAACCAGTTGGCCATCCCCGAGGGCAATCCCTGGTACACCGACTACGACCGCTACCGCTACGACCCCGACACCGCAGGCCGACTGCTCGACGAGGCCGGTGTCGGCGACGTCCCAATGGACATGCTGGTCACCAGCGAGTACCCCGAGACCGTCACCGCCGCCCAGGTGATCGCCGATAACCTTGCGCCGCTGGGCATCACGGTGAACATCCGCACCGTCGACTTCGCCACCTGGCTCGACGAACAGAACTCCGGCAACTTCGACATGCTGATGATGGGCTGGCTGGGCAACATCGACCCCGACGACTTCTACTACGCCCAGCACCACACCGACGGAACCAGCAACGCGCAGAAGTTCTCCGACCCCGAGGTGGACCGCCTGCTCGACGCCGGCCGCGTGGAGACCGACCGGGCCGCGCGCGCCGAGGTGTACCGCCGCGCCGCGACCCGCATCGCCGATCTGGTCAGCTACATCTACCTGTACAACCCGTCGGTGATCCAGGCCTGGGTGCCCGGCCTGTCGGGCTACCAGGCCCGCCGCGACGGCGCGGTCCGGTTCCGCACCGCGGACCTGGCCGGAGGCGAAACCGCATGAGCCGCTTGGTGAGCAACCCCGTCGTGCGCTTCGTCACGCGACGGCTGGCGTACTCGGCGGTGGTGCTGCTCGGAGTGCTGGTGGTCAGTTTCGCGTTGGTGCATCTGGTGCCCGGCGACCCGGTGCGGATCGCGCTGGGCACCCGTTACACCCCCGAGGCCTACGAGGCGTTGCGCGCGGCCAGCGGCCTGGATCAGCCGATCGTCACGCAGTTCTTCTCCTACATCGGGTCCGCGCTGACCGGCGATCTGGGGGTGAGTTTCCGCAACGGCGACCCGGTGACCGAAATCCTGCTCGACCGGCTCCCGGCGACGGTGTCGCTGGCCGCGGTGGGCATCACGATCGCGCTGCTGATCGCGATTCCGGCCGGCATCTGGTCGGCGCTGCGCGAGGGCAAGGTCAGCGACGCGATCGTGCGGATCGGCAGCCAGTTCGGGGTGTCGATCCCCGACTTCTGGATGGGGATCCTGCTGATCGCGCTGTTCTCCACGACGCTGCACTGGCTGCCGACGTCGGGCTACCGCCCGCTGCTCAGCGATCCGGGTGGCTGGCTGCGCCACCTGGTGCTGCCCGCGCTGACCGTCGCCCTGGTCGCCGGCGCGATCATGACGCGCTATGTGCGTTCGGCGGTGCTGGAGGTCGCGGCGATGGGGTACGTGCGCACCGCCCGCTCGAAAGGCCTTGCGCCGCGGGTCGTCACGCTGCGGCACACCGTGCGCAACGCGTTGATCCCGATCCTGACGATCACCGGTATCCAGCTCGCGACGATCATGAGCGGGGTCATCGTGGTGGAGGTGGTGTTCGCCTGGCCGGGACTGGGCCGGCTGGTCTACAACGCGGTCGCCGCGCGTGACTACCCGGTCATCCAGGGCACGGTGCTGCTGATCGCGGCGCTGTTCCTGTTGATCAACCTGATCGTGGACGTGCTGTACGCGGTCGTCGACCCGAGGATCCGGCTGTCATGAGCACCGGGACCAGCACCTCGTCGTGGCGGCTGCTGATGGCCAACCCGGTCACCGTGGTCAGCGCCGCGCTGCTGGTGATCATCGCGTTCGTCGCGGTCACCGCGAGTTGGATTGCGCCGTACGGGATCAACGACGTCGACGTACCGAACGCGCTGCAACCGCCCAGCGGGGCGCACTGGTTCGGCACCGACGAGCTGGGCCGCGACGTGTTCTCCCGCGTGCTGGTCGCCACCCAGGCGTCGATGCGGGTGGCGGTGGTCAGCGTCGCGTTCGCGGTGGTGGTGGGCGTGACGGTCGGTGTCATCTCCGGCTACCGCGGCGGCTGGCTGGACACGGTGTTCATGCGGGTGGTCGACGTCATGTTCGCGTTCCCGGTGCTGCTGCTGGCGCTGGCGGTGGTGGCGATCCTGGGTCCCGGTGTGACGACGACGATCCTGGCGATCGGCATCGTCTACACGCCGATCTTCGCCCGGGTGGCGCGCGCGAGCACGATGAGCGTGCGGGTCGAACCGTTCGTGTCGGTGTCGCGCAGCATGGGCACCGGGCACCTGTACATCCTGGGCCGCCACATCGTCCCCAACATCGCCGGTCCGCTGGTGGTGCAGACGTCGCTGTCGCTGGCGTTCGCGATCCTCTCGGAGGCGGCCCTGTCGTTTCTCGGCCTGGGGATTCAGCCGCCGCAGCCGTCGCTGGGCCGGATGATCTTCGACTCGCAGGGTTTCGTCACGCTGGCCTGGTGGATGGCGGTGTTTCCTGGCGCGGCGATCTTCGTCACGGTGCTGGCGTTCAACCTGCTCGGCGACGGCCTGCGCGACGTGCTGGACCCCAAGCAGCGCACCATGATCGAAGCGCGGAGAAAACAGTGACCGCCCCGGTGTTGAGCGTGCGCGACCTGCGGGTCGGCATCGGCAGGCGCGAGATCGTGCACGGTGTCTCGTTCGACGTGCACCGCGAGCAGACGCTGGGCATCGTCGGCGAGTCGGGGTCGGGCAAGTCGATGACCGTGCTGGCCGCCACCGGTCTGCTCGACGCCCCCGGCGCGAACGTCGCCGGAACCAGCACGCTGACAACGGAATCGGCGACGGTGCAGTTGGTCGGCGCGTCGGGCCGGCAGCTGCGCAGTGTGCACGGCGGCCAGATCGGGTTCGTGTTCCAGGATCCGGGGACGTCGCTGAACCCGTTGCTGACGTTGGAACGCCAGATCACCGAATCGCTCGAGGCGCACCGCAAGATGACCCGCAGGCAGGCCAGGGCGCGCGCGCTGGAACTGTTGGCCGCCGTCGGCCTGCCCGACCCCGAGACGAAGTTGGCGGCCTACCCGCACCAGCTGTCCGGCGGGCAGAAGCAGCGGGTGATGATAGCGATCGCGATGGCGTGCGATCCGGTGCTGCTGGTCGCCGACGAGCCGACCACCGCGCTGGACGTGACGACCCAGGCGCAGATCGTCGAACTGGTCGCCGCGCTGCAGCGCGACTTCGGCACCGCCGTGGTGTGGATCAGCCACGACCTCGGCGTGATCGGCCAGGTGGCCGACGACGTGACGGTGCTGCGCGACGGGGACGCGGTCGAGCAGGCCTCGATCGGCGACGTGTTCGACCATCCCGGCCACGAGTACACCCGCGAACTGCTCGCGGCGCGGCCGCTGATCGGCCGTCCCGGCCCGCCCGCGGCGCCCGACGCGCCGGTGCTGCTCGACGTCGCCGGCCTCGACGTCCGTTTCGCGATCAGCACGCCGGTGGGCAAGTCGAGCGTGCACGCGGTCAAGGACCTGTCGTTTCAGATCCGGCGCGGCACCACGCTGGGGCTGGTCGGCGAGTCGGGGTCGGGTAAGTCGACGGTGGCCGCGGCGCTGACCGGTCTGGTGCGACCGGATGCGGGGACCGCGACGCTCGACGACGTCGACGTGTTCGGGGTGCGCGGGTCGGCGCAGAAGGCGATGCGCCGACGGATCGGGCTGGTGTTCCAGGACCCGTTCTCGTCGGTCAACCCGCGCACCCGCGTCGCCGCGGCGATCGGCGAGCCGCTGATCGTGCACCGCCTGGCGAAGGGCAGGCGCGCCCGCACGCAGCGGGTGGCCGAACTGCTCGACCTGGTCGGGCTGCCGGCGGAGTACGCGTCGCGGTTCCCGCACGAACTGTCCGGCGGCGAACGTCAGCGGGTCAGCATCGCGCGGGCGCTGGCCGGTGAGCCCGACCTGCTGATCCTCGACGAAGCGACTGCCGCACTTGATGTGTCGGTCCAGGCGCGGGTGCTGGACCTGTTGGCGCAGCTGCAGCGCGAGCTCTCGTTGACCTACCTGTTCATCGCCCACGACCTGGCGATCGTGCAGCAGGTCAGCCACGACGTGCTGGTGATGCGCGACGGCACGGCCGTCGAGTACCGGCCCGCCGCGGAGCTGTTCGACTCGCCGCACGACGAGTACACGCGCGCACTGCTGGCCGCGGTCCCGCCGGAACGGCCGCGGGTCTCGAGCGCGCCGAAATAGCGCGGCGCGGCCGCTCGACCCGCCCGACTGCGGATTTTGCGCACAGGGTCGTGGATCCGCCGACCCGACTACCCTCAACGCAGAAACCCGCCCGGCCGTCGCGAGCAGCCCTCACGTCTCACTCGGCACGGCCGTGAGAAGGTCATGCCCATGACTCAACTCAGCGGCAAGGTCGCGTTGGTGACGGGCGCGTCGGCGGGGCTGGGCGCGGCGGTCGCGCAGCTGTTCGCCGAACGCGGGGCGACGGTGTTCGGGATCGCGCGTGACGCCGAGCGCATGGCGTCGGTGTTCGAGGCCGTACCCGGAGGGCGGTTCGCGTCGGTCGACGTGACATCGCCGGCGGCGTGCCGCGACGCCGTCGCGCAGTGCGTCGCCGAGTTCGGCCGGCTCGACGTGCTGGCCAATGTCGCGGGCTTTCACCAGATGCGGCACACCACGTCGATGACCGACGACGACTGGGACCGCGATCTCGCGGTGAACCTCAACGGCCCGTTCTACCTGTGCCGCGCGGCGCTGCCGCACCTGTTGGAGTCCGGCGGCAACATCGTCAACGTCGCGTCGATCGCCGGCGTGGAGGGCGAGGTGTACTCGGCGGGCTACTGCGCGGCCAAGCACGGCCTGATCGGGCTGACCCGCGCGTTGGCCGTCGAGTACACCAAGGACAAGATCCGGGTGAACGCCGTGTGCCCGGGCGGTATGCCGACCGCGCAGACCACCGAGTTCACCGCGCCTGAGAACGCCGACTGGGACCTGATCATGCGCATCGCTTCGCCGCGCGGGTTCATGGACACCGTCGACGTGGCCAAGACCATCGCGTTTCTGGCCAGCGACGACGCGGCCGCGATCCACGGCGCGGTGTACCGCGTCGACAACGGAAAAGGCGCCGGCTGACAGATGATTTCGGTGCGTTACCTGTCGCTCGCCGACTGGGAGCGCCTCGAAATCACAGCAACTTGTGCTCGATCACAGCGGTCATGCGAGGTTTGCGCCAGCTGCCGGTGACCTTCTCGATCCGCACACCCATCTCTCCCTTGGCGATCTCGAGCGTGCCGATCTGGTTGCGGAAGTGCGGCTGCGTCACCGGCCGCCAGCGCAGCCGCGGCGTGCCCACATCGACGGTCCTGGCCAGTAGCGAGCCGACCTTCTCGGCGACCCGTGTGTGCCCGAGCCGCAACACCACCCGCTCCACCGCCGACGGTTCCTTGCGCAAACCCGAGCACACCACCTGCCACACTTTGGTCTTCGCGGGTGGGGCGTCGTCGGGCAGCGAGACCTCGTCGACCCAGCAGTGGTGCACGTCGCCGCCGAACAACACGATGGAGTCGGGCGCGCGTCCGCGCTTGCCGCTGACCGTCTCGAAGACCAGATCCTCGAACTTGCGGTAGCTGTCCTGGAAGCACGCCCAGTGGTCGAGGTTCGCGGCGATGCGCACCTTCTCCCCCACCGCGCACATCCGTCGGCCCCACGCCCCGTCGGTGACCGCTTCGGACCACGCCTCGATGTGGTGCATCCCGTAGGGCAGCAGGATCGGCAGCGAGCTGGCGAACAGCAGGTGCTCGTACTCGCCGTCGACGTGGGCGGTGATCCAGTCCCACTCCTGGTCGGTCATGATCTTGCGCTGCCCGGGCCGCAGCTGACGCCCGGTGCGGGCATCGGCGACGATCAACCGCGTCGAACCCAGATCCCGACACATGCTGAAATGCGAAGCGCCGTCGTCTTTTTCGGCCATGTGCGCGAGCTCCCGAATTGGCTCGGCGCCGCAGCGGCTGGCGGTGACCTGCTGGAACGTGTCATCCTTGGCCAGTTCGTCCGGCGACATGTTGCCCAGATGCTGGTAGATCCAGTACGCCATCAACCCGCCGATGATGCGAGTCTGGTACCAGTCGGTCTTGCGCATCTCCTCGAGCCACGCCTGCGAGGTGTTCCACTTGTCGTTGATCTCGTGGTCGTCGAACATCATCGACGACGGCACCGTCGAGAGCATCCAGCGCACCACCGGATCGCTCCACGCGTCCCAGTAGCCGATGCAGTACTCCTCGAAGTCCTCGAGGACCTCGACCGGGCCGTTGGCGTGCACTTCGCGTTCGGCCACAAGATCTTTGATCGTGTCGTTGACCTGGTCGGCGTAGAGCTGATCGCCCATCATGAGCAGCGCGTCCGGCCACGTCGCCGACGGCTGGCGCAGCATCCGCAGACCGAAAGTGCGCAGCACGTCGATGCCCTGACCCTTGGGGTGCCACCAGTGCTGGTGGGTGTAGGGCGGGTGGTGCGGAGCCGACGCGCGGCAGGAGCCGAAGAGCAACCGCAGCGACCCGTCGCGGGGCATCAGCCGGATCCGCGGCGCGGGGAACTCGTAATCCGGCGGCGGCCAGGCGGTGTGGCCGTCGAGGTGGACCTCGTACGGGTGCTCGCGGTCGGGGTCAAGATCGGTGATGCACACAATCGCGAAGTGGTGCCCCTCGACCTCGAAGGTCAGGGCGCTGCTGCCGAGAACCTCAACCTCGCAGGGCTTGTCGGTCTCGACCCAGACGGTCGCGTCAGTCGTGCCGACGTGCCGGAGCAGGGGCCCCACGCGAACTTCTGGCATCGCCCCATCATGCATCAGTTATTGACGCCCGCGCACCCCCGGGGGGCCTACCAATCCGGAGGCTGCTGGAGTACCCGACTACGCTAGGCCGGCCCTCCGGCGGCGGACACCATTTGCGTTGTCACACAAATCGTGGATTCCGAACAACGGTATCCACCATCCGAGAGGGGAATCCGATGGCCCGATTATTGCAGGGCAACGTGCGCGTCGAGGGCGTCGACCACGAAGACTTCACCGCCAACGAGCATCCGACCGACAAACTGCGCAACTTCCAGATCGTGCTGGAGCCGGGACAACCGGAGCAGAACATCCAGATCGAGCCGGTCAAGTGGGGCGGGGAATGCCGCGTCGAGGTCGAGTTGAACGCCCGGCCGGTCGATGCGAGCACCGCCAAGCTGTCCGGCGAGGCCCGCTTCTACGAAGGCGGCTCCGAACAGACCGACGAGCTCGAGGACACCCAGTCCATCGACTTCACGGTGCCCCGCACCCTCGGAGCCAGCCCGCCTCGCCAGCACCACGTGAGCCTGCGCAACACCGTGTTACTCGGAGCAGAAGACACAGCTGATGTGTTCCTCACCGTGTCGAATCGGCTCATCGAAACCGACGACGAATAACCAACGACAGCAATGAAAGACAGGACTACGGCCATGGCACGCCTACTGACGGGAAAGATCACCGTTCACGGAACCGACCACGAAGACTTCGGAGCAAATGAACATCCCACCGACAACGTCCGACAGGTCGGACCGCTGATCATGCATCCCGGGCAGGGCTTCATCGACCTGGGTAAACCAACGGTGTCATGGGGCGGTGAGTGTCGCGTCGAGGTCGATCTGGAAGCGCACCTGACCGATCTCAACGACGCGATCCGCGTTCATGGATGGGCATACTTCTTCGAAGGCGCTTCAGAGCACACCAACGAACTCGAGGACCACAGAGAGTTCGACTTCCACGTCAACCGGACGACCGGCACTTCTCCGGAGACCACGTTCTCGGTGCCGTTGCGCAACAGCACCGTGGTCGGCGCCGAAGATCACGCCGAGGTGTTCTTCGCGTTGAGCAATCGGATCGTCGAAGAGGAGTGACCCCGAAGCGATTTCGGCGTACCCGGTTGCGCTGACCGCAACCGGCTACGCCGAAATCACGCGTGCGCTCAGTGCTCGGGCCGGCGACGGCCGAGGAAGAACGCCAAGCCGATCGCGCCGAATCCGAGTGTGCCGATCACGCCGGCCGCCACCATCAGGAAGATGTCGCGTCCGCTCAGACCGGCCGACGAAGCCTCGTCGGAGGCCAGCCGCAGCCGGTAGTCGCCGGGCAGCGGGCCCTCGGCCGGCTCGCTCAGACCCGGGAACTGCTGGGTCTTGCGGATCTCGAACTGCCGCTCACCGCCGGCGGTCTGGGTCCACTCACCCCAGGCCGGGGTCGCGCCGTCGAGCAGCACCTTGCGGCCGCCGTAGACGGGATCCTGGCCGACATCGACGATCTGACGCACCCGGAACGGCTCGTAGCGGGCGTTCGAGTAGTTCACCAGCACCGGCACGTTGTCGTAGCGCAGCACCGGCGGCGGGGGCGACGGCAACGGCAGCCCGGCACCCGGGAAGTAACCGCCGCCGAAGAAGCTGCCGACCGCGATGCTCGTCGCCGCCTGCGCGAAGTCGATCGCCGCGTTGATCGGGGCGAGCACCGCGGCGGTGAAGCTGTACGCCGCGAACTGCGCCACCTCGAGCACCATCCGCGCCAGCGGCGGGATGTACACGATGCGCGGGCGCATGTCGTAGACGTAGACGATGCGCACCGGATCCCGGAACGGGTTCATCAGCACCGGCCGGTAGTACTCGTCGTACTCGATCCAGTCGGGCCGCCACTGCCGCACGTTCGAGACCAACTCGAAGTCACGGTCGCGCTTGGCGTCGATCTCGGCGCGGGCGCTGGCGCTGGCCTCGTTGCCGTTGAGGCCCAGCGTCAGATCCACCGATTCCTTGAACGCGTCGATGTCCTGCTCGGGGGCCGGTGCGACCTCGGGCTCGAAGATCGGCTCGGCCTTCTTGGCCAGCTCGATGTCCTCGGCCGGCGCCTCGAGTGTCTCCGGGGCGAGGGTCTCGATCTCCTTGGCCGCCTGCTCGATCGACACGGTCGGGGTGTCGGACTGCTCGCTGCCTTCTTCGGCGGACTCGCTGGTCTCCGATTCGCCGCTCTCGCGCGCGGCGCTGGTCTCGCTGGTCTCGGTGCCGCTGGCCGGGGTCTCCGAGGCGCTGGTCTCGGTGCCGCTGGCCGGGGTCTCCTTCTCCGACGAGCTCTCGGTGGCCGGCGCCAGTGCGGCCGACGACTCGGGGCTCGCGGTGGGCTCGTCGGCAGCCGCGGACGTCGTCGCCGGAGCGCTGGTCGCGGCCGTCGTCGACGGTGCGGCTGTGGTCGACGGTGCGCGTTCGGCGGTGGTCGACGGCTCGGCGGTCGGGGTGGCCGGTTCGGCGGTCTCCACCGCGGTGGAGGTCTGCGGTGCCGGAGCCCGGGTCGGCGCCTGAGTCTGCGGCGCCTGGGTCTGCGGGGCCTGGGTCTGCGGGGCGGGCTCGGGCTCGACGACGACGGGTACCTGCGGGGCCACCTGCGACGGTGGCGCGGCGGGCGTTGCCGGCGCGGCGGGCGTTGCCGGCGCGGCGGGCGTTGCCGGCTCAGCGGTGGGAGCCTCGACTGTCTGCTCGGGCTCGGGGGCACTGACCTCGGGTTCCGGGGCGACGGTCGTCACGACGTCGTCGGAGTCCGGCTGCGCGACGGCCGGCGACAGACCGGCGGTCAGCGCGGTCAACGAGATCACGACTCCGGACGCCAGAACCGCGACGCCGTTCTTGTAAAGCGGTGCACCCATCGTGCACGACTCCCTTCTCATCCGTGGCGCTCAGCGCCACTCCCCCGACCTGCGACAGACCTGCCTGGTACGGGTGCCCGAAGGTGGCCCGGTTCCAGTCTCAGAAGGTTCATCGCTGGGCTGGCTCAGGTGTTACAGCCAGACGCTCACTCTAAGGTTTGCGCTTGCGCGTGCCGCCGATCACGAGCGCCACACCGACCAGCGCGATGATCGGCCCGAGTACCGACCAGGTCGTGGTGTTGCTCATCGGGCTGCCGCCGACCACGCCGAACCCCTGCAGCGCGAACAGCAGACCGAACAACGCGACGACCACTCCGACGAAGACGATGGCGAATCTCATGGCTCCACCTTCTCCCGTCGGGCGACAGAAGTCACCGGCGACGGGACAGATACTTCTGGTACGCCTGCGCGGCGGCGGCGAGTTCGGGTCGCGCGTCGAGCACCGGTTGCATCTTCTGGCGCGCCTCTTCGCGCTTGTAGGGCAGGAACTCGGTCGGGAAGTCGCCCTCGTGCGGCTGGTAGTCGCGCAGCACGCGGCGCGCGACGGTGGCCTTGTGCACCTCGTCGACGCCGTCGGCGATGCCCATCGTCGGCGCCGCGGCGTACATCGCCTGGATCGGGGTCAGATCGGTGGTGCCCAGCGACCCGAGGATGTGCAGGGCGTTGAACGAGACCTCGCGCAGCACCTTGGCCATCGTGAACTTGACCGCCGCGATTTCGGTGCGCGCTTCCTGGGTGGAGGTGTTGTCGATCTTCCACGCGGTCTCGAGCACGAACAGCCGCAGCATCTTGATCATCGCGTAGGACTCGGCGATCTTCTCCTGCACCATCTGGTGCTCGGCGATCACCTTGCCGTGCGACTGGCGGCTCAGCGCGCGCTCGCACATCATGTCGAACGCCAGGGTGCACTGCGCGATCGTGCGCATCGCATGGTGAATGCGCCCGCCACCGAGTCGCCTCTGCGCCAACACTTTTGCGCCGTCCTCGGGACCGAGCAGATGGTCGAGCGGCACCCGCACGTCGCGGTAGACGATGTGGTTGTGGTTGCGCGGTTCCGGTTTGATCTCCACGCCCGGGGTCTTGCGGGGCACCACGAACATCCCGTTGGTGCACATCACGAACAGGATGTCGGCGACGCGGCCCGCCGAGGTGAACCATTTCTCGCCGTTGATCACCCATTCGTCGCCGTCGCGCACGGCGTGGGTCTTGAACAGGTTGGGGTCGCTTCCGCCCTGCGGTTCGGTCATCGAGTACGCCGAGAACATGTCCTGGTTGAGCAGCGGGGTGAGCCAGCGCTGTTTCTGCTCCTCGGTGCCGTAGGCCGCGAGCATCTCCATGTTCCCGGTGTCCGGCGCCGACGCCCCGAACATCTGCGGGGCCCCGGGGTAGCGCCCGATGATTTCGTTGAGCAATCCGAGCTTGAGCTGACCGAAGCCGGGCCCGCCGAGGTCCTTGTCGAGGAAGATCGCCCACAGTCCCTGGTCTTTGACCTCCTGCTGCAGTTCGCGCACGTAGGCCTTGACCGCGGGATCCGGCGAGCGCACCGCGTGCGGGAAGACGTGGTCGAGCGGGGCGACCTTCTCTTCGCAGAACTTCCTGACCCAGTCGAGTTTGCGCTGCCATTCCGGTTCGGTACTGAAATCCCAAGCCATGCAGGTCTCCTCGGCTCCTAGTATTGGCGGGCGCGGCGCTCGCCCGGCGCCACGCTATCGGGGGCAGGAGGAGCGATGTCGGTGATCGCCGCGATTCGGCGCGCCGCGACCGTCGTCGTGGTAGCGATCGCGCTCGCGTCCTGCGCGACGCCCGCCGGGCCGCCCCCACCCCCCGCGTCGGCCCCGCCGGCGTCGTCGGCACCACCGGCTGCACCGCCCCCGCCGCCGATCCGCCGTGAACTGGCGACCGACCCGGCGCAGATCGCCGACGGCCTGGTCGAAGACGAACGCGCACTGCGAGATCCGGCGTCGTCGGAGGAGCTGCTCACCGCCGCTGCGCACCGTCAGCAGGCGGCCTACCGGGCGATCGGACGGCATCGTGAGTGGGATGCGGTCGTGCGGCCGCGGATCCTGCCCGAGCTGCTGGATTTCTACGACGGCAATGTCAGCGCGCGACGGCACCTGACCGCGCTCAGCGAGGGCACCGAACAGGACACCGTGCCTGCGTGGCGGATCGTCGACCCGACGCCTGCCGACGAGCTGCTCGGCCACTACCGCGAGGCGCAGACCGCGTCGGGCGTGCCCTGGAACTATCTGGCAGCGATCAACTTCATCGAGACGGCTTTCGGGCGCATCGCCGGCGTGAGCACGGCCGGCGCGCAGGGGCCGATGCAGTTCCTACCGTCGACGTTCGCGGCATACGGCGAGGGTGGGGACATCAACTCACCGCGCGACGCGATCATGGCCGCCGGCCGCTACCTCGCCGCCAACGGCTTCGCCCGCGACCCCGACCATGCGCTGTTTAGGTACAACAATTCGTACCACTATGTGCGCGCGGTCAGCGGTTACGCTGCGTTGATGGCCGCCGATCCCGCCGCGTTCCCGGCTTATCACCGCTGGCAGGTGTACTACAAGACGACCATCGGTGATCTGCTCTTGCCCGTCGGCTACTTCGCGCAGACGCGAATTCCGGTTGAGCAGTACCTGGCCTCCCGGCCGCCGCGTTGACACGCCATACTTCGGCGATTCCGGCAAACGGGCAGCCGAGTGGGCGTAATTTGCGGGACAGCATATTTCCGCGCGGCGCGGTCGGGCCGCTGCGTGAGCCGAAAGGACATCGTCATGGGCTATGCCAGGTATATCGGTCGGGTCGGAGCGCTGGCGGTCACGCTCGGGGTCGGCGTCGCGGTGGCCAGCACTCCGGGGATCGCTTATGCCGATGAGACCGGGTCGTCGCCGTCAGCAAGTGGCTCGACGACGTCGACTTCGACCGGCGGCGGGTCGCCGACGGGCGCGGAGGGTGGCACAGCAGGTACCGGGACCAACGGCGACGACGACGATGATGCCGGCACCGAGGCGACGGACCCGTCGGACACCGAAGAGGACGACGACGAAGTAGAACCCGCCGAGGATCAAGAAGACGCCGACCTGGGCGACGACGAACTCGCGGATGGCGAACTGGACGACGTCGACGAGGACGACGAAGGCTCCGGCGACGAGCAGCAACAAGAGCCCCCGGCCGCACCCGACCAGACCTCCGAGACCGGCAAGAACGACGACAGCCCGGCCGGCAACGACGACGGCGTTCAGCAGCAGGACTCCGCCGCCACGAACGCAGCCGTCACCGCCGAGAGCAACGACCCGGCTCCGGTCGGCGACGACGCCACCGAGTCCGAGTCCAAGCCCGAGCTGTCGCTGATGTCGTTCACGAGCACGGACGGGCCGGAGACCTTCGACAGCGCGGCCGCGTTCCGCACCGCCGCGACGACCACTACCACCACCACGCCGGTGACCGCGCCGGTGCCGCAGCCGCTCGAGGTGCTGGTGCAGCTGGTGAACGACGTGGTCACGGCGATCTTCCAGCCGTTCCTGGGCCCGGGCAACTGGTCACCGTTCAACTCGTCGTTGCTCACGGGCATGTTGTCGTTGGTGCGCAACGAGTTCGACCGGATCTCGAACCGCCGCCCATCGCAGTACTCGGTCACCCAGATCGCCGGTCCGTCGCTGCTCGCCGATTCCAACCCGAACGTGTTGGTGATCGGCGTGGACGGGACGAACCTGAGCCGGATCCTGGCCGACGACTACAACCAGAACTTCTTCGCGTTGATGGACGACGGCACCACGGCGGCCTCGAGCATCGTCGGGCACACCACGCTGTCGAACCCGTCGTGGACGTCGATCCTGACCGGCGCGTGGGGCGAGAAGACCGGTGTCATCAACAACATCTGGACACCGTGGACCTACGACAAGTTCCCGACGGTGTTCACGCTGTTGGAGAACCACAACCCCGACATCGACACGACCAACATCGCGAACTGGGACGTTATCAACGCGATCGCGGGCACGGGTGAGCGCTACGTGGACACCAACATCTTCGTTCCGCACCTGCCGAACGATCCGTACTGGGATGCCACCGACGACGCGATCGGCCAAGCCACCGTCGACGCGATCGCGGCGACCGCGACGGGCAAGCCGACGTTCATGTTCAGCTACTTCGTCGGTGTCGACGAGAACGGCCACGCCTACGGCGGCGCGTCCGAGGAATACAAGCTGTCCATCCGCAACGTGAACGACAACCTCGGCGCCATTCTCCAAGCGATCGAGGACTGGGAGACCGCGAACCCCGACGAGGGCGAGTGGACGGTCATCGTCGTCACCGACCACGGCCACCAACCGCAGCGCGGCTTCGGGCACGGCTTCCAAACACCCAGCGAGACCGCGACATTCGTGATCGCGTCCGGGCCGGACTTCAAGGACGGGTGGGTGAACCCGGAGTATGAGATCGTCGATACCACGCCGACGGTGCTGACGCTGTTCGGGGCGCCGGTGCCCGGCTACAGCGACGGCGTCTCGCTGACGTCGCTGGCCGGCAGCGACGAGGATCCCGTCGATCTGCACCAGGCGCTGCAGGACATGATCGCCACGAACACCAACCCCGGACTCATCACCACGGTGGCGCTGGGGACGCGCACGATCTTCTCGTCGATCCCGTACTTCATCATGGACTTCACCACCGGGACGCCGTTCGCGATCCTCGGCGACATCCTTTACGTGCCGACGAACTTCGTGGCGCAGATCGTCGCGCTGCTGACCGGTGTCCACGGCGCCCGGATCTTCCCGATCCTGCCGCCGCCGGCGCCGACGTGGCCGCCGGACACCGAGCAGCAGCAGCAGGCGACAGTGCTGGTGCTGAACTGCCGAACAGCAGGTGTGGCGGACGAAAACGCCTGCGGTGCGGGGAGCGTCGCCTGACGTAGCCTCCGCTGACTACGCTGGGGCGATGCGCGAGACACTTGCGATCGCCGGTGTGCTGGTGCTGCTCGCGGGGTGCGGCCCGGCGGAGGCGCAGCCCGACCGCGGCACCGCGGACGTTCGCGAGACCCGGCCGGGCCCGATCGCACACCTGGCCGACGTGCGGGTGGGCGTGCACGAGAACTTCGACCGACTGGTGCTGGAGTTCACCGACCGGGTGCCGGGTTACACGGTCGGATACCGGGCGCTGCCGGCTCATCAGGATGCCTCCGGCCACGAGATTCCGCTGCCCGGCGCCGACGCGATGGTGCAGGTGACACTGAACCCGGCGACGGCGAGCGGATGGACGGACGGCGAACGAACCTATTTCGGGCCGTCGACGGTGAGCGCGGACACGACGACCGTGACCGAGGTGAGCGAGGGGGGCGATTTCGAAGCGGTGCTGACGTGGGTGACAGGACTGCGGCAGCAGGTGCCGTTCGGCGTGTCGGTGCTCGACGGTCCGCCCCGCCTGGTGGTGGACTTCGGCTGAATGGGGCTGTCGTCATTCCGGTCCGCGCGGGCCCGTGATGCGTACGTCGCGCGCTACGACGAATCGCTGTCGGCCAGCAGCGTCCCGATCACGGAATCGGACGTGCCGACGTCGTTCGGACGAACCCATGTGCTGACCGCCGGCGATCGTTCGAAGCCACCGCTGGTCGCGCTGCACGGGTCGTCGAGCAGTGCCACGGCGTGGGTGCCGAATCTGCCTGTCCTCACCGCGACCCACTGTGTGACGATGGTCGACGCAATCGACGAGGTGGGCAAAAGCGTAGCGTCCAGGCCGACGACCAAAAGCGCCGATCTGGTCCGGTGGCTCGACGATGTGTTGTGCGCGTGCGAAATTCAGCGGTCGGCGTTCATCGGCGCGTCGCGCGGGGCGTGGATCGCGACGCATTACGCGTCGGCGCACCCGGAGCGGGTGGAGCGCCTCGCACTGTTGAGCCCGGTCGGGATCGCGTGCGGGACGAGCCCGCGGTTTCTGATTCACGGCCTGACGACCATCGGGGTGTGGCCGACGGAGCGGCGGGTGTGGTCGATGCTCGAATCGCTGGTCACACCCGCGACCCGCAGTGCGCTGCGCCAGCCGCCGTGGAGGATGCTCAATGATCAGTTCGTCGCGGGCGCACTGTATTTCAAGACGTCGATGTCGAATCCGCAGCCGCGGCCGTGGCCGCTGCACAGCGACTGCGATCTGAGACCGATTGCGTCCGCCCGGATCCCGGTCCTAGTGGTCATCGGTGAGCAGGAAACGGCGAACGACGGACCGAAGTCGGCCGCCCGGCTGCGCAGGCAATTGCCGCAGGCGCGGATCGAGTTCGTGGCGGACGCGGGCCACGGGCTGGCCCAGGACCGACCGGAGGTGGTCGACAAGCTGCTGGGCGAGTTCCTCAGCTGACTTCGAGCCGCAGGAGAACTCATTTCAGCAAACCCGATGGACAACGTTGACGGCCTAGTTAGTATTTGCCCTCGTGGGCAGATTCGCGTCGTCGATGAGTGGTTCGGTAGTGGCAGTGGCGCTGGGCGCGGTCGCCACGGGCCTGGCGAGTGCACACCCGATGAGCCTCGATGCACCTCTGAGGCAGAGCTCCGATTGCGACTCGAACTACTCCGGGTGCGTTCCCGTCGCCAGCGATGTGGATTGTGCAGGCGGCAGCGGGAACGGTCCCGAGTACGTGGCAGGTCCCATCACCGTGATCGGTGACGACATCTACGAACTCGACCGCGACGGCGATGGGACCGCGTGTGACAGCTGACCGCCCGCGCTGTTGACGTCGCGTAGGCGCGGACCGGGCGACAGCTTTATCGTTTCGCGCGTCAATTTACGTTGCCAGGTCCTGTGTTGCTGTTACTGTTCGACAGCCGGGCAACTTTGCCCTGTGACACGGGGGCCTGTCGCCAGCCAGCGTTCCCTTTGCCCTGGAGGCGGGACACAGTGGTCGATACGAACGCAGCCTGTTCAGAGTTCCCATCACCGGTTCGGGTCCGCCGGGTGGCGACCTATGTGGGACGCGTCGGGGCGCTGGCGGTGGCGCTGGGCGTCGGGATCGCGGTGACCGGATCGCCCGGCGTCGCGTGCGCGGATACCGCGACGACGAGCCCCTCGTCGGACTCGCCCACTCCCGCCAATATCGGCGACACCTCGGCCGAGACCGACGTTTCCATCGGGGACGTCGACGAATCGACGTCGGGTTCGCCTGTCGAACAGTCGCCCGGCGCTGCTGAGGAGAACGGCTCGACGACGCCGCCGTCGACGCAGGAAACCACGGAACTTCCCAACGGCGTGACGATCTCGTCCTCGGGCGGTGCGCACACGTCAGGTGAGTCGGACGAGACTGACGAGGACGAGCCGGACCCCGAACCGGAGCAGGAACTCTCGGCGCCGGCGCCGACCGTCACGGCGCCGGTCGAACGCAACAGGTCAAAACAATCGACGGCTGCCGTCGCATCGCCCGCGCAGAACCGCGCCGCGACCGAGAGCACCGCCACAAGATCCAGCGCTCGCGGCGCGCAGCCGTCGGACAGTGCACCCGTCTCGGAGACCCTCGGCGCCGCCGAAACCACCACCGCGAGTGTCGACGTGCCGACTCCGCTCGTCGCTGAGCGGCACGCGCAGGTGCTCACCGCAGTGCCCAATCCGATCGCCGGCCTCGTCGCGATACCGGTCGGGATCGTGTCGGCGGTGGTGCAGACACTGCTGTCGCCGTTCATCTCACCGGGCGGCCCGGGGCCCGCGCAACCGCCGCTTCTGTGGGCGGTGCTCGGATGGATACGGCGCGAGATTCAGACGACGTTCTTCAACCGCCGACCGGTGCTGGCCGCCCCCACCGACGTCGAGCAAGTCGACCGCGCGGTCACCGGTGTTGTCGTCGGGTCCGATCCGGACGACGACGCGCTGACCTACACCGTGCCGTCGACGAGCGCGGGCGGCGGCACCGTGACGATCGACGACCAGGGCGAGTTCACCTATATGGCACCCGAAACATGGGATGGCACATCGCTGTTGACCGACAGTTTCACGGTGACGGTCAGCGACAGAGGAAACGGGTGGCATGTACACGGGCTCGCCGGCCTGTTCGGAGGTAAGCACACGACCACCAGGGAGATCAGCATCGCGTTGGTTCCCACGACAACCGAACCCACCGCCACGGCGGTCGGGGAAGTCACGGTCCCGACGACGTCGGCCTCGTCGGCGCAAGGATCCGACGGCACGTTCGCCGTCACCTATCGGACGGGTTCCGGCACGTCCGCCGACCCGTACCGCACGACCATCACGGTGGTACGCCCCGGCCGGGACCCCGTCACGGCCGATGTTCTCGGCTCGATAAGGGGCTCAGTCAATGTGCTTTCCGACGGCACGGCGGTGGTCACCACCACCAGCGGGTCGGGAAGTGAGGTCGACCCCAGCATGGTCACCTTCACCGTCATGCGGCCGGGGACGGCCACGGAAACGAGTACCACGGCCGGGACGGCCGCCATTGCGGTGTCGAACACCCGTGGGACGGCGGTAGCCGGCATCAATTACATTCCGGTCAACGGCGGATTCCAGATGAGCCTGCGGGTGGCCCGGGTGGGTGAAGCGCCGATCGTCATCGCCATCGATGAACTGCCGCAGTTCTTCCCGCCGGCGGTGACACCCGACGGCACAGTGGTTTTCACGACCAGCTTGGAGGATGCCGAGGGAAGGAAAACCTCCCGCACCGTACACGTCCTGCGCCCCGGTAGCGCCGTCGTCGAGAAGTACGCCTTCGCCGAGGACGGCCCGTCACGGCTGGTCGGAGAGCCGGTCGTGGGCGGCGACGGGACGGTCGCCTTCGCGACGACCTCGGGGTCGGGTGCCGCCGGCGACCCGTTCGTGACGACCGTGACGGTCCTGCACCCCAAGCAGGACCCGGTCACCAGCAATGCATTTGGCACCTCCAGCGGTATCGCCGTCGGCAAGGACGGCACAGTGTCCTACGCGACGGGGTCCGACGGCGGCGTGACGGTGACAGTGCTGCGAGCCGGACACGGGGCCGTCGTGTCGACGGCGGATGGCGCGCTCTACGGTACGCAGATCGGTGACGACGGAACGGTCGCCTACCAGACCTATACCGGTTCGGGCAGTTCGGCGGATCCGTACCAGCTCACCGTCACCGTGCTGCGCCCAGGCCAGGGTCCGGTGGTGGCGAGGACGACCGCCGGATTCCTCAATCCCCTGCTGATGAGCCCGGACGGCACGGTCGTGCTCAATGCGCTGACCGGCCCGTCGGGCGGATGGTATCGGGAGTACGTCGTCCTCCGCTCCGGGGCGGACCCCGTGTCGATCCCCATCACCGATGTCCCGGGCAGTACCGCGGCCATCGGCGCCGACGGGACCTTCGCCGTTGTCACCTCGCGTGGCGTCGGCACGGTCGAAGACCCCACACGTACTGAGATCATTGTCCTGCGGCCCGGGCAAGTGAACCCGACGCCGTACAGCGCGCCCGGTAGCCCGCGCGGCGCCCCGATCGTCGGCGCTGACGGAACGGTCGCAGTGGTCGCCCAGATCGGTTCGACGGCAAGCGCGTTCACGGTGGTGCGTCCCGGACAGGAAGCCCAGACGTACCCCGGCGCGGGCATTCCGCAGTCGCCGGCGACGATCGGACCCGGCGGCGTCCTCTACCAGCTGCTCGAGTCGAACCCTCGAGGAAGCGCAACGCTGCTCGTGGTCGAGCCGTCCGGCGAGTCGACGGCGCTGCCGTTCACGGGCACGATCAGCGGCTTCACGGTCCATCGGACCGGCGGGGCAACCCTGCTGATGTCAGTTACCGACGCGGAGACCGCCACGACGACTGTCACGTCGTACGAGATCACGACGGGGCCGTACCGCCCGTCGTCGTTGTGAGTGGGGTGGGCGGGGTCAGGTGGTCCGTCGGCCGGCACGTGCGGCGAACGCATCGAGGGCGGCGAGCACTTCGGGAGAACACCACACTCGGTTGCGGCGGCCACTGGTCGTCTCGATAAGGATTCCCGACTCGGTGAGTGGGTTGAGGTAGCGGTGAGCGTTGGTGGAATCGATTCCCAATTCCTGCTGCAGCAGCGCGGCATTCACCACCGCGCGGCGGGTTAGTAGATCGGCGACCTTCCACACCGCCGAGTCCGACCGCGCGGTAATGACGTCGTTCCACTTCGCTCGAATGTCGCGAAGGTCGGCGACCAGTTGGCGCCCGTTCGCGATGGCAAGGACAGTCGCCCCCGAGACGCATTCGACGATAGGCTCAGCGTCGCCGTCGCGGTAGCTGGTCAGTGCGGCGAAGTACGCGCCCGTGTCGGCTAACAGCCCGGCCGAGACCGGGACCGTCACCTGACGTGTCAATCGCTTGTTGCGCAACATGGCTTGAAGCAATACACGGCCAGTGCGGCCATTCCGGTCGGTAAAGGGGTGAATGGTCTCGAATTGTGCATGGGCCACTGCGATCTGCGGCAAGCCAGGGACGTCGGCGCGCTGCGCGAATTTGATGAGGTCGCGAATCGCGCCGGGCACGATCTCGTGGCGCGGACCGACGAACGTGGCCCCGATGGGTGTGGCTCCGCCGCCGATCCACACCGGCTCGGTGCGGAATTCGCCAGGTGTGTGGCGTGAGTCGTTGGCCATCAGAACGCGGTGCATCCGCAGGATGGCGTCAGCGTCGAGGATGTCAGACAGCGCAATGGCTGCTTGCATCGCAGCGGTGTTGGCAACGATCATCTCGGCATTGCGCTTGGGCTTGGCGCCGGGTAGCTCGGCCTCGGCAATCGCACGCGCTGATGCCGTCAGGTTCTCGATCTGCGAGCTGGCAGCGGCCTCTGAGCGCAGTAACACCGCAGAGAACGGTGCGATCTCGCCTCCGAGTTCGGCGTCGAAGCGGGCTATCTCCTGGCTGGCATACTCGGCTTGCGCGAACGCGGATGCCGACAAGTCCAGAGCCAGATGTTCGATCTTGACCGGCACGGCGGGGTGGTAGGTGCACGCCGCGACGCTCCCAGACCGGTTCCCCTGTGGGTCCCAACGGACGTCCTCGTAGGTGACCGGACGAAGTGAAGTCACAACGTCATCGTAACTTCACTTGAGTAATTAAGTGAGGTTAAAGATATGAACGAGCTTCGCTTGACGCAGATGCCGAGGCGGAGTAGTGCCATCCAGAGGGGAGTTAACCGAAGGGATTCGAAGTGGGGCGGGCGGGGCTCGAACCCGCGACCAACGGATTATGAGTCCGCGGCTCTAACCGACTGAGCTACCGCCCCCGGCGCGTGACGCGGGCACCATGATCCCACACCCGCTCGTGCCAGCCTCACAGCGACTTTGTCGCGCAACCGAGGACCGCCTGTAGTAGGTGAGCGACAATGTCGCTCCGAGGCTGGCAGGAAAACACATGTACCCCCGAGCCCCTATGCGATGTCCGCGTACACCGGTTGGCCGTCCTCGCCGATCGAGTACCGCTCGGTGCCCGCAGCCACCCGCGGCGTGTCGGCACCCAGCGCCACCGCGATCTTGTTGCACGCGTTGCGCATGACGTCGAGCGTCAGCTCCCACCCCTGCTTGCGCGAGAAGTGGTTGCGCACCCCCTCTGCCACCTCCGGCGGGATCGTCGACGGCGACCAGATCAGCGCGTCGACGTACCGCAACGCCGCCTTGTGCGCCTCGCTCAACCCCTCCGCCGCCTCGTACCGCTCGATCTGCCCGTACAGATCCTCTGACCCGCCCGCGTCCAACGCATCCCCGTCGCGCAGCGACTTGCACAGCCGGCAGTTGTGCTGCGTCGCGCCTCGCAACCGCACGATCTCCGTCGTCACCGGATCCAGTTCCCGCAGCTGCGCCACCGCCGGCGCGAAGCCGTTGAGCAGCGCATCGACCGGATCCGACGCGACGTCGACAGCCGCTTCGCCGTGCCCCGGCCGGCCCAAGCCGATCGCCTCGCAGCCCGCCCACACCCGCGGCACGAAGTCGGCGATGAAGATCGTCACCGCGACCCGGAACGCGTTGTCGCCGAACACTTCCAGGAACCGCGCTCGCTGGTTGTCACCGATCCCCGACACGTCGACCGCGAACTGCTCGACGAACGCCGCCAGCACCCGATCCTCACCGGTCGGCTCGTCGAGCAGATCCTCGCGCAGCGGCAGCGGCGGCAGCGACAACGCCCGCCCGCACGTCAACCGGATCAGCGTGTCGCGTCCGCCGTCGCCCGACGACATCGCGACCAGTCCGGCGATCCGCTCGGCCACACCATCATCGCCCATCCGCCGATTATTGCGCCTGACTGACCGATGACATGTGAAAGTCCGGAATCCGCAGGGTCGGCATCGCCGCCCGCGTCGCCCAGTCGCCCCATTCGCGCGGCAACGTCGCCTCGCTGACCCCGGCTTCGGTCGCCCGGCGCAACACATCGAGCGGGCTCTCGTTGAACCGGAAGTTGTTGACCGCCGCGGTCACCTCACCGTCCTCGATCAGGTACACCCCGTCGCGGGTCAACCCGGTCAACAACAGCACCGCCGGGTCCACCGTGCGGATGTACCACAGCGTGCTCAACAACAGTCCGCGTTCTGTGCGCGCGATCATGTCCGCCAGGCCGGCCTCCCCGCCGGTCATCAGCAGGTTGTCCGCCGGCACCGACGGCACCGTGTCGAACTCGGCGGCCGCCGCCCGCGGGTACGCCAGCGCGTTGATCGCGCCGTCGGAGATCCAGTCCACCCGGTTGATGTCCATCCCGTTGTCGAACACCGACACCCGCGCCGACGACGTCGCAGTCGCCACGAACGGTGTGCACGCCAGGCCCTCGGCGAACGGGTCCGAGTACAGCGTCAGCGGC
Source organism: Mycolicibacterium flavescens (assembly GCF_001722335.1). Taxonomy (GTDB): domain Bacteria; phylum Actinomycetota; class Actinomycetes; order Mycobacteriales; family Mycobacteriaceae; genus Mycobacterium; species Mycobacterium flavescens. The sequence continues at coordinate 159,649 of NZ_MIHA01000004.1, forward strand.
AGGTCGGTCAGCTTCTCCCCCACCCGCGTGCCGCCGCCCGGCGCCGAGAACACGGTGCGCCCCTCCTGCGCGCCGCGGCCGTCCATCGCCCACGACATGTAGATCATCAGATCGGCCACCGTCGACGGCGGCAGGATCGTCTCGTACCGTCCGGCGGGCAATTCGACCGTGCGTCGCGCCCACCCCAACCTGGTCTCCAACTCGTCGAGCATCGAATCCACCGGAACCTCAACGTAATCCGGCGTGCTGACCCCCACCCAGGCGCTGGCGCCGTCGCGCTTGGCGTTGATCTCCACCGACCCCGTCGGCTGGGTGAACCGCCGCCGCAGCCCACCCGAGGTCGCGACGAACGTCGTCTCCAGGATGTGGCGCGCATACCCGTACAACTGGGCGCGGCCGCGAAATCCCCGCACCAAACCGTCTGCGACAGAACCGAACACGTCGGCACCGGTCACCGGCAGCGGCGCATCCCAGTCCGGCGGCGCGTCGCCGCTGGACAGCAGCGGCGCGCCGTCGCGGGCCGCCGGCGCCGAGCGCGCGGCCTCCTGCGACGACGCCACCAGCGCTGCGATCGTCGCCGGGTCGACCTCGCTGGAGCGCACCGACCCGACGTGGGACTCGCTGCCGCGGCGCACGATCGACACCACCGTGGTGTTGCGGCTCCGTGACTCCCCGTTGGTGGTCATCGAATTGCCCGCCCACCGCAGCGACGCGTCCGCGCGGTCGGTGACCAACACGATCGTCTCGTCCGCGCCACCCAACCGCGACGCCTCGGCCAGCGCGCGTTCCACCACCTGCTGTGCACCGATCATCGGTTACCGCCCCGCCTCGGCCACGGTGTTGAGCACGTTGACCCCGCGGAACAACGCCGACGGGCAGCCGTGGCTGACCGCCGCGACCTGCCCGGGTTGTGCCTTGCCGCAGTTGAACGCCCCGCCGAGACGCCACGTCGACGGCCCGCCCACCGCCTCCATCGACCCCCAGAAGTCCGTCGTCGTCGCCTGATACGCCACATCACGCACCTGACCGTCCAACCGGCCGTCGCGGATCCGGAAGAACCGCTGCCCGGTGAACTGGAAGTTGTAGCGCTGCATGTCGATCGACCAACTCTTGTCACCGACGATGTACAGCCCGTCGGACACCCGCGCGATCAGGTCCTCGGTGCTGACGTCCTCGGCCGCCGGTTCCAGCGACACGTTGGCCATCCGCTGGATCGGGACGTGGTGCGGTGAGTCGGCGTACGAGCAGCCGTTGGAGCGGCCGACGCCGAGCCGCGGCGCGAACACCCGGTCCAGCTGATACCCGACGAAAATCCCGTCGCGCACCAGATCCCACTTCTGCGCCCGCACCCCCTCGTCGTCGAAACCGATCGACGCCAGGCCGTGGTCGACGGTGCGATCGGCGGTCACGTTCATCACCGGCGAGCCGTAGCGCATCGTCCCGAGCTTGTCCGGTGTGGCGAACGACGTCCCGGCATACGCCGCCTCGTAACCGATCGCGCGGTCGTATTCGGTGGCGTGGCCGATGGATTCGTGGATCGTCAACCACAGGTTCGACGGGTCGATCACCAGGTCTGTCGGCCCGGCCTCGACGCTCGGGGCCTTGACCTTCTCGGCCAGCCACACCGGCAGCTCGGCCAGCTCCGATGACCAGTCCCATACCTCGTCGCCGGCGGCGTACTCCCAGCCCCGCGCCGTCGGCGGCGCCAGCGTGCGCATCGTCTCGAAGGTGCCCGCGGCGGCGTCGACGGTGACGGCCTCCAACGACGGCTGCACCCGCACCCGCTGCTGGGTGATCGACGAGCCGAACGTGTCGGCGTAGAACGTCTGCTCCTTGGCCGCATGCCATCCCGCCGAGACATGGTCGACACCGTCGGCGGCCAACAGCCGGCCGGAGTACTCGCCGAGCACCGCCAGCTTGTCGGCGGCCGCGACCTCGAACGGGTCGATCACGTAGTCCGACACCCAGCTCACGTCGGTGTAGACCGGTTCGGCGGCCAACTCGATGCGCTCGGCGTTCAGCGGCGCCAGCGTCCGCGCGACCCGCACCGCCCGGCGCGCGGTCTCGGCCGCCACGTCGACGTCGAGCTCGGCGTGCGAGGCGAAACCCCAGGTGCCGTCGACGATCACGCGCACCGCCAGGCCGATCTCGCGGTCGACGACCGCGGCCTCCAGTTCCCCGTCGCGCAACTGCATCAACTCGGTGGTGATCGCGTGCACGCGCAGGTCGGCGTAACTGGCGCCCTCGGCCAGCGCGGCGGACAGCGCCGCATCGGCGAGCGCAGACCGCGGCAGCGCGAGAAAGTCGGAATCGACTCGTCGGGTTGCTGTCACGGTCACCACCGTAACGGTGAGGTCAGCGGGTCACCGCGCTGGTGCCGAGCACCGTCAGCTCCAACGCCAGGGCCACCCCGCACACCGCGGCGACGATCAGCATCGCCCACCAGTCGATCGCCTTCGGACGCGACGGCGCCGCCGAGATCTGCCCGGCGCCGCCGCGCGCGGTGATCGCGTCGCCCATCTCGTCGGCCCGCCGCAAGGCGACGGTGATCGCCGCGGCCAGCATGTCGATCGCCTCCATCCACCAGCGCCGCCAGTGGCCGCGCCGGCGCGGGGCCGCCGGTTTGGGTCGCAGCCGGCGCGCGGCGTAGAGGATCCGGAACTCGTCGATCAGCATCGGGAACGCGCGCAGCGCCAACGCCAACGCGACCGCCCACTCGTCGACCGGTATCCGCAACACCCGCAGCGGGCGCCCCAAAGTCGCGACGGCGGGCGCGATCTCGGCGACGTTCGTCGTCCACGACACCATCGCGCCCAGCCCGAGCAGCACGATCGACAGCGCGGTGATGCGCAGGAAGTTCAGCAGTCCGCCCAACCCCACCTCGACCGAGCCCAGCCCGATCACCGGGTCGCCGCCGGCGAAGGTGGCGGTCAACCCGCCCAGGAACACCAGGAAGATCAGCCAGCCGGGGATGCTCGGCAACACGCCGCGCTGGATGCCGGCCAGCCGCGCCGCGACGAGCACCAGCACCGCCACCGCGCCGATCGGCACCCAGCCCGGGTAGAACGTCATCAGCACGCCGATCGCGGCGACCATGAGCAGTTTGGTGCCCGCCCACAGCCGGTGGATGACGCTGTCGCCGGGGACCGGCCGCAGCAGGACCACCGAGCGGCGCTGGCGGCGACCGGTCGACGGCGCGCTCATGCTCGTCCGCCCGCGGCCGTCGGGGTGGGCACCAGTGCGCCGCCTTCCAGATGCAGTGTGCGCGGGCACAATTCCTCGAGCCCGGTGAAGTCGTGCGAGATCACGACGACGGTGAGGTTCGCGGTCCGGCGGAGCTGGGCCAGCAGCCGCAGCAGGCCGCGTCCGCTCGCCGCGTCGAGACCGGCCAGCGGTTCGTCGAGGATCAGCGCGCGCGGCTTGCGGGCCAGCAGGCCGGCCAGCACGACGCGGCGCATCTGACCGCCGCTGAGCTGGTCGATGCGCCGCTTGGCCAGTGACGCGTCCAGGCCCACCGTCGCCAGCGCTTCGGTCACCCGGGCCGACTCCCGCACCGAAAACCCGGCGGCCGAGGCGATCTCGAGGTCGACGCGGCCACGCATCAGCTGCAGCCGGGCGGCCTGGAACGAGATCGCGACGGCGCCGACCTGATCGGCGACCGGGGCGCCGTCGAGCAGGCAGTCGCCCTCGGTCGGCACGGTCAGACCGGCCACGATCCACGCCAGCGTCGACTTGCCCGACCCGTTGAGCCCGTGGATCAGCACGCCGTCGCCCTCGTTGACGGTGAAGCTGATGTCGCGCAGCGCGGTCGCCGCCCACGGCGTCCCGCTGCCGTACTCGTGGCTGACGCCTCTGAGCTCCAGCACCGGGGCGGTGTCGTGGCCGGGGACGGCCGTGGCGGTCGGCGCCTCCGACGTCTCCACCATGTCGGTGTTGTCGTCCCCGCCGGGGCCGCCGGTCAGGTCGACGGTGCGGTCGGCGGCGTCGGCCTCGTCGTTGTAGTGGGTGATGTGCACCAGCGACATCTGGTGGCGCCGGGTCAGCCCGGACAGCACGCCCATCAGCGCGTCGCGGCCCTGCTGGTCGACCATGCTGGTGACCTCGTCGGCGATCAGCAGCGACGGTTCGCGCGCGAGCGCGGCCGCCACCGCGAGCCGCTGCAGTTCGCCGCCGGACAGGCCGCCGGTGTCGCGTTCGGCCATCCCGTCGAGGCCTACTTCCTCGAGCAGTTGCGGCACGTCGGTGACCGCGCCGGGCGGCAGCCCCCACACCACGTCGTCGGCGACGCGGGTGCCGAGCACCTGGCTCTCGGGGTGCTGCATGATCACCGCTGTGCCGCCGATGCGGCCCAACCCGACGGCGCCGGGGCGTTCGATCCGGCCCGCGGTGGGTTCGCGGCCGGCCAGCATCAGCATCAGCGTGGTCTTGCCCGAACCGTTGGCCCCGGTGATCGCGAGGTGCTCGCCCGGTTCGACGGTCATGGTGAGCGGGCCGAGTGCGTCGTGGTCGGCCGACGGGTAGCGGAAGTGCACGTCGCGCAGCCGGGTCGGCACCGGGGCGACGGCCTCACCGTCGGATAGGGCGTCGGCCGAGGCTTCCAGCTTGTGCACGTCGGGGATGCCGAAGAGGCGGTCCATCACCCGCGACAGCGCCCACCAGCCGACCAGGCTGACGAACGTGATCGACACCACGCCGGAGCCGAAGAACAGCAGCGGCCAGTAGTCCAGCGCGATCGCGAAGTCGTGTTTGAGCCGCTCGGCCACACCCTGCATGTTCGGGATGCGCGCGATGATCGCGGCGGTGCCGGTGACGTTCGCGGTGACCGACTCGAACAGCAGGTGGCGCAGCCGCGAGAGCACCGACAACGCCACCACGACGGCCGCGCCGAACGCGGCGCCGGCGACGAGCGCGGCCACGAACACCGTCGGCGTCCCGCGGCCGCGGCGTTTGACGATGCCGGTCAGCCCGCCGATATAGGCGCAGTTCACCACGGTCATGAACCCGCCCATCCCGGCGATCAGGAACGCGATGATGCCGCCGGCGACGGTCGCGGTGAGCAGCACCCGCAGTCGGTAGCGGTACGCGAGCAGCCCCATCGGCACGGTGCCGAGCAGCGACAGCCCCGCCGCGAACGGCACGACGACGGCGATGATCGCGGTGGCCGCGCACAGCGCGGCCATCACGGAGGCCTGAGCCAGTTCGACCGGACGCAACGCACCCTTTCGTCGAGGTGGTTGCCCGGTCGCGGTCATTGCACGATTCTGCCAGCCGCGATGACGGTGGCCCGCAAGCAGACCGTTTGAAACACATAGCGTGACTATGTAATCTGGCCGCATGGCTCGAACGCTCGGTTCCGACCTGCTGTCCGTCGTCGCCCGGATCAACCGCCTGGCCACCCAGCGGGTCCGTCTTCCGCTCGGCTACGCCCAGGCGCGGCTGCTGTCCACGATCGAAGACCAGGGCCCCACGCGCATCTCGGACCTGGCCGCGCTCGACCACTGCTCGCAGCCCACGATGACCACTCAGGTGCGCCGATTGGAGGACGCCGGCATGGTGACGCGCCGGGTCGACCCCGACGACGCCCGCGCGGTGCTCATCGAGATCACCGCCGAGGGCGTGGACACGCTGCGGCAGGTCCGCATCGATCGCGGCGCGGCGATCGACCCGTATCTCGATCGCCTGGACGACCAAGACCGCGACACGTTGGCCGAAGCCGTCCGCGTGCTGCGCCGGTTGCTCGAGGACGCGTCGACGCCGACGACTGTCACCAAATAAAGGCCAACTAAAGGAGGGTGCGCCCGGATGTGGCGTCAACCGAAAGCTGTCTGGGCCGTTGCGTTCGCGTGCGTCGTCGCGTTCATGGGCATCGGCCTGGTCGACCCGATCCTCAAGCCGATCGCCGAGAACCTCGATGCCTCACCGTCACAGGTGTCGCTGTTGTTCACCAGCTACATGGCGGTGATGGGGGTGGCGATGCTGATCACCGGTGTGGTGTCCAGCCGCATCGGCCCCAAACGCACTCTGCTGCTCGGTTTGGCGGTGATCATCGTCGGCGCCGGGCTGGCCGGGATGTCAGCCACCGTGATGGAGATCGTCGGCTGGCGCGCATTGTGGGGCCTGGGCAACGCGCTGTTCATCGCCACCGCCCTGGCCGCGATCGTGAACTCCGCGAAAGGATCTGTGGCACAGGCGATCATCCTCTACGAGGCCGCGCTGGGCCTGGGTATCGCGGTCGGCCCGCTGGTCGGCGGGGCGCTCGGCACGATCTCCTGGCGCGGACCGTTCTTCGGGGTGTCGGCGCTGATGGCGTTCGCCTTCGTGGTCACGGTCTTCCTGCTGCCCCCGACGCCGCGCGCCGAACGCGCGACCACGCTGGCCGACCCGTTCCGCGCGCTGCGGCACCGCGGCCTGTTCGGCGTCGCGGTCACCGCGCTGTTGTACAACTTCGGGTTCTTCACACTGCTGGCGTTCACGCCGTTCCCGCTCGACATGAGCGCCTCCGAGATCGGGTTCATCTTCTTCGGGTGGGGTGTCGCGCTGGCGTTCACGTCGGTGGTCGTCGCACCGCGGCTGCAGCGCCGCTTCGGCACGCTGCCCGTGCTGCTGGTCAACCTGGTGGTGATGGCGGCGACGCTGGCCGTGATGGCGATCTTCACCGACGACAAGGTGGTGCTGGCGGCCTCGGTCGTGGTGGCCGGATTGTGGTGCGGTATCACCAACACGCTGATCACCGAGACCGTCATGAAGGCCGCCCCCGTCGAACGCGGTGTGGCCTCGGCGGCCTACAGCTTCATGCGGTTCGGCGGCGCGGCCGTCGCGCCGTGGCTGGCCGGGGTGCTCGGCGAGCGGATCAACGTGCACCTGCCGTACTGGGTGGGTGCGGCCGCCGTGCTGGCGGGCGTCGGCGTGCTGGCGTTGACCCGGTCTCACCTACGCGGCATCGATGCCGAAGAGTCCGAACTCGAGCAACTCAAAGACGAGGCGACCGCGCTCACCGTCGGAGATTGAGACCCCACCTATCCGCGCCGCTCACGCGCTGACCAGTGCAGCCGCCGCGGCCCGGGCCCGCGACTGGCGCACCTCGCGGATCACACCGTCGCCGAACACGTTCAGCAGCGCCTTGGTCGCCCGCCGGCGCGCCAGCCGCCCCGCAGCCGTGAACTTCGGGGTGTTCATCAGCTGCTGAGCCCATCGCGGGTGCAGATCCCTGTACCGCCCACTCGATCAGCGAGTACAGCGGGCGCTGAGGCCGCGGATAACGCCACGGGGCAAGCGGATTGAGGTAGCGAACGGTCGGGATCGTGACCGCGAGCTGGGGCACCGAGTCCTCGAGCACCTGCATCACCCCGGCCCGGGTGGTCGGCACGTCGACGCCGCCAAGCGCCTCACCCATGCGGGCGTATTCGGCGAAAAACTGTTCGAGCCGTTCGCCTTCGAGTGGGCGCGGGTGATAGGCCGTGTGCGCGGCCACCAGTCCCCACGCCTGCGTGGCGTAGTTCCACGTCAGCAACTCCGGATCGTTGGCCCGGTACGCGTGCCCGTCGGGGCGCACACCCTCGATCGTGTCGTGCATGGCGCGCACCGTCCGGCACACCTGCTCGGCGACGGCCGTCGGGCCCATCGCCACCCCGAGGAAGAACGCCACCGAATGCCCGGTGCGTGAAGACATTCCCTTGTCGTCGAAATTGCCGGTGGGCGCCCCGTCGGGGCGGCGCTCGATGGCCCTGGTGTGCTCGTAGCCCATCCACGCCATGGTGGGGTGAAGCGTCTCCATCATCGCCGCCGCGGCCAACCCGATCTGGAAGGTCGGCAGGTGCGAGTGGACGTACCACATGGCGCTGTCGGGTCCGTACCAGCCGGGATCGCCGACGGGTTCGTCGAACCGCACGCCTTTGAAGAACTGCCGCCGCACGGGTTCGAACAGCTTGTCCATCGCCCGATCAGACAGGTCGCGCCGCAGATCGCTCACCATGGCACTACCGTAATGCGAGTATCTAATCGCATACTAGTCGTGTTCAAGAGAAGGTCGTGGCGCAGCAGATTCCCAGAAAAGTGCCTCGTCAGCAGAGGTCCCGCCAGATGGTCGACCGGATTCTGGACGCGGCCGCTCGCCTCCTTGACGTATCCGGGTACGACGGGGTGTCAACCCACCGCATCGCCGCCGAGGCCGGCGTCAGTCCCGGCAGCATCTATCAGTACTTCCCGAACAAGGACGCGATCGTCGCCGCCACCGTCGAGCGGATGATCGAGCGCATCGCCGCACAACTGGCCGAGGCCTTCGACACGGTCACCGGAACCGGCGGCGCCGATCCCGTGCGGCGCATCGTCACCGCGGTGCTCGACGCCACCGAACGCAACCGGGAACTGGTGCGGGTGCTGGTCGAGCAGATGCCGCGGTTGGGCGGCTCGGCCGAGATCCGGACCATCGAGCAGCGCGCCACCGATCTGGCCTCCGGCTATCTGGCCGGGGTCACCAACGGCATTCCGATGCGGCGTCCGGCGATGGTGTGGCTGGCGGTACAGGCGTTGGAGCAGATCACGATTCGCTACGTGCTCGACGAACCGGCGATCGACCGCGAGGAGTTCGTCGCCGAGTTGAGCCGGCTGATCACCACGTTCACCACGCTGTCGGTCGTCCCGCGGTAGCGGCCTCACGCCAGCGCGGCCTTCACCGCCTTGTCGACCTCGAGGTCGAGCACGGTCAGGTTGGCGCGACGGAATCCCTCCGCGACCCAATGCTCGGGCTGCAAACCCGGCCACACGACGCACAAGCCGATCGAGTCCCAGGCGTCGAAAGCGAAGAACCGGTAGGCGCGGCGGCCAGCTTGTCGCGCGGCAACGCGTCCAGCCCGCGGTTGACCGAGTCCAGGATCGGGCCGATCTCGGCGGGCACCGTGGTGTCGACGATGGTCTGCCCGTCGGCGAGATGGCCTGGCGCGGCGGGCTGATCGGCTTCGGTGACCAGGTCGACGTACTGCTCACCCACCGCGGACACCGAGTGCACGTTGGCCGCCACTCCGGCGGGGATCCGGTAGCGGTCGTCGATGCTCATCGTGGCGGTGACCCCGTCGCGGGTGGGACGCACGTCGGTGACCTTGCCGACGGTCACGCCGCGGTAGGTCACGTTCGCCGTCGCGTAGAGCCCGCCGGAGGACGGCAGCTTGGCGTACACCGTGTACTGACCCATCCCGGCCATGGTCGGCAGCCGCAGGTAGTACACGCACAGCACGGTCACCGCGATGATCGTCAGCAGCGCGAAGACCACCAGCTGGATGCGAACGAAGCGGGTCAGCACCTCACTCGGACCTCTCGATCAGCGGTCCGCCGGGCGCGGTGAGCGGGTTCGGCGTGAACCGGATGTCGGGCACCATCGTGTTCGGGTCGCGGCCCCACGCCTGTTCGAGTGCGCGCAACGCACCCGAGAACCGGGTGCCGGCCAGGAACGAGTTGTCGATGGTGCTCAGCGTCAGGTCGAAGGTCGGCGAGAGGTTGATGTAGTCGCCGCGGACGAACTTGCCGACCTCGTCGGCGGTGAACGGCAGCGTCAGCAGGATCTCCAGCGCACCCGGCAGATGCGGGGCGGCCCGGCCCAGTTCCTTGAGCGGGCGCTGCAGCAGCCGCAGGTTCTCGTGCAGGTCGGCGCGTGCGGCGGCCATCGTGCGACCGGTGACGTCGCTGAACCGGCCGAGCGCTTCGACCGACCCGGTGAACAACTCCCGCTGATCGGCGAAATGCGCCACCAGCGGCGGGAAGTCGGTCAACACCCGGTCGAGGGTGGCGTCGTTGTCGACGACGATGGTTAGTAGCTCGCGCACTTCCTCGATGGCGCGGGCGATCTCGTAGCGCTGCGCGTTGAGCGCGGTGGTGAACGTGTCGAGCTTGCCGATCAGCGACCGGATCCGGTCGGCGTTGCCGGACAGGATGTTGTTCACCTCGGTCGAGATGACCTCGAGGTGTTCGACCCCGCCGCCGCGCAGCACGCTGGCGACGCTGGCCAGGGTGCGCTCGGTGGTCGGATAGGCCGACGAGTGGCTCAGCGGGATCGTGTCACCGTTGCGCAGCGGCTCCGTCGACGGCTCCGGCGGAGCGGCGAGTTCGAGGTGCTGGGTGCCCAACAGGCTGGTCTGGCCGATCCTGGCGGTGGCGTTCTCGGGGTGCTCGCCGAGTCCGGTCCCGTCGTGGAACAGGCGCGCGACGTGTTCTCCTCGATGCACGACACGCTGCCGCAGCTGCTGGCCAACACCACCATCCTGCTCGACATGCTCAAGCGTTACGACAATGGGCTCGAACAGTTCCTGGTGATCCTGCCGCAGGGCGCCTCGGTCGCGCAGACCGTGCTCGCGCCGTTCCCCGGAACAGTCGGGCTGAACTTCAACCTGACCATCAACAACCCGCCCGCGTGCCTGACCGGGTTCTCGCCGCCGGGCGAGTGGCGTTCGCCCGCCGACACCACGACCGCCCCGCTGCCGACCGACGTGCGGTACTGCAAGATCCCCAAGGACGCGCCGAATGTGGTTCGCGGCGCCCGCAACTACCCGTGCGTCGACGTACCGGGCAAGCGCGCGGCCACCCCGACCGAATGCCGCGGCAGCGAACCGTACGTCCCCATGGGCACCAACCCCTGGTACGGCGACCCCAACCAGATCGTCGACTGCCCGGCCCCGGCGGCGCGCTGCACCGTCGCCGTCGAACCGGGCCGGGTGCGCCCCGCCCCCACCATCAACACCGGGGTGAACCCGATGCCGGCCGACCGGCTGCCCCCGACACCGGGCCCGGTCAGCGACCCCCTGACAGCGCCCGGCGCGGGCAGCGTGGAATGCAATGGGCAGCAACCTAACCCGTGCGTGTACCACCCCGCGCCGATACCGACCGCCGGAATCTACTCACCGGCCAGCGGTGAAGTCGTCGGACCCGACGGCGTCACCTACCGGGTGCAGAACTCGGCGCCCGACGCCGACAACGGCTGGAAGCAGATGCTCGCGCCGCAGTAGCGCTCAGCCGACCGGCGCGGGCACCCTCGGGAACCGCAGCATCCGCCGCGCGTTCTCCTCGACGATCAGCGAGCACTCGTCGTCGGGGACTCCGGCCAGCACCTCGGCGGCCCGCTTGCGCGAGTTCGGCCAGTTCGAATCCGAATGCGGGAAGTCGATTTCGAGCGTGATGCGGTCGACGCCGACGGTGTGCCGGTTGGCCAGCCCGTGCTCGTCGTCGATGAAGCAGCCGTAGAAGTGGCGTCGGAACAGGTCCGAGGGCCGGGTGTCGAAATCGATCGGCTGGTAGTAGCGGTGCCGCTCCCAGACGTAGTCGGTGCGCTCGAGAATGTAGGGCACCCAGCCGATCCCGCCCTCGGACAGCGAGAACTGCAGGTCGGGGAACTTCTGCAGCTTGCCCGAGAACAGCAGGTCCACCGTCGTCCACATCAGGTTCGTCGAGAACAGCGCGATGGCGACCGCGAACGGCGCGTCGGGCACCGTCGGGGTGGGCGCCGCGGCCATCGACGAGAACGAGAAGCCGGGCACGTACGAGCCGGACCCGAAGTGCAGTGACACCGGCATCTGCGCATCCGAGCAGACCCGCCACAGGCCGTCCCAGTGGTCGGAGTGAAACGACGGCAGACCCATCGGGACGGGACTGTCCGGAAACGACACCGTGCGCGCGCCCTTGGCCGCGACGCGTTCGGCCTCGGCGACGGTGGCGTCGATGTCCCACACCGGCAGGATGCCCAGCGGCACATAGCGATCGGGGGCGGTTGCGCACCACTCGTCGATGTAGAAGTCGTTCCACGCCTGCACGCACAGCAGCGCGAGCTCCTTGTCCTTGCCGCGGAAGAACGTGCTACCGCCGAATCCGGGGAACGACGGGAAGCACAGCGCGGCCTGCACCCCGTCGAGGTCCATGTCGGCGATCCGCGCGACGGGGTCGTAGCAGCCGGGGATCATCTCCTCGTAGCGCACCGGGTCGGTGCCCCACTCCTGCGGCGGCTTGCCGGCGACGGCGTTGAGCCCGATGGTCGGGAAGATCTCCCCGTCGTAGCTCCACAGATGGCTGCCGTCGCGTTCGACGATGCGCGGCCCGTTTCCCTTGAACTTCTCCGGCAGGCGGTCCTGCCACACCCGGGGGTGTTCGATGAGATGGTCGTCGACGGAGACGATCTGGTGGTGGTCCTGCAGAGGCATGAGTGACTCCTAACGCTGATGGGTAGCCTGAGCGGTATGACGAACGATGCTTCGCAACAGGATTCGACTGCGGCGCGCACCAGGATGAACGAGGACGACCACGACCTTCTGACGTTCGGCGAGGCCGGTGAGCGGCTGCGGCTGGAGATCGCCGACACCCGCGCGCAGGTCGCCGAGCTCACCGACCCCGCGGCGCTGCAGAAGGCACGTGCCCGGCTCGCCGGACTCGAAGCCGCCGCGCAGCGCTACCGCGAACGGGCGCTCACCGACGCCAACTTCGAGAAGTTCTTCGGCTACTCCCCGACCGGTGACGGGAGCTGACCGCGTGACCGTAGCCGAGATGGTCGATCAGTCCTTCCACCGCAACTGAAGCGAGTCGAGTCCGAACACCTGCCCGGCGTGCTCGACGGGTTCTTCGGTGACCCGGTACTCGGGGATGCGCCGGTGCCACTCTTCGAGCATCACGGCCATCTCCTGCCGCGCCAGATGCGAACCGAGGCAGCGGTGCGGTCCGGCGCCGAACGAGATGTGCCGGGTCACACCGCGATCGAGGTCGACGCGGCGCGCGTCGTCGAACATCTGCTCGTCGCGGCCCGCGGCGGCCAGCGGGAACGACGCCATGTCGCCGGCCTTGACCGGGCAGCCGTGAAAATCCATGTCCTGCGTGGCTTTCCGGGCGGTCTGCACAATCGGATAGGCGCGCAGCAGCTCCTCGACCGCGTGCGGAATGATGTCGGGTTCGGCGACGAGGCGGGCCCGGTCCTGCGGGTGGGTGGCCAGGTGCAGCATCGCGTACGACAGCTGGCTGGCGACGGTGTCGAGGCCGGCCATGAACAGCAGCAGAAGGCAGTTGAGCAGGTCGCCGTCGGAGACCGGTTCGCCGTCGATGGTCCAGCCGATCGCCGCGCTGACGATGTCCTGGGCCTCGGGGTCGCGCTCGGCGCGGCGTTGATCGATCAGCGTCTGGAAGTAGGCCACCACCTGCTGCATGCCCTCGAGCCGGATCGCCATCACCTCGTCACCCACACCGGTCTGGTGCAGCATCTTGTCTTCCCACTCGAGGAACTCGTCGAGGCGTTCGACCGGCATGCCCATGATGTTGAGGAAGATGTGCGACGGGAAAACCCGCGCCACCTGCTTGACGAAATCGCATGACCCCTCGGCAGCGATTCGCTCCACCAGATCGGCTGCGAGCCTGCGGTGTTCGTCGCGCAGCCCCTTGACCCGGCCGGGCGAGAAGTACTCGGCCAGCACCTGCCGCCACTTGGCGTGCTGCGGCGGGTCGACCATCACCGGGATCCACTGGTACGGCGGGTTGGGATCGGTCGGCACGATCACGCTGCTCGACCACCACTCCGGATGCTGCAGGCCCTCGAGGATCGCGGCGTAGTCGGTGAACATCCAGTAGCCGTCGGCTTCGGTGTTGCGGAACACCGGACGCATCTCGTCCTGGAGGGCGTCGATGGCGGCGAACCCGGTCAGCGCCAGCCCCGCCAGACTGGTCAACTCGATGGTGCCCACCGGGCACTGCGTCACCCGCGGATCAGCGGTCACGATTGATGTCCTTTCTCCAACTGCTCGGTCAGTCGTTGCGCGGCCGCCGTCGCCGCCGCGGCCGCGGCCTGTAGTTCCCGCGCCTGGGCGAGCACGTCGCCCCCTACCCCGTGGCGCGCTTCGATCGCGGGCACCACGAACCGGCGGAACCGCCGTTTCACTGCGTCCTCGGACCGGTCCACGGCCTCGGCGGCCAGATAGGTCTGCTCGACCAGGAAGTCGACGATGTCGTCGATCTCGATGTCGTCGCGAATCTCGCCGCGGCGCCGCCCTTCTCGGATGACGTCGCCCATGGCGCCGACCGCGGCCTGGTGCACGCGGGCGTCGTTGGCGCTGGTGGAGTGCTGGGCGATCAGCGCCGCGATCGACGCGTCGGTGGGCAGTTCACGCGCGGTGTAGATCAGCGCGGCCTCGATCTTCGCGAACACCTCCGACTCCGTAGCCATCAACTCCTGCACCGCGGCGATGTGGCGCCGGGCGCGCCGCATCGCGACCTGCACGACGACCTCGGAGATGCTGCCCAGCCGACGGAAGGCGGTGGCCCGCGACACTCCAGCCCGTTTGGCGATCGCCTCCATCTGCACTGTGCCCGCCTCGTTTTCGGCGAACTCGTGTTCGGCGGCGGTGATCAGCCGGCTGCGGACGAAGTCGTCGTCCTCGTCGGCGGTGTCGAAGATGCTGACGGTCATGTGATCGCCCCGGCGAACTTCAGCTCGGTCAGCGTCTCATCGTCGAGTCCCAGTTCGCGCAGCACCTCGTCGGTGTGTTCGGCGAATTTCGGCGCGCGGTGCAGGCTGAGCTCGCCGTCGTCGAATTTCACCGGGTTGGCGACCAACTTCTGGGCCTGTCCGCGACAGTCCCGCACCTCGACGATGCGGCCGTTGGCGACCAGCGCCTCGTCGTTGCCGACCTCCCAGCTGTCCTGCACGACGGCCCACGGCCCGGTGCCGTAGTCGAGGAGCCTGGCGCATTCGGCGAGCGGGCGCGAACCGATCGCGGTCTCCACGATTTCGACTGCGGCATCGATGTTCTCGGTGAGGCCCTCCAGCGTCGTGAACCGCTCGTCGAACGCGTACTCGGCGCAACCCATCAGCCGGCAGAACTCCGGCCAGTGCCGGGTCGGCTGGAGCATCGCCAGTTGGATGTAGCGGCCGTCGGCGGTGCGGTAGCTGCCGGTGAGCGGATTGCAGGGCGCCTGGGTCTTGCATTCGAACTTGGGCAACGGGCCGCCGGCCTGCAGCGCCATGTTGACGCTGTACTGGGTGGCCCAGGCGCCGACCGCCAGCAGCGAGATGTCCAGTACCGACGGCTCACCGGTGGTGCGGCGGCCGTAGAGCGCCGCGGCCACGCCGCCGGCGATCGCCATCCCGCCGATGTTGTCGCCGTACCCGCCGGCCGGCATGTAGGCCGACTGTTCGGCACACGACGGGGTCACCCCGTCGGCGCTGCCGCCGCGGGCCCAGAACGCGGTCGCGTCGTAGGCACCGGATTCGCGGTCGGGGCCGGTGGTGCCGAAGCCGCTTCCGGTGACGTAGATGATGTCGGGGTTGATCCGGCGCACCTCGTCGAGATCGATGTGCAGCTTGGCCCGCGCGGTGGGCAGGTAATTGGTCAGGAACACGTCGCTGCGGCGGATCAGTTCGTCGAGTACCGGGCGGGCCTGGGCGACGCCGAGCTCGAGCCCGATGCTGCGTTTACCACGGTTGGGACCCTCGATGACGGGTGCGAACACCGCGCTGTCGACGCCGGTGCCGTGGCCGAGGACGGTGGCCAGCCCGCGCTGACCGTCGCCGGTGATCGGGTTCTCGATCTTGATGACCTCGGCGCCCCAGTCCGCGAGCACGGCGCCCGCCGAGGGAACGAACGTGAACTGCGCGACCTCAAGTACGCGAACTCCAGCCAGTGGACGGTCCATCGCTCGCGAGCACCTCCCAGTCCCATGTGACGCGGTCCACAGTATGCAACTGCGTGGCTGCCAGCGTATCAAAATGAGACGGCAAGTCGAGACCTGGATCACAAGGTCAGGTCACCGCTGCCCCGATCAGACTGCCGACCAGATAGGTGGCCGCGACCGCCACCACGCCGAACGCGAGTTGGCGTAGCGCCGCGAACCAGATCGGCTTCTTGGTGAACCGGGACCCGACGGCGCCGGCCACCAGCAGGCCCAGCCCGCCGCACAGCAGACCCAGCCACAGCAGTTCGGCGCCCAGCAGGAACGGGATCAGCGGGATCACCGCGCCGATCGCGAACGTGACGAACGAGGAACCGGCCGCGACGTACGGCGACGGTTTCTCCCGCGGGTCGATGCCGATCTCCTGGACGAGGTGGAAGTGCAGCGCCTGGTCCGCGTCGCGGTGGATCTCCTGGGCGGCTTGGCGGGCCGTCTCCGGGCGCATCCCCATCTGGATCATCGCGTCGGTGAGTTCGGCTTCCTCGGCCTGGGGATACCGGCTCAGCGCGCGGCGTTCGACGCGGACCTCGGACTCGATCTGTTCGTTGGCCGTCTGCACCGAGGCGAATTCACCCAATGCCATCGAGAACGCCCCGGCGACCAGCCCGGCGAACCCGCCGATCAGCACCGCCTGCGAATCACCCGCGGCGCCGACCCCGGCCACCAGTGCGGTGTTGGACACCAGCCCGTCCATCGCCCCGAACGTGGCCGCCCGCAGCCAGCCGCCGCTGACGTCGCCGTGCCGGTGGTCGAAGTCGTGCGGGCGCCGCGGGTCCGGTTGCGTTCTCATGGCTGCATTCAACTCCCGCCCGGCGCGGCCCGGTCGATAAGGATCGCCTGGGTTTGTGACATCACAGTTTGCGGAGCACCGCCGAGGGTTACCGTCAAACTCATGACCACCACTGCGGAACATCTGCGCAATGCGCTCGACGGCCGTTGGCGCGACGTGAAGAACCGGATGCGAGAAGAACTCTCCAGCGATATCTTTCGACCGCACTACACCCCCAACACCGTCATCGCCCGCACCAAAGTGGCCGAACAGCTCAAGATCATGGCCGCCATGGGCGCCGCCGAGGACGGCTTCGCGAAAGAGCACGGCGGCAACGGCGACGTCGGCGCGGCCGTCACCCAGATCGAGATGCTGGCGATGAGCGACCTGTCGCTGATGGTTAAAGCCGGTGTGCAGTGGGGGCTGTTCGGCGGGGCCATCGAGAACCTCGGCACCGAACGCCACCACCAGAAGTACGTCAAACCCGTCATCGACTGCGAGCTTCTCGGCTGCTACGCGATGACCGAGACCGGCCACGGCAGCAACGTGCAGGCGCTGGAGACCACCGCCACCTACGACCCGGCGACCGAAGAGTTCGTCATCGACTCCCCGACGCCGACCGCGCGCAAGGACTACATCGGCGGGGCCGCCGAAACCGCCCGCATCGCCGCGGTTTTCGCGCAGCTGATCACCCCCGACGGTGAGGGGCACGGCGTGCACTGCGTGCTGGTGCCGATCCGCGACGAGGAGGGCAACGACCTGCCCGGGGTGACGACGTCGGACTGCCACTACAAGGGCGGGCTGCCCGGCGTCGACAACGGCCGGATCCAGTTCGACAAGGTCCGCGTGCCGCGCGAGAACCTGCTCAACAGGTACGGCGACGTCGCCCCCGACGGGACCTACAGCTCACCGATCGAGAGCCCCGGCCGCCGGTTCTTCACCATGCTCGGCACCCTGGTCCGCGGCCGGGTCACCGTCGGCGGCAGCGCGGCGGCCGCGGCTCGCGTGGCACTCGACATCGCGACGCGATATGGCCTGCAGCGCAGGCAGTTCGAGGCACCGGGCGAGGACCGCGAAGTCGTCATCATGGACTACCTCGTGCACCAGCGCCGGTTGCTGCCGCTGATCGCCGAATCGTATGCGCTGCAGTTCGCGCAGAACGAACTCGTCGCCAAGTGCCACGATCTGCAGAGCGCCGAGGATCCCGACCCCGAGGAGCAGCGCGAACTCGAGGCCCGCGCGGCGGGTCTGAAGGCCGCCAACACCTGGCACGCCACCCGCGCGATCCAGGAGGCGCGCGAGGCGTGCGGCGGCGCGGGCTACATGGCCGAGAACCGGCTGATCGCGCTGAAGGCCGACACCGACGTGTTCACCACGTTCGAGGGCGACAACCACGTGCTGACGCAGTTGGTGGCCAAGCAGTTGCTGACCGCCTACGCCGACGACGTCAAGAGCATGAGCCCGGTGGAGTGGGTGCGGTTCGCGGCCAACTTCGCCGGCGAGCGGGTGCTCAAACGCACTGCGGCCGAGACGATCATCCAGACGATCCTCGACACCCGCCAGGACAACGAGGAGGAGGGCAGCCTCTTCAACCGCGGCACCCAGGTCCAGATGTTCGAGGACCGCGAAGAGTACATGCTTTCCACGGTGGCGCGCCGGTTGCAGGGCAAGTCGAAGGAGATGAGCGAGTTCGACGCGTTCAACGCGGTGCAGGACCACGTGCTGCACTGCGCCGCAGCCCACATCGACCGGGTGATCCTCGAAGCGTTCGTCGCCGGTATCGACGCGTGCCCCGACGAGGAGGCCCGCAAGATCCTCAACATGGTCTGCGACCTGTACGCGCTGTCGGTGATCGAGAAGGACAAGGCGTGGTTCATCGAGCACAGGTTCATCTCGACCGAGCGCGCCAAGGCCGTCACCCGGGGCATCAACGAGCGGTGTCGCACCCTGCGGCCGTACGCCGAGTTGCTGGTCGACGGATTCGGGATCCCCGAGTCGCTGCGCTACGCCGAGATGCTGCACCCCGAGCACATCCCGGACGCCGACGAGCACACCGAGCAGGACGCGATCAGCTCGGGCACCATCGAGCCGAAGTGAGGACGGCCCGCCCGGTGCGGGCGGGCCGACTCCCTACCTCTCGTCAGCCGGCGGCCAGTTCCTTCTTGCCGTACACCTGCTCCATCAGCGCGGTGTCGCCGTGGATCCGGACGGTGGCGGTCTTGCCGTCGCGGATCGTGTAGACATCCGCGTCACGGCTGGTGTGGCCGTCCACCGAGATCTCTGTGAGCGCGACGACGGTGTCGCCCTCGGCGATCATTTCCAGAACCCGAATGGTGGGCGACTTCTGCGCGATCCGGCCCATGTACTCCATCAGCTCGGTCTTGCCGTGGAAGGTGCCGCTGACGACGCTGTCGCCGGGCTGCACCCATTCGACGTCATCGGCGAACAGTCCCATCACGGTTTCGATGTCGCCGGCCGCGAACGCCTCGTAGCCCCGCTGAACGAGCTGCTTGTTCTCCTGCTCGGACATGGTCTTTTCCCTTCGTGCGTATCCGGTAATTCGGCCGCGAGAGCGTGGCCGGTCGTGGGAGTCGCACGGGGTGGTGCGGCTCCCGGATCAGTCGAACCGTTCGCCGCCGCCTCGAATTGTGCGCCGCGCCCCGTCGCCCAGGACCCGTTTGACACAGACACATTGACGTGATTGCCAGCGCAATCGTTTGTCCGAGTTCAGGCCCGGTTGTGAGCCTCGGAACTGCGCAAGATCGGCCCGACCGGGGCATCCCGCCGAGCGAGATCCGGGTGGGCTGGCCGCCAGGGTCATTGAAGCGGTAAGCGACCGTCAGTCTCGGGTCCAGACGCAGTTCCCGCTCAGCTCGACGGTGAACATCCGGGGCGCCACCTCCACACGCACCGGCTGACCGGGCTGGCCTTCGACGGTCGCGGGGGCGCTCAGCTCCCCCGGTCCGACCACGTCACGTAGTTGCGCGCGGCACCGCGCCGAGGGGTCGCGGGGCGTCGCGGTCCAGGTGCCCGCCACCATGTCCGGGTTGCGCATGCCCTGGCCGTGCAGCAGCAGCGGCGCTTGCGAACTCACCCACCGGTCGGCCGGCGGTTGCGGCACGGTCACCGGCTGCCATGCGCCGCCGCGGCACACCGACGGGGCGTCGGCATCAGGTGTGCGCGTCATCGCACCCTCGAGATCGCTTGTGCAGCCGCTGCTTTGGGAGACTGGTTGCGCACATGCCATCGGCGCACCCGCCAGCGCGACGAGCACCGCGAGCACAGCGGCTCTCAACACGTCACACCTTGGTCAGGTCGGTACGCATCAGCATCACGTTGTAGTCCGACCACAGCGACAGGTTCCAGTACAGATCGGTGCCGGTGCCCAGGGTCGACGGCGACCACGGGTGCATCATCGGCGCGTAGATGCCGCCGCTCTGCTGTGCCATCAGCACTTTGGCGCTCGACCACTTGCCCTGCGGGGTGTCCGCCGTGCGCATCACGATGTTGTTGAACTGGTCCCCGTGCAGCACCACGTACTTGCCCAGCGCCTGGTTGTACTGCACCGACATTTCGCTGACCTGGTTGCCGGGGTTGGCGACACCGCAGGCGCCCTTGTCCACCCCGAAGACCGCGGTGGCCGCGGCGGGATTGTTCTTCTTCCAGCCGGCCGGGGTGGCGCCGAAGCCGAAGAAGCCGCGACTGCCCGCGCTCCAGTACTCGTACTTGCTGAGGTCGAGGATCTCCTGCTCCTGCACCCGCGCCAGGTGCGCGGCGCCCTGCCGGCCGTTGGGTGTGCCGTACACGTAGACGTATCCGTCGCCGGGCCGCACGAACGCCATCTGCTGGAAGTTCTGGTTACCGCTCCACGGCTGGTTGTAGCGGACGGTCTGCGGCGCGACATGGAAGGTCTCGCCGTTGTCGTCGGAGTAGGCGATGGCCGAGTAGTTCGTCGTCCACGATCCCGGCGCACCCCATTGCGTCACCGACATGAAGCTCACGTACTGCCGGACGTGGAATTCGGATTCCTCGCGGGGCACCGAGATGCCGGCGGTGGGGATCAGCGTGATACCGGCGGGAAGCCCCTCGGCGAAAATGACCTGACGGGCACGGTTCGGATACCCGTCGGGTCCCAGCGGCGCGCCGCCGAACATGTTGCCGGTGTACCACTGCCCGTCGGGTATCTCCATGCCGTTGAAGAGGTCCCGATCCGAGCTGCGGAAAATCGTGTTGGACCGCCAGTCGATCGACATGTTCCCGTCGGCGAACGTGTCACCGACGGCGATCAGGATCTGGTTCTCGTTGATGTCCGGAGTGCTCGGATCGTCGGGAATCCCGTTGTCCCACATGATTCCGAGGTCGGTGCCGCCGACGGTGTACCGGGTCGAGGTGTCGGCGATCAGGTCCGTGTACCCGGTCTGCGCGTCGTTCGGGTACTTGTAGTTGCCGGTCACCCAGGCGACGAACTGCGTCGACGGGCTGACCTGCGGGTTGGGGAACGGCGAGTACAGCGGTGTGTTTGGGGCCGCCGCGAGCGCGAGCGCCGTCATCGGTTGCTGCGTCGCCGGCGTATTGCTGCGACCGGTCAGCGCCGCGAAGAAGTTCTCGAACTCGCGGCGGGCGAAGGCCAGCAGACCCCAGATCAGCGGAGGCTGCGCGGGGGTCGACGGGGCCATCCCGGCGAACGGGTTGAGGATCCAGTTGATCGTGCTGGACACGACATTGGTGACCGCGGTGAAGAGGTTCGGCAGCGACGGCGTCGCGGCGGCCGGCGCGCTGATCGGCTGGCTGGTGGTCAGCAGCGGCGACGCTTCGGGCGCGGCCAGCGAGCGGGCGTCGGCGAACACCGCGACCCTGGCCGGTTTCTGGACGGTGGCGGCCGGATCGGACAGCGACTGCGCGCGGGTCGTGGACTCGGTGGTGGTGACCTGTTGGGTCTTGGCCAGCGGCTTCGGCTCCGCGTCGGTGGCCTGCTTGCTCGGTTCGCGCTTCGGCGTCGGCTCGTCGGTGGGCTTCGGCTCATCGGTGGGCTTCGGCTCATCGGTGGGCTTCGGCTCGTCGGTCGGCGTCGGCTCTTCAGTGGGCGTCGGCTCCTCGGTCGGTTCCGGCTCCTCGGTCGGTTCCGGCTCCTCGGTCGGCTCGTCGGACGGGGCGCTGGTGTTGGTCTGCGCACGGACGGTCACACCGTTGGTGGTCGTCGTCGTCGTCGACGTTGTCTCGTCGGCGTCGTCGTCATCCACCGGGGCGTCATCGCCGGCGGTGGTGTCGCTCGTGGTGGCGGTGCCGGTGGTGTCGCCGGCGGTCGACGACTGCTCGGCGTTGGTGGACTCGGACTGCGAATCCGTCGTGTCGGCGACGGCGATGCCGTGTCCGGTGGCGATCGCGGTTCCGACGCCGAGCGCGACGGCCAGACCGCCGACGCGACCGACGTAGTGTGCTGCTCCCATGTGTTCCTCCCGCAGGCCGTCCCCAACCAGTCGAATTGCCATTAGACAGCACCTTCAGGAGCAATACAGCAAAAGGGACGACCGTCGCAGGAACCACAGCTGTCGCTACAGTCGCCGACCTCATGGGGAGTTCGACGTCAATATCGTCGGCCGGGCAACGTTCGTTACGGGAGGATGCCTGCGTCGTGCAGCGCCTGGCTGTAGAGGTCCATCGCTTCGCCGAGCCCGTCGTTGACCCAGGCCTCGACCATGCCGACGCGGTCGGCGACAAATTGTACGCGGGTGACCCATTGCTCGAAGTCGGGCGCGCGGCGCAGCGCGTCGATCTGGTCCTGCGAGCCCTGGATCAAGATGAAGCCGCCGAGCTCGGTGCTCTGCGGGCGCAGGATCGCGGTGTCGAAACGTTCGATGCGACCCTCGTCGCGGAGTTCGTCGAGGTAGCCCGTCGTGGTCTCCTTGAGGAGCTCGAGAGCTTGCGGTTCGCGTCCACGCGCGGGTAAGCCCCACGCGATCCAGATTCCTGCGTCGGCCATCGCCCCATCATGCTCTGCGATCGCGCGACAGCTCGGCCATCGAGGCCGGAGTGTTGAATACCTGGCTCCCCCGGCTGGACTCGAACCAGCAACCCTTCGGTTAACAGCCGAATGCTCTGCCAATTGAGCTACAGGGGACTGCTCACCCGCGATCTGGCTTCGTGTGCGGGCCGAGGCATGACTCTAGCGTACGCATCGTCCGGGTTGCCAATACGCCGCCACCGCTCGCGCTCTCGGCCGCGTGAGGCAGGATGGAGACGAACACACCGTCGTCTGGAAGGGACCCTGTGATCGGGTATTTCGTCGTATTGGGTGTCGGCTACGTACTGGGCTCCAAGGCCGGCCGACGCCGATATGAGCAGATCGCGGGGACCTATCGCGCGGTCACCGAGAGCCCGGCCGCCAAGGCGATGATCGACGCGGGCCGGCGCAAGATCGCCGACCGGGTCTCCCCCGATCCGCCGATGGTCACGTTGACCGAGCTGGACCAGGGCACGGCGGTCATCGGCCCGGAGACCCGAAAAACGACTTAACGGGTTGATCACCCGCCTAATAAGCGTGCAATCAACCCGTTAAGGACGGTCGAAGCTAGTTGATCCCGTTGGACCACGTCTGCCCCGGGAACAGCGGGCCGGTGCTCACACCGATGCCGCCGCCGGGCACGTTGCTCGAGTTCGGCCCGTACACGCCGAGGTCGGGGGTTCCGACGTTGACGCCGTTGCCGTTGGAGTACGACAGGCACTTGCCGTCCTCCTTGTTGCCGAACCAGGCCAGGCACGCCGGCCCGGCCTGCACGTCGGAGGCACCGGAGAGCACGGATGCCGCGAACGGCGCCGCGACCGCGGCCACCGCGAATGCGCCGGCGGCGATGATGCGCCGCGCCCGGTTGTTGGCTGATGTCACGTGTTCGCCTTCCTGACCGTTCCCCGACGGTTCTATAGCGGGCCCACCATATCGCGTTACATCCGCTCACGCAGAGATGTCGTCGCCGGCGGCCTGTTCGAGCAGGCTGCGGCGATAGGCCTCCATCGCGACCAGGTCACCGAACAGCGCGTGGTACTCGTCGCCCTGCTCGACCGGCGACATCCGCTGCAGCCGCGACTTCACCTCGGCGATCTGCCGACCGACCCACACTTCCTGCAGTCGGGCCAGCACCCCGCCGATGTAGCGCGGCAGCTTCTCCTCGTCCTCGACGTTGATGCTGTCCACGCCGAGTTCGTTGACCAGCCCCGCCGCGGCCGGGCTCGCCGTCTGCGCGCGCACCGCCTCGATCCACTCGGCACCGGACAGCCCCGCCGACGTCCCTCCTGCCGCGTCGATCGCCGACCGCACGGCCGCGTACCCGGGGTGGGTGAAGCTCTCGACGGTCAGCGAGTCGAACACCGGCCCGGCGATCGCCGGGTACTGCAACGCGGCCTTGAGCGCCTCGCGCTGCGGCCACAGCGTCGGGTCGGCGGGATCCGGGCGCGCCGCCGCTTCCGGCGAGCGGGTCTGGCGCGGCTGTTCGGCCGCGCCGCGGCGACGACGGCCGCGCTCGGGCATGCCCCGTTTCTGCGCCTCCTCGCGGACCCGGCTGAGCACCTGCGCGTCGTCGGCCCAGCCCACCCAGCCGGCGAGTCGGCGCGCGTACTCGTCGCGCAGCATCGGCTCCTTGATGCGGGCCACCATCGGCACGCACCGGCGCAGCGCGGCCACCCGGCCCTCCGCGCTGTCGAGATCGTGCTCGGCCAGCGCGGTGCGAATCGCGAACTCGAACAACGGGGTTCGCCGCGCCACCAGGTCGCGCAGCGCTCCCTCGCCGGATTTGAGCCGCAGATCGCAGGGATCCATACCATCGTCGGCCACCGCGACGAACGACTGCCCGGCCAGGTTCTGCTCACCCTCGAACGCCTTGATCGCCGCCGCCCGGCCGGCCGCGTCACCGTCGAAGACGTAGATCAGCTCGCCGCGAAAGAAGTTGTCGTCCATCATCAGTCGGCGCAGCATCGACAGGTGCTCGTCGCCGAACGCGGTGCCGCACGACGCGACCGCCGTCGTCACCCCGGACAGGTGCATGGCCATCACATCGGTGTAGCCCTCCACCACCACCGCCTGATGACCCTTGGCGATGTCGCGCTTGGCCAGATCCAGACCGAACAGCACCGCCGATTTTTTGTACAGCACGGTCTCGGGGGTGTTGACGTACTTGGCCTCCATCGGGTCGTCGTCGAAGATGCGCCGCGCGCCGAACCCGATCACCTCGCCGCCGCTGGCCCGGATCGGCCACAGCAGCCGCCGGTGGAAGCGGTCCATCGGCCCGCGTTTACCTTCGCGTGACAGCCCCGCGGCTTCGAGTTCCTTGAACTCGAACCCCTTGCGCAGCAGGTGTTTCGTCAGCGTGTCCCAACCCGGGGGGGCGAACCCGCAGCCGAACCGCTTGGCGGCGTCGCCGTTGAAGTTGCGCTCGATCAGGTACTGGCGCGCCGGGGCGGCCTCCTCGGACTCCAGCGCGGCCGCGTAGAACTCCTGGGCGGCGGCGTTGGCCGCGATCAGCCGGCTTCGGCTGCCGCGGTCACGCTGGACGTTGGTGGTCGACGCGCCGGTGTAGGTGATCGTGTAGCCGACGCGGTCGGCGAGCAGTTCGACCGATTCGACGAAGCTGACATGCTCGATCTTCTGCAGGAACGCGTAGACGTCGCCGCCCTCACCGCAGCCGAAGCAGTGGAAGTGGCCGTGGTTGGGTCGCACATGGAACGACGGCGTCTTCTCGTCGTGGAACGGGCACAGCCCCTTCATCGAGTCGGCGCCGGCGCGCCGCAACTGCACGTAGTCGCCGACGACGTCCTCGATGCGCACCTTGTCGCGAATGGCCGCGATGTCTCGATCTGAAATCCGCCCGGCCACGCGCGTCAGTCTATTCGCCTCGGCGAGCGCGCCTCGTGCACTCGTTCGAACCGCCCCTCGGTGTAGGACGCGATCTGGTCGACGACCGCGCGCAGCCGGGCGCCGTCGTCGTCGGCGGCGCTGAACTGGGCGGCGAACTGCGGGTCCAGGCTGCTCGGCGCCTGCGCCCACAACGCGAGTGCCACTTCGTGGATGCGGGCCCGCTGATCGGCCTGCAACTGCAGGTGCAGGTGGTCGGACATGATGAACTGCAGCGCCAGCGTCTTGAGCACGGCCACCTCGCCGCGCACCGTCGTCGGCACCGACAGATCGGCCTGGAAGCGGCGCAGCGGGCCGGCGCCTGCCACCGAGCGGGTCTCGGCGATCGCGGCGGTGACGAAGCGGCCGACCAGCTCGCTGGTCAACCGTTTGAGCGCCACCGACGACGCCAGCGTGCCGTCGAACTTGCCGACCGCCGCGATCGTCGGCAGCGCCGAGAGCCGTTCGGCGGCGGCCAGCAGATCGTCGGGCTCCAGCGCCGCGAAGGACCGGGCGCCCAACCGGGCCAGCGCGTCGGCGGCGTCGGCGTCGGCCAGTACCCGCAGGTCGATGCGCCCGGAGATCACGCCGTCCTCGACGTCGTGCACCGAGTAGGCGACGTCGTCGGCCCAGTCCATCACCTGCCCCTCCAGGCAGGGCCGCTCGGCGGGCGCCCCGTCGCGGACCCAGTCCGCGGCGGCGCCGTCGTCGTCGTAGAAACCGAACTTGGTGCGCTCACCGGTGCGCCGCCACGGGTACTTCGCCACCGCGTCGAGCGACGCGCGGGTCAAGTTCAGTCCGGCGCTAGCACCCTGCGGGTCAAGGACTTTGGGCTCGAGCCGGGTCAGGATTCGGAAGTTCTGCGCGTTACCCTCGAACCCGCCGAACGCCTTGGCGATCTCGTTGAGCGCGCGCTCGCCGTTGTGACCGTACGGCGGATGACCGATGTCGTGGGCGAGCCCGGCCAGGTCGACGAGGTCGGGGTCGCAGCCCAGACCGAAGGCCATCTCGCGGCCGATCTGGGCGACCTCCAGCGAGTGGGTGAGCCGGGTGCGCGGCGTCTCCCCCTCCCGCGGCCCGACGACCTGCGTCTTGTCGGCCAGCCGGCGCAGCGCCGCGCAGTGCAGCACCCGAGCGCGGTCGCGGGCGAAGTCGGTGCGGTGTTCGGTGGCGGTGCCCGGCAACGCGGCACCCTTGACCGGTTCGACCACCAGCCGCTGCCGGTCGAACTCGTCGTAGGAATCGTCGTTCGCTGCCACCGACGCACAGTCTGCCAGCACGGTTGCCCGGTGCGGCGGGGCCGGCGGCCCGTTCGGCACTAGATTGGCGATCATGCGCCTCGCCCGTCTGTTCAGCGTGATGCTCACGGTGCTGGCCGCCGGCCTGCTGCTCGCGCCCACGACCGCCGCCGAACGGCCGCTGCGGCTGGGCGGCTACGTCACCGACGACGCCGGTGTGCTCAGCGCCGCCGACCTCGGGCGGGTCACGTCGGCCATCGACACCCTCTACGCCGACGCCAGGACCCGGCTGTGGGTGGTCTACGTCGACTCATTCGACGGGCAGTCGGCGCAGTCGTGGGCGACCGCGACCCGCCAGCGCAGCGACCTCGGTGACTTCGACGCGCTGCTGGCGGTGGCCACCGTCGACCGCGCGTACGCGTTCCTGGTGCCCGACAGCGCCACCGATCTGAGCGCGAACCGGGTGGACAGCATCCGGCGCAACGACATCGAACCCGCGCTGCGCCAGGACGACTGGGCCGGCGCGGCGGTGGCGGCCGCGACGGGGCTCGGCGAGCGTCCCGGTTCGGGCACGGGCATCAGCGGGTTCGCGGTGCTGGCGATCCTGGCCGTGATCGGGGTCGGGTTGGTGGGGCTGCTGCTGTGGCGTCGACGGCGCAAGCGCAAGCGTCGCGAAGCCGAGTTCGCCGCGGCCCGCCGGGTGGACCCGACCGATCCGCAGGCGTTGGCCGCGGTGTCCCTGGACGCGCTTGACGACCTGTCCAAGGCGATGGTGGTCGAGGTCGACAACGCCGTGCGCACCAGCGAACACGAACTCGAGTTGGCCGTCGAGGAGTTCGGCAAGGAGCGCACCGAACCGTTCACCCGCGCGGTGGCCAACGCCAAAACGACGCTGACTCAGGCGTTCAACGTCCGCCAGATCCTCGACGACGCGATCCCCGAGACACCGGCACAGCGCCGCGACCTGCTGACCCGGGTGGTGGTGGCCGCCGGTAAGGCCGACCGCGAACTCGAATCGCAGAGCGAGGCGTTCGCCAAGCTGCGCGACCTCGTGATCAACGCGCCGAGCCGCCTGGACACGATGACCCAGCAGATCGTCGACATCACCGCCCGACTGGACGCCTCAGGGCAGAAGCTCGACGAATTGCACCGCGAATTCGACGTCGCGGCACTGACTTCGGTGGCCGGCAACGTCGACGCGGCCAAGGAGCTGCTGAGCTTCGCCGACGAGAACATCACCCGCGGCCGCGAGTTGGCCAACCGGCCGGTGGCCGGGCAGCAGACCGAGCTGATCGACTCGGTGCGGGCGGCCGAGTCGGCGCTGCTGCAGGCCCGGTCGCTGCTGGACGCGGTCGACAGCGCCGCCAGCGACATCCGCCGGGCCGCATCGCACCTGCCCGCGGCGATCGAGGACATCCAGAACGGCATCAGGCAGGCCGGGACGCTGCTGGCGCAGGGTTCGACGCCGCAGCGCGCCGAGCTCGAGCGGGCCCGCGACGCCGCGGCCGCCGCGGTGGCCACCGCGCAGCGCACCGGCCAGGTGGACCCACTGGGCGCGTTCACCGAGTTGACCAAGGCCGACGCCGACCTGGACCGGCTGCTCGCCGCGGTCGAGGAGGCCCGCGAGGCCGCCGAGCGGCTCAACCGCGCGCTCGACGAGGCGTTGTTCACCGCCCGGTCGCGGGTGCGGTCGGTCAGCGACTTCATCGACACCCGGCGCGGCGCGGTCGGCCCGGAGGCCCGCACCCGGCTGGCCGAGGCGGTGCGGCAACTCGGCGCCGCGGAGAACAAGCGGGCGACCGATCCGGCCGAGGCGATCGCGCACGCCAACGGCGCGGCGATGCTGGCGTCTCAGGCGCAGACACTGGCCAACAACGACGTGCACAACGCGCAGAACACGTTCATGGGCCCGCACGGCGGGGGCGGCGGCGGCAACATGGGCGCGATCCTCGGCGGCATCCTGATCGGCAACATCCTCAGCGGCGGGATGCGCGGCGGCTTCGGCGGTGGTTTCGGCGGGGGCGGGTTCAATCCCGGTTCGTTCGGCGGTTCCGGGGGTGGCGGGGGCATGTTCGGCGGCGGCGGCCGCTTCTAGACCCCGCCGCCACTGCCGGCGAGCAGACGCGAAGTGCCCCCAAAAGCCGCGAAATTAGGGCACTTTGCGACTGCTCGGCAGGATTTCGGCAGCCCTTCAGCAGCCCTTCAGCCGCGCGGCCAGGTAGTCACTGACCTGATCGAGTGCCACCCGGTCCTGGGTCATCGCGTCGCGCTCGCGGATCGTGACGGCCTGGTCCTCGAGCGTGTCGAAGTCGACGGTCACGCAGAACGGCGTGCCGATCTCGTCCTGGCGGCGATACCGGCGGCCGATGGCGCCGGCGTCGTCGAACTCGACGTTCCAGCACTTGCGCAGTTCGGCGGCCAGGTCGCGGGCCCTGGGTGAGAGCGCCTCGTTGCGCGACAGCGGCAGCACCGCGGCCTTGACCGGTGAGAGCCGCGGGTCCAGGCGCAGCACGGTGCGCTTGTCGACGCCGCCCTTGGCGTTGGGCGCCTCGTCCTCGGCGTAGGCGTCGACCAGGAACGCCATGAACGACCGCGTCAGCCCCGCTGCGGGTTCGATCACGTACGGCACGTAGCGGGTGTCGTTGGCCTGATCGTAGTAGGACAGGTCGGTACCGGAATGCTTTGTGTGCGTTGACAAGTCGAAGTCAGTCCGGTTGGCGACACCTTCGAGTTCACCCCACGGGTTGCCGGCGAACCCGAACTTGTACTCGATGTCGACGGTGCGGTCGGAGTAGTGCGACAGCTTCTCTTTCGGGTGTTCGTAGAGCCGCAGGTTGTCGCGGTCGATGCCGAGGTCGACGTACCACTGCAGCCGCTCGTCGATCCAGTACTGGTGCCACTCGCGGGCGGTCGACGGTTCGACAAAGAACTCCATCTCCATCTGCTCGAACTCGCGGGTGCGGAAGATGAAGTTGCCGGGGGTGATCTCGTTGCGGAAGCTCTTACCGGTCTGCGCGATGCCGAACGGCGGCTTCTTGCGCTGCGTGGTCACCACGTTGGCGAAGTTGACGAAGATGCCCTGCGCGGTCTCCGGCCGCAGGTAGTGCAGCCCCTCCTCGGTCTCGATCGGGCCGAGGTAGGTCTTGAGCATCATGTTGAAGTCGCGCGGTTCGGTCCACTGCCCCTTGGTGCCGCAGTCCGGGCAGTTGATCTCGTCCATCGTCACCGAGTCGGGATCGGAGATCCCCTTCTTCTCGGCGTACGCCTCCTGCATGTGGTCCTGCCGGTGGCGCTTGTGGCAGTTCAGGCACTCGACCAGCGGGTCGTTGAACACGTCGACGTGACCCGAGGCCACCCACACCTCGCGCGGCAGGATGATCGAGCTGTCCAGGCCGACGACGTCGTCGCGGCTGGTGACCACCGAGCGCCACCACTGACGCTTGATGTTCTCCTTGAGTTCCACCCCGAGCGGCCCGTAGTCCCACGCCGACTTGGTGCCGCCGTAGATCTCCCCGGCCTGATAAACCAGACCGCGCCGCTTGGCGAGGTTCGCGACGGTGTCGATGATCGAAGAAGACTGAGCCACGAGTGCACAGCGTAGCGATCCCCCTCCGCGGCGTTGACATGCAGGGACACGCATGTATTGTTGGCGCCATAATGAAAACCGTTTCCACTTTGCCGGTGGGGCACGAGGAACCCGCACACGACCACAGCGGCGCACCGTTTCCCGAGGTGCCGACACGTGACGTGCTCGACACCTCCGGGGATCTGCTGCGGGCGCTGGCGGCGCCGGTGCGGATCGCGATCGTGCTGCAGCTGCGGGTGTCGGCGCGTTGCGTGCACGAACTTGTCGACGCGCTCGCCGTGCCGCAGCCGCTGGTCAGCCAGCACCTGCGGATCCTCAAGGCGGCCGGGGTGGTCGCCGGTGAGCGGTCGGGCCGCGAGGTGATGTACCGCCTCGTCGACGAGCACCTGGCCGACATCGTCGTCGCGGCGGTGACCCACGCGGCCGAAGGCGGGCGATGACCACGGTGCCGTCCTCGACCGGCGTGCGCGCGACCCGGCAGCGCGCGGCGATCTCGGCGCTGCTGGAGAAGGTCGACGAGTTCCGCTCCGCCCAGGAACTGCACGACGAACTGCGCCGCCGCGGTGAGGCCATCGGGTTGACGACGGTCTACCGCACGCTGCAGCAGATGGCCGCGGCCGGCGTCGTCGACACTTTGCGCACCGACACCGGCGAATCGGTGTACCGACGCTGCTCCGACGACCACCACCATCACCTGGTGTGCCGGTTGTGCGGGTCGGCGGTGGAGATTCAGGGCGGCGACGTCGAGGACTGGACCGACCGCGTCGCGCGCGAGCACAACTTCTCCGACGTCAGCCACACCATCGAGATCTTCGGTGTGTGCGGCGACTGCACGGGCAAGTCAGCCGATTAGCGCGCGACGCACTTCCGCGCCGGTGGCCAGCACCATCAGGATCAGCGTGCGCAGCGCTTCGTCGGTCAGCCCGGCGGCGGGAAAGTTGTAGCGCAGCAGCACATCCGCAGCCTTTTTGGAGTTGCGCTTGGCGCCGGCGGCGATCTGCGCGGGGGCGCTCTTGGTGGTCAGCGACACGGTGCCCAGCAGCGTCTTGTGGGCGTGCTCGGCGACCGCGGCGCGCAGCTTGGCGTCCAGCGGCAGGTCCCAGGCCAGGATCTGGGTCAACGACACCAGCTCCAGCCCCTCGGCGACCGGGACCGTGCGCAGCGAGGCGAACGTCTCGTCGTGGTGCACGGTGACCGCGCCGTCGTCCTCGCGGGTCACCGGCAGCACACCGTCGAGGACCTCGCCGAGCCGCTCCTGCAGGCTCATGTCAGGCCCGTCCGAACCGGCGGTTGCGGTTGACGTACTCCTCGCACGCCGCCCACAGGTCGCGGCGGTCGTAGTCCGGCCACAGCTTGTCCTGGAACACGAACTCGGCGTAGGCCGCCTGCCACAGCAGAAAGTTGCTGGCCCGCTGCTCCCCCGATGTCCGGATGAACAGGTCGACGTCGGGGATGTCGGACCGGTGCAGGTGTTTGGCGAAGCTCGCCTCGGTGATGCGGTCGGGCCTGATCTTGCCGTCGACGGCCAGCTGCGCGAGCTCCCGCGTCGCCTCCACGATCTCGGTGCGCCCACCGTAGTTCACGCAGTAGTTGATCGTGATGACGTCGTTGCCGACCGTCATCTGCTCGGCGATGTCGAACTCCTTGATCACGCTGCGCCACATCCGCGGCCGCGAACCGACCCAGCGCATCCGCACACCCATGTCGTTGAGGTTCTCGCGGCGCCGGCGCACCACCTCGCGGTTGAACCCCATCAGGAACCGCACCTCCTCGGTGCTGCGTTTCCAGTTCTCGGTGGAAAACGCGTACACCGTCAGGTGCTTGATCCCGATTTCGATTGCCCCGCAAGTGATGTCGATGAGCACCGCTTCACCCATCTTGTGCCCCTCGGTGCGGTGCAGGCCGCGCTGGGTGGCCCAGCGACCGTTGCCGTCCATCACGACCGCGACGTGGTTGGGCACCTGGTCGGCCGGTATCCGGGGCGCGGACTCCTTCGACGTGTGCTGGGGCGGCCGGGCGAAACGGCCGTTGGTGCCCGCCGGGATCTCCGGGAAAACCACCGGCCACGTCGACTTGTCCGGGAACGTCGGGTAGTCCTCAGGCGCCGGGGGCAGCTGTGGGTAGGTCCCTTTGCCCTTCTTCTTCAGCCCAGCCCGTTCGCTTGCCATGTGGCACATCCTGCCCGACCAGCGACACCCGCTGCTCGCCGACACTCCTATCGACCCGGTACACCCGTTCGACCAGCGGCAGTGTCCGCAGCTGACGCTCCAAGTGCCACTGCAGATGCGCGGCCACCAGCCCGCTGGCCTGGCTGCGGTACGACGGCGTCGACGTCTCGGCGTGCGCCCAGTCACCGTCGTGCAGGGCCGCCATCAGGTCCAGCACCCCCTGCGGCGGCGTGACCGACCCCGACGGCCGGCAGTGCACACACACGCTGCCGCCGGCAGCCACATTGAATGCCCGGTGCGGACCCGGCGCCGCGCAGCGCGCGCACTCGGTCAACGCCGGTGCCCAGCCCGCGATGCCCATCGCCCGCAACAGATAGGCGTCGAGCACCAGCTCACGCGGCCGGCTGCCGTCGGCGACCGCGCGCAACGCGGCCACCGTCAACCGGTGCAGCGACGGCATCGGGGCGCGTTCCTCTCCGGCCAGCCGCTCGGCGGTCTCGAGCACCGCGCACGCGCAGGTGTAGCGGCCGTAGTCGCTGACGATGTCGGAGGCGAACGCGTCGATGGCCTGCACCTGGGTCACGATGTCGAGGTTGCGGCCCGGGTGCAGCTGAACATCGATGTGCGCGAACGGCTCCAGCCTGGCGCCGAACTTGCTGCGGGTGCGCCGCACCCCCTTGGCCACCGCGCGAACCAGCCCGTGGTCGCGGGTGAGCAGGGTGACGATCCGGTCGGCCTCGCCAAGCTTGTGCTGGCGCAGCACCACCGCTCGGTCCCGGTACAGCCGCATGGGTCCAGTCTGGCATTGCGGTCCGTCAGATTCCGGTACGCACCGCCGATATCCTCGTAACCGATGCCCCAGACAAACCGCTTTCCCACCGTGACTCAACAGCTTTTCCAGCTCGCGAGCGGATCCGCCACGTCGGTGGAGCTGGTGCAGCGATCGCTCGACGCCATCGCGGCCAGCCAACCGACGCTCAACGCGTTCCGGGTGGTGTTCACCGAACAGGCGCTGGCCGACGCCGCCCGCGCGGACCGCAAACGCGCCGCGGGTCAAGATCATTCGAAGCATCCGTTGCTGGGCATCCCGATCGCGGTCAAGGACGACGTCGACGTCGCCGGGGTGCCGACCCGGTTCGGCGCCGACGGCGCCGTGCGCCCGGCCACCGAGGACAGTGAAGTGGTGCGACGGCTGCGGGCCGCCGGCGCGGTCATCGTCGGCAAGACGAACACCTGCGAACTGGGCCAGTGGCCGTTCACCAGCGGACCCGCGTTCGGGCACACCCGCAACCCGTGGTCGCGTGAGCACACCCCGGGCGGTTCGTCGGGCGGCAGCGCCGCCGCGGTGGCCGCGGGGCTGGTGGCCGCGGCGATCGGCTCCGACGGTGCCGGCAGCGTGCGCATCCCCGCGGCGTGGACACATCTGGTCGGCATCAAACCGCAGCGCGGACGCATCTCGACCTGGCCGCTGCCCGAGGCGTTCAACGGCATCACCGTCAACGGCGTCCTGGCCCGCACGGTCACCGACGCCGCGCTGGTGCTCGACGCGGCGTCGGGCAACGTCGCCGGTGACCGGCATCAGCCGCCGCAGGTGCAGATCTCCGACTACGTCTCGCAGGCGCCCGGCCCGCTGCGGATCGCGCTGTCGACGAAGTTCCCGTTCACGGTGTTTCGGGCCAAGCTGCATCCCGAGATCCGCGCGGCGATGTCGGTGGTGGCCGACCAGCTCGAACAGCTCGGGCACCACATCGTCGCCGCCGACCCCGACTACAGCCTCGAGATGTCGTGGAACTTCCTGTCGCGGTCGACGTCGGGGCTGCTCGAGTGGGCCGAACGGCTCGGCCCGGGCGCGCAGCTGGACCCGCGCACCAAAGCCAACCTGCGCACCGGCCGCCTGCTGTCGGAGCACGTGCTGCGCAAGGCCCGCGCCCGCGAGGCCCGCGCGCACCGCCGGATCGGCTACATCTTCAACATCGCCGACGTGGTGCTGGCCCCGACCACCGCGCAGCCGGCGCCGCCGGTGCACGACTTCGACCACCGCGGCGGGTTGTCGACCGACCGCACGATGATCAAGGCGTGCCCGGTGACCTGGCCGTGGAACCTGCTGGGCTGGCCGTCGATCAACGTGCCCGCGGGATTCACCTCCGAGGGCCTGCCGATCGGCGTGCAGCTGATGGGCCCGGCAAACAGCGAACCGCTGCTGGTGTCGCTGGCCGCCGAGCTGGAGGCGATCAACGGCTGGGCCATGCGCCAGCCCGATCCGTGGTGGCTGCCGCCGGCCGGCCCCGAGACCGCGAAATCATCGGACCGGCCGGTAACCCGCAACGTCTCGCACGAGGTCGCGTAAAGTCTTGCGCCATGAGGTCGCGACGTGGCGTATTGGCGATGACGGTGCTGGCTCTGACCTGCGGCGCGGTGGTCGGCGCCCCGGCCGCCGGGGCGGACAACAAGCGCCTCAACGACGGCGTGGTGGCCAACGTGTACACCGTGAAGTCGCAGGCCGGGTGCGACACCGACATCGAGATCAACCCGAAGCTGCGGCTGGCCGCCGAGTGGCACACCAACGACGTGCTCAACAACCGCGCACTCAACGGTGACATCGGCTCGGACGGCACCACCGTGGCCGACCGCGCCCGCAACGCCGGCTATGTCGGCGAGGTCGCCGAGACGGTCGCCATCAACCCGGCGCTGGCGATCAGCGGCATCGAGCTGATCAACCAGTGGTACCACCGGCCCGACTACTACGGGATCATGTCCGACTGCTCCAACGTCGACATCGGCGTGTGGTCGGCCAACGCGCTCGACCGCACCGTCGTGGTGGCGGTCTACGGCAAGGGCGACGCCGCCCCACCCGTCCCCGGGCCCGGTAGGCCGTTCGGCCAGCCCGGCTCCGGCGCCCAGAGCTGATCGCTAGAACCCCAGGCGTCCCAGCTGTTTGGGGTCGCGCTGCCAGTTCTTGGCCACCTTGACCCGCAGATCGAGAAACACCTTGGTACCGAGGAGCTTCTCGATCTGCGTGCGCGCGGCGGTGCCGACCTCGCGTAGCCTGGCGCCGCCCTTGCCGATCACGATGCCCTTCTGGCTGTCGCGTTCGACGTAGAGGATCGCGTGCACGTCGATGAGGTCCTCACGGCCCTCACGCGGGGTGACTTCTTCGATCACGACGGCCAGCGAGTGCGGCAGTTCGTCGCGCACCCCCTCGAGCGCGGCCTCGCGGATCAGCTCGGCCATCAAGGTTTCCTCGGGTTCGTCGGTGAGCTCACCGTCGGGGTAGAACGCCGGCCCCGGCGGCAGTTGGGCGGCGAGCACACCGGTCAGAACGTCCAGGTTGTCGTCGGCGGTCGCCGACACCGGGACGATCTCGACGTCGGGGCCGACCAGTTCGCTGACCGCGACCAGTTGCGCGGCGACGCGGTCCCTGGCCACCTTGTCGATCTTGGTGACGATCGCGACCAGCGTGGTTCTCGGTGCGACAGCGCGGATCTGGTCGTGAATCCAGCGGTCGCCCGGGCCGATCTTCTCGTCGGCGGGGATGCACCACCCGATCACGTCGACTTCGGAGTAGGTGTCCTTGACCAGATCGTTGAGCCGCTGCCCGAGCAGCGTGCGCGGCCGGTGCAGGCCGGGGGTGTCGACGAGGATGATCTGGAAGTCCTCGCGGTGCACGATTCCGCGGATGGTGTGCCGGGTGGTCTGCGGCCGGTTCGACGTGATCGCCACCTTCGCCCCGACCAGCGCGTTGGTCAACGTGGACTTGCCGGTGTTCGGTCGCCCGACGAAACAGACGAAACCGGAGCGGAATTCGTCGCTCACGTCGGGCGCCCGGAGCGGTCGGTGACGATCACCGCGGCGTCGGCCGACAGCTCACGGACCGCGGCCACACCCGCGTCGGAGTCCGACCCGCCGACCAGCACCGCGGCCTCCAGACCGGTCGCGCCGCTGGATACCGCGGCCGCGACGGCAGCCTGAAGCGCGGTGAGCCGCAACGACTCCAGCGTCACCGGGGCACCGGCGTAGGTGCGGCCGTCGGCGTCGCGCACCGCCGCCCCGCTGCCCGCCTCGGCGCGACCCATCGCGCCGCGGGCCAGCGTCACCAGCTTGGCGTCTTCGGCGTGCAGCTCACTCATCGCGCCTGATCCTCCTCGCGGTCTTCGGCCTCGTCTTCGACGGGTTCGGTGGGGCTGACGAGCACCGTGCCGATCCGCACCCGGCCGCGGTGATCCGGTCCGCCCTCGGCCTGCAGCCGCAACCCGTCCCAGATCACCTCGGCGCCCGGCAGCGGAACCCTGCCGAGTTCGAAGGCGACCAGACCACCGACAGTGTCGACGTCGAGGTCGTCGTCGAACTCGATGTCGTACAACTCGCCGAGGTCCTCGATCGGCAGCCGCGCCGACACGCGATAGCGCTTCTCGCCCAGATCCTCCACCGGCACGACCTCACCGGCGTCGTACTCGTCGACGATCTCGCCGACGATCTCCTCGAGCACATCCTCGATCGTCACCAGCCCGGCGATCGCCCCGTACTCGTCGACCAGCAGCACCATGTGCACGCGGTCGCGCTGCATCTCGCGCAGCAGTTCGTCGAGCGGTTTGGAGTCCGGCACGAACACCGCCCGCCGCATGACCTGTGCGACGGTGGTGCCGCGGCCCCCGTCGGTCGAATAGTAGGTGCGCTGCACGAGGTCTTTGAGGTAGACGACACCGACGATGTCGTCGACGTTCTCCCCGATCACCGGGATGCGGGAGTGCCCGCTGCGCACCGCCAACGACGTGGCCTGCCCGGCGGTCTTGTCGCTCTCGATCCACACCATCTCGGTGCGCGGCACCATCACCTCGCGCGCGGCGGTGTCGCCGAGTTCGAACACCGACTG
Source organism: Mycolicibacterium flavescens (assembly GCF_001722335.1). GTDB lineage: Bacteria > Actinomycetota > Actinomycetes > Mycobacteriales > Mycobacteriaceae > Mycobacterium > Mycobacterium flavescens. Next base: position 196,842 of record NZ_MIHA01000004.1, read on the forward strand.
GATCATCCGGCGTTCGTCGTCGGCCACCACACCGCGCTGCTGCGCGAGGTCGACCACCTCGCGCAGTTCGATCTCGGACGCGAACGGGCCGTTGCGGAACCCGCGGCCCGGGGTCAGCGCATTGCCGATCAGCACCAGTAGACGGCTGATCGGGGTGAGCAGCACCGAAACCGCCTGCAGCGGAAGCGCGCTGAGCAACGCGATGGTGTAGGCGTGCTGGCGCCCGACCGTGCGGGGTCCGACGCCGATCGCGACGAAGCTGACCACCACCATGATCGCGGCGGCCACGAAAAGGCCCCAGCTGACGCCGAGGTGCCCGTCGAGATAGGCGGCCAGCAGCACGGTCGCCCCGACCTCGCAGGCGATGCGCAGCAGCACGATGAGGTTGATGTAGCGCGGTCGCTCGACCATCACCTTGGCCAGCCGCACCGCACCGGGCCGCTCGTCGCGCACCAGTTCCTCGACGCGGGCCATCGACACGGTGCTCAGCGCGGCGTCGATGGCCGCGAACAACCCGCCGAAGACGACGAGGACGATCGCGACGATCAGCTGTCCCAGGCCGCTCACAGTTCGTCGAAGAATCGCGAGTTGTCGAGCAGCCGGCGTTCCTTGGCCGTCTGCCGATCCTGGTGGTAGGCCTCGACCTGGTCGGCGACCCACTCTTCGAGCAGTTCACGCTGCAACGTGAACATCTCCTTCTCCTCGTCGGGCTCGGCGTGGTCGTAGCCCAACAGGTGAAGGACGCCGTGCACGGTCAGCAGGGCCAGTTCCTGGCCCAGCGAATGGCCCGCCGCCGCGGCCTGGTCGGCGGCGAACTGCGGGCACAGCGCGATGTCACCGAGCATCGCCGGGCCCGGTTCAGGGGCATCCGGCCGGCCGCCGGGCTCGAGTTCGTCCATCGGGAAGCTCATCACATCGGTGGGCCCGGGCAGGTCCATCCACCGCATGTGCAGGTCGGCCATCGCGGCGGTGTCGAGCAGCACCATCGACAATTCGGCGGACGGGTTGACGTTCATCTTGCGGATGACGAAGCGGGCGACGCTGATCAGTTCCTCTTCGGACACGTCGATGCCCGACTCGTTGGACACCTCGATACTCATGTCTACCGCCGCGGCCGACCGCCGCCGGAGGCCCGCCGCTGCGCCCGGTTCAACTGTGCCGGCTCATCGTGTCTGGCGTATGCGTCGACGATCTCGGACACCAGCCGGTGTCGCACGACGTCGGCGCTGGTGAGCTCGGAGAAGTGGATGTCGTCGATGCCGTCGAGGATCCGCATCGCCGCGTGCAGGCCCGATGCCGCCCCGCCGGGCAGGTCGACCTGCGTGATATCGCCGGTGACAACGATTTTCGAGTTGAACCCGAGCCGGGTCAGGAACATCTTCATCTGCTCGGCGGTGGTGTTCTGGGCCTCGTCGAGGATGATGAACGCGTCCGAGATCGTTCTGCCCCGCATGTACGCCAGCGGCGCGACCTCGATCACCCCGGCGCTCATCAGCTTTGGGATCAGCTCGGGATCCATCATGTCGTGCAGCGCGTCGTAGAGCGGACGCAGATACGGGTCGATCTTCTCGCTGAGCGTGCCCGGCAGGAACCCGAGCCGCTCCCCCGCCTCCACCGCGGGCCGAGTCAAGATGATGCGCGAAACCTGTTTGGACTGTAAGGCGTTGACCGCCTTGGCCATTGCCAGGTAGGTCTTACCGGTGCCCGCGGGGCCGATGCCGAACACGATGGTGTGCGCGTCGATCGCGTCGACGTAGCGCTTCTGGTTGAGCGTCTTGGGTCGGATGGTCTTGCCGCGACGCGACAGGATGTCGAGCGTGAGCACCTCGGCGGGTGACTCGTTGCCGGTGCCGGTGAGCATCGCGACGCTGTGCCGCACCACGTCGGGGGTCAACGTCTGGCCGCTGGACAGGATCGCGATCAGTTCGGAGATCACCCGTTCGGCCAGTGCGACGTCGGCGGGCTCACCCGTGAGCGTCAGCGCGTTGCCGCGGGCGTGAATGTCGGCCGACAGGGCGCGCTCGATGGCGCGCAGGTTCTCGTCGGCGGAACCCAGAAGTCCCATGACGAGGTCGGGCGGAACATTTATGCTGCTGCGTACCGACTCAGGAGACTGAGCAGCCTGCGACGAGTCAGCGGTCGTCTCGCGGGGCGTCAAGAGGGTTCAGTGCCTGCTTTCTGGGTTCTGCCTGATTGCTCTGTGCTCACAGTTTACCGCCGGGTACAGACGCATCCCAGTGGTTAACCATCAGGCCCACCGCCCGGTCAGCACACCGAGCGCACCGAGCGCGACGGCCGCGGCCGTCGACGTGCGCAGCACGCTGGGTCCCAGCCGCACGGCCGTCGCTCCCGCGGCGGTCAGCGCCGCCACCTCGTCGTCGGTGATACCGCCCTCCGGGCCGACCACCAGGACCACCGCCTCCGCGTCCGCCAGCGCGACCTCGGTGATCGGCTCAGAAGCCGCTTCGTGCAGCACCAGCACAGCGGCGCGACCGGACAGCCCGGCCACCAGCTCGGCCGTCGACACCACGCCGCCGACCTCGGGGATGCGGGGCCGCCGCGACTGCCGGGCCGCCGAGCGGGCGACCGCGGTCCACCGGCGCAGCCCCTTGTCGACCTTGGCCTGGTTCTCCCACCGCGCCACACACCGGGCGGCCTGCCAGGCGAGGAACGCGTCGGCGCCGGCCTCGGTGGCCAGTTCGATCGCCAGCTCGGAACGCTCGGACTTCGGCAGCGCCTGCACGACGGTCACCGCTGGCGACGGCGCCGCCACCGTGGACGTCTGCAGCACGCGCGCTGCCAGCCTGCCCTTGCCGACCTCCTCCACGACGCATCGCGCCAGCTCACCGCGCCCGTCGCTGAGGTCGAGGTGCTCGCCGACGCGGATGCGCCGCACCGTGGCGGCGTGGTGGCCCTCGTCGCCGTCGACGACGGCAAGACCGCCGGCCGGCGGCAGCGCCTCGACGTAGAACAGTGCGGCGCTCATCGTCGTGACCTCAGACGTGACCACGCCGATTTCTGCGTCAGGGTCGTCATCGCGGCCGGATCACAGCCCTGTCGCAGACATCGCGCACGTGGAGTCCCGGCATTCCGACGTTCAGCGGCCGCTGAACGTCTCGCGCAGCCGGCTGAACAGCCCGCCGCCGCCCGAGTGGTTCGACGTCGTCGAGCGCACCTCGGAGGTGTCGCGGCTGCGCTTGTCCTTGAGCTTGGTGAGCAGTTCGATGTCCTCGTGGTCCAGTCGAGTCGGCACCACGACATCGATGTGGGCGTGCAGATCGCCGCGCACACCGGAGCGCAGGTGCGGCATCCCGTGGCCGCGCAGCGAGATCACCGCACCGGGCTGGGTGCCCGACGGGATCGCGATCTCGGTCGGCCCGTCGAGGATCGCGTCGACGCTGACCGAGGTGCCCAGCGCCGCGTCGACCATCGGCACCGAAATCGTGCAGTGCAGGTCGTCGCCGTCGCGCACGAACGTGTCGTGCGGTTGTTCGTGCACCTCGACGTACAGGTCACCGGCGGGTCCGCCGCCCGGGCCGACCTCGCCCTGCGCGGCCAACCGCACACGCATCCCGTCGCCGACACCGGCGGGGATCTTCACGCTGATCTCCCGGCGCGCGCGCACCCGGCCGTCGCCGCCGCAGCGGTGACACGGATCGGGGATCACCTCGCCGACACCGCCGCACACCGGGCACGGCCGCGACGTCATCACCTGCCCGAGCAGCGAGCGCTGCACGGTCTGGATCTCGCCGCGGCCACCACAGGTGTCGCAGGTGGCCGGGCTGGAGTTGCCGTGGGTGCCCTTGCCGTGGCACAGGTCGCAGAGCACCGCGGTGTCGACGGTGACCTGTTTGGTCACCCCGGTCGCGCATTCCTCGAGGTTCAGCCGCATCCGCAGCAGCGAGTCCGAACCGGGGCGGACCCGGCCGATCGGTCCGCGGGTGGCGCCGCCGCCGCCGAAGAAGGCCTCGAACACGTCGCCGAGCCCGCCGAACCCCGAGAACCCGTTGCCGGCCGCCGAGGCCGCCGACTCCAGCGGGTCCCCGCCGAGGTCGACGATGCGGCGCTTCTCCGGATCGTTGAGCACCTCGTAGGCGACGCTGATCTCCTTGAAGCGGGCCTGCGCCTCCTCGTCGGGATTGACATCGGGGTGCAGTTCGCGCGCCAACTTGCGATAGGCGCGTTTGATCTCCGATTCGGAGGCGCCCTTGCTCACTCCGAGCAGCCCGTAATAGTCGCGTGCCACGCTGACTTGCCTGCCTTTTCCTGGTTGAGGGTGCCGGTGCTACCGGCTGCCTAAGACTTCCCCGATATAAAGAGCAACCGCAGCGACATTAGCGATAGTTCCCGGATAGTCCATTCGGGTGGGACCCAGCACACCCATGCCGCCGTACACCTTGCCCGAACTGCCGTAGGCGGTGGTGACCACCGAGGTGCCGGCCATCTCCTCGGCCTCGGTCTCGTGGCCGATGCGCACGGTCACCTTGCCGGCCTCCTGCTGGGCGGCCAGCAGACGCAACACCACCACCTGCTCCTCGAGCGCCTCGAGGACCGAGCGCAGCGATCCGCCGAAGTCGGCGGTGTTGCGGGTCAGGTTGGCGGTGCCGCCCAGCACCAGGCGTTCGTCGCTGTGCTCGACGAGCGTCTCGACCAGCACGGTCGCCGACCGGCCGACGGCGTCGGCGAGCCCGCCGTTGCCGTTGAGGTGCGACGCCAGATCCGACACCGCGACCGACGCGGCGGCCAGCGGCTTGTTCTCCAGCGCCTGCCCGAGCAGGTCGCGCAGCTTGACGACGTCGTGTTCGTCGAGGGCGTCGCCGAGCTCGACGATGCGCTGGTCGACGCGGCCGGTGTCGGTGATCACCACCAGCAGCAGCTTGGCGGGGGTCAGCGCGACGACCTCGAGGTGGCGCACCGTCGAAGTGGTCAGCGTGGGGTACTGCACGATCGCGACCTGCCGGGTCAGCTGCGCCAGCAGCCGCACCGCGCGGCGCAGCACGTCGTCGAGGTCGACACCGGTCTCCAGGAACCGCAGGATCGCGCTGCGCTCGGCCGACGACAGAGGTTTGACGTTGTCGAGCCGGTCGACGAACTCCCGGTAGCCCTTCTCGGTCGGCACCCGCCCGGAACTGGTGTGCGGTTGGGTGATGTACCCCTCGGCTTCCAGCACGGCCATGTCGTTGCGGACCGTTGCGCTGGAGACGCCGAGGTTGTGCCGCTCGACGAGCGTCTTCGACCCGATGGGCTCCTTGGTGGCCACGAAGTCGGCGACGATCGCGCGCAGCACCTCGAACCGACGGTCGTCGGCGCTACCCATATCTGTTCACCTACCCCTCGCATTGTGTTGCCGCCTATTTTACGGCGGCCCACTCCGTTGGTTGTTCGCGCGCGCCGCTGTCCACCGCAACCGCCCTTGTTGAACTAGCCTTGCTAAGCGCCGATGGCGTGTGGTCACGGCCCGGGGGCACGACGCGAAGGACGTTTGCTCGATGATCTTCAAGGGTGTGCGGGACGGCAAGCCGTACCCGGATCACGGGTTGTCGCACCGCCAGTGGGCCCAGATCCCGCCGCGCCAGATCCGCCTCGACGAGCTGGTCACCACCACCACGGTGCTCGCGCTGGACCGGCTGCTGTCAGAGGATTCGACGTTCTACGGCGACCTGTTCCCGCACGCGGTGCGGTGGAAGGGCATCGTCTATCTCGAGGACGGGCTGCATCGCGCGGTGCGCGCCGCGCTGCGTAACCGCACGGTGCTGCACGCGCGGGTGTTCGACATGGATGTGCCGCTCAGCCAGCAGATCTGAGCGCGCGCCCCCGCACCAGCAGCACGACGCCGGTCAGCAGCTGCCACAGCATCACCGTGTACACGCAGCCGCGCTCGACGGCACCGATCGGCGCGTACCGCACGGCCCAGTAGTCGTAGTTCTGCAGCAGCGCGAAGATCACCAGACCGGCGGCGGCGATCAGCAGGCCGGCCACCCGGTAGGTGCGGCCGCCGACCGCGCGGCCCGCGACCGCCGTCCCCGCGATGATCGCCAGGTTGCCGCCGAAGATCGCCAGCACCGCGCCCAGCGCGTGCAGCGACTGGTGCCCGTCGTTCCACAGCGGCGAGCCGCCGTAGACGAACGCGACCAGAAAGTCCCCGGCCGCGGCGACGACGGCCAGCACCACGAACACCGCGCCGCTCCACCGCGCCCGCACCGCGCGCGACACCAGCACCGCCCCGGCGACGAACAGCACCCCCTGCAGGTACAGCGCCCCGTTGAGCAGGTAGGCGCGCGGCGACCAGGCCGGCACGCCGAGCGTGCTGATGTAGTGCTCGGTGTAGCTGTAGCCCGGCACCGCCACCGCGGCGAGCAGTTCCAGGACCACGAAGCCGAGCGACGCGACGATCCAGCATCCGGCGCCGGCCACCAGCACGCGGCGGTGGACCGGCGTCGACATAGCAACAACCTAGGGCACAGCCGCCGGGCCGGGGCGTCGGCGCGCTCGAGGCGGCTAGCCCTCGGCCATCGCCTCGCGCAGGCTGCGCGGCCGCAGGTCGGTCCAGTTCTCCTCGACGTAGGCCAGGCAGTCGGCGCGGGTGCTCTCCCCGTACACGATGCGCCAACCGGCGGGCACGTCGGCGAACGTCGGCCACAGGCTGTGCTGTTCCTCGTCGTTGACCAGCACGTAGAACGTGCCGTTCTCGTCATCGAATGGGTTGGTGCTCATGGCCTCTCCTGGACGTGGACGAATGGGGTGCGCCGCTCAGGTCGGCGCCGAGGATCCGGTCGGACAGCAGGCCCAGACACGACAGGTTGGGGAAACCGGGGCCCTGGGTCAACCCGGCCAGGCCGGGCAGGAACAGCTTCGGCGACACGTCGGTCAGCGCCAGGTCGTCGCCGATCGCCTCCTGCAGCGACTCGCCGGTCAGCGGCCCGCCGAGGCCGAGTTCGAGGACATCGAGCGCGTCCTGGGCCAGCAGCGGCACGAACCACAGCGCGTCGGCGCCCGAACCGTCGATCACCAGGTCGAAGCCGTGCACGGTCTCCAGCGACTCGCCGCCCTTGATCGTGCTGAGCGTCAACCGGATTCGCCCGTCCCGGGCCACCGCGTGTGCGACACGGCCGCGCAGGTGGCGGATCCGGTCGTCGGCCAGCAGCGCGTCCTGCACGCGCGCGGAGAACACCCCCCGGTCGGTGCGCATCAGCGCGTCGCGGCGTTCGGCCATCGTCAGGCTGGTCCAGCCGGTGGGGTCGGAGAACAGGGCGTTCTCGAAGTACCCCTCGCCGCGGGTGAACAGCGTGACCTGCGGCGAGATCACGGTGATCGTCGAAACCCGGTGCCGGAAAAGCTCGTTGAGCATCGACGCCGCGGTCTCACCGCCGCCGATGACCGCGACGCGTTCGGCGGAGATCAGCTCGTGCTGCGCGGCGCGGTGCCAGAACTGCGCGATCGACAGCACCCGCGGGTTGCCCGGGAGGATCGACCGTTCGGGCTGACCTGGCCCGGTGATCATCAGGCCGTCGGCTTCGACGGTCTGATCGGCGGTGTGCAGCTGCCAGCGGTGCCCGTCGGCGCCGGTGTCGACCGAAATGGACTGCACCTCACCGGTGACCACGCTCATGTCGATGTTGCCCGCCACCCAGCGCAGGTACTGGCTCCACCGGCGGTGGGTGGGTGCGGGCCTGCCGCGGTCGACCCATTCGGCGAACTGCCCGGTCGAGATCAGGTACTGCTGCCAGCTGTGCCGGGTCATCCGCTCGTCGAGCTCGGCGTTGCGGCGCGGCACCAGATTCGAGCGGTAGGGGAAGCCGACGTCTTTCTCCGGGCTGGTGCCCAGCCGGTGCTGACCATCGGTCCAGCCGCCGTCGGCCTGCCAGTTGGCCGCCACGCCCGTCTTCTCGACCGCGACGACGTCGGGCGCCTCGACGCCCATGTCGCGCAGTTCGGCTGCCTTGGCGGCGACGGCGACGGCCTTGGTCCCCGCGCCCACCACGGCAAGTGTTCGGCTCATCAGATGACCTCTCGTAGGGATTCTTGCCAGATGCCCTGCAACGTCTCGACGTCCTCGGCGCTCAGGATGTCCGGCAGCGTGCGCCACTGCGTGACGAGCACCGGCGCGTCGGCTTCGCCGAGCACGGCCGCCAGGATCGTCAGCTCGTGCCGCACCGCCAGATTCGGCTCCGGCAGTTGTGACACCCCGGACAGCAGCGCCCGGTCCGGCCGCAGCGCGCCGCCGTCGATGCCGACGTGCACCCGGCCCAGGAAGTTCAGCAGCAGTTGCGGTTCCGGCAGCGCGCCGAGGCGTTCGGCGGTGTCGGGGCGCACGTACCGCAGCAGCCCGTAGTCGATCGGGTCGCCGGGCAGACCGGCCACGTCATCGGCGGTGCGCACCCGCAGCGGGTAGATCGCGGTGAGCAGGCCGACGGTGTCGGAGGTGTCGGCGCCGTCGACCACGGTGTCCGCGCGGCCGTGGGTTTCCAACGCCAGCAGCGGGGCCGGGCGCGGGTCCTGACCGCGGCGCTCGCGCCACCGGGCGACGGTGCGGGCGGCGGCCGCGGCCAGCAGGTTCGGCGCGGGTTGCGATCCGTTGAGCACGCGCAGCGTGGTTTCGCGGTCGGTGGCCGACATCGTCACGACGACGTCGCCGACCCGGTCGGTCTCCGGCCGCAGCCGGCGGGCGCCCAGCGGCGGGTCGTCACCGGCGAGTTGGGCGGCCCAGAAGTCGCAGGTGTCCAGCGCGGCGGCGCGCTCGCTCATCAGCCGCGACCACCGCCGGTAGCTGGTGTGTTCGGGCGTCGGGGCGGGCCGCGCGCCCGACTGCACGGCGTGCCAGCCCGCGTCGAGTTCGGCCAGCACGATCCGCCACGATGCGGGGTCCATCGCGAGCACGTGCGCGGTCAGCAGCAACACGCTCTCACCCTCGGGTGGGCGCAGCCACGTCGCGGCGATCATCGAGCCTGCTTGCGGGTCAAGGCGTTGCACCGATTCGCCGGTGTGCCGGGCGACGGCCTCGGTGAGGTCACCGTCGACGGGCACCTCGGTCAGCAGGTCGCCGCTCTGGTGTTCGACGAACGTCATGGTCTGGCGGTCGAGGCGGCTGCGCAGCACCTCGTGGCCGTCGACGACGGCGCGCAGCACCGCCTCGAGTTGCGCGCGGGTGACACCGGCGGGCAGCCGGATCGCCTCGGTCTGCGCCAACCGGCGCGGGTCCCCGTGCTCGTAGAGCCAGTGCACGTTGGGCAGCACCGGGATCGGGCCGCCGGGTTCGCTGTCGCGTTCGGCGCCCGCCATCGATTCGCCGTCGATCGCGGCGGCCAGGTCGCGGACCGTCGCGCATTCGAGCATCAGCCGCGCGCGCAACGGGATTCCGCGGCGCCGCGCGGCCTGCACCACCGACAGCGCGACGATGCTGTCGAGGCCGAGCGCGAGGAAGTCGGCGGTGACGTCGATGCGGTCGTGACCGCCGAGCAGTTCGGCGAGCACCTCGACCAGCGCGGTCTCGGTCGGGGTCTGCGGCGTCGCGGACGGGCTGTCGGTGACCGTGAGCGCGGCCAGCGCCGCCTCGTCGACCTTGCCGTGCGCGGTCAGCGGCATCCGGTCGACGACGACGATGGTGTGCGGGAGCATGTAGCGCGGTAACCGTTTCGCCACCATCGCGCGAAGTTCGGCGACTTGGGGCGCCGGGTCGGCCGCCACGTAGGCCACCAGCTGTGGGCCCCAACGTTGTTCGCGCACCGCGACGTGCGCGTGCCGCACCGCCGGGTGCGCGTGCAGCACGGCGGCGATCTCGCCGGGTTCGACGCGGAAACCGCGGATCTTGACCTGCGCGTCGGAGCGACCGAGATACTCGAGCCCGCCGTCGGGTTGGCGGCGCACCACGTCGCCGGTGCGGTACATCCGCTCGCCGGGGCATAACGGGTCGGCGACGAACCGGCCCGCCGTCTCGGCCGGCCGGCCCAGGTAGCCGCGGGTCAGTTGGCCGCCGGACAGGTACAGCTCGCCGGCCACCCCGTCGGGCACCGGCCGCAGCCACGAGTCCAGCACGTAGGCCCGGCTGGGCGCGGTGGGCCGACCGATGCTCGGCTGGGTGTGTTCGGCTATCGCGGCGACCACCGCTTCGACGGTGGTTTCGGTGGGGCCGTAACAGTTGTAGGCCGTCATCCCGGTGCGGGCACATTCGTCGCGGATCATGTTCCAGGCGGGGATGCCGACCGCTTCCCCGCCGAGCGCCAGCACCCCCAGCGGCACCGTCGTCAACAGCCCGACCGCGTGCAGCTGGGCGAACATCGACGGGGTGGTGTCGATCAGGTCGATCGCGTAGCGCCCGATGGTCTCGACCAGCGCCTCGGCGTCGCGTTGGGTGTCGTCGTCGACGATGTGCACGGCGTGCCCGTCGAGCAGCGCGGCCAGCGGCTGCCAGGCGGCGTCGAACGTGAACGACCAGGCGTGCGCGACCCGCAGCGGGTGACGCAGCCGGGAAGCCGCCGGCCGCAGCACGTTTCGGGCGTGGTCCTCGGCATAGGCCAGCAGCGCCTGGTGGGTGCCGACGACGCCCTTGGGCCGGCCGGTGGTGCCGGAGGTGAACACGATGTAGGCGGCCTGACCGGGCTTGGCGGGCACCGGACGGAAGTCGTCGGCGCGTGCCCCCGGTGCGGCGAGCAGGTCGTCGTCGACGACTACCGTCGCCCCGCACTGGGCGAGGATGTCGGCGATGCGGTCGGCGGGCATCGACGGGTCCAGCGGCACGATCACCCCGCCCGCCTTGAGCACCGCGAACATCGCGATCACATACTGTGGTCCGCGCGAAAGCCGGATCGCCACCGGGGTTTCGGCGGTGACGCCGCGTTCGACCAGCGTCGCGGCCAGCCGCTCGGCGGCCTCGTCGAGTTCGCGGTAGGTCAGTTGGCCGCCGGACCAGCTCAGCGCGGGCGACGCCAGCCGGGTGCCGGCGGCCGCGGTGAACGCGGTGTGCACGCCGAGATGCTCGGGCTGCGGCGCCGGCGGGTGCGCCTGGACCGCCGCCTCACCGTCGAGCAGCACGCTGACATCGCGGAAAGCGCTGTCCCAGTGGGTGATCAGCCGTTCGGCGACGGTGAGCACCCGTCGGCCCAGCGATTCGGGGGTCATCTGGCCGAGTGCGCCGTCGACCACCTCGACCAGCACGGTGAGCTCGTCGTCGGCCATGTGCGCGGCGATGGTGACCGGGAAGTGCGACACGCTCTCCAGCGCGGCCGGCGAGAACGTCGCGCCGTTGGCTTCGAAGTCGCCGCCGCCGACCAGGCCGCCCGGCGGGAAGTTCTCGTAGACCAGCAGGGTGTCGAAGATCTCGCCGATCCCGCCGAGCGCGCGCAGTTCGTTGTGCGGCAGGTAGCTGTGGTCGCGCAGCTTGGCCGCCTCGCGTTGCAGCGCCAGGCACTGCGCACCGACCCGCGCCGTGGGGTCCAGCCGCACCCGCAGCGGCACGGTGTTGATGAACAGCCCGACCATCGCTTCGACGCCGGCGAGTTCACCCGGCCGCCCGGACACGGTGACGCCGAACGCCACGTCGCGGCGGTCGGTGAAAGCCGACAGGATTGCCGCCCAGGCCATCTGCACCAGGGTGTTGACGGTGACCCCGCGGGTGCGGGCGGCCTCGGCCAGCCGGGCGGTGGCCTCGCGGTCGAGGTTGAGTTCGGTGCGCTGCGGTGCGCCGCGCGGCGCCTCGCCGGAGGTCAGCGCCGGTGTCACCAGCGTCGGGCCGCCGAGGTCCGCGAGGTGTTCGCGCCACAGGCCGCGGCTGGTCTCCTGGTCGCGGTTGGCCAGCCAGCCGATGTAGTCGCGGTACGGGCGCGGCGGCGGTGGCAGCACCCCGGTGTCTCCGCCCGAGCGGTACAGCGCGATCAGTTCGCCGACGAACAGCGGCAGCGACCAGCCGTCGATGATGATGTGGTGCGCCACCACGACGAACCGCCAACGCGGACCGGGTGTTTCGATCAGCACGAACCGGATCGCCGGTCCGCGTTCCAGGTTGAACGGTCTGCGCCGCTCGTCGGCTTCCAGCGCCGCCACCTCGTCGGCGGCCGCGGTGATGTGCCGCCACGGCACCTCGGCGCGGGTCGGCACGACCTGCACGGGTTTGTTGCCTGCGCGCACGAAGCTGGCCCGCAGGTTCGGGTGCCGGTCCAGCAGCGCGGCGGCGCAGTCGCGCAGCAGGCCGGCGTCGAGCGCCCCGGTGATGTCGGCGGCCATCGCGATGACGTACGGGTCCTCGCCGCCGTCCTCGGCGGTGCTCAGCGCCGACAGCGAGTACAGCCCCTGCTGCAGCGGGCTGAGCGCCATCACGTCCTCGATGGCGACCTTCTCGTCGGTTGAAGTCACGGGGCCCCGTCTTGCGAGGTCGAGAACATCGACGTCACCGCCGCCAGTTCCTCCGGGGTGAGACCGGACGCGGCCATCGGCGCGTGGTGCGTGTCGGCGCTGCCCCCGTCGCTGCTGCCCGCCTCTTCGACGACGGCGGCCAGCTCGTGAATCGTGGGGTGCTCGAACACCATTCGCGCGGTGACGGCCAGACCGGCGTCGCGGGCCCGCGCCGCCAGCTGCACCGCCAGGATCGAGTCGCCGCCGAGTTCGAAGAAGTCGTCGGTGCGGTTGACCTCCGGCACGTTGACGACGTCGGCGAGCAGCGCGGCCAACGCGCGTTCGGTCTCGGTGCGGGCCGGTTCGGCAGGCCCCGACGGCGCCGAGGACCGACGCTCGACGACGGTCTCGACGAAGGCCAGTTCACCGTCGGCGGTCCAGCGGGCGCGGCGCCCGGTGGGGCGCAGGTGCGTGCCGGTCTCGTCGGTGACATGGTCGTAGACGTCGCCGACCACACCGATCGCGACCGGGTCGCGCCACCCGTCGAGCACGCTGGTCTGCGCGGCCGCGCTGAACTGCTCGACCATCCGGCGTTCGTCGCGGTCGGCGATCTGCACATCGCGCACCCGCTGGCCGGGGTCGTCGGCGAACGCGCTCAACACCCGGCTCAGCCAGCCGACGAACCGCTGCGCGGTGGCGCGCCGGTACAGGTCGGTGCGGTAGATGACGTGGCCGCGGTATCCGTCGTTGGTGCCGAAGAAGTTCACCGACAGGTCGGCGTGCGCGACGTCGAACGGCGGCTCGATCGGGCTGAACACCGTGTCACCGTCCGGGCGCGACTCGATGACCTGCCCGGCGGGCAACGCGTCGCGCACGTGCACGACGACACCGAACAGCGGGTTGCGCGACAGCGACCGGGTCGGCCGCACCGCGTCGACCACCTGGTCGAACGGCAGGTCCTGGTGCGCGTAGGCGGCCAGCGCGGTGTCGCGGGCGCGGCGCAGCACCTCGCGCAGCGACGGGTTGTCGGTCAGGTCGTTGCGCAGCACCACGATGTTGATGAAAAAGCCGACCAGCTGGTCGAGTTCGGCCTCGGTGCGGCCCGCGACCGGTGTGCCCAGCGGAATGTCGGGCTGCTCACCGGCTTTGTGCAGCGCGATCGCGACCGCCGACTGCAGCAGCATGAACTCGGTGACGCCCAGTTCTCGGCTCAGCTCGGCCAGCTTCTCGCGGGTGCTGGCGTCGATGCCGAACTCGACGGCGTCGCCCTCGCCGCTGAGCACCGGTGGCCGCGGGAAGTCCGGCGTCAGGCCCGGGTCCTCGCGCAGCCCGGCCAGTTGCTCGCGCCAGTAGTCGCGCTGCGCGGTGATCGGGCCGTCGGGTTCGGACAGCAGCGCGGCCTGCCACGCCGCGTAGTCGGCGTACTGGACGCCCAGCGGCGCGAACGCCGGCGCATCACCCGCGCGCCGGGCGCGGTAGGCGGTCAGCAGGTCGGAGAACAGCACCACCGCCGACCAGTGATCGGCGGCGATGTGGTGCACCACCAGCGAGACCACGTGCGCGTCCGGGGTGGCCAGCACCGCGGCGCGTACCGGCGGTTGGCGCTCGAGGTCGAAGACGTGGCGGCGCTCGCTGTCGAGTTCGCGCTGCAGCCAGGCGTCGTCGTCGCCGCGAGCGCGCCGGACCGTGACCTCGGCGTCGTCGTTGACGATCTGGTATGGGGCACCGTCGATTTCGCGGTAGGTGGTGCGCAGGACCTCGTGACGGTTCACCACGTCGCGCACGGCCTGCACGAACGCCTCGGTGTCGCACGGACCGCTGATCCGCGCGGCGAACGGCACGTTGTTGACCGGGCTGGGGCCGTCGATGCGGTACTGGAACCACATCCGCAGCTGCGAGGCCGACATCTGCAGCGGCCCGTCGTGCGGGACCGGGGGGAGCCTGGGCCGGTCCGACCTGCCGGCGGACGCCGATTCGATGCGGTCGGCCAGCGCGGCGACGGTGCCGAGTTCGAACACCTCGCGCACGCCGAGGTCGACGTTGAACGCCGCGCGGATCCCGGCGACGAGTTTGGTGGCCAGCAGCGAGTGCCCGCCGAGGTCGAAGAACGAGTCGTCGGCGCCGACCCGGTCGCGTTCGAGCAGTTCGGCGAACAGGCCGGCCAACCGCCGCTCGGTGTCCCCGGCCGGTTCGCGATACTCCGCACCCGAGGCGATGTCGGGTTCGGGCAGCGCGGTGCGGTCGATCTTGCCGTGTGCGGTGATCGGGATCTCGTCGACCACCACATACGCCGCGGGGGTCATGTACTCCGGCAACGCCGCCGCGACCCGGCTGCGGATCCGTTCCACCTCAACGGTTTCCGGCCCGCCGGCAAGAGGGGTGAGGTAGCCGACGAGGCTCTTACCGACGCCGGGCAGGTCGCTGACCAGGACGACGGCCTGGCCGACGCTGGGGTCGACCGAGATCGCCGCCGCGACCTCGCCGAGTTCGATGCGGAAGCCGCGGATCTTGACCTGTTCGTCCGCGCGGCCGACGAACTCGATGTCGCCGTCGGCGTTGCGCCGGGCCAGGTCGCCGGACCGGTACAGCCGCCCGCCCGGGTTGAACGGATCGGCGACGAACCGCTCGGCGGTCAGCGCCGGCCTGCGGTGGTAGCCGTGCGCGACATGGGTTCCGCCGATGTAGATCTCACCGATGACACCGACCGGGACCGGCTGCAGCGCGTCGTCGAGAAGGTGGATCTGCGTGTTGATCTTCGGTTTCCCGATCGGGACGATGCGGGTGCCCTGTTTGCCCTCGACCTTGTAGCGGCTGGCGTTGATCACGGTCTCGGTCGGGCCGTAGAAGTTGTGCAGCAGCGCGTCGAACGTGGCGTGGAACTTGTCGGCCAGCTCGCCGGGCAGCGCTTCACCACCGATCGGTACGCGTTGCAGTGTGCGCCACTGGTTCACCCCGGGTAGCGACAGGAACAGCCCGAGCAGCGACGGCACGAAGTGCATCGAGGTGATGCCTTCGTTGTGCAGCAGTTCGGTGAGATAGCCGACGTCGCGCAGCCCGTCCGGGCGCGGGATCACCAGCCGCCCACCGCAGGCCAGCATCCCGAAGATCTCGGCGATCGAGACGTCGAAGCTCGGTGAGGCGACCTGGAGCAGCCGCTCGTCGGCGGTGATGTTGTAGTCGCCCTTGAACCAGACGAAGTACTCGGCGACCGGCCGGTGCGGCACCGGCACGCCCTTGGGCAGGCCGGTGGATCCGGACGTGTAGATCAGGTAGGCGGTGCTGTCGGGGAACAGCGGCCGGACCCGGTCGGAGTCGGTGGGATTGCGGTCCGGGTAGCTGTCGGTTCCGCTGATCGGCTCGCGGACAACCAGTTTCGGGTCGGAGTCCGACAGGATGAACGTCAGCCGGTCCTCGGGGTAGGTGGGGTCGACCGGCAGGTACACCGCGCCGGCCTTGATCACGCCGAGCGCGGTGATCACCAGTTCCGGTGAGCGGTCCAGCATCACCGCCACCCGGTCCTCGCTGCCGATGCCCTGTTCGATCAGCCAGTGCGCCACCCGGTTGGCCGACTCGTTGAGCTCGCGGTAGCTGTAGTGCCTGCCTTCGTAGACGACGGCGGTCGCGTCGGGGGTGCGCGCCACCTGCGCCTCGACCAGCGCGGTCATCGTCGACGGCGCGGTGACGAATTCCTCACCGGCAGACACCGCGCGCATCCAGTCCGCGTCCTGGGGACCCATCACCTGGAGTTCGGCGATCGGGCGGTCCGGATGCTGCAGCGCGTCGTCGAGCAGCACCACGTAGTGCTCGAGCAGTTGACGCACCATCTCCGCGTCGAGGATCTCGACGAGGTACTCGGCCTCGATCTCGACACCGCTGTCGCCGAACTCCACCATGAAGCCGAACGGCAGCTGCGTGAATTGCCCACGCAGCTCGGCGCGTCGGCAGGTGATGCCCGGCGGGTGGAAGCCCGCGCCGTCGGCGCCGCGGGCACCGAACGTCACCCGGGTCATCCGCTCGACGCCGTGCCTGCGGTCCGGGTTGATCTCGCGCACCACCCGGTCGAGGTTGATCCGCTGGTGGGCGAACGCGCCGACCGCGACGTCACGGGCCTGCGCGGCCACCTCGGTGAAGGTCTGGCGGGCCTGCGGGCGCAGCCGCATCGCCACGGTGTTGCCGTAGTAGCCGATCACCTCGGACAGTTCGGCGGTGCGGTTGAGGACCGGGGCGGCCACCAGGAAGTCCTCGGCGTGCGTGTAGCGCCGCATCAGAACCCCGAAACCGGCCAGCAGCACCATGTACGGGGTGGCTGAAAGCTCCCTGGCCATCGCCGACACCCGCTCGACGGTGGCGTCGGGCAACCGCAGCGACATCCGTTGCGAGCGGAAGTTCGTCGGCACCGCGGACCCGTTGGGGCCGGGCAGTTCCAGCGGCTCCGGCGGCGCGGCCAGCACCGCACGCCAGTAGTCGAGGTCCTCGTCGACCGCGCCGAGCGCCTGCGCAGGCGGTGTGGCGGCGGCGGGCAGCTCGTCACCGCAGTAGGCGCGGGTGAGGTCGGCGAAGAACACCTCCCAGCAGCCGTCGTCCCAGGCGATGTGGTGGGCGACCAGCAGCATGACGTGCTCGTCGCGCGCGGTGCGCACCACGGTGATCCGCAACGGCGAGTCGGTGCTC
This sequence comes from Mycolicibacterium flavescens, assembly GCF_001722335.1. Lineage (GTDB taxonomy): Bacteria > Actinomycetota > Actinomycetes > Mycobacteriales > Mycobacteriaceae > Mycobacterium > Mycobacterium flavescens. The sequence goes on from NZ_MIHA01000004.1 coordinate 213,837, forward strand.
AGATCGAAGGACGCGCCGAACTCGCGCTGCGCCAACACTTCCAGGCGCAGCCGCCGCGCATGGTCGGACAGGTCGGTCAGGTCGTGCACCGCCCAGCCGGGCGCCAGTTCGTCGTGCACGGTCATCTGCGGTTCGCCGGCGTCGTCGGCGTGATAGGTGGTGCGCAGCACCGGATGCCGGGCGGCGACGGCGTCGACGGCGTCGTGCAGGCGCGCGACGTCGAGCTGGCCGGTGATGCGGTAGGACAGGCAGATGTTGAGGATCGCACCGGTGGGGTCGGCGGCCTGGACGAACCACATGCGGCGCTGACCGTCGGACAGCCCGGCTTCGACCCCGGTGTCGGCACCGCCCTCGGTGCGCAGTCCGCGTTCGGCGAGCTTGCGGCGCAGCAGCTCCAGCCGGCGGTCCTCGACCTGTTCGCCGATATCGACCGTGTCAGTCACGCGTGTCCACCTTCTCTGATCGTTTCGTGTCGAGGTCGGCGATGAGTTGGTCGCCGGTGATGCCGCCGAGCAGGGTCGCCAGCGCCACCTTGTGGCCGGTCACCCGCTGCAGCCGTTTGCGCAGATCCAGGGCCAGCAGCGAGTCGACGCCGAGATCGAGCAGCGAGGTCTGCAGATCGAGGTTCTCGGCGTCCAGGTTCAGCGCGGCGGCCAGTTCGGCGACCACCCGCACCGCGATGTCGGCGTCGGGTGCGGTGCCGGTGTCGGTGTCGGTCTCGGTTTCGCCGCCGACGAGGATCGACAGCCGGTCCCGGTCGGCCGCCATGACCAGCGGCTCGCCGGGGTGGTCGCGCAGGCTGGCCTCGATCGCGGCTTCGGGGTCCATCGCGCTCAGACCCGACCGTTCGATGCGGGCGACCTCGTCGGGGTCGACGATGCCGGTCCCCCACAGCCCGAATCGCACTGCGGTGCACTGTATCCCGTTGCCGCGGAGTTGACCGGCCAGTACGTCGAGCATGCGGTTGGCCGCCGAGTACGCGGCGTGTCCGAGTCCGCCCCAGAGTCCGGACACCGACGAGCACACCAGCACCCGGGCGTCCGGGCGCAGCGGCCAGGACTCGGTGATCCTGGCGAGCCCGCCGAGCTTGGCCGCGGCGGTGTCGGCGAACGCGGCCGGGGTGAGTTCGTCGTGCCTGCAGAAGGTGGCCGCGCCCGCGGCGTGCACCAGCAGCGACGCGCCCGATCCGGCGTGGGCCTGCGCGGCGGCGCGGACCTGCTCTGCGGAGGTCACGTCGCACCGAGCCGAAAGGACGTCGGCGCCCAGGGCGCGTAACTCGTCGAGCACCGCGGTGTCGACGCCACTGCGGCTCAACAGCACGATTCGGCGCGCCCCGTTGGCGGCCAGGTGGCGGGCGTAGTGCAGGCCGACGGCGCCGCTGCCGCCGGTGATCACCACATCGGCGAGCCGCTCGCCGTCCAGCGGCCACGCCGGCGGCGGCTCCGCGACGTCGACCAGACCTCGGAAGAATTGCGTTGTCTGCGATCCACTCTCGCGCAGCGCCACGTCGGCGCCCGCGCCGAGCACGGTGTCGACGATGCGGGTGGCGGCGGCCGGGTCGGGCTCCCAGGTGGCCAGGTCGAGATGGCGGAACGTCTGGTCGGGATGCTCGAAGCCGACGCAGCGGTGCGCGGCGGCCAGCGCGGCCTGCGCGGGCAGCGCGGCCGGTTCGTCGGGCCGGACGTGTTCGCCGCCGACGGTGATCAGCCACACGTCGCGGCAGTGCGGCCCGATGTGGCCTGCGTAGTCGAACAGCCCGGCGCCGGTGAGCCGGGCGAGGTCGGCCGCGGCCTGTTCGACGTCCGGGTGGTCGAGCACCGGCGCCACGGCGACCAGCAGGTCGGCGTCGGCGGGTTCGACGAGATCTGTGGCGTGGTGTTCGCGCACGGCGTCGCGCAACCGGTCTGCCAGCGGGCCGGCGGGTCCGGCCAGTTCGACCAGCGCGATCCGGCGACCCGTCGGCGTCGCGGGGAGTTCGGTTGCAGGCGTCCAGGTTTCGGCAGCGATCGTCACCGACGGTACCGGGGCCAACGGTTCGGGGACCGCCCACAGGTGCACGGCGCGCATCGGGGCGTTGGGGAAACCGCGCAGGGGCCGCGACGTGACGTCCACCAGGTCGCTCCACCGGTAGCCCGGGTCGGCGACCGCCGCCGCGGCGATGTTGGCCGACAGCGCGTCGATCAGCGGTTCGTCGCGGTGCCCCGATCCGACCATCAGCGTCTGCTCGCCGTCGTCGACCAGGGAGCCGAGCGCGAACAGCAGCGCGGGATGCGCGGACAGTTCGACGAACGCCCGGGCGCCGTGGTTCGTCGCGGTGGCCGCCGCCTTGTCGAACCGCACGGCGTTGCGCAGGTTGGTGTACCAGTACTCGGCGAACCCGGTGCCGGCGGCCACCACGTCGCCGGTGGCCGACCCGATGAACGGCACTGCGCTGTCGGCGAACCGGCCGCCGGGCAGCCTGGCGATCAGATCCGCGCGCAGCGGCTCGAGCGCGCTGGTGTGCGCCGGGAAGTCCACCGAGATCAGGCGCGCGAAGCCGCCGCGCTCGGTGACACCGGCGACGACCGCCTCCACGGCGCCGCGGTCACCGGAGACCACCACCGACGATTCGGCGTTGACGACCGAGACTTCCAGCCAGCCCGCCGCGCCCGCGCACAGCTGTTCGGCCTCGGCCAGGGCGACTCCGAGCACGCCCATGCCGTACTCCCCGGGCAGGGCAGCGACGGTGGTGGCGCGGGCGACGACGATCGCCGCCGCATCGGGCAGGGTGACGGTGCCTGCCAGGTACGCGGCGGCCACCTCACCGAGGCTGTGCCCGACCGTGAGGTCGGGGGTGATCCCGCACGACCGCCACACCGCGGCCAGCCCGACGGCGTGCGTGAATTGCGCTGCCTGCGTCTGGATCTGAGACCACTTGTCGTCGGTCTGCTCGCCGAGCAGATACGCCAGCGGCGACTCGGCGCCGGCGGCGACGAACTGTTCGGCGCACCGGTCGACCTCGGCGCGGTACGCCGGGATGCGGTAGGCCTCCACGCCCATCGACGGCCACTGGTTGCCCTGACCCGGGAACACGAACGCGGTGCGGGACGGGTTCGCCTGCACCGAGCGGGAGACCAACGGGTGCTCACCGTCGACGGCCAGCGCCCGCAGTCCGTCGCGCAGTTCGGCGGTGTCGGCCGCCCGCACCACGGCGCGGTGGCGGCGCGTCCGGCGGATCCGCAGAAGCGTTGCCGCCACCTGGGATACCGACGTGTCCGGGGCGCGGTCGAGGTAGTCGAGGATGGCCCGGGCGTCCGCGGCGATCAACTCCTCGGCGTGCGCGGACAGCAGCACCGGCACCCGGCCGTCGGGGAACCCGGCCATCATGCCGCCTCACCGTCGGGCACCGCCACGATCACGTGGGCGTTGGTGCCACTCATCCCGAACGCCGACACCGCGGCCACCCGCCTTCCGTCGGTCGCCGACCACGGCTGCGGCGCGGTCGCCGGCCGCAGTCCCTGGCTGTCCCAGTCGATTTCGCGGCTGACCTGCTCGATGTGCAGGCTGGCCGGGATCGTCGCGTGCTCGGCGGCGACCAGCACCTTGGCCAGACCCAGCGCACCGGCGGCGGCCTGCGAGTGCCCGACGTTCGATTTCACCGATCCGAGGAACGCGCCGCGTCCCGGTTCGGTGGCGCCGTAGGTCTCGGTGAGTGAGCGCAATTCGGTGCGGTCACCGAGACGGGTTCCGGTGCCGTGGCCTTCGATCAGGTCGACGTCCTCGGGTCGGACACCGGCGGTCCGGATCGCGCGGCCGAACAGCTTGGCCTGCGCCGCGCCGCTCGGGGCGGTGAGCCCGGTGGTCCGGCCGTCCTGGTTCACGCAGCTCGCGGCGATCTCGGCGAGAATGTGGTGGCCCGCCCGCAGCGCGGCCGACCGGCGTTGCAGCACGAACATCGCGGCACCCTCGGCCCACACGGTGCCGCTGCACTGCGCGCTGTAGGGCCGGCAGTGCCCGTCGTCGGAAAGCGCGTGCTGCTTGGCGAATTCGACGAAGAAGCCGGGTGATCCCATCACGCAGACCCCGCCCGCGAGCGCCATGTCGCAGTCGCCTGCGCGCACGGACTGCACCGCGACGTGGAAGGCCGCCAGCGCGGACGCGCACGACGCGTCGATGGTCAGCGCGGGTCCGGCCAGTCCGAGCGTGTAGGCGATCCGGCCGGAGATCACGCCGAGTGCGGTGCCGGTGATCAGATGTCCGCTGTGCGCGGAGTATTCGGCCATGTCGGGCCCGTACCCAGTGACCGACGCGCCGATGTAGCAGCCGACGTCGTGACCCTCGAGGTCGTCGGGGTTGACGCCGGTGTTCTCCAGCGCGCGCCACGCCACCCGCAGCGCCACCCGCTGCTGCGGGTCCATCGCGATCGCCTCGCGCGGTGAGATGCCGAAGAACGCCGGATCGAATGCGGCTGCGCCGGTGAGGAATCCACCCATGTCGTGGATGCGTTTGAACCCGTCGCGGCGGGAGCCGGCGAGCAGGTCGCGCACCGACCAGCCACGGTCGGTCGGGAACGGGCCCAGTGCCTCACGCTGCTCGGACAGCAGCGACCAGTACGCCTGTGGGGTGTCGACGCCGCCCGGCGCCTCCACCGCCATACCGACGATGACGACCGGATCGGCGTCCCCGCTCGGACTATCGCTCATTGACAAGTCTCGCCACCGCCGGGATGTGGTCGTTGAGGTAGAAGTGTCCGCCGTCGAACAGCGTCGAGGTGAACGCACCGCCGGTGTGGGTCTTCCAGCGCAGCAGCATGTTCTCGTTGATGCGGTGGTCCGAGCGGCCGCCGAGGGTGTGGATGTCGGCGCGGATACGCACGTCGGGATCACACGAATACCGGTTGAACGCTTGATAATCCGCGCGCACGGCGCGCACCAGCAGCTCGACGAAGTCCTCGTCGGCCAGCAGCCGCGGGTCGGTGCCGCCGAGGTCGACCATGTCGGCGACCACGTCGACCGCCGCGGTCGGCAGCCGCGGCGACTCGGCGACCGCGCCCGGGGCGTGGCTGGCCGACACCCACAGGCTGTCGACGGCGGCACCCTCGCGTTCGGCGACGCGGGCGAACTCGAAGGCGATCACCGCGCCCATGCAGTGCCCGAACAGCCGCAGCGGGCCGACCGCGGCCCAGTCGCCCGCCGCGAACAGCTCCGCGGCCAACTGCTCGACGGTCTCGGGGGCGGGATGGGCGAGCCGGTCGGCGCGCTGCGGGTACTGCACGACGTAGGCGTCGGGACCGGTGCGGGCCAGTTCCGCGGCGAGCGTGCGGTAGGCGGTGGCCGCGCCGCCGGCGTGCGGGAAGACCACCGTCGCGGTGTGCGGCGACTGACCCGGTGTGCGCTTGATCCAGGGGGCGAAAGTCAATTGGTTCTGTTCGATCATCGTGTCGGCGTCACAGTCGATTCCGGGGATCTGCGGATCTGGTTCGCAGCACAAACACCCATGAGATCCCTCCGTGCAATTAGCGCAGGCTGCCCTAAGTCGGAAGTGAGGTTACCCTATCCTTTCCGCACGGGACACGCCTACGGCAGCCATTTCGGCGCGCTACCACTCGCTGGTCGACTGGTAGGGCACCCAAGCCGCGCTAGGGCTTGGCCATCACCCAACCGCTCGCGGCGACACGCTGGTTCCAGAACTGGGCGTACTGGCCGCCGCGCTGCATCAGATCGGCGTGCGTGCCCCGGTCCTCGACCGTGCCGTGGTCGGAGAGCACGACGATGTTGTCGGCGGCCGTCACCGTCGACAGTTTGTGCGCGATCACGATCACCGTGCTGCCCTGCGCGAGCGTGCGGATCGACTCCGCCACGTGGTGCTCGTTCTCGGGGTCCAGCGCGCTGGTGGCCTCGTCGAACAGCACGATCGGCGCGTTCTTGACCAGGGCGCGGGCGATCGACACCCGCTGGCGTTCGCCGCCGGACAGCGCCGAACCGCCCTCCCCGACGCGGGTCTGCCATCCGTCGGGCAGGCGTTCGACCACCGACAGCAGCCCCGCCGTGCGCGCCGCCTCGACGATCTCGTCGTCGGTGGCGTCGGCGCGGCCGATGCGGATGTTCTCCCACAGTGTGTCGTCGAACAGGTAGACGTCCTGGAACACCAGCGACAGCTGGGCCATCAGGTCGGCGGTCTGCTGATCGCGGACGTCGACCCCGCCGACCCGCACCACACCGGCGTCGACGTCGTAGAAGCGGGCGATCAGCTTGGTGATCGTCGACTTACCGGACCCGGACGGGCCGACCAGCGCGGTCATCGTGCCGGGTTCGGCGACGAACGTGACGTCAGCGAGCACCCGGCGGTCGCCGTAGCCGAACGCGACGCCGTCGAATTCGACCCGGCCCGGCTGCCCGGCCCGCGCCGGGGTGACGGGCTCCGGCAGCGCCGGGGTCTCCAGGATCGAGGTGATGCGCTGCAGTTCGGTCGTCGCGAGCCGCATCGCCGACCCGAGTTCGGCCAGCTGCGAGAGCGGGGACGCGAACCGCGCGGCCAGCCCGAGGATCGCGACCAGCGTGATCGGGTTGACCTCGCCGCTCACCGCGATCCAGGCGCCCACCGCGATCAGCACCGAGAAAACCGCTTGCACCGCAACGCCGTTGAGCATCAGCCCGGCGACCGACTGCCACAGCGCCGAGCGCCCGGCCCGGTGGTGGGTCTCCAGCGCGTCGCCGAGCGGCTTGTAGTCCGCACCGGTGCGGCCGAACGCGCGCAGCACCGGCTGGTAGCGCGCGAACTCGATCACCCGGTTGTTGACCTCGGTCGCGGCGTCGTGGGTCCGCACCTCCGCGGCGGCGATCAGCCCCGAGGTGAACCGGCCGCAGACGACCAGCAGCGCGCCGCCGACGACGGCCACCACCCCGATGCGCCAGTCGAAGAAGAACAGGCCGACCGCGACGGTGGCCGCGCTGACCGAGTTGACCACCAGCGGGGTCAGCAGGTTGCCGCCGCTGGTGCCGACGAACACGGTGCCCTTGACCGCGATCTGCGAGACGTTGCCGACGGTTTCGCGGGTGAACCAGCCCAGCGGCAGGGTGACCATGTGATCGCCCATCCGGTGGTGCAGCAGCCGCATCGTGGTCAGCGCCATCCGGATCGCGAGCTTGGCCTGCGCGTAGTTGGCGAAGGCGCCGACGACCACGGCCAGCGCCATCAGCAGCAGCCACCGCCCGGTGGCCGCGTAGTCACCGTCGAACAGCGAGACGGTGACCGGCACCAGCAACAGCATCACCAGGCCGTGCAGCACGCCGTAGACGCTCACGACGGCCAGGAAAGTGAACATCTTGCCCCGCTCGGGGCCGAGGATCTGCAGGAATCCGCGGATCATCGGGCCACCTCCTGCTTCTCCTGTGCGTTACCCGCCGTGTACGTCTGCCACATGCGCGCATACTGGCCACCCGCGGCCAGCAGCTCGTCGTGGCGGCCCTGTTCGACGACCCGCCCGCCGTCGAGCACGACGATATTGTCGGCGGACACGATAGAGCCGAGCCGGTGCGCGATGACCAGCACGGTGCGCCCGACGATCAGCTGCGACAGCGCCTGCTGGATCTGGGCCTCCGAATCCGGGTCGGCGAACGCGGTGGCCTCGTCGAGCACCAGGATCGGGGTGTCGGCGAGGATGGCGCGCGCGATGCTGACACGCTGGGCCTCGCCGCCGGAGAAGTGCGCGTCCTCGTCGACGATCGAGTCATAACCCTTGGGCAGCGCCATGATCCGGTCGTGGATGCGGGCGGCCGTGGCGGCGGCGACCACCTCGTCGTCGGTGGCGTCGGCGCGGCCGAGGCGGATGTTGTCGGCGACGCTGATGCCGAGCAGCTGCACGTCCTGCAGGACGAACCCGACGTGCCGGTACAGCTCGGCGGGCGCGACGTCGCGGACGTCGACCCCGCCGATGCGCACCGCGCCGTCGGCGACGTCGTGGAACCGCGGGACCAGGGTCGCCAGCGTGGACTTGCCGCTGCCGGACGGCCCGACCAGCGCGGTGATGGTGCCGGCGGGCAGAGTCAGCGACACCCCGTGCAACACGGTGTGTTCGCCGTCGTAGCTGAACCGCACGTCGTCGAACTCGATCGAGTTGTCGCGCGGCACCTGCGGTTCGCGCGCCACCGCCAGCGCCGGCGTGTCCAGCAGACGCTGCAACCGGCCCGCCGCGGCGGCCGCCTGACGTTTGATGTGCGCGGAGTAGCCGACGGTCAGCACCGCGGCCGGGATGGTGACCGCGACCAGCGTCGCGCCCAGCACCTCGATCGGGCTGACCCAGCCGCTGCGGACGAACCAGTAGCCGCCTGCCAGGTTGGCCAGCAGCAGGACCGGGGTGTCGATGAAGATCGACGAAATCGCCTTGACACGCACCAACGGTCCGATCCACTCGGCGAAGCCGTCGTTGAACTCGTCGGCCGCGTCGGCGAAACGCTTGTGCGCCTTGCCGGTCTCGCCGAACGTCTTGACCACCGAGACCCCGGCGATGAACTCGACGATCGTGGCGCTGATGCGCTCGACGCCGCGGTCGAGGCGCTCCATCTGGGTGCGGGTGTCGCGGCCCAGCGCGACGTAGACGCCGATGTAGAACGGCACCGTCACCATCGCCAGCAGCCCGAGCCGCCAGTCCAGGTAGAAGCAGTAGATGAGACCGAACAGCGGGGTGGCCAGCGCGCCGGTGTTCTCGACCGCCGAATGCGCGACCAGGAAGTGCAGCTCCCCGACGTCGTGCTGGACGGCTTTGCGCACCTCGCCCGAGGACCGGGTGCCGAACCAGCCGAGCGGAAGCCGGCCGAGCTTGTCGACGATGCGCAGCCGCAGCGACCGCTGCAGGTCGACGTCGGCGGCGTGGGTGATGGCCAGCGCCGCGCCGCCGGCGACGGCGCGCACCAGCAGCGCCACGATCACCACCGCGACGACGGTCCAGATGCGCGTGGTGTCCGGCGGCCCGTCGGCCAGCAGGGCGCGGCCGATCTCGACGATGCCGATGAACGGCACGATGGTGGCCAGCGACGCGAGCAGCTGATAGCGCTGCGCGCGGGCCGAGCGGGCGCGGGTCGGGGCCAGCAACTGCTGGAGCGCGAGCTTGTCGTACGTCGCCGCCCGTTTCGCGGCGTCGCCTGCGGATTCGGGCGACGCGGCGTCGACGTCGGTCTGCGCGGTCTGCACAGCGGTCATGCACCCTCCGAAGCTAGGGGTAAGGGTCGCCTAACCCTACCGGTCGTCTGACGGCCGCCGTCCGGTACGTAACGTGGGAACGGATTCTCGAGCGAAAGGACGGCCATGGATCTGGCAGGCGTCGGTGTGTGGAGTTCGCAGTTGCGCTACGGCGACCCGGGTGAGGCCGCCGAAGCCGCCGCCGAACTCGAGGAGCTGAAGTTCACCGCGCTGTGGATCCCCGATGTCGGCGGGCCGGTGCTGGACTCGGTGGACCACTTGCTGTCGTCGACCAAGCAGGTGACGGTGGCGACTGGGATCCTCAACCTGTGGATGCACGAACCGGCTGACGTGGCCGCCAGGTACGCGTCGCTGACCGAACAGCACGGCGAGCGGTTCCTGCTGGGCATCGGCGTGAGCCACGCCCCGCTCATCGACTCGCGCGAGCCCGGCCTGTACCGCAAGCCGCTGGCCGCGACCCGCAAGTACCTCGACGACATCGACAAGACCGCGCAGCCGGTTCCGGTGGCCAACCGGGTGCTGGCGGCGCTGGGACCCAAGATGCTCGAGCTGTCGGCCACTCGGGCCCGCGGTGCGCACCCCTACCTGGTGACCCCCGACCACACGCGCTACGCCCGCGAACACCTCGGTGACGAGCCGCTGCTGCTGCCCGAGCAGACGGTGCTGCTGACCACCGACGCCGACGAGGCCCGTCGGCTTGGAACAGATTGGCTGCGTTCGTATCTCGCGCTTCCGAACTACGCGAACAATCTGCTGCGATCCGGCTTTACCGAAGAGGACGTCTCATCGGTCAGCGACCGGTTGTTCGACGCGATCATCGCCTGGGGTGACGAGGACACCGTGCTGCGGCGGGTGCGCGAGCACCACGACGCGGGCGCCGACCACGTGTGCGTGCAGGTGCTGACCGCCGATCCGCGGGAGTTCCCGCGCGATCAGTGGCGTCGCCTGGCGGCCGCTCTAGGCTGACGATTCGAGCTCGGACAGCACGGCGGCGCTGTCCATCTCGGCCACCTCGAGGTACACCTCGGCGACGGCGTTGAGCCGCTCGCCGTCGGGTTCGCGGGCGATGAGCCGGTCGGCCAGCCCGGCCACGGTGCGCGCGGCGAACATGTCGGTCACCATCACCGTCGGGATGTCCAGCCAGTCCCGGACCCTGGCGATCACCTGGGTGGCCAGCACGGAGTCCCCGCCGAGCGAGAAGAAGTCGTCGTCCATGCCGACGCGGACGTCGTCACCGACCCCGAGTACGTCGGCGACGATCGCCGCCAGCGCGGACTCCAGCGGCGTTACTGGAGCCCGATAAGCCTGCGCGGCAGGCGGTTCCGCGTCGACCAGCAGCCGCGCGACGGCGGGCCGATCGATCTTGCCGTTGACGGTGAACGGGATCCGGTCGGTGACCACGACGACCTTCGGGATCATGTGCGCCGGAACGAGATCGGTGAGCGCGGTGGTGACGGCGCGCGCGTCGACGGCCGGGTCGTCGGTGCGCACCAGCGCGGCCAGCACGTCGCGCTCGCCGGACAGCACCGCCGCCACCGCGGCGTCGACGCCGGCGACCCGCTTGAGCGCGGCCTCGACCTCGCCGAGTTCGATCCGGTAGCCGCTGATCTTGACCCGGTGATCGACGCGGCCGACGAACTCCAGCGACCCGTCGGGCAGGTAGCGCACGAGATCGCCGGTGCGGTACCAGGTCCGGCCGTCGTGTTCGACGAACTTCTCGGCGGTCAGATCGGGCCGGCCCCGGTAGCCGCGGGCGATACCGCGTCCGGCGAACCACAGTTCGCCGGGCACCCAGTCCGGGCAGTCGGAACCGTCGGAGGCCACGACCCGGCAGGCGTTGTTCGGGAACGGCACGCCGTAGGGCACCGACGTCCAGTGCGCAGGGAGTTCGTCGACCTCGCAGACGGTGCCGTGCACCGCGGTCTCGGTCGCACCGCCCAGGCCGGCCGCCCGCACTCCAGGGGCCGAGTTGCGCAGCGCCCGAACGAGTTCCGGGCGCACCCAGTCACCTCCGAGCAGCACCACCCGCAGACTGGTCAGGCGGTCGCCGCCGACCTCGAGCAGCATGTCGAGCCAGCCGGGCATCCAGTTCAGGAACGTCACGCCGTGCTGCTGGATCAGCTGGGCCCAGGTGTCGGGGTCGCGGCGCTGCGCTTCGTCGACGACGACGACGGTCCCGCCGGCGCGCAGCAGCGCGAAGATCTCCAGCACCGACATGTCGGCCTCCAGCGAGGCCAGCGCCAGCGACCGGTCCGACGCGTCGAGACCGAAGTGGTCGGTGACGAACTCGATGGTGTTCATCACCGCGTCGTGGGTGAGCTCGACGCCCTTGGGCTCACCGGTCGAACCGGAGGTGAACAGCACGTAGGCCAGCGCGTCGGGGTCGACGATGACAGGCCCGGCGGCGGGATGACCCGCGACCGCGTCGGCCACCGACAACGTCGGCACGTCGGCCTCGACGGTGGCGCCGCCGCACAGCAGCACCGCTGCGACGCCGCTCGTGCCCAAGATGCGTGCGGTGCGTTCGGCGGGCTGGTCGGCGCCGATCGGCAGGTACGCCGCGCCGGCCGCCAAGATGCCCAGCACCGCCGGAAGCTGCTCGGCGCACTTGGGGCCGATCAGCGCGACCAGATCACCGGGGTGAACCCCGTTGTCCTGCAACGCTTTGGTGACCGCGAGCGCGCGTTGGCGCAACTGCCCGTAGGTCAGCTCGCCGTCGTCACCGACGACGGCGACCGCGTCGGGCCGTTGCGTCGCGGTGCGGAAGAAGCCGTCGTGGATGGCCTCGCCGCTGGGCGCCGCGGTGGTGCTGTTGACCGCGCGCCGGACCGCCGCGGAGGCCTCGGGTACCGCGGGCGGGTCGGGCCGGTCCCAGGCGGCGTCGTCGGTGGCCAGCCGCGTCAGCTCGGCGAGGTGGTAGGCGAACATCGCGTCGGCGACGCCGGGCCGGAACGCGTCCACGCGCACGTCCCAGTTGATCATCAGCCCCTCGACCAGCGGGGTGGCCTGCGCGTCGATGAGTACCTGCGGGCCTTGGGAAATCGTCCACACCGGGGCGCCGAACTGGTCGGTGACCTCGCCGGCGAACAGATCGCCGAGGCCGAGCGCGCTGGTGTACACGATCGGGGCCAGCACCTGGTTGCCGCGGTGCCTGCCGAGGTCACGCAGGACCGACAGCCCGGAGTAGCGCGAGTGGCGGGCGGTGGTGTGCAACGTCTCCTGTACCGCCCGCGCGCGTTGGGTCGGGGTGCGGGTTTCGGTCAGGTCGATGTCGAGCATCAGCGACGACGTGAAGCACCCGACCAGTTTCTCGACGTCGGGGTGGAACGGTTCGCGGCCGAACATCGGCAGGTTCAGCAGGAACCGCGGATTGCTCGACCACCGGGCCAGCGCGTTGGCGTAGGACGCCGCGACCGCCATCGCCGGGGTGATGCCGCGGCGGTGCGCGGCGGCGAACAGCGCGTCGCGGGTGGGTACGTCGAAGATGTGCCACAGCCGCACGCTGCGCCGCGGGTCCTGTTGTTCGGCGGGCGGAACCAGCGGCAGCACAGGCGCTTCCGGCAGCTCCGGGATCCGCTCGGCCCACCACCGCCGGTCCTCCTCGGACGGGCCCGGATCGGTGGCGGTCAACGCCGCGCGGTACTCGCGGTAGGTGTACCCGAGTTCGGGCAGGTCGCCGCCGCGGTAGAACACCGCCAGATCGGCCATGAACTTGCGGTAGCTCACCGCGTCGGCGGCGTTCATGTCCATGTCGACGTGCAGGCGGGTGCGACCGTCGGGGCGCAGCGACAGGCTCAGTTCCAGCACGTCGCCGTCGAGGATCTGGTGCGACTTCTGGTGCCGGATCTCCTCCAGCCGCTCGTCGGCGGCGGCGTCGTCGAGGTCACGCAGGTCGTAGACGGTGACCGGCAGGCCGCGGTCACCGATGCGCTGGGTGCCGTCGGGCAGGATCTCCACGCGCAGCATCGGATGGCGCGCAACGAGTTTGGTGGCCGCGTAGCGCAACCGCTCCGGGTCCACGCCCGCCCCGTCGAATTCGACGTAGAGGTGCGCGGCGACGCCGCCGAGCTGCTGATCGTCGTTGCGGCCCAACCACATCGCGTGCTGCATCGGGGCCAGCGGGAACGGCCCGTCGTCCTCGTTGGGGCCGGCCGGGTCGGCGGGTTCTGCGGTCTCGGCGCCGGCGTCGTGCCCGGTTCCCGACCGCTGCGCCACCAGCGCCGACCACGCTGCGACAGTCGGGTTTTCGGCCAGCGCGGCGAAGTTGATGTCGATGCCCTGTTTACGCCAGCGCCCGGACAGCGACATCATGCGGATCGAGTCCAGCCCCGAGGCGATCAGGTCGGCGTCGGGGTCGACCTCGTCGGGGCTGACGCCGAGCAGTTCGGCCACCTCGTCGCGGACGGTGCGGGCACCACTCACACTGACCTCCAGAATTAGTACAGGCTGCCCTAACTAACCCGGCGAACGCTACCTTATATTCGATCCACGACCACACCTACCCCGAGGGGCGTATCCGCCATGAGCACCGGTACCGAGCAGCGCCGATCCGGAGAACAGCAGCCCGACGTCGGCGACCTGCTGACCGGTTTCGTCCCGTTCCCCGCCGACCGCGCCGCGGAGTACCGACGCGCGGGGTACTGGACCGACGAACCGCTGGACTCGATCCTGCGCGATGCCGCGGCAAAATGGCCCGACCGCACCGCGGTCATCGACCCCGACGTCAGCTACACCTTCGCCGAACTCGACGCGCGCGCCGACCGGATCGGCGCCGCGCTCAGCGACCGCGGTCTGGCGCCCGGGGACCGCGTGCTGCTGCAGCTGCCGAACATCTGCGAGTTCGCGGTGGCGTTGTTCGGTGTGCTGCGCGCGCGGCTGGTCCCGGTGATGTGCCTGCCCGGCCACCGGTCGGCCGAGCTCAACCACTTCGCGGCGGTCAGCGGCGCCGTCGCCGTGATCGTGCCCGATGTGGTGGCCGGCTTCGACTACCGGGACCTGGCCGACGACCTGGTGCGCAACAACCCCGCGCTGCAACACGCTTTCGTGCACGGTGAGCCGGGCCACCACCAATCCTGGCGTGCCCTGGCCGATTTCGACGGGCCGCTGCCGCAGCGGCCGCCGGTCGACGCCGACGTGCCCGCGCTGCTGCTGGTTTCGGGCGGGACGACCGGGCTGCCCAAGCTGATCGCCCGCACCCACAACGACTACGTCTACACCGCTCGGACCCATGCGCAGGAATGCCACATGACCGGCGACGACGTCTACCTCGTCGTGCTGCCCGCCGGGCACAACTTCCCGCTGGGCTGCCCGGGCCTGCTGGGCTCGATGACCGTCGGCGCGACGTCGGTGTTCACCACCGACGCCAGCCCCGAGGCCGCGTTCGCGCTGATCGACCGGCACCGGGTCACCGTCACCGGGCTGGTCAACGCGCTGGCCAAGGTGTGGACCCAGGCCTGCGAGTGGGAGCCCGTGCTGCCGACGTCGCTGCGGGTGGTGCAGGTCGGCGGTTCCCGGATGACCCCGCAGGAGGCCGAGTACATCCTCAACGGCCTGGCCCCCGGGTTGCAGCAGATCTTCGGGATGGCCGAGGGCATGCTGAACTTCACGCGGCCCGGCGACCCGGTCGACGTGGTGGTCAACACGCAGGGCCGGCCGATGTCGCCGCACGACGAGATGCGGGTGGTCGACGAGTCCGGCGCCGAGGTGCCCCCCGGCGAGGAGGGTGAACTGCTGGTCCGCGGCCCGTACACGCTCAACGGGTACTACCGCGCCGAGGAGGCCAACGCGCGCTCGTTCACCCCGGACGGCTTCTACCGCAGCGGGGACCGGGTGCGCATCTTCGCCGACGGCCCGCGCGCCGGCTACGTCGAGGTGACCGGCCGCATCAAAGACGTCATCCACCGCGGCGGTGAGACGGTCTCGGCGTCCGACCTCGAGGAGCACCTGTTCGCCCACCCCGCGGTGTACGCCGCGGCCGCGGTCGCGCTGCCCGACGAGTATCTCGGCGAGAAGATCTGCGCGGCAGTCGTGTTCAAGGGCGCGCCGATCACCCTGGCTCAGCTCAACGAGTTCCTCGACGAGCGCGGCGTCTCGTCGCACTGCAGGCCCGATGTGCTCGCGCCGCTGCCCGCGCTGCCCAAGACCGCGGTCGGCAAGGTCGACAAGAAGAAGGTGGTCAGCCAGCTGACCGGCTGAGCCGCCGCCGCCGAAACTGAGGTTGTGTAGCAGAACCCGCCGATATCTCGCACATACCTTCAGTTTCGCGGCCGGCGGTCAGGACACCTGTTCGGCGGCCGGCGCGCACAGCAGCTCGCCGATGTGCTCGCAAACGGCTGCGGCCGTGGGGTATTCCCACAGCAGCGTCGGCGGCAGCGACAGCCCGGTCTGCTTCTCCAGGCTGCGCAGCAGCCCGACCGTCATGATCGAGTCCACGCCGAGCTCGACCAGCGGCAGCCCGGTGTCGACGTCGTCCACGGCGACCCCCAGCTGGGCGGCGACCGCGGCGGCCACCACCTCGGCGATCCGCTGCGGGTCGGCGCCGGCCAGATCCGGGACCGCGACGTCGTCGACAGCGGCTTCGTCGTGCGCGGCGGGCGCCACATCGGCCAGCATCGGCACCGATGCGGCAGCCGGAAGTACCGGCAGCACAACGACATTGGCTTCGTCGTACCGCATCGCCAGGTCCAGCGCCCGCATGGCCTCGTCGGCGCCGATGGTGTCCATGCCCAGCGCGTCGAGTTGGGCGGCGACGAATCCCGACGTCGACCCCATGCCCAGCCCCCGCCACGCGGTCCACGCGACGCTGACCGTGCGGTCGCCGAGCCGGCGACGGTGGCGGGCCATCACGTCGAGGAACGAGTTCGCGCACGCGTAGGCGCCCTGGCCGGGGAAGCCCGCGAGGTAGCCGCACGACGAGAACAGCACCATCCAGTCCAGTTGCTCGGGCGGGAACACCTCGTGCAGGGTCAGCGTGCCGTCGACCTTGGGCCGCATGGCCGCGGTGAAATCGTCGGCCGTGGTGTTGACCAGCAGCGCGCCCGCCTCGACACCGGCGGCGTGGATCACCCCGCGCACCGGCGGCAGTTCACGCAGCGCATCGCGCAACACGTCGGCGGCGCCGGCGGCGGCGATGTCGACCGCGAGCACCCGCACCGACACCCCGCGCTCCTCGAGCGCCGAAACGGTGCGCACCAGTTCCGACTCGGCGTCCCAGTCCGTGCGGTTGGGCATCCCGCTGCGCGACAGCAGCACCAACCGGCGGGCCCCGATGTCGGCCAGCCGCTGCGCCATCCGCAGACCCAGCGCACCGGTGCCGCCGGTGATCAGGTAGGTGCCGCCCGCCGAGCACTGCAGCGGGCTGCCGGTGCCGCGCGGGGCCGGCGCCAGCCGCGCCGAGCGGGCCCGGCCGTCGCGCACGACGACCACGGGATGCCCGTGCACGGAGGCCAGCACCCCGATCGGCAGCGGTCCGGCCGCGACGTCGAGCACGCCGCCGAACACGTCCGGGTGCTCGGCCGCGGCGACCCTGGCCAGGCCCCACAGCGGCGCGTGGGCCACGTTGACACCCTCGTACACCTGGTCGGTGAGCACCCAGAGCCGCGCCTTGGCGCCGTGGTCGAGCAGCGCGCGCAGCGTCTGCATCACCGCACCGACCGAAGCCTGCGGGTCCTCGCCGCGGCGCGGGATCAGCAGCACCGCGGTGTCGCGGTTCAATGCCGCAGCGGCGCCGGCGAATTCGGTGGCGTCGGCATGCAGGTCGTAGGGCACCTCGGCGGCCGACAGGTCACGCACCACCTGTTCGCGGGTGGCGTCGTCGCCGCCGACCACCGTCACCGCGGCCGGTCGGGCGTCGTCCTGCCACGGCACCGGATGCCACGACAGCTGGTGCAGCATCCGCGAAACGTCGCTGCCCGAAGGGTTCTCGAGTTCGTCGAACGTCATCCCGGTCAGCGCCGCCAGCACCTTGCCGGACTCCTCGGCCAGCACCACGTCTGTCGTCGTCCCGCCGGGCCGGCGCCGGACGTGCAGCAGCGCGACGTCGGGCGCCTGCCCGTGCACCTGGACGCGTTCGATGCGGGCCGGCATCCGCAGCCGCGGCGGCCCGCCGAACACCGTCGAGGCCGCCGAGGTGGCGGCATCGAGCAGCGACGCCCACGTCGCCGGGGTGGTGCGGTCACCGCGGGCGGCGACCTTGGCGATCAGTTCGCCGTCACCGCCGTGCAATTCGAGGATCTCCCAGTCGAATCCCATCGCGGCCACGCCCAGCGTGGCGAGCGTGTCGACGACGTGGCCCGACGGCAGCGCCTCGGGGCAGCGGTCGCGGGCGGCGCCCTCGTCGAGGACGTCACCGACGAGGTCCTCGATGTCCTCGTCGGCGGCGACCACCGCGCTGGAGTGGGTGAGCCAGCCGCCGTCCTCGTCGTCCTCGTCGTCGACGAGGCGGGTGGCCAGGGTCAACCCGCGATCCTGCAGCACGACCTGCACGTCGCGGGCGCGGCCCGGGGCGACGGGTGTCCGCAGCCGGACGTCGACGAGATCGCCGGCGCGGCCGCGTCGGCTGTCCATGGCGCGGGCGGCGGCCAGGAACGTGTTGACGATGACCGCGGCGGGCACGATCTCGGTGCCCTTGACCGGGTGGTCGCCGGGGTAGGGCCGGGTGTCGAGGTCGACGCGGGTCTGCCACATGCGGGAGGCCACCGCACCGGTCACCTCGGTGCGGCCGCCGAGCAGGGTGTGGCTGTCCACGTCGTGCACCGCGCGCCCGCCGGGCGGCGGGGTCGGGGTGCGCCAGAAGCGCCGGTGCTGCCACTGGGTCACCGGTACGTCGGCATCCCACGGCGCCGCGGCGGGCAGACCGACGTCCACGGGCGCGCCGTGGCAGTGCAGCTGCGCGACGGCCGTTGCGACGGAGCGCGTTTCGGGACGGTCGCGGCGCAGCAGCGGGACCACCGCGTGGTCGTCGACGCCGGATTCGGTGAGGGTCTCGACGATCGAATGCGCGACCACCGGGTGCGCCGAGACCTCCAGGAACAGCCGGTGTCCGTCGTCGATCGCGGCCGAGACGGCTTCGGCGAACCGCACCCGGTCGCGCAGGTTGGCCACCCAGTAGTGCTGATCGCGGCGCGCCGCCGAGCGCGGATCGGGCAGCGCGGTGGTGTAGAGCGGGATCTGCGGTGGGCGCGGCGGCGGCAACTGGCCGGTGAGCCGGCCGAGCTCGGCGGTCAGATCGTCCATCGCGGGGCTGTGGAACGCGACGTCGGTGTTGACGCGGCGCATCATCACGCCCTCGTCGCCCCACTGCCGGCACAGGTCCTCGACCCCGGCGACCACACCGGAGATCACCGTCGACTGCGGGGAGGCGCTGATCGCCGCCACCACGTCGGTGCGGCCGGCCAGCCGGCGCTCGGCTTCGTCGAACGGCAGGCGCGCCAAGGCCATCGCGCCCTTGCCGAGCACCGACCGGAAGCCGCGGGCCCGGTAGCAGGCGACCGCGGCGCCGACGGTCAGGTCGAACACCCCGGCGGTGACGCACGCGGCGACCTCGCCGACCGAGTGTCCGATGATCGCTGCGGGCCTGACACCGCGCCCGCGCAGCACCGCCGCGAGACCGACCTGCATCGCAAAGGTCAGGGCCTGCACCTGGTCGGTGCCGCCGAGTTCGCCAGTGGACAGCGCCGCGCGCGCCGAGAAGCCGAGTTCAGCGCCGAAGACCGGGTCGATGGTGTCGATCACCGCTGCGAACTCCGGTGCAGCGGTGAGTAGTTCGCGACCCATTCCGGTCCAGTGCGAGCCGTGGCCGGAGAACACCCACACCGCGCCGTCGGCCGCGGAGCGCAGCACCGATCCGGTGACCGCCCCCGGGTCGCCCCCGGCGACGGCGGTGAACGCCTCGGCGGCCGCGGCGGCGGTGTCGGCCACGACCGCGGCGCGCACCGGTTCGTGCGAGCGCCGCGACCACAGCGTCGCCGCGACCGGCTCGAGCGCCTGGGTGTCGTCGTCGCGGAGGCGGTTCGCCAGCGCGCGGGCCTGTGCCTGGACGCGGGTGGTCGACCGCGCCGAGATCGGCAGGATCATCGGGAAGCTCTGCGGCCGCGCGGTTTCGGCAGCCTGTGTGTCGGGCGCCTCCTCGAGCAGGACGTGGGCGATGGTGCCGCCGTAGCCGTAGCTGCACACCGCGGCGCGGCGCGGGGCACCGGCGGCGTGGTCCCACGGCTCGGTGCGCGTGGGGACCCGCAGGCCGCTCGCGGCCCAGTCGACGGCCGGGGTCAGCGTCGTGACACCGGCGGTGGGCGGAATGGTCCGATGGTGCAGCGCGAGGGCCGCTTTGATGAGCCCGATGACCCCGGCGCCGCCTTCGAGGTGACCGACGTTGGGTTTCACCGAGCCGATGCGGCACGGCGCGTCGGCCGGCCTGCCCTGCCCGTAGACCGCCGCCAGCGCGCCCACCTCGGTGGGGTCGCCGCTGGGCGTGCCGGTGCCGTGCGCCTCGACGAAGCTGACGCTCTCGGGCGCGACGCCCGCGAATTCGCATGCCCGCCGGAACATGTCGGCCTGCGCCTCACCGTTGGGCGACATGATGCCGACAGTGCGGCCGTCCTGCGCGACGGCGCCGCCGCGCACCACCGCGTACACGTGGTCCCCGTCGCGCAGCGCGTCGCTCAGGCGTTTGAGCACGACCACACCCGCACCTTCGCCGCGGCCGTAACCGTCGGCGGCGGCGTCGAATGTCTTGCAGCGTCCGTCGGGTGCGGTGGCGCCCGCCACGTCGAGCACCCGGGTCAGGCCGGGTCCGATGAGTGCGCTGACCCCGCCGGCGATCGCCAACGACGTCTCACCGGTGCGCAGCATCTGGCACGCCTGGTGCACCGCGACCAGCGATGCCGCGCACGCGGCGTCCAGCGCGACGCTGGGGCCGCGCAGATCCAACAGGTGCGACACCCGGTTGGCGATGCCGCACAGCGAGGTGCCGATACCGGTCCACGCCTCGATACCGGGCAGGTCCTCCATGATCAGCTTGCCGTAGTCGTTGGAGTTGACGCCCATCAGCACCGCGGTGTCGCTGCCCGCCAACGACTTCGGCGGCACCCCGGCGTGTTCGAGCGCCTCCCAGCTGACCTCGAGCGCGAGCCGCTGCTGGGGGTCCATGAGTTCGGCTTCGCGCGGTGAGACGCCGAAGAACTCGGCGTCGAAGCCGGGCAGGTCGTCGAGGAACGTGCCCCACCGCGTGACGTCTTTGAGGATCGCGGCGTTGCGCGGGTCGCGCCGCAGGTACGGCTCCCAGCGTTCCTCGGGCACCTCGCGCACGTCGCTGCCGCCGCCGAGCAGGAACTTCCAGAACTGCGCGGGTGTGCCGATGTCGCCGGCCACTCGGCAGCCGATCCCGATGATCGCGACGGGCTCGGGGTGGGTGTCGGTCGGGTGGGCCTCCGTCACGTCAGCCAAGCCCCCAAAGTCTGGATAGCCTTGCCTAATAACCCACACGCCATGGCGGCAATAGTGGCACAATCTCGGCCGCTTTTGGAATTTACGGCGGCAGTCGAAGGGTGGTGCCGGTCACGTCGCCGACGCTCCCGGGCGACGGCTGTGGGGCGCCGATTTCCACGCCAGGGCTGCGAACCCGGTCAGATCGCGACCCTGCCGCAAATTTCGGCGACCGGCGGCACGTCAGAAGGTGCGCACCGCCAGCGGTTCGTCGCTGCCCGACACGCGGATGTCGATGGCGGCGATCTCGGCGGTCGGGATGCTTGTCGCCGCGGACAGGCCGTTGGCTTCGTCGCCGGCCGGACGCCAGGAGCCGACCGCCGTCTGGGCGCCGTCGCGCGTCGTGACCACCAGGTCGTAGCTGTCGACGTCGCGGGCCCAGTCCTTGGTGTACTCGCACGCCCAGTTGAGCTCGGTGCCCCACTGCTTCTCGGTGACGGCCAGTTGGGCGGTCAGCCCCGGGCGCTGGCCCGGCTGCATCGGCGACATCGCCACCGTCTGCACCGACGGCGCCGAGCGCGGGAACACCGTCGCCCCCACCACGCCGCCGAGCACGGCCAGCGCCGCGGCGACCGCGACCGCACCGACCATCGTCGCGCGCCGCGACCGGCGTTGCCGCTGCGCGTCCAGCGAGGCCACCCCGGGCGGCGGCACCGAGGAGTCGGCGGGCGGCTCGATCAGCGCCAGGGCCTCTTCCGGGCTGAGCACGTCGAGCATTGCGGGCAGGTCGGCGAAGGCCTCCAGGTCGGCGGCGCGGTCGGGGTTCTTGGCGAGGTACTCCTCGTAGGTGCGGCGCTCGTCGACGTCCAGCGCCCCGAGCACGTAGGCCGCGTCCCACTCGGCGATCTCATCGGGCGTCCGGTCGGGTGTCTGGTTGCGCACTGGACCACTCCCCTCTCCTGCAACGCTATTCGCAACGCGCGCAACGCGTAGTGAAGTCTGGATTTGACGGTGCCCGGCGGGACGTTCTCCGAGCGGGCGATGTCGGCGACGGTCTGGCCCAGGTAGTAGGAGCGCACGATCGCGGTGCGGTGGTCGGCGCTCAGCGATTTGAGCGCCTCGGCGAGTATCCACTTGTCGACCGCGGGTCCGATCGCGTCGAGCGAGGGCCGCTCGGGCAGGTCGTCGGTCTGCAGTTCGCGGCTGAAGCGTGCGCTGCGCCGGTCGTCGATCACCAGGTTACGGGCGACGGTGAACAGCCAGGCGCGGGCCGCGTCGCCGGGCTGGTCGAGGATCTCGCGCTTGCGCCACAACCGCAGCAGCGCCTCCTGCACGACATCCTCGGCGAACGGCATGTCGCCGCGGGTCAGCCGCAGCACGTAGCGCAGCAGCGCCTGGCGGTGTTCGTCATGAACCGCGCGCAGCAGGTCCGCCTGATGCTCAGTCATGACCACCCCCGGTCAAGGCCATCCCCGCTTTCCCGTCATCCACACCGAACACAACGACGAGACGTCGGCAGCCGTTCACTGCTCCCGGCGACTGTGGGGTCGTGTCACGCGCGCCAGGGAAAAGCGTGCCTCAACCCCACACTCGGCGCATCTAATCGAGCAGATCGCGGACCACCGCGTCGGCCAGCAGGCGGCCGCGGTCGGTGAGCACGAGCCGGTCGGCGGCGCGGCGCAGCAGCCCGCCGTCGACCATCGCGTCGGCGCGGGGACGCTCGGTGTCGGTCAGCACACGCGCGGGCAGCCCCGAGCGCAGCCGGACCCGCAGCATCACGTCCTCGATGTGCCTGGTGTCGGCGTCGAGGCGCTCGTAGTCGGCGACCGGGAGCACACCGTCGGCGAGCTGGCGCGCGTAGCCGGTCGGATGCTTGGTGTTCCACCAGCGCACGGCGTCGACGAAGCCGTGCGCGCCGGGTCCGGCGCCCCACCATTCGCCACCGTTCCAGTAGCCGAGATTGTGCCGGCATTCGCCGCCGGGCCTGCTCCAGTTCGACACCTCGTACCAGTCGAAGCCGGCGTCGCGCAGCCGGCCGTCGAGCAGCTCGTACCGGCGGGCCAGGACGTCGTCGTCGGGCATCGCGAGTTCACCGCGCCGGACCCGGCGGGCCATCGCGGTGCCGTCCTCGACGATCAGCGCGTAGGCCGACAGGTGGTCGACCCCGGCGGCCAGCGCCGCGTCGAGCGAGCGCAGCAGATCGTCGTCGGACTCCCCGGGGGTGCCGTAGATGAGGTCGAGGCTGACGTGGTCGAACCCGGCCGCGGCGGCTTCACGCGCCGCCTCTGCGGCCCGTCCCGGCGAGTGGGTGCGGTCCAGGGTGGCCAGCACGTGCGGGGCGGTCGACTGCATGCCCAGCGAGATCCGGGTGTAGCCGGCCGCGCGCAGCTGCTCGAACAGCACCGGCGAGGTCGACTCCGGGTTCGCCTCGGTGGTCACCTCGGCGTCGGGGGCGAGGGCGAAGTTCGCGCGGACCGCGTCGAGCACGGCGGTCAGCCCCGCCGCGCCCAGCAGCGACGGGGTACCGCCGCCGACGAACACGGTGTCGATACGCACGGCGCCGACGTGGCCGGCCGCCGCGGCCAACTCGGCACCCAGCGCGGCCAGCCACCCGTCGGGGGTGGCGCCGCCGAGCTCGCCGGGGGTGTAGGTGTTGAAGTCGCAGTACCCGCAGCGCGTCGCGCAGAACGGAACGTGGATGTAGACGCCGAACGGCCGGCCCGGGGTCGGGCGCAGGGCGGGCAGCGCGACGGGCGCCGTTCGGACGGTCATGCAGCCAGTCTCCCAGAGCGCCGTTGGACTCACGGTGAGCGCAAATATGGCCCGGTTAGGGCCGATGCGCGAGTTCATGGCACAATTGACAACGTGTGCGCCGTCAGTAGCTTTCCCCAGCGTGTAGCGCTGGTGGCTCGGCGTCACGTCGACTTCAAGCGCGTGTGTACCTGTTGTTGTCTGCCCTCACGCGTGTGATTTAGGTCCCAGCCCACCCCGTACTTTCAGCTGGCCGCCGGATCCGCGCCGCCGGACAGCCCCGGCGATGACGCGCGATCCGGCTCCACGAAGGAGCCACCATGACCACAGCGGAATCCGCCCCCAAGCCCGCCAAGCGCAAGCGCGCCGAAGGCCAGTGGGCGCACGGCTACCGCGAACCGCTCAACGCCAACGAGCAGTTCAAGAAGGACGACGACGCGCTCAACGTGCGCAGTCGCATCATCGACATCTACTCCAAGACCGGTTTCGACGGTATCGACAAGCAGGATCTGCGGGGTCGGTTCCGCTGGATGGGGCTCTACACCCAGCGCGAGCAGGGCTACGACGGCACCTGGACCGGTGACGAGAACGCCGACCTGCTCGAGGCCAAGTACTTCATGATGCGGGTGCGCTGCGACGGCAAGGCGCTCTCGGCCGCCGCGCTGCGCACCCTGGGCCAGATCTCCATCGACTTCGCCCGCGACACCGCCGACATCTCCGACCGGATGAACCTGCAGTATCACTGGCTGCGGGTCGAGGACGTGCCCGAGATCTGGGAGCGGCTGGCCGCGCACGGCCTGCAGACCACCGAGGCGTGCGGCGACTGCCCGCGCGGGATGCTGGGCTCGCCGCTGGCCGGCGAGTCCCTCGACGAGGTGCTCGACCCGACACCGGCGCTCGACGAGATCGTGCGGCGCTACATCGGCAACCCGGAGTACTCCAACCTGCCGCGTAAGTACAAGACCGCGATCTCCAGTCTGCAGGACGTCGCGCATGAGGTCAACGACATCTCGTTCATCGGGGTCAACCATCCCGAGCACGGCCCGGGCCTGGATCTGTGGGTCGGCGGCGGGCTGTCGACCAACCCGATGCTGGCCCAGCGCGTGGGCGCGTGGGTGCCGCTCGACGAGGTGCCCGACGTGTGGGAGGCCGCGACCGCGGTGTTCCGCGATTACGGGTACCGGCGGCTGCGGTCCAAGGCGCGGCTGAAGTTCCTGATCAAGGACTGGGGTGTCGAGAAGTTCCGCCAGGTGCTCGAGGACGAGTACCTGGGCCGCAAGTTGATCGACGGCCCGGCGCCCGAGCCGGTCAAGCACCCGATCGACCACGTCGGCGTCCAGAAGCTCAAGAACGGTCTCAACGCCGTCGGTGTGTCCCCGATCGCGGGCCGGGTGTCGGGCACGATCCTGACGAAGGTGGCCGACCTGGCCGAGGCCGTCGGCTCCGACCGGATCCGGTTCACCCCGTATCAGAAGCTGATCATCCTCGACGTGCCCGACGACAAGCTCGAGGAACTGTCGGCGGGACTGAACGCGCTCGGGCTGCCGCCGGAGCCGTCGCACTGGCGCAAGAACCTGATGGCTTGCACGGGTATCGAGTTCTGCAAGCTGTCGTTCACCGAGACCCGGACGCGCGCGCAGGTGCTGGTGCCTGAGCTGGAGAAGCGGCTCGAGGACATCAACGCCCAACTGGACGTGCCGATCACCGTGAACATCAACGGCTGCCCGAACTCGTGCGCGCGGATCCAGGTCGCCGACATCGGGTTCAAGGGCCAGATGGTCGACGACGGCAACGGCAACTCGGTCGAGGGTTTCCAGGTGCATCTGGGCGGGAGCCTGGGCCTGGACAGCGGTTTCGGCCGCAAGCTGCGGCAACACAAGGTGCTGTCCAGCGAGCTCGGCGACTACATCGACCGGGTGGTGCGCAACTTCGTGAAACAACGCGAGCAGGGTGAGCGTTTCGCTACGTGGGCGATCAGAGCGGACGAGGCGGATTTGCGATGAGCGCTTGCGCGAAGAGCGGAGAACACCGGTGAGCGAATTGGCGACGGACATCGATCTGCAGGCACTGGCCGAGCGCGGCGCGGCCGAACTCGACGGCGCCAGCGCACTCGACCTGCTGCGCTGGACCGACGAGAACTTCGGCGGCAACTACGTGGTGGCGTCGAACATGCAGGACGCGGTGCTGGTGCACATGGCCGCGCAGGTGCGTCCCGGTGTGGACATCCTGTTCCTCGACACCGGTTACCACTTCGCCGAGACCATCGGCACCCGCGACGCGGTCGAGGCGGTCTACGACGTCAACATCGTCAACGTCAGCCCGGAGCGCAGTGTGCCCGAGCAGGACGCGCTGTTCGGCAAGGACCTGTTCGCCCGTGAGCCCAACGAGTGCTGCCGGATGCGCAAGGTCGAGCCGCTGTCGAAGGCGCTGAGCGGCTACTCCGCGTGGGTGACCGGGATCCGCCGGGTGGAGGCCCCGACCCGGGCCAACGCCCCGTTCATCAGCTGGGACAACGCTTTCGGGCTGGTGAAGATCAACCCGCTGGCGGCGTGGACCGACGAGGAGATGCAGGCCTACATCGACACGCACGGGGTGCTGGTCAACCCGCTGGTCGAGGAGGGGTATCCGTCGATCGGCTGCGCGCCGTGCACGGCGAAGCCGGTCGAGGGCGCCGATCCGCGCAGCGGGCGCTGGGCGGGCACCGGCAAGATCGAATGCGGGCTGCACGCGTCGTGAGGTTCTCGTGACGCTGGTGCTCACCGCGCACGGCAGCGCCGACCCACGCTCGGCGGCGGTCACCCACGCGGTGGCGGGCCGGATCCGCCGGCTGCGGCCGTGGCTCGACGTCCGTGCGGCGTTCCTCGAACAGACCGGACCGGACCTGGGTGAGGTGCTGCGCGGGCTGGACGGCCCCGCCGTGGTGGTCCCGTTCCTGTTGGCCAGTGCCTTTCACGCGCGCATCGACATCCCCGCGGTGATCGAGGAGTCGCGCGCGGTGGTCGACCGTGCCGAGGTGCTCGGCGAGGATCCCGCGCTGTTGACCGTGCTGCGTCAGCGGCTGACCGAGACCGGGGTCTCCCCCGACGACGACGACCTCGGCGTGCTGGTCGTCGCGGTGGGCTCGTCGCACCCGGCCGCCAACGCCAGGACTGCGACCGTCGCCCAGCATCTGTCGCGGGGAACCCGATGGGCGGCAACCGAAGTCGCGTTCGCCACCGGACCGTACGCCGGTGTCGCCGAGGCCGCCGACCGGCTGCGGGCCCGCGGGGCCGAGCGGTTGGTCATTGCCCCCTGGTTCCTGGCGCACGGTCGGATCACCGACCGGGTCGCCAGTTATGCAGCGGCGCAGTCGATTCCGATGTCCGAGCCGCTCGGTTCGCACAACCTGGTGGCCGCGACGGTGCTGGACCGCTACGACGCGGTGACGGCCGTCGACGTCGCCGCCTGACCTCACACGACCGGGCTGATCTGCTCGGCCACCCCGAGCAGCGACTTACCGAACACCTCGTATCCCACGGCCGCGTTCAGCCCGGCATGCCTGGCCATGACGTTCGCGTCGCGCCAGAACCGTTGCAGCGGGTGGGCTTCGGCGAAGGATCCGGCACCGTGCACATCGAGCAGCATCTGGATGGAGTCGAGGATCTGGCGGCTCGCATACCCCGCGGCGGCCCGCATCCGCGCGCGGTCGGCGTAGTCGACCGGCTGACGGGCGGTGGTCGCGGCGTCCATTTCGTCGGCGATCCGGTAGGCGTGCATCCGGGCGGTGTCGACCTTCAGAGCCGCCTCGGCGATCTGCACCTGGACCCCGACCGATTCGCTCTGCCGGGTGTAGACCGTGTGATGGATCCCCTTCGTCGCCGCCTTGGCGACGGTGTGCTCCAACGCCGCCTTCGCCAGACCCAGCAGCGGGCCCAGGATGACCACCGTCGAGAACGCCCCGACCGGCAGCCGGTAGATGGGTTCGCTGAGGGGCGGTTCGGCACCGATGACGGCGCTCAGCGGAAGTAGCCGGTGCTCGGGCACGAACACGTCCTCGGCCACCCAGGTGTGGCTGCCGGTTCCGCGCATGCCGACGGTGCGCCAGTTCTCGTCGAGCACAAGGTCTGTCCGGGGCACCAGCGCGAAGTACTGCTCGGCCGGCGCCGTATCGGCCTCGACCGTGACGCCGACCGCAGCCCAGTCGGCATGCGGCGACCCCGACGCGTAGGACCAGCGGCCGCTGAACCGCACCCCGCCGTCGACCCGGCGACCGTCGCCGGATCACCGGTGGCCGTGATCCTGACATCCGGGGTGTCCGCGAAGACCTCCTCCTGCGCGCGATCGCCGGTGAGGGCGGCCGCCCAGGAACCGCCGGCGCCGATGCAGACCACCCACGCCGCCGACCCGTCGGCGACGCCCAGCGTTTCGGTGACCTCCACCAGCGTGCGGACCGACACCGCGTAACCGCCGAAGCGACGCGGGGCGAACAGCCGGAACAGACCGGCACCGGTCAACGCATCGATCACCTCGTCGGCCTGCCGCCGATCGGCCTCCCCGTGCGCAGCGAACCGGGCCAGCACCGGCTGCAGTTGCTGTGCCCGGCTTACCAATTCGGCCCGGCTCGGAATGTCGGTGCTCGTCGTCATCGCATCTCCCATCGCGGTCGTCCCCTCCTCAGAGAGGTAAACGACCACGCGGCGGGATCGCCTCACCGGTGTGACGACGCTCACGCGACGCCGTTCTCAGGCGTTGGTCAGAGCCCCGTCGTCGTCGGCGCTGTCGCTGTGCGGGATGTCGGTCCCGCCGGGCAACTGCGGCACTCGGGTGGCGCGCACGTAGACCGTGTCGCCCTCCTTGAGCGCGAGTGCCTCGGCGTCGCCGCGGGTGATCTGCGCGGTGAACGACGTGTGATCGGTGGCGCTGGTCAGTTCCACGCGAACCTCGAAGCCCAGCATGACGATCCGGTTGACCGTCGCGCGCAGCACACCGGTGGCCTGGATCGAGTCGTCGGACGAGGCGATGGCCATGTCGGGTGTGCGTCCGACCCGGATGTCGTGCGGGCGCACCAGCGACCCGTTGAGGGAGGACACCGCGCCGAGAAACGACATCACGAACGCGTTGGCCGGGGCGTCGTACACCTCTTCGGGTGTGCCGACCTGCTCGATGCGCCCCTTGTTCAGCACCGCGATGCGGTCGGCGACGTCGAGCGCCTCGGACTGGTCGTGGGTGACCAGCACCGTGGTGACGTGCACCTCGTCGTGCAACCGGCGCAGCCAGGCCCGCAGGTCCTCACGCACCTTGGCGTCGAGCGCGCCGAACGGCTCGTCGAGCAGCAGCACCTGCGGGTCGACGGCCAGCGCGCGGGCCAGCGCCATGCGCTGGCGCTGCCCGCCGGAGAGCTGGTTGGGGTAGCGGGTCTGAAAACCGGCCAGCCCCACCACTTCCAGCAGGTTGTCGACCTTCTCGGTGATCTCGGCCTTGGGCCGCTTGCGGATCTTGAGCCCGAACGCGACGTTGTCGCGCACGGTCAGGTGTTTGAACGCCGCGTAGTGCTGGAACACGAAGCCGATACCGCGGCGCTGCGGCGGCACGTCGGTGACGTCGCGGCCGTTGATCGTGATGGTGCCGGTGTCGGGCTGGTCCAGCCCGGCGATGGCGCGCAGCAGTGTCGACTTGCCCGAGCCGCTGGGCCCCAGCAGGGCGGTCAGCGAACCCGACGGCACCTCGAAGTCGACGTCGTCGAGTGCGGCGAACTCACCGTAGCGCTTGTTGGCGCCCCGCACGACGATCGCATCGGTCATGTCTGTTCTCCCTGAACCTATTTGCTCGCCCGCGCCCGTCGGGCGTCGAGCACCACCTGCGCGATCAGCACCACCACCGCCACCGTCATCAACAGCGTCGACACCGCGTACGCGCCGTACTCGGCGCCGCGGGCGTACCGGTCCGACACCAGCAGGGTCAGCGTCTGAGACGTGCCCGGCAGGTTGGACGACACCATCAGCACCGCGCCGTATTCGCCGAGCGTGCGCGCGATCGTCAACACGATGCCGTACGTCAGACCCCAGCGGATCGACGGCAGCGTGATCCGCCAGAACGTCTGCCACCACTGCGAACCCAGCGTCGCGGCGGCCTCCTCCATGTCGGTGCCGATCTCGTGCAGCACCGGTTCGACCTCGCGGATGACGAACGGCACGGTGACGAAGATGCTGGCCAGCACGATGCCCGGAATGCCGAAGATGATCTTGAACCCGAGGCTGTTCTCGACGAACCCGAACAGCCCCGCCGATCCCCACAGCAGGATCAGCGCGACACCGACCACCACCGGCGACACCGCGAACGGCAGATCGATCACCGCCTGCAACGCACTCTTGCCGCGGAACTTGTTGCGCGCCAACACCAGCGCTGTCGGCACGCCGAACAGCACGTTGAGCGGCACCACGATCGCCACCACCAGCAGCGACAGGTTCAGCGCCGAGATCGCGGCCGGCGTCGTGATCGACTCGACGAACGCACCGAACCCGGGGGCGAACGTGCGCCACAGGATCAGGCCCACCGGCACCACGACCAGGATCACGATGTAGGCCAGCGCGACGTAACGCAGCAGGTGCTTCACGACCGGCGACGGTGTCACTGCGCCAGTTCCTCCCGCTTGGCCGCCCGCGACCCGATCGCCCGCAGGATGAACAACACGACGAACGAGATCAACAGCAGCACAATGGAGATCGCCGCCGCGCCGGTGCGGTCGTCGTTCTCGATCAGCGTCCGGATCCACTGCGAGGACACCTCGGTCTCACCGGGCACCGCACCACCGATGAGCACCACCGAACCGAACTCGCCGATCGCCCGCGAGAACGCCAACCCGGCGCCGGACAGCAGCGCGGGCAGCAGCGCAGGCAGGACCACCCTGGTGAAGATCACCCGGTTGCTGGCGCCCAGTGACGCCGCGGCCTCCTCGACCTCGCGGTCGAGTTCGAGCAGCACCGGTTGCACCGAACGCACCACGAACGGCAGCGTGACGAACAGCAGCGCCACCCCGATCCCCCACTTGGTGTGCTGCAGGTGCAGGCCGACGGGGCTGGCCGGGCCGTAGAGCGCCAGCATCACCAGGCTGGCCACGATCGTCGGCAGCGCGAACGGCAGGTCGATGACCGAGTCGACCAGCCGCCTGCCCGGGAAGTCGTCGCGGGTCAGCACCCACGCCACCAACAGGCCGAACACCATGTTGACCGCGGTCACCCCGAACGACACCGTCAGCGTCACCCGGAACGACTCGACCGCGGCGTTCGAGGTGACCGCCGCCCAGAACGCCTGCCAGCCGCCGCCGGCGGCCTGCCAGAGGATCGCCGCCAGCGGCAGCAGCACGATCAGGCTCAGCCAGATCGACGCGGCTCCCACGCGCAGCGAGGTGGTGCCGTGGCGGCGGCCCAGGAAAGCGGACGCCCGGCCCGGCTCACCGTCGGTGAAGTCGGGCCGGGCTGCCAGCGAAGAGGTCATCCGGTCGCCTGGGTGTAGATCTTGGTGATGGAACCGTTGTCCTTGTCGAACAGCGCGGGATCCACCTCGGCCCAGCCGCCGAGGTCGGCGATGGTCCACAGCTTGGCGGGGGCGGGGTACTTGTCCTTGAACTCCTCGAGCACGCCGGGGTCGACGGGCCGGAAACCGGCCTCGGCCCACAGTTTCTGGGCCTCCGGGGTGTACAGGAAGTTCTTCAGCGCGGTGGCCTTGTCCTGGTGCGTGCTGGTGGTCACGACGGCGACCGGGTTCTCGATCTTGAAGGTCTCCGGCGGGTTGACGTACTCGAGGTCGAAGTTCAGCGCCTCGTTCTCGTAGGCCAGCAGCACGTCGCCGCTGCCCTGGCGGAACACGTCGGTGGCCTCACGGCCCGAGCCGGGACGCAACTTGATGTGCTCGGTCACCAGTTCGGTGACATAGTCCAGACCGGCCTGCGGATCCTGGCCGCCCTTGCTGGCCCACGCGTACGGCGCCAGCAGGTTCCACTTGGCCGACCCCGAACTCAGCGGGCTGGGCGTGATGACCTCGACGCCGGGCTTGAGCAGGTCGCCCCAGTCCTTGATGCCCTTGGGGTTGCCGGGGCGCACCGCCAGCGACACCACCGAACCGAACGGGATGCCCTTGGTGGCGCCGGCGTTCCAGTCCTCGGTCACCTTGTCGGCCTTGACCAACCGGGTGATGTCGGGTTCGACGGAGAAGTTCACGATGTCGGCGGGCTTGCCGTCGACGACGGCGCGGGACTGATCACCGGAGGCGCCGTAGGACGTGGTGACCGCGACGCCCTTGCCTTCCGGGGTGGCGGCGAACGCGGGGATGACTTTGCTCCAGCCGGGTTCGGGCACCGCGTACGCGACGAGCGTCAGCGTGGTGTCGGCCTTTTCGCCGGCGGTGTCGCCGGCGACGTCGCTGGACCCGCCGCCGCACGCGGCCAGCAGGGTGGCGCTGGCGGCGAGTGCGGCGGCGACGCGCCAGGTGTTGCGAATGGTGACCATCGGGGACCTTTCCTGAAGGGACTTCGGTGTGAACGGGATGGAACCCGTCTCGACGGAAAGGCGTTGGATCAGCCCCTAAGGCGTGACCTCGACAGCCGTTACCGACACCAGACCGCGGACGGGTGAGGAGTCAGCGACAACAACAGACATCAGCGACGGCGGAAAAACCCACGGCAATGAGGGCCAGGATGTGGCCACTCTTGTTGCCGGACGCCGTTTGCATGGCGCGAATCGTAACAGAGCCGCAGCGACGTTCCCGTCCGAGCCTGCGGTCTCAGCGGGTGAACCACCACATGACGATGACCAGAACAACCAGGAAGACCAGCACCAGCGTCACCCGGGACCGCGGCATCCCGCCCCTCATCGTTCGATGTCCGAATCGTCGTGACGGACGCGGCGCACCAACTTGATTCCGTTGCCGAGCGCACCGTCGAGCACCATCGCGATGCCGTAGGCCAGCGCGAGCACGACGGGCATCACGACGGCGGTCTGAGCGATGAACGGCAGGCCGGTGAGCCACAGTTCGACGCCGTCCCACCAATTCAGGAAGCCGCCCACACCGCCACCCTATGCGATGCCAGAATGACCCCGTGCCGAGCGGACGGACCACAGCGTTGATCGCCGGAGGTGGCCCCGCAGGCGTCATGCTCGGGTTGCTGCTCGCCCGCGCCGGCGTCGACGTCACGGTGATGGAGAAGCACGCCGACTTCCTGCGCGATTTCCGCGGTGACACCGTCCACGCCAGCACCCTGCGGCTGCTCGACGAACTGGGGCTGGCCGACGAGTTCGCGCGTATCCCGCACCGCGAGATCGAGACGCTGCGAATGTCGGTGCAGGGCAGCGTGCTGGAGATGGATCTGCGTCGAATTCCCGGTCCGCACAAGCACATCGCGCTGGTTCCGCAGTGGGACTTCCTGGAGCTGCTGGCGTCGTCGGCCCAGCGCGAGCCGACGTTCACCCTGCTGCGCAGCACCGAGGTGCTGGGCCCGCTGCTCGACGGCGACACCGTGGTCGGGGTCCGCTACCGCGGCGGGAACGGCCAGATCGGCGAGATGCGCGCGACGCTGACCGTCGCCTGCGACGGCAGGTCGTCGACGCTGCGCACCGCGATGGGCCTCAAACCGCGCGACTTCGGCGTCCCGATGGACGTGTGGTGGTTTCGGGTGCCCCGCGAGGACGGCGACCCGGCGGGGCTGGCCGGCCAGATCGGCGCCGGCCACGTGTTGGCGGCCATCGACCGCGGCGACTACTTCCAGTGCGCGTACGTCATCCCGAAGGGCCGCGACGCCGAGTTGCGGGCGGCCGGCATCAGTGCGCTGCACCGGGGCGCGGCGGCGCTGGCGCCGTGGCTGGCCGACCGCGTGGCGACGGTGACGTCGTTCGACGACGTCAAACTGCTCGACGTGCAGCTCAACCGGCTGCGGCGGTGGTACACCCCCGGTCTGCTGCTGATCGGCGACGCCGCGCACGCGATGTCGCCGGTGGGCGGGGTCGGGATCAACCTCGCGGTGGCCGACGCCGTCGCGGCCGGCCGCCTCCTGGCCGGACCGTTGCGCGCGGGCACGCTGTCCACCCGGCACCTGGCCCGCCTGCAGCTGCGTCGCCTGGTGCCGACGATGCTGGTCCAGGCCGTGCAGCGGATGATCCACCGCAGGGTGATCGAGGTGGCGGTGACCTCGCCGGGAGAGGCGAGCGCGCCCCCGTTGATCCGCCTCGCCGGCCGGATTCCCGCGCTGCGCCGGGTGGCCGCCTACGGCGTGGCGATCGGGCCGTTGCCCGAGCACATCCCGGCGTTTGCCCGGCGCTGAGCTGACACGCCGCCGATGAGTGGACGACGAGCAGGTCGGCAGTCGATGATGTCGGCATGGTTTTGCAGCAAGCCGGACATTCGGACGGAACCCCGCAGTCAGGTGCCGCGTCGATGCCCGCGCCGTCGGTGGCCGCGAACAGCCCGCTGACCGTCACGGCGCCGACTCCGTACGCGCCGACCGGGGCGCTGCGCAACCCGTTCCCGCCGATCGCCGACTACGGGTTCCTGTCCGACTGCGAGAACACCTGCCTGATCTCGTCGGCCGGGTCGGTGGAGTGGCTGTGCGTGCCGCGGCCGGATTCACCCAGCGTGTTCGGCGCGATCCTGGACCGCGGCGCCGGCCACTTCCGGCTCGGCCCCTACGGGGTGTCGGTGCCGTCGGCGCGACGCTATCTGCCGGGCAGCCTGATCCTGGAGACCACCTGGCAGACCCACACCGGCTGGCTGATCGTGCGCGAGGCGCTGGTGATGGGTCCGTGGCATGACCTCGACGCCCGCTCACGCACCCACCGTCGCACCCCGATGGACTGGGACGCCGAGCACATCCTGCTGCGCACCGTGCGCTGCGTCAGCGGCACCGTCGAGCTGGTGATGAACTGCGAGCCGGCGTTCGACTACCACCGCATCCCGGCGACCTGGGAGTACTCGGCGCAGGCCTACGGCGAGGCGATCGCGCGGGCCAGCCGCGACGCCGACGCGCATCCGACGCTGCGGCTCACCACGAACCTGCGGCTGGGGCTGGAGGGCCATGAGGCGCGGGCCCGCACCCGGATGAAGGAGGGCGACAACGCGTTCGTCGCGCTGTCGTGGTCCAAGCATCCGGCGCCGCAGACCTACGACGAGGCCGCCGACAAGATGTGGCAGACCAGCGAAGCCTGGCGCCAGTGGATCAACGTCGGCGACTTCCCGGACCACCCGTGGCGGGCGTACCTGCAGCGCAGCGCGTTGACGTTGAAGGGGCTGACCTACTCCCCGACCGGCGCGCTGCTGGCCGCGCCGACCACGTCGCTGCCGGAAACCCCTCAGGGCGAACGTAACTGGGACTACCGCTACGCGTGGGTGCGGGACTCGACGTTCGCACTGTGGGGTCTGTACACGCTGGGGCTGGACCGCGAGGCCGACGACTTCTTCGCGTTCATCGCCGACGTGTCGGGCGCGAACAACGGTGAGCGCCACCCACTTCAGGTGATGTACGCCGTCGGCGGCGAACGCACGCTGGTCGAGGAGGAGCTGCCGCACCTGTCCGGCTACGACGGGGCCCGGCCGGTGCGCATCGGCAACGGCGCCTACAACCAGATGCAGCACGACATCTGGGGCACCATGCTCGATTCGGTGTACCTGCACGCCAAGTCGCGCGAGCAGATCTCCGACACGCTGTGGCCGGTGCTCAAGCAGCAGGTCGAAGAGGCGATCAAGCACTGGAAGGAGCCCGACCGCGGGATCTGGGAGGTCCGCGGCGACCCGCAGCACTTCACCAGCAGCAAGATCATGTGCTGGGTCGCGTTGGATCGCGGCTCGAAACTGGCCGAGTTCCAGGGCGAGAAGTCCTATGCCCAGCAGTGGCGCGCGATCGCCGAGGAGATCAAGGCCGACGTGCTCAAGCACGGCGTCGACAAGCGCGGGGTGCTGACCCAGCGCTACGGCGACGACGCGCTCGACGCGTCGCTGCTGCTCGCGGTGCTGACCCGCTTCCTGCCGCCCGAGGACCCGCGGGTGCGGGCGACGGTGCTGGCGATCGCCGACGAGCTCACCGAGGAAGGCCTGGTGCTGCGCTACCGCGTCGAGGAGACCGACGACGGGCTGTCCGGCGAGGAGGGCACGTTCACGATCTGCTCGTTCTGGTTGGTGTCGGCGTTGGTCGAGATCGGCGAGATCAGTCGGGCCAAGCATCTGTGTGAGCGGTTGCTGTCGTTCGCCAGCCCGCTGCACCTGTACGCCGAGGAGATCGAGCCGCGCACCGGCCGGCATCTGGGCAACTTCCCGCAGGCGTTCACCCATCTGGCGTTGATCAACGCGGTGGTGCACGTGATCCGCGCCGAGGAGGAGGCCGACAGCTCCGGGGTCTTCGTCCCGGCCAACGCCCCGATGTAGCTCACCTTTTCCTGCGCGAGCAGTCGCAAAGTGCCCTCATTTCGGCGGTTTTCAGGTCACTTTGCGTCTGCTCGGCGTGGACCAACTCGGCAGAAAAAGTCAGCCGGCCAGCGCCGGTTCGCGGGCCGCGGCGTAGTCGCTCCACGCGACGAGCACCGCTTCGAGCTGTTCGGCCGAATGCCGACCGAGCCCGCACTCGGTCGAGATCCCGAACTCCGGCAGGAACTCCGCGGCCAACGCGGCCCGCGTCCTGGCGCCGTCCGCGCCGTCCTCGGCGTGCAGCAGACCGAGGTAGATCTCGGTGTCGGCCTCCAGCGCCAGCCCGCTCAGCGGCTGCCAGTGCGCGCGGCGGTTCCACGCCGCGACCGTCGCCGCCTGGATCGCGTCGATGCGGCGCGGCACATGCCGCGACAACCCGTTGGCCAGCGTGACGATCGCCGACGCGTCGCGCGGCAGGATGTGCCGACCTCCGCGGGCGGCCGCCTCCTCGTCGGGCGGGTCGCCCATGAACGGCGAGGCACCGAACTTCGAATCGCCGTAGCACAGATGGAATGTCAGCTCCGCGTCGTCGTGCACCCAGGACGCCAGCCGCGCGGTCGCCGCGAAGATCGGCTCGAACCCGCCGTACGGGTTGGGGAACCAGCCCTCGATCGTCGCCAGCTCGGTCGGCAGATCCCACTGGATCGCCAGATCGCCGGGCGGGATCGCCTCCTGCAGCGCGGCGACGCTGTCCTTGAGCGCCTGCTCGTAGGCGTAGGCGACCTCCACCTGGGAGTCGAAGTGCGCGAACGAGTTCACCGCGTTGAACGGCGTCGGGATCGACACCAGGAAGCGGGACCCGTCGGCCAGCACACCGTCGCGGCGGGCGGCGGCGAAGCGGGCGTAGGACTCGGCGGCCACGCTGTGATAGTCCAGCGCCCCGAACGCCACCGACGTGCCGGCCCGCACCCGGGCCTTGCCGTCGACGACCTCGAGTGTCGGGTTGTCCAGGAAGTGCCCGGCCTGGGTGAGCACCCAGTTGGCCCGGTCGCCGGGCTCGCCGTCGGGAACACGGGTCACCCCCGGCTGCAACCGGGAACCGACCAGCCGGAACGCGTCGTCGACCGTCGCGATGTTGATGCTGCCGGTGAGGTAGAAGCCTGCCATGGTGAATCCTTCGCTAGGAGTGGTCAGAGAAGGACACCGAGCCGCGGCGGCTTGGTGCCGTGAAGCGTGTAATTGCCGAGGTGGACGTACTTCCACCGGGCCGGGTCGTGCAGCGAGTGCACCCGCACATTGCGCCAGTGCCGGTCCAGCGCATGCCCGCGGTCGGTGGCCGAGGCGCCCGCCAGTTCGAAGATGCCGCTGGCGATCTCGACCGCGAACTCCTGCGCGAGCGCCTTGGCCGCCGCCACCTTCAGCGACGCGGCCGCGGCCGCCTCGCGGGTCACCTCCGGGGCGGCCAGCGCCTCGTCGACCAGCGCGGCGCCCTGGGCCAGCAGCGCTTCCAGCGCGTACAGCCGGGCGGTGAGCTCACCGAAGCGACGCACCACGTGCGGTTCGTCGCCGGCGTTGTCGACGCCGGCCTCAAACCAGGGCCGCGACTTGGTTGTGACGAACCGCGCGCCGTCTTCCAGTGCGGCACGGGCGATTCCGATGTCGACCGCGGTGTGCAGCGCCTGGTCGAACGCGCCGAGGACCGCGGGCGGCGCGGTCACCGGGTCCGGGTCGGGCCCCTCGTCGATGACGAAGTCGGCGTCGACGGCGACGTTGTCGAACACCACCTCACCGCTGGCGGTCCCGCGCTGCCCGAAGGCCGACCACCGGTCCAGGTTCAACGTCACGCCGGGATCGGTGGGCCGCACGAACACCGTTGCGCCGTGCGGTGGTTCGGTGCCCGCTATGCGGGCGGCGACGGCGATCCAGGCGGCGCCGAGGGTTCCGGTGGCGTAGTACTTGGTGCCGTCGAGCCGCCAGGTGCCGTCACCCTGACGTGTGACGGTGGTCCGCCGCTCGGCGCTGGTTCGGGTGCCGCGCTCGACGGTGGCGTTGCCCAGTTGCGCACCGGCGAGCACGTCGCGGTAGATGCTCGGCGCCGGTTCGGTGTTCTCCAGCCCGCTGATCGCGTGGGTGAGCACGAAATGTGACAGCAGCAGCTGACCGACCGCCGAATCCGCCTGCGACAGAATGCGCAGCACTTCGACGGCGGTCGCCCGCGGCAGGTCCGGACCGCCGTGCGCGGCGGGCACGATGATGCCGAGCAGCCCGGATTCACCGATCTGGCGCAGTTGCTCCTGGGGCCAGACGCCGGTGAGTTCGCGCTCGACCGCGCCGGCCGCGATGTCCGCCGCGATCGACTGCGCGATGCGCAGCGCCTCATCCGGCGAAGTGAGGACGGGCGTGGTGCTCTCGGTGGTGGTCATGTTCAGCAACCTAAGTGGCTCGATGGTGCGGGGGAAGGCGGATCAAGCGACGCTGAAGGGGCGTTCAGCAACGCTGTACACGGGCTGCGAACAAAATTGGGCGCCCGCCGCGCGGGCCAGCGAGACGAAAGTGCCGAGCGGTGTGCTGGCCGCCGGTTCGTGTGCCGTCGCGATCGCGATGCGTCGCACCGGCCGTCGCCCCAGCACGCGGCGCAGCACGACATCCGGGTGCGCACCGCCGTACGCCGCCAGCGACGGCACCAGCGACACCCCGAGACCGGCGGCCACCAGACCCTGCACGGTGGAGTAGCCCTCGGCACGGAACGTCACCGAAGGAACGAAACCCGCCTGGCGGCAGGCCTGCTCGAACACCCGGACGTCGGGGCACACCCCGGTCTCGGTGCTCACGATCCACTGCTCGTCGGCGAGCGCGGCGAACGGCACCTCGGCCGCACCGGCCAGCCGGTGGCTCGCGGGCAGCACCACGTAGAACTCGTCGTCGTAGACGGGAACCCCGTGCAGCCGTGGGAACTCCGGCCGCTCGCCGGGGACTTCGGTGATCACCGCGGCGTCGACGTCGCCGGCGGCGAGCAGGCCCACCCCGTCGGCCGGGTCGGCCGCGACCAACTCGACGTCGACGTCGGGGCACAGCGCGCGGAACCGCGCGATCGCCGGCGGCAGGATGGTGGCGGCCGCGCTGGCGAACGAGGCGACGCGGATCGCGCCGGGCCGCGCGCTGCTCATCCGCGCCAGGTCCCGTTCGGCGGCGGCGATCGCGGGCAGGATCGCCTCGGCGTGCTCGAGCAGCCGGCTGCCCGCGGCGGTCGGTCGCGCCCCGTTGGGGCCGCGCACCAGAAGCGTCACGCCGATGTCGCGTTCCAGCGCCGTGATCTGTTGCGACACCGCCGATGTCGTGTAGTTCAGCGTCACCGCCGCCGACGACAGCGAGCCGCTGCGCACAACCTCCTGCAGCACCACCAGCCGGCGAACATCGAACACGGCCGAAATCTATCCGCGCCGGCGGCTCCCGCCGACAGTTGCGATCACCCCGAATCAATCAGTACGCGACAGCGTGATCCCGTGGTGCAGCGCGGCGACGTCGGGGTGCGCCCGGGTGCGCGACTTCCAGGCGTTCTCGCCGTACGTGTTGAAGATCGGGTTGTCCGGATCGGCTTCCACACCGCGCGACAGCGCCGCGAGCTCCGGCGGCAGCTCGATGATCGGGATCAGCGCATCGAGCGCCGGGTTGAGGAAGTACGGGATCGACACCCGGTCGGCGCCCGGCGGCGGCGCCAGCACCCGGTGCCGGGTGGCGCGCAGATAGCCGCCCGTCGCGACCTCGAGCAGTTCGCCGATGTTGACGATCAACGCGTCCGGCAGCGGCGGGACGTCGATCCACTCCCCCGCGGCGCCCTCGACCTGCAGCCCCCGCGAGCCGGGCTCGACCAGCAGCAGGGTCAGCACGCCGGAGTCCTTGTGGGCGCCCACCCCCTGCGAGGTGTCCGCGGTACCGGGATAGCGCACCACCTTGAGCAGCGTGGCGGGGCGGTCGGCGAACGCCGCGTCGAAGGTGTGCTCGGCGGCGCCCAGCGACACCGCCCAGTGCCGCAGCAGTCGCAGCCCGACGCCGGACAGCGTGTCGGTCCAGTCTTCGAACGCGTCCCGGAAACCCGCGGGAACCGTCGGCCACAGGTTCGGTCCCTGCAGCCGCCAGTACCCCTCGGCGCCGTCGATGACCGGCCGCTCCGGGCCGATGTCGATCTGTTCGCGCCAGTCGACCTCACCGTTGGTCAGCTCACCGCCGATGCGCGAATATCCGCGGAACTGCGGGCTTTTCAGCTGGCTGATCTCGTTCTTGACCGCGGAGGGCAACGCGAAGAAGTTCCGGGCCAGGGTCAGCACCCGCTGCATCTGCGCGCGCGAGACGCCGTGGCCGACGAGGTAGAAGAACCCCGCGTCGTGGGCCGCCTCGCGCAGGCGCGCACGGAAGCGGCCGGGTTCGGTGTCGGCCTCGGCCAGATCGAGTACCGGAAGCATGCGGCCATTGTGGGGCGCGACGGCCACGGCTGCCACCGCGGTTAACCGAGCGGACAGAGGTGTGAAGAAACCGTTGAACCGGCTACCGGGAGGCGTTGTCGACCATGCCGGCGGCGATCTCGGCCGCCTCCTCGCCGATCGTGTACCCGCACGCCCACGCCTCAGCGGTCAGGTTCGACACCACCGACAGCGCGTGCTGGCACGCCCAGCCTTCGGCGTCCTCCTGCGTGGTCACCTGGGTGATCAGCGTGTCCTCGGCTCGCAGCGCGTCGAGCGACCACAGATAGTCGTCGCCCGAACTTGTCACGACGACAGTCGAATCGCCGCAGTCTTCCCAGGCGACTTTCGATTCCTCGAAGAACTGCTGCGCCTCGTCGGCCGACGGGTAGAGCACCGCGGTCTGCTCGACCCAGTGGGCGTTGTCCTCGTCGGGTTCGCGGGCGACCTGGTCGCGCATGTCGGTCCACCCGCTGCCGGCGTACACCGGTTCCTCCGCACCGTAGATCGCGCCGAGGCAGGCGGGGTCGGAGACGAGGTCGGAATGGTCGGTCATCTCCTCGAGCTCGGCGGTCACCTGCATCGTCGTCGAGCCCATGATCCCGTTCACCTCCCCGATGCTCAGCAACACATCGTCGAGTTGGGACGCCTCGAGCGGCGGCACGTCGAGCCGGCCGGCGCCGTGACCACGCACCGCGGTCCCCGACACCGTGCTCACGCACCCGCTGAGCAGCGCCGATACCGCGAGGACGGCGCCCGCGGCAAGAACCCGGCGAACCGTACCGATGAAGGTCACCGCGTAATTGTGACCGACCCGTGGCAAATTCGGGCAGTGGCCGTCAATTCGGGGTCAGCGCACGCCGATCTTCTGCAGCATCAGGTTGGCCACCGCCACGGCATCGCGGGCCCCCGTCCCGTCCGGCCCGGCGGCGTCGCTGATCTCGACGTCGACCACGCAGTCCGCGGCCACACCGAGCGCGCGCTGGACCGTCGAACCGGCGTCCTGCATCACGACCGCCGACACGATCGACGAGTCGACCCCCACGTCGGTGATCCGGCTCGACCCGTCGCCGCCGCGCTCGGGCTGCCGCAATTCCAGGGTCTTGCCGTTGCAGCGGTGCCATTTGTCGGCCGAGGCGGCGAAGAACTGCTGCGCGGCGTCGGCGTCGGCGAACTGGACGACCCCGAAGAACCCGGTTGCGCTGGGGCCGTTGGCATCTCCGCCCGCCCACGACTGGCTGACCACCGACCGCACCGGAGCCGACTGGTAGACGACCTTCTGCAACTGGTAGCCGGTGCTGACACAGTCGGGCGGGCTCGCCTCGGCCTCGCGCACACCCTGCAGCAGCATGTCGGGACCACCCTCGACGAGCTGACCCATCAAGCCGGCCGCGCCGAACATCGAGGTCATCTCCTCGACCGTCGGCAACGCCTGATCCAGCGTGCGGTCCGGCGACGGCGCCACCGCCTCGGCGATCCGCACGACCGGCGGCTCACCGGCCGGGGACGCGCAGGCCGCCGCCAGGAGCGCGCACGCGCCCACCGCCGTCGTCACCGCAGCGCGCCTGCCCATCGGAGCGGACTACTTCTTGGCCTTGTCGGCGGCTGACGAGTCGGTGGACAGCGCGGCGACGAACGCCTCCTGCGGCACCTCGACGCGGCCGATGGTCTTCATCCGCTTCTTGCCTTCCTTCTGCTTCTCGAGCAGCTTGCGCTTGCGCGTGATGTCGCCGCCGTAGCACTTCGATAGCACGTCTTTGCGGATCGCGCGGATGTTTTCGCGAGCAATGATCTTCGA
This sequence comes from Mycolicibacterium flavescens, assembly GCF_001722335.1. Lineage (GTDB taxonomy): Bacteria > Actinomycetota > Actinomycetes > Mycobacteriales > Mycobacteriaceae > Mycobacterium > Mycobacterium flavescens. Next base: position 255,804 of record NZ_MIHA01000004.1, read on the forward strand.
GCCGATCGCGGCCTGCACCGGAACCTCGAACTGCTGGCGCGGGATCAGCTCCTTGAGCTTGGTGGTCATCTTGTTGCCGTAGGCGTACGCCGACTCCTTGTGCACGATCGCACTGAACGCGTCCACCGGCTCGCCCTGCAGCAGGATGTCGACCTTGACCAGGTCGGCCTCCTGCTCACCGGCCTCCTCGTAGTCGAGGCTGGCGTAGCCGCGGGTGCGCGACTTCAGCGCGTCGAAGAAGTCGAAGATGATCTCGCCGAGCGGCATCGTGTAGCGCAGTTCGACGCGCTCGGGCGACAGGTAGTCCATGCCGCCCAGCTCGCCGCGCCGCGACTGGCACAGCTCCATGATCGTGCCGATGAACTCGCTGGGCGCGATGATCGTGACCTTGACGATCGGCTCCCACACGCTGCGGATCTTGCCGTCCGGCCAGTCCGACGGGTTGGTGACGACGATCTCGCTGCCGTCCTCCTGCAGCACGCGGTAAACCACGTTCGGTGAGGTGGAGATCAGGTCGAGGTTGAACTCGCGCTCGAGCCGCTCGCGGGTGATCTCCATGTGCAGCAGGCCCAGAAAGCCGCTGCGGAAACCGAATCCGAGCGCCACCGAGGTCTCCGGCTCGTAGGTCAGCGCGGCGTCGTTGAGCTGCAGCCGGTCCAGCGCGTCACGCAGGACCGGGTAGTCGGATCCGTCGACCGGGTACAGCCCGGAGTACACCATCGGCTTGGGTTCGCGGTAGCCGGTCAGCGGTTCGGCGGCGCCGTGGCGCACGGTGGTCACCGTGTCCCCGACCTTCGATTGCCGGACGTCCTTGACGCCGGTGATCAGGTAGCCGACCTCGCCGACGCCGAGCCCGTCGGACGCCTTCGGCTCGGGCGAGACGATGCCGACCTCGAGCAGTTCGTGCGTCGCCCCGGTGGACATCATCTTGATCTTCTCGCGCGGGTTCAGCTTGCCGTCGACGACGCGGACGTAGGTGACCACGCCGCGGTAGATGTCGTAGACCGAGTCGAAGATCATGGCGCGGGCGGGCGCGTCGGCGTCACCGACCGGCGGCGGGATGAGCCGCACCACCTCGTTGAGCAGCTCGGGAACGCCCGCGCCGGTCTTGCCCGACACGCGCAGCACGTCGGACGGTTCGCAGCCGATGATGTGGGCGAGTTCGCCGGCGTAGCGGTCGGGGTCGGCGGCGGGCAGGTCGATCTTGTTGAGCACCGGGATGATGGTCAGGTCGCGATCGAGCGCCAGGTACAGGTTGGCCAGCGTCTGGGCCTCGATCCCCTGCGCGGCGTCGACCAGCAGCACCGCGCCCTCGCAGGCCTCCAGCGCCCGCGACACCTCGTAGGTGAAGTCGACGTGCCCCGGCGTGTCGATCAGGTGCAGCACGAACTGCTCACCGTCGACTTCCCACGGCAGCCGCACGTTCTGCGCCTTGATCGTGATGCCGCGTTCGCGTTCGATGTCCATCCGGTCCAGGTACTGCGCGCGCATGTCGCGGTCGGCGACGACGCCGGTGATGCCCAGCATCCGGTCGGCCAACGTCGACTTGCCGTGGTCGATGTGCGCGATGATGCAGAAGTTCCGGATCTGCGCCGGCGGCGTGAATGTCCGGTCGGCGAAATTACTGATTGGGTTTCTCCTGGTAGACGTGTCCCGGGTTGCCAACAGCGTATCCAGGGAACGGCCCCGGCACACAATCGCGCCGGGTGCGGCTCGCTTATGCTCGAAAACATGGCTCCGCCCTGGAAATCGTTCCAAAGATTCGCGGAGAACCTGGTGTTCAACGAGGCGCCGAAGGTCATCCGCCAGATCGGCCGGTCCGAGGCCGTGCAGCGTGGCATCGCGCAGGGCATCAAGGTCGGCCTCGACGTCATCGCGGGCCCCCCGAAGCAGGAGGCCGCGGCGATCACCGCGGGCCGGCCCGTCACCAGCAACGCGGTCCCGACCGCGCACCGCGCCCGCAAGGTCGTCTACGCCCCGGACCTCGACGGCCGCGCCGACCCGGGCGAGATCGTGTGGACCTGGGTGGTCTACGAGGACGACCCGACGCAGGGCAAGGACCGGCCGGTGCTCGTCGTCGGGCGCGACCGCGAAACGCTGCTGGGTCTGATGCTGTCGAGTCGGGACCACCACCGCGACGACCCGGACTGGGTCGGCATCGGCACGGGTACCTGGGATTTCGAGGGCCGGGAGAGCTGGGTGCGGCTGGACCGGGTGCTCGACGTGCCCGAGGAGGGCATCCGCCGCGAGGGCGCGATCCTGGAACGGCACAAGTTCGAAGTCGTCGCCGCCCGCCTGCGCGCCGAATACTCCTGGAGCTGAAACCGGGCCAGCATTTGCGCGAACGTGCGCGTCTGTTCACGACACGCCGCCGCAAAACCGGCATTCGCGCACGCTCACGGCACCGCGACCGTGCCCTACCGTGGCCTCCGCCACATGGGCCACAGCGACGGACCGCCCTCCGGCAACCGAATCTCCCCGGTGACGGTGAACCCGAAGCGCTCGTAGTACGGGATGTTGTCCGGGTTGCTCGACTCCAGATACGCCGGCGCGTACTCGGCGTCGCAGCGGTCCAACCGCGACCGCATCAGTGCCTGACCGAAGCCGGTGCCGCGGACCGTCGGGTCGCTGCCGATCACCGCCAGATACCAGTGCGGCTCCTCGGGATGCTTCTCCTTCATCAGGTCCGAGACCAGCTGGCCGCGCTGCACATGCCTGCCGAACGCCCGGATGAACCCGGGCATCATCCGCAGCTCCTGCAGCCGGGACTGCTTCCATTTTCCCGGCGGGTCCCACAGCGCCGCCGCCCCGACGTGGTCACCGCCGGCGACCTCGGGGGCTCCGGTGCGCAGGTAGTGATGCCGGACCATGGTCGCGAACATCCGCGCGAGGGCCCGTTCCCGGGTGGCGTCGTCGGGCACCATCCACATCATCACCGGGTCGCGCTCGAAGGCACGCGCCAGCACCGCCCCCATCTGCCGCACGTCGCGCCGACGGGCGGCGCCCACCTGGATCTCAGCCACGCGTGATGTAGGCCTGCAACTGCTCCTGTTGGGTCTCGAGTTCCTCCATGCGGGTCTTGACCACGTCGCCGATGCTGACGATGCCCGCCAGCCTGCCGTTTTCCATAACCGGGACGTGTCGCACCCGGTTCGTCGTCATCAACGCGCTGAGGCTGTCGACCGAGTCGGTCGGCGCGCACGTCGCGACGAAGCTGGTCATGATCTCCGACACCGGTTGCCGGAGCAGGTCCGCGCCGCGGGAGTGCAGCGCGCGCACCACGTCGCGCTCCGAGACGATGCCGACCACCCCGTCCGGCGACACCACCACCATCGCGCCGATGTTATGCACGCTCAGCTCGGTCAGCAGCCCCGACACCGACGTCTCCGGCGTGATCGTGGCCACCGCAGCCCCTTTACCGCGCAACACATCGGCGATCCGCATCGAAGCCTCCCTCGTGATGTACGTCACAGGCTAGGTGGGTCGGCGACGAACCGGAAGGGCTTCGACGTTGCAACCCGGTCACACCGGGCCTTTGCGACGTATTCGACGCGGCCGTCAGGTATATGTGGGGCCATGATCGAGGTCACTTTGCTCGGCACCGGAAGCCCCATCCCCGACGCCCGGCGGGCCGGCCCGTCGACGCTGGTCCGCGCGGGCGGGCAGACGTTCCTGGTGGACTGCGGTCGCGGCGTACAGCAGCGGATGACCGCCGCCGGCGCCGCCGCCAACGGGCTCTCGGCGCTGCTGCTGACCCACCTGCACAGCGACCACATCGCCGACCTCGGCGACGTCATCATCACCCGCTGGGTCTCGACCTTCACCCCCGATCCGGCGCCGCTGCCGATCATCGGCCCGCCGGGCACCGCCGAGGTCGTCGACGCCACCCTCAAGGCGTTCGGCTTCGACATCGGGTACCGCATCGCCCACCACGCCGACCTGACCGGTCCGCCGCCGGTGCAGGTGTTCGAGTACACAGACGGCGAGGTGTGGAACAGCGACGGCGTGACGATCCGGGCCGCGCCCACCGACCACCGGCCCGTCGCGCCGACGATCGGGTTCCGCGTCGAGCACGCCGATGCCTCGGTGGTGCTGGCCGGCGACACCGTCCCCTGCGACACCCTCGACGAATTGGCCGCGGGCGCAGGTGCACTGGTGCACACCGTGATCCGCTCGGATCTGATCGACAAGATGCCGATGCAGCGCATCCGCGACATCTGCGATTACCACTCCTCGGTGGAGCAGGCCGCCGACACCGCGGCGCGCGCCGGTGTCGGGATCCTCATCCTCACCCACTACGTGCCCGGCATCGAACCCGGCCAGGAAGACGAGTGGCGTGCCCTGGCCGCCGAGCGTTTCGACCGCCAGATCGAGCTGGGCGACGACCTGCTGCGCGTCGAGGTCCATCCCGGCGTGTGCGGCAAGCGCTGAGAGCGCTCAGGCCAGCCGGGTGATCTCGACGACGACGTCGAGGTCGGTGGACCCCTCACCGGAGTAGATGCCCTTGAGCGGGCTGACATCCGAGTAGTCGCGGCCCACGCCGACGCTGACGTACTGCTCGTTGATCGCGGCGTCGTTGGTCGGGTCGTAGTTCCACCAACCGCCCGTCCAGGCCTGCACCCAGGCGTGGCTCTGCCCGTCGATGGTGTCCCCGACCACGGCGCTGCGATGCGGATGCAGATACCCCGACACGTATCGTGACGGAATCCCCATGGAGCGCAGCAGGATCAGCGTCAGGTGCGCGAAATCCTGGCAGACCCCCTTACCTTCGCGCAGGGCGTCGAGCCCCGACGAGTGCACGCCGGTGGTGCCCGCGACGTAGGCGAGTTCGCTGTGCACCCAGTTCGCCGCCGCGGTGACGGCCTCACGCGGCGTGTGGTCCTTGATGATCCGCTGGCCGACCCGCCGGATCCGCTTGCTGTCGGGGGTGTAGTGGGAGGGCGCGAGCACCTCGTCGAACCGGTCGACGACGGCCTCGGACTGCAGGTCCTCCCAGGTCACTTCGTCGTCGGGCATCTGGTCGGGATCGGTCTCGACCACCGACGACGACGTCACCTCCAGTTCGGTGTGCGGGGCGTGCAGGTCGAACGCGGTGACCGCGGTGCCCCAGTAGTCGACGTAGCGGTAGGACCGCGTGGCGGGGACCGTCTCCACCCGGTTGAGGATGACGTTCTGCCGGGAATCCGACCGCGGCGTCAAGCGCGCCTCGTTGAACGAAGCGGTCACCGGCGACTTGTAGGCATAACCGGTCGAGTGCACCACCCGCAGCCGCCACATCAGATTTCGCCTTCCTCGATGACCAGCGTCCCGTTGTGGCCGGCGTCGTGCCAGGCCACCCACGGCGCGGAGTGGAAGTACTGCAGCGCCAACGCTTCTCCGACATCGGCGCACGTCTTCTGCAGGTTGGCCAGCCGCTGCTCGAGTGATTCGAGCAGCACGCCCGGGCGCAGGAACTCCAGCTCGCTGCGTGCCCTGCCCAGCAGCCGCTGCGCTTCGGCGGTGGCGCCGAGCCGGCTGTGCGGCCGGTTCATCAGCTCGTCGAGGCTGTGCTCGGCCAGCCGCAGGGAGAAGAAGATCGACCTCGGGAACAACCGGTCCAGCAGCATGAACTCGACCACCCGGCCGGCGTCGAGCACCCCGCGGTAGGTCCGCAGATAGGTGTCGTGCGCGCCTGCCGAGCGCAGCAGCGTCACCCAGGCCGGCGACGACGCGCTGTCGCCCACCCGCGACAGCAGCAGCCGCACCGTCATGTCGACGCGTTCGATCGCGCGGCCCAGCACCATGAACCGGTACCCGTCGTCGCGGGACAGCGTCGAGTCGGCCAGCCCGGCGAACATCGCGGCCCGACCCTCGACGAACGACAAGAATTCGTGCGGGCCGAGCCTTTTGGCGGCCCGTTCCCGCTCGGCCAGCGCGTTGTACGTGGTGTTGAGGCACTCCCAGATCTCGGTGGAGGTGACTTCGCGTGCGCCGCGGGCATTTTCGCGTGCCGCGGAGATCGCGTCGACGATGGAGCCCTGCGTGCCCCGGCTGAACGCCACGATGTCGGTCAGCGACCACACGTCGAGGGGTTGGTCGTCGGGCGGTTCCATCCCCAGCACCCGCAGCAGTGTGCGCGACGCCTGGTCGGGGTCGACGCTGGAATCCTCCAGTAGCTGGTGCACGGTGACGTCGAGGATGCGCGCGGTGTCGTCGGCGCGTTCGACGTAACGGCCGATCCAGTACAACGATTCGGCGTTGCGGGCCAACATGTCAGATCACCGCCTACTGCTGCTGTTGGTCTTGGGTCTGCGAGTCCGAGCTCTCGGCCTTGGGTCCGCGCGCGGACTTCGGCAGCGACCGCACCACCTCGGCGGCGCCGAGTTCGCGGTCGGCGACCGAGGTGCGCGACGCCAGCACCCAGGTGTCCTTGGACCCACCGCCCTGGCTGGAGTTCACCACCAGCGAGCCCTCGGGCAGCGCGACGCGGGTCAGCCCGCCGGGCAGCACCCACACGTCGTCACCGTCGTTGACCGCGAACGGACGCAGGTCGACGTGCCGCGGCACCAGTTGGTCGCCGATCTGGGTCGGCACCGTCGACAGCTGCATCACCGGCTGCGCGATCCAGCCGCGCGGATCGTTGCGGATCTTCTTGGCGATCGTGGCCAGTTCCTTCTCCGAGGCGTCCGGCCCGAACACGATGCCGTACCCGCCGGACCCTTCGACCGGTTTGATCACCAGCTCGTCGATGCGGTCGAGGACCTCTTCGCGTTCGTCGTCGAGCCAGCAGCGCAGCGTGTCGACGTTGGCCAGCAACGGCTTCTCGCCGAGGTAGTACTCGATGATCGTCGGCACGTAGGTGTAGACGAGTTTGTCGTCGCCGACGCCGTTGCCGACGGCGCTGGAGATCACGACGTTGCCGGCGCGCGCGGCGTTGAGCAGCCCGGCCACCCCGAGCACCGAGTCGGGCCGGAACTGCATCGGATCCAGGAAGTCGTCGTCGATGCGGCGGTAGATGACGTCGACCTGCCGCTCGCCTTCGGTGGTGCGCATGTAGACGGCGTTGTCGCGGCAGAACAGGTCGCGGCCCTCGACCAGTTCCACGCCCATCTGCCGGGCCAGCAGCGAGTGCTCGAAGTACGCCGAGTTGTACACACCGGGGGTCAGCACGACGACGGTCGGGTCGGCGACGTTGTTGGCCGCGGCGTTGCGCAGCGACCGCAGCAGGTGCGACGAGTAGTCGCCGACCGCGCGCACCCGGTGGGTGGCGAACAGGTTCGGGAACACCCGCGCCATGGTGCGGCGGTTCTCCATCACATAGGACACCCCGGACGGGGAACGCAGGTTGTCCTCCAGGACCCGGAAGTCGCCCTTGGCGTCGCGGATCAGGTCGATGCCCGCGACATGGATGCGCACCCCGTTGGGTGGGGTGATGCCGACGGCCTCGCGGTGGAAGTGCTCACAGGAGGTGATCAGCCGGCGCGGGATGACGCCGTCGCGCAGGATCTCCTGCTCGCCGTAGATGTCGTCGAGGTACAGCTCGAGCGCCTTGACCCGCTGGATGATGCCGCGTTCGAGGCGCGTCCACTCGGCCGCCGAGATCACCCGCGGCACCAGGTCCAGCGGGAACGGCCGCTCCTGACCCGACAGCGAGAACGTGATGCCCTGGTCGACGAATGCGCGGCCCAACGCTTCGGCGCGGGCCTCGAGCTCGGAGGCGTCCGACGGGGCGAGCTCGGCGTAGATGCCCTTGTACGGGCCGCGGACGTTGCCCTGGCCGTCGAACATCTCGTCGAAGGCGTTTACGTAGCTACCCCGGTCGCTGTAACCGGCGAAGACACCGTCGTACCGCTTGGGCGCCTTGCCGTTGCCGCGGGACCGGGCGCTCGGGCTGGGGGCGGCGACATCCGCTGCCCGGGCGCGGGGCGTTCGCAGGCTCATCCCTGACATGCTGCAGCACTTCGGACGTTTCGGCAGGCCAGGAGAGTCACTTTGGGCATTTACCCACACCGCTGGTAACCTGAACCCTCGCTGCCCGGCTACCGGGCGCCTACCAGACTTTGGGCAACCCCTAACCGGATTTACGAAGGACTACACGCGTGGCCAACATCAAGTCGCAGGAAAAGCGGATCAAGACCAACGAGCGGCGCCGGCTGCGCAACAAGTCGGTCAAGTCGTCGCTGCACACGGCGGTCCGCGGCTTCCGGGCGGCCGTCGAGGCCGGCGACAAGGACAAGGCCACCGAGCTGCTCGCCTCGACCAGCCGCCAGCTGGACAAGGCCGCCAGCAAGGGCGTGATCCACAAGAACCAGGCCGCCAACCGCAAGTCGGCGCTCGCCTCGGCGCTCAACAAGCTCTGATCGACGCGCGCGCTCCTCGAGTTCAGTCCTCGATGAGTTCGGCGACCTTACGGACCGTCGACTCCAACGCGTAGTCCGCATCCGCGGCGGCGCCCTTCACATCGGCATTGAGCGCGGCCACCAGACGCATCGCCTCGGCGACCGAGGTGCGTGACCACCGCCGCGCCTGTTTCTGCGCCTTCTGCACGCGCCACGGCGGCATGCCCAGCTCCGACGCCAACCGGTAGGGGTCCCCCGACAGCGGGCCGACCCGGGCGATCGTGTGCACGGCTTCGGCCAGCGCGTCGGCGAGCACCACGTGCGGCTCCCCGCGCATCATCGCCCACCGCAGCGCTTCGGCCGCACCGGCGACGTCACCGACGACCGCCTTGTCGGCGATGTCGAACCCCTTCACCTCCGCCTTGCCGGAGTGGTAGCGGCGCACCGCGGCGGCGTCGACCGCACCGCCGGTGTCGGTGACCAGCTGCGAGCAGGCCGCCGCCAGTTCGCGAAGGTCCGAGCCGATGGCGTCGAGCACCGCGGTCACCGTGTCGTCGCCGACTTTCGCTTTCAGCGTGCGGAATTCACGCCGCACGAAGTCAGCGCGGTCGGCGGCCTTGGTGATCCTCGCGCACGGGTGCACTTGTGCGCCAAGCTTTTTGAGTTGTTCGGCGAGAGCCTTCGCGCGGCCGCCGCCGGAGTGCACGACGACGAGCACGGTGCCCGGCGGCAGATCCGCTGCGGCGTCGGCGATCAGCGTGACGGCGTCCTTGCCCGCCTCGCCCGCGGATTCGAGGACCACGACCCGTTCCTCGGCGAACAGCGACGGGCTCAACAGTTCGGCGAGCTCGCTGGTGCTGACGTCGCCGGCGCGCAGCCGGTCGACCGGCACGTCCTGGGTGCCGGCCTTGACGCGCGCGTCCCGCAGCACGGCCGCGACCGCGCGTTCGACGAGCAACTCCTCGTCCCCGAGCACCAGGTGCAACTGCGACTCTTCGCTCACCCCCCGATCGTGTCACGTCCGCCCGACAGGCCCGAAACCGTCCACGCCAGCAGGCAGATCGTCGCCCCGAACGCCGCGCGGCGCACCCACCGCCAGCGCCACGCGCCGACGAGCGCGATCCCCGCGGCCGCGATCACCGCCGCGCCGGCCGGGCCGGACGGCACCGCGAGCGAGGCGCCCGGCACGCTCGCCGCCCACCGCGCGACGCCCAGCAGCCACCACAGCTCGGGGCCGGTGAAGCGGATCAGCAGCCCCGCGCCGGCCGGCCACAGCGGGCTCAGCGCCGCGGCCGCGGTACCGAGCACCGTGATCGGCACGACGACGGGCGCCACCGCGAGGTTGGCCGCCACGGCCACGACGCTGAACGTTCCCGCCATGCCCGCGACGAGCGGCGCGGTGACCAGTTGCGCGGCGACCGCCACGCTGACCGCATCGGCCAGCGGTTTGGGCCACCCGCGCGCGACCAGCCGACGCGACCACACCGGGGCGATCACGACGAGCGCGGCCGTCGCCGACACCGACAGCGCGAACCCGATGTCGACCGCCAGCTCGGGCGCGGCGATCATCAGCACGAGCACGCTGGCCGACAGCGCCGGGATGGCCTGGCGCCGCCGGTACGACAGCACCGCCAGCAGCGTGATCGCGCCCATCACCGCGGCGCGCAGCACGCTGGCGGTGGGTTGGACGACCACGACGAACGCCAGCAGCGCGACGGCGGCGACGGCGACCGCGAAGCGGGGCCCGATCAGCCCGGCCGACAGCAGCACCGCTCCGCACACGATCGTGACGTTGGCCCCCGACACCGCGGTCAGGTGCGTCAGCCCGGCCGCCCGGAACTCCTCGGTGGTTGGGCGCGGAACCGCCGAGGTGTCGCCGAGCACCAGCGCCGGCAGCGTCGCGGCCTGATCGACCGGCAGCGAGCGGCGGGCGGCGGCGGCGAACTCGGCACGCACCCCGTGCGCCGCCCGGTGGATGGCCGCTGCCTCACCCAGCGTCGGGTCGCCGACCGCGGACAGCACCGCGACCGTCAGGTCGCGCCGGGTCGGCCGGCCGATCCGCGCTTTCAGCCGTACCGGGGTGCCCGCGGTCAGCTCGGCGACATCGCCGGTCGAGGCGAAAACCACGACCCGGCCGGATACTTCGTGGCCGTCGAGCAGCAGCAGCGAGGCGCGGAACATCGTGCGCGCGCCGATCACCCGCGGTGTCTCGGTGGGCGTGACGACGACGGAGGCGAGCGTGCCGTAGCGCTGCGCCACCGGGTGCTCACGCAGTTGGCCGACCTGCAGCCCGATCGCGACCGCGAACGCGCACCCCACCGCCGCGACCGCCAGCACGCCCGGGCCGACGGTTCGCCCGCCTGGCCGGCGCGCATCAGCGAACCACCCGACCGCGGCCGTCGCTGCGACCGCGACGAGGGCGGCGAGCACCGCACCCGCGGTGTGCCAGAGGATGCCCGACGCGGTCACCGCCCAGGCGGTGACTGCCGCCGGAACCAGGCGCAGATCGAGTGGGCTCGCGTCGGCGCCGTCCACCGACGTCACACATGGACGAGGTTGCGCAGCTTCTCCAGCCGCGCCGGTCCGATGCCGTCGACGTCGCCGAGTTGTTCAACCGAGGAGAACCGGCCGTTGGCGTCGCGCCAGGCGATGATCGCCGTCGCGGTCACCGGCCCGATCCCCGGGAGGGCGTCGAGTTGTTCGAGGGTCGCGGTGTTCAGGTCGACCGAGCCGCCCTGCGGTGCGTCGAGCCCCTGCGCGGGCGGTGCGCCCGCCGTCGTCGCGGTGTCGGCGTTGACCGAACTTCCCATCGCGGTGGGTTCGCCCGGCGGCGCGGCGATCCCGACCACGATCTGCTCACCGTCGCCCACCCGTCTGGCCATGTTCAGGCCCAGCAGGTCGGCGCCGTCGAGCGGCCCGCCGGCGGCGGTGAGCGCGTCGGCGATCCGCGCCCCCGCATCGAGGGTGACCAGCCCGGGTTTGTGCACCAGCCCGACCACGCTGACCACCACGGGCCCGGCCGGTTCGGCGCTCGGCGTCGGGCTGGCCGACGAGACCATCTGTACCGGAGGCAGTTTCGCCGCGGCCACCGCCGGGCTGTCATTGCGCATCAGCACGAAGACCGTCACCAGAACCGCGACCGCGCCGAGGCCGGCCAGCCCGAGCATGCCGGCCCGGCCGGGGTCGGTCCGCACGGTCGCCACCCACCCCGCCACACCGCCGTTCGGGGTGTCGGGCAACCAGCGGGTCAACGCGGTGTCCGGCGGGTCGTCACCCTCGGCGTCGCGGGAGCCGGGTTCGGCGCCGGGGCAGGTCTCGACACCGGCGCCCAGCCGTCGTTGCAGTCGCTGCGCAGGCAGTTCGGTTCGCATGTGTCGAACGCTAGGCCCGGGTGCCGACGCCCAGATGCGACCGGGGCGGCGCACGACGCGCCCTGGGGATGAAATCAGCGTTGGGGATAACCGGCATGTCTACAGTTGTCGCTGTGGAGCGTCGTGTGCCGATCGCCGCCGGCGTCACGTTCGCGGTGCTGTACGGCGTTGCGCTGGCGACGGTTCCGCCGCTGCCCCGAATCGGCGAGTCCGGCCTGGCCGTCGTCGCCCACATCAACGACAACGCCACCGCGATGCGCACGCAGGCGCTGCTGGTGGCCTTCGCCGCGCTCGCGCTCGTCGTCGTGCTCAGCCACGTCCGCAGCCGGCTCGCCGGCGCGTACGCCTATATGTTCACCATCGGCTCGGCGCTGGTGCTGACGAAGATCACCGTCGCGACGTGGTTCACCGCGGGTCTGGCGCTGCACCCGAGCGAACTCGGGTCCGCGACCGCACGCACGCTCGCCGACGTCGTGTCGATGTCGATGCCGATCCTCACGGTGGCCAACATCATGGTGGCCGCGCCGGTTCTGTTGGCGGCGAACGAGGGTCGGTTCCCGCGCTGGGTCGGGATCGCCGCCGCGGTGTTCACCGTCGAGCAACTGATCGAGACCATCACGATCATCGGGCCGCCCGGCAGCTTCATCTCACCGGGTGGACCGATGAACATCTACCTGGGCGGCCCGCTGTTCGTCGCGTTCTTCCTCGCGCTGGGGGTGGCGTTGTCGCTGCCCGAAGACGGCGGCGAGGACACCGACGCGGACACCCTCGACGCGCCGACCGATGCTCCCGACGAAACCGGAACCGGGCCCGACGCTCCCGCCGACGAATCGTCGGAGCGGTAATCCGCCGATCTGCGCCCACGATGCCGCTAGCATTCCCCGGGTGACTCTGCAGCGATACACCGACCGTCGAGTGCTGATCACCGGAGCCGGGTCGGGCATCGGACAGGCCACCGCGCTGCGCATCCTCGACGAAGGCGGCACCGTGGTCGCGGCCGATGTCAGCGAGTCCGGGCTGGCCGACACCCGAACCAAGGCCGGCGATTCCGGCGCACGGCTGACCACCACGGTGGTCGATGTGGGCAGCGAGGACTCGGTGATCGACGGCGTGGCCTCGGCCGTGGCCGCGATGGGCGGACTCGACGCGCTGGTCAACGGCGCGGGCATCCTGCGCTCCTGGCACTTCACCGACACCACGCTCGCCGATTTCGAGCACGTGCTGCGGGTGAACCTGATCGGGACGTTCCTGGTCACCCGAGCGGCGATACCGGCGCTGCTCACCGGGACCGCGCCCGCGGTGGTGAACTTCAGCTCCACCTCGGCCAACTACGCGCACCCGTACATGGCGGCGTACGCGGCGTCCAAGGGCGGGATCCAGGCGATGACGCACACTCTGGCACTGGAGTTCAGCAAGGCCGGAATCCGCTTCAACTGTGTACAGCCGGGTTCCATTTCGTCGGGAATGACCGACGGCACAGGGCAATCCAGGCAGAGCATCGGGCCGGGCCTGCCTGAGGACGCCGACTACACGCTGTTCGGCAAGATCACGCCGACGCTGGCGGTCGAGGGCGGCGGGATGTTCGCCCGACCCGACGCGGTCGCCGCCGTCGTTGCCATGCTCGCCGCGCCCGAGGCGTACTTCGTCACCGGCACCGAGGTCCGCATCGACGGCGGCACCCACATGTGACCGATTGGCACCGAGGAGAATTCGTGACACCGAAGCTGCGCGTCATCCAGTGGACCACCGGCAACATCGGCCGACGATCGCTGCACGCGATCCTCTGCCGCGACGACATGGAGCTGGTCGGGGTGTACGCCCACGGCGCGGACAAGGTCGGTGTCGACGCCGCGGACCTGGCGGGCTGGGGCCGACCCACCGGGGTCGCGGCCACCAACGACATCGGCGCGCTGCTCGCGCAGAAGCCCGACGCGTGCTGCTACAACCCGTTGTGGCCGAACGTCGACGAGTTGGTGGCCCTGCTGGAAGCCGGGGTCAATGTCTGCTCCAGCGCGGCGTGGATCACCGGCGGCAAGCAGACTCCCGACGACCTCGACCGCATCCGAAAAGCCTGCGAGAAGGGCAATTCCACGATCTTCGGCAGCGGGGCGCACCCGGGGATGTCGAACATGGTCGGCATGGTGCTCAGCGGCGCATGCGAGCGGGTCGACGAGATCCGCATCACCGAGTCGGTGGACTGCTCGACCTACGAGTCGGCGGGCACGCAGACCGCGATGGGTTTCTCCCAGGACCCCGACACACCGGGTCTGGCCGAGTCGGTCCGCCGCGAGAGCGAGGTGTTCGCCGAATCGGCGGCGATGATGGCCGACGCGATCGGCGCACGACTGGACCGGATGACCTTCGACGTCGAGTTCACCGCCGCCACCGGTGATTCGGACCTCGGCTTCATGCAGATCCCGAAGGGAACGGTCGCGGGGGTCTACGGCTACCACCGCGGCTGGGTCGGTGAGCGCAACGTGGTCAGCGTCGGGTTCAACTGGATCATGGGTGAACACGTCACCCCACCCAAGCCGCTCGAACACGGGCATGTGATCCAGGTTTTCGGGCTTCCGAACATGCGCACGGTGCTGCACTGCCTGCCGCCGCGGGACTGGACCGAGCCGGGTTTCATGGGCCTGGGCATGATCTACACCGCGCTGCCGGTCACCAACGCGGTGCCCGCCGTCGTCGCCGCGCCGCCGGGGATCGTCACGCTCAAGGATCTGCCCCCGGTCACCGGCCGCGTGGCCGGCCAGCTCAGAGCCGCTGCGCCAGAGTCGCTTTCCCCGGGCCGTTGAGGTCGGCGAGCGCCGCAGGCCGCCCGGTCATCGCCATCATCAGCGCCTCGCCCGGCCCGCTGACCTCCGGGCCGCTGCCGTGCCGCCAGTCGACGTCGGTTGCGCGCAGCGTCAGTCCCCTGATCCGGCGTCCGGCACCCAGCCGGGGATTGCCCGGGATCAGCGGCAGGATCCGCGCCAACCGGTCCGCCGGCATGACGCGGGGGCGGTCCAGGGCACGCCGGATGTCCTGGTGGTGCACGGTGCCGTCGACGAGGGCGATCATCCCGCCGAACCCGGCCGTCAGACCCGACGGTGTCAGGTGACGGCGCAGTCGGTCGAGCAGTTCCTCGGTCGACAGCCCGGACAGTTCGTCGACACCGACCTGGTTGGTGCGCACCACCCAACCCTTGGCGAACCGGCGCGCCAGCGCAGGAACGCCCAGCCCCTCATAGCTGACGACGTGCGCGACAACGTCTTTGACCGTCCACCGCGTGCACAGGCTGGGACGCGACCATTCCTGTGGAGTCAGGTCGGCCAGCAGTTCGGCCAGGTCGGCCCGCTCGGCGTGGGCCAACTGCATGAGGTCGGGTGCCGGCGTCACCGGTCGACCAGGTCGATGTAGCGGCGAAGGTACAGCGGCCAACCGCCGTCGCCGTCGACACCGGAGGCCACCGCCTCCCAGCCGTCGCCGTGGCGGTCGATGTGGCGGTGTTCGAGTGTCACGCGGGTCCGCCCGTCGGGTTGCGCGGTGAACAGCACCTCGACCTCGCTGGCCTTCTCGGGGTCGGACTGGACCTGCCACGTCGGGCCGATGTCCCACATGAACACCACGCGGTCGGGCGGTTCGTAGGCGACGACCCGGGCCCATCTGCACTCGCTGCCGTCGCTGCCGCGGTCGTAGATGTGCCCGCCGACGCGGGCCTCGAACACCGTCTCGACGATCGGCACCCCGAGCAGGTTGTGCTCCCGGGGTTTGAAGTCGCCGAAGCGCTCGGTGAACACCGAAAACGCCTTCTCGATCGGCGCTTTGACGGTGATCTCGTGCCGGACGACGGTCGCACGGTCAGCGGTCATGATCGCTCTCCTCTTCGACGATCCGCTGGAAGCCCTCCAGGGCCCGCATCCAGAACCGGTCGAGTTCGTCTCGCATGGCCGCGAGGCCGGCCGGTTCCAATTGGTAGACGCGCCGGGTCCCGTCGGCGCGATCGCACACCAGACCGGCCCGCTTGAGCACCTTGAGGTGTTGGGACACCGCCGGACGGCTGACCGGCAGCTCACGGGCCAGCTCACCGACTGCCATGGGCCGGTGCGCGAGCCGCTCGACGATGGACCGTCGGGTGCGGTCGGCCATCGCCACCCACGCATCGGCCTCTTGGTAAGCCGTCACGAACGGTAAGTTATCACTTACCGATAGTCGTGGCAACGAGGTCGTCGAGGGGCAGGAACTACTCCGCGGTCTGGACGACGACGCCGATCGCCCCGGCGCCGACGTGAATCGACAGCACCGGTCCCATATCGCAGACCGACAGCGACTCCACCTGCGGCAGGCGGTCGGTCAACGCGGCGCCGACCTGATCGGCGCCGTCGTGGTTGTCGACGTGGTGCACCGCGATCGACGCGCGTCGTTCGCCCACCAACTCGACGACGCGGTCGATCATCGCGGCATGTGCCTTGCCGATCGTGCGGATGCGCTGATCGAGCACCAGGCGGCCGTCGACGTCGAGGCGCAGCAGCGGTTTGAGCGACAGCGCGGTCCCGAGCCAGGACGCCGCGGTCCCGATCCGGCCGCTGCGCCGCAGGTTGTCGAGCCGGTGCACGACGATGAACGCGTGGTTGCGCTCCACGGCCGAACGCGCTGCGGCCTCAACGGAATCCACGTCGGCGCCGGCCGCGGCGGCGTGCGCGGCGGCCAGCGCGACGAACCCGACGCCCATCGCCGCCGACCGCGAGTTCACCACCCGCACCGCCGAGCCGAACTCGCGGGCGGCCTGCACGGCCGAGCTGTAGGAGCTCGACAGCGCCGCCGAGAGGTGCACCGCCACAACGCCGTCGCCGCCGCTGTCGCGCAGCGCATGCTGGTAGGTCTCGGCCAGATCGGCGGGCGACGCGCCGGCGGTGGTGGCCCGCGGCACCGCGTGGATGTCGTAGGGCACCTCGTCGATACCGTCGCGGAGATCGATCAGGTCGACCAGCACGTGCAGCGGGACCTGACGGATGTTCCACTGCTTGCACTCGTCGGGCGCCAGTCGCGACGACGAGTCGGTGACCACCACTACGGACATGGGATGCCGGCTTCGGCGAGCGCCTTGAGCATCAGGTCGGCCACCGCGCGATGCCCCTCGAAGTTCCAGTGGATCCCGTCCGGGTTGCCCTGCCCGCTCATCACGTACTCGCCGACCGCGGCCTTGAGGTCGACGAGCGGAACATCATGGCGCTCCGCCCATTCGGTGATCGCCCGCACGGTTCCCTCACGGCCGTGATGGGCCCGCCCGTAGGTGTCGGCGATGTGCACCGACGGCAGACAGGCCACAACGGGTATGCCGGGCCGGTTGAAATCGATGGCGCCGCGCGTCATCTCGAGGTACTCGGCGGTCAGGTGCGGCGGCAGGGCCGCGCGCGACACCGGCGACAGCCGTGGCTGCAGCCAGCCGTAGCCGTCGCGCACCCAGCGCCGCAGGAACGGCGGCCGCACGTAGCGGATCAGTTCGCGCAGCGCGGTCGGCAGCGGTGAGGGCAGCGAGTCCATCCCGCCGGTCGCGAACACCACGGCGCCCGCCCGCGGCAGCGCTGCCCACGCCCGCGGGTCCTGCGTCGCCGCCCACCACACGTCGCGGGAGGTCCAGCCGATCCTCCCGATCACCTCGACGTCCCAGTCCAGCTGGGCGGCAACGAGGTTCGGCCAGATCCGAGGGTCGTCGGCGGGCAGCCCGCCGGTCGGGCCGTAATAGGACAGCGAGTCGCAGAAGATCAGCAGCGTCGGACGCTCAGAGGACATCGCCGGCCACCTGCGCCGAGGCGTTCCACACGTCGAGGCGCCATCGCAGGCCCCCGGGGTCGCCGTGCCCGGACAGCTGCACCCAGCTGGCGTTGCCCATACCGCCCAGGATCGGCCAGTTCTCGACCGGCAGATCGAGCAGCGCGGCGGTCAGTGCCGCGATCAGCCCGCCGTGGGCGACCAGCACCACCGGACGGTCGGGGTCGACGGCGCCCCAGTCGGGGTAACGCTCGATCAGCTCGGTCACCGCGGGCAGGCTGCGCGCGGCGACGTCGACCCGGCTCTCCCCGCCGGGCGGCGCCCAGCGAGAGTCGTTGCGCCACACCAGCCGAGCCCCGGGCGCTATGGCGTCGACCTCGTGGTGCGTCATCCCCTGCCACTCCCCCAGATGGGTTTCGCGCAGCCGGGTGTCCACGTGCACCGGCAGGCCGGCGCGCTCGCCGAGCGCCACCGCGGTGTCCGAGGCCCGGCGCAGATCCGAGGACACGACCACCAGTGGCTGGCGCTTGGCCAGCACCTCGGCCGCCGCAACGGCCTGCTCGCGGCCCAGGTCGGTCAGGTCGGTGTCGAGTTGACCCTGCATCCGGCTACCCGCGTTGTACTCGGTCTGGCCGTGCCGCAGCATCACCAGTCGGCGCACCCTCACTGCTCACCGTCCGGGGCGGGCGAGTCCAGGTCGACCGGCAGTACCGGGCAGTCACGCCACAACCGGTCCAGCGCATAGAAGTTGCGCTCGTCCTGGTGCTGGATGTGCACCACGATGTCGACGTAGTCGAGCAGCGTCCAACGACCTTCCCGGGTGCCCTCGCGACGGGCGGGCTTGTGGCCGGCCTGACGCATCTTCTCCTCCACCTCGTCGACGATCGCGTTGACCTGCCGCTCGTTGGAGGCCGAGGCGATGACGAAGCAGTCGGTGATGACGAGTTGGCCGGAGACGTCGATGACGACGACGTCGTCGGCGAGTTTGGACGCGGCCGCCCGCGCGGCCACGGTGGCCATCTGGACGGCTTCGTCGGAGGCGCTCATTCGTGCTTCCCCTGTGTTGTGAGTGGTTGGGCGGCATAGAGTTTGCGTTTGGTGACGTACTGGACCACACCGTCGGGGACCAGATACCAGATCGGCCGGTTCTGTCCGGCGCGCTCGCGGCAGTCGGTCGAGGAGATCGCCAGCGCGGGCACCTCGACGAGTTGCAGCGCGTCCTCGGGCAGTTCCTTGATCGCGGCCGCGACGTGCTTGCCGTCGAGTTCGTAACCGGGTCTGCTCACGCCGACGAAACTGGCGATCGCGAACATCTCCTCCCAGTTCTGCCACGTCAGGATCGAGGCCAGCGCGTCGGCGCCGGTGATGAAGAACAGGTCGGCGTCCGGGTTGAGCCGGTGCAGGTCGCCGAGGGTGTCCTTGGTATAGGTGGGCCCGCCGCGGTCGATGTCGACGCGACTCACGCTGAACCGGGGGTTGGACGCCGTGGCGATCACCGTCATCAGGTAGCGGTCCTCGGCGGCGGTGACGGCGCGCTTCTGCCACGGCTGACCGGTCGGCACGAACACCACCTCGTCGAGCTCGAACCGGTCGGCCACCTCGCTGGCGGCCACCAGGTGACCGTTGTGGATGGGGTCGAACGTCCCACCCATCACGCCGAGCCTGCGCCGAAGAGCCACAAACAGGCAGCTTACGGGAGCAGCCGAGCCGGCCGACATCCCGGCGAGCAGACATAGAATCGCCCACATTCGCGGTTTTTTGTGCGATTCCGCGTCTGCTCGCGGGGATGAGGCGCGGGGATAATCAGACCGGCAGGAGCGCGTCGATCACGCTGGCCAGCTGCTTGGCCGAGCGGCACTCGTGCATCGTGATGACGTCCTCATACCGCGGCACCGCCGAGTCGCCGCTGCCCCACAGGTGGCGCGGTTCGGGGTTGAGCCAGTGCGCGTGGCGGCTGGAGTTCACCATGTGCGCGAGCAACTCGACCTCTGGGTTGCGGTAGTTGTTGCGGCCGTCGCCGAGCACCAGCAGCGCGCTGCGCGGCGAGAGCACATTGGGCCAGCGGTCCATGAACGACACGAACGCGTGCCCGTAGTCGGAGTGTCCGTCGCGGGTGTACACCCCGGCCTCGCGGGTGATCCGCTGCACGGCCACCGCCAGGTCGGCGTCGGGGCCGAACAGTTCGGTGACCTCGTCGGTGGTGTCGATGAAAGCAAAGACGCGGACCCGGCTGAACTGCTGGCGCAGCGCGTGCACCAGCAGCAGCGTGAAGTGGCTGAACCCGGCCACCGAGCCGGACACGTCGCACAGCACCACCAGTTCGGGCCGCGCCGGGTGCGGCTTCTTGAGCACCACGTCGATCGGCACCCCGCCGGTGGACATCGACTTGCGCAGCGTCTTGCGCAGGTCGATCTCGCCGGCGCGGGAACGGCGCCGCCGTGCGGCCAGCCGCGTCGCCAGCGTGCGGGCCAGCGGCTGCACCACCCGCCTCATCTGGCGCAGCTGGTCGCCGGAGGCGCGCAGGAACTCGACGTTCTCGGCGAGCTGCGGCACCCCGTACATCTGCACGTGGTCACGGCCGAGCTGTTCGGCGGTGCGCCGCTTGGTCTCCCCTTCGACCATCTTGCGGAGCTGGTTGATACGTTGCGCGGCAAGCGCTTTGGCGATCTGCTCCTGGGTCGGCGTCGGCTCGTCACCGTAGGGCGCCAGCAATCCGGCCAGCAGCCGGCCCTCGAGGTCGTCGAGGTTCATCGCCTTGAGCGCCTGATACGACGAGTACGACGGCCCCCGACTGGAGTTGTACCGGCCGTAGGCCTCGACGATCTGGGCGATCATCGCGGCCAGCCGTTCGTCGAGGTTGGCCAGATCCTCGTTGTCGGCGAGCATGTCGAGCAGCGCCGAGCGCATCGCCTCGACGTCCTCGGGGGGCAACCCCTGGTCGTCGGACTCGGAGTCGTCGTCGTCCGACTCCGTCAGTACGGTCTTGGCGCCCAGCGCCGCCGGGAACCACAGGTCGAACAGGGCGTCGTAGGTGTCGCGATGGTCGGGGCGGCGCAGCACCGCGCACGCGATGCCCTCGCGCAGCGCCTCGCGGTCCTGCACACCGAGCACCGACACCACCCGGCCGGCGTCGACGGTCTCCGACGGCCCTACCGAGATACCTTGTCCGCGTAGCGCTTCGACGAACCCGACCAGATGGCCGGGTATGCCGTGCGGCGCCAGCGGCTGCGGTGGGCGGGTCCGGCGGAAGGCCATGTCAGTTCAGCCTCAGCTCGCCGGAGGCCTTGATCTGGTCGGACTGGTGTTTGAGCACCACACCGAGGGTGGCGGCGATCGTCGCGTCGTCGAGCGTGTCGAGCCCGAGCGCAAGGATGGTCCGGCCCCAGTCGATGGTCTCGGCCACCGACGGCAGCTTCTTAAGCTGCATCCCGCGCAGCACGCCGATGACCTTGACCAGTTCGTCGGCCAGCCGCTCGGGCAGCTCCGGCACCCGCGACAGCAGGATGCGCCGCTCGAGTTCGGCGTCGGGAAAATCGATGTGCAGGAACAGGCACCGACGCTTGAGCGCCTCGGACAGTTCGCGGGTGGCGTTGGAGGTCAGCACGACGAACGGCGGCCGCTCGGCGGTGATGGTGCCCAGCTCCGGGACCGTCACGGCGAAGTCGGACAGCACCTCGAGCAGCAGGCCTTCGATCTCGATGTCGGCCTTGTCGGTCTCGTCGATCAGCAGCACGGTGGGGTCGGTGCGCCGGATCGCGGTCAGCAGCGGCCGCGACAGAAGGAACTCCTCGGAGAAGACGTCGTCGCGGGTGCTGTCCCAGTCACCATGTCCGGCCTGGATGCGCAGGATCTGCTTGGCGTGGTTCCACTCGTAGAGCGCGCGGGCCTCGTCGACACCCTCGTAGCACTGCAGCCGCACCAGCTCCGAGCCCGTCGACTGCGCGACCGCGCGGGCCAGTTCGGTCTTGCCGACGCCCGCCGGCCCCTCCACCAGCAGCGGCTTGCCCAGCCGGTCGGCGAGGAACACCGCGGTCGCGGTGGCGGTGTCGGGCAGGTAGCCGGTTTCGGCCAGCCGCCTGCCGACATCCTCGATGTCGGCGAACAGCGGCGCAGGACGCGCAGGGACACTCACGGAATCGGTCTCCTCATATCAGGCCGGGCGGGTGTGGCCAGTAACGGGCGAGCCCCACACAATCCACTTGGTTGACGTCAGTTCGGGCAGACCCATCGGTCCGCGGGCGTGCAGCTTCTGGGTGGAGATGCCGATCTCGGCGCCGAACCCGAACTGCTCACCGTCGGTGAACGCCGTCGACGCGTTCACCATCACCGCGGCCGCGTCCACCCGTTCGGTGAACCGTTGAGCGGCGGCCAGATCGGTGGCCACGATGGCCTCGGTGTGCCCGGTGCCGAATTCGTTGATGTGCGCGATCGCGGCGTCGACGCCGTCGACCACCGCCACCGCGATGTCCATCGACAGGAACTCGGCCCGCAGGTCGTCCTCGGACGGGTTGTCGTGCACGGTGACTCCGGCCTCGCGCAGCGCCGCGGTCAGCCGGGGCACCGCGGTGTCGGCGATCGCGGCGTCGATCAGCACGGACTCGGCGGCGTTGCAGACGCTGGGCCGGCGGGTCTTGGCGTTGAGCAGGATGCGCTCGGCGACATCGAGGTCGGCCGAAGAGTGCACATACACATGGCAGTTGCCGACGCCGGTCTCGATCGTCGGCACCGTCGCCTCGCGCACCACCGCGTCGATCAGCCCGGCCCCGCCGCGCGGGATCACCACGTCGACCAGCCCGCGCGCCTGGATGAGGTGGATGACGCTGGCGCGGTCCTCGCTGGGCAGCAGCTGCACGGCGTCGACCTCGAGCAGTTCGGTGGCCAGCGCGGCGCGCAGCGCGTTGACCAGCGCGGCGTTCGACCTGGCCGCCGACGAGCTGCCGCGCAGCAGCACGGCGTTGCCCGACTTCAGCGTCAGCCCGAACGCGTCCACGGTGACGTTGGGCCGGCCCTCGTAGACGATGCCCACGACCCCGAGCGGCACGCGTTGCTGACGCAGCTGCAGACCGTTGGGCAGGGTGCGTCCACGCAGCACCTCGCCGATGGGGTCGGGCAGGCCGGCGACCTGGCGCAGACCGCCGGCGATCCCGTCGATGCGGTTCGGGTTCAGCGCCAACCGGTCGAGCATGGCCTCCGGGGTGCCGGCGGCGCGCGCGGCCGCCAAATCGGCCTCGTTGGCTTCCAGGATCTGGCCGGCCGACATCAGCACGTGGTCGGCGGCGGTGTTCAGCGCGCGGTTCTTGGTCTCGGTGCTCAACGTGGCCAGCGCGCGCGAGGCGGCGCGCGCCCGGCGGGCCGCGTCGTGGACCTGCGAGCGCAGATCCAGTCCCGAAGGTGCCTGCACACTCATCGATCCAGGGTATCGAACGGTGTTCAGGCGTTCGACACGTGTCAGCTGGGTGCGCTGGGTTAGCTTTGGCGTCATGGTGGCGCGCGACTGCAGCCGGGTGTGCGTGGTGGGCAGCGTCAACGCCGATCTGACGTTCTCCGTGGCGGCGCTGCCGCGGCCCGGCCAGACCGTGCTGGCGTCGAATCTCGCGGTCGCACCAGGCGGCAAGGGCGGTAACCAGGCGGTCGCGGCGGCCAGGGCGGGCGCGACGGTGCAGTTGGTCGCCGCGCTCGGTGACGACGCTGCCGCCGCCGGATTGCGCGAGCACCTCGCGGGCAACGGGATCGGCCTCGACGGTGTGGTCACGGTGCCCGGTCCCAGCGGCACGGCCGCCATCGTCGTCGACGCCGGTGCCGAGAACACGATCGTGGTCGCGCCGGGGGCGAACGCGTCGCTGCGCGTCGACGCGCCCGAACTGCGCGCCGTCATCGCCGGCAGCGACGTCGTGCTGATGCAACTGGAGATCCCGATGACGACGGTGCTCGCGGCCGCCGAGGTGGCGCGCGCGGCCGGTGCGGTCGTCGTCGTCAACGCCTCCCCCACCGGTGCGCGACCGCACGAGCTGCTGGCCCTGTCCCGCCTGGTCGACGTCGTCGTCGTCAACGAGGCCGAGGCCGGCGAATGGCATTGGCCGGTACCGCATCTGGTGATCACCCGCGGTGCGCGCGGGGCCAGTTACCTCGGTGACGGGGAACGCTTCGACGTGCCGGCCCCGGCGGTGCGGGCGGTGGACACCACCGGCGCGGGCGACGTGTTCGCCGGCGTGCTGACGGCCGCCTGGCGCTCTGGCCACGAGATCGCGCTGCGGCGGGCCTGCGCGGCGGCGGCGCTGTCGACGCTGGTGCCCGGCGCCGGCGACTGCGCACCGTACGCCGACGCCATCGACGACGCTGTATCGGAACCGAACCAACCAGAAAGGCACCTATGACAGCCGCCGACCCGACGACGACCGCCCCCCGACCCCCCGACGGTGACTGGCTGGGCACGCCGTACCTGAAGTTCAGCCGCGAGGGCGCGTTCGGTGTGTGCCGCCTGGACCGGCCGCAGGCGCGTAACGCGATGACGCCTGCGATGTACTTCGGGATCCGCTACGCGGTGCGCCACGTCGACGCCGACCCGGACCTGGCCGGTCTGCTGATCACCGGCACCGGTGACGTGTTCGCCCCGGGCGGGGACATGGGCGGCGGTGACGGCAGCGACGACTGGCTGACATTCGGCTCGGCGCTGGGCATGGACGTGACCCCGTTCGAGACGCTGCGCCAGTCGGTCAAGCCGGTGGTGGCCGCGGTCAACGGGCTGTGCCAGGGCGGCGGGCTGCAGATCGCGCTGTGCAGCGATATTGCGGTGGTCAGCGACCGCGCCACGTTCCGGGTGCCCGAGTTGCTGCGCGGCATCGCCGACACGTACTACAGCCAGATGCTGACGCGGCTGATCGGGCCGGTGCGCACCCGCGACCTGATGTTCACCGGGCGCACGCTGAGCGCGCAGGAGGCCTACGAGTGGGGCATGGTGGCTCGCGTCGTGCCGCACGACGAGCTTCTCGACACGGCCCGCGAGGTGCTCACCCAGTGCAGCCGCACCGCGCCGGGCGCCCGCGGGGTGATCAAGTCGAACATCGACAACTACCTCGGCCTGTACGACCGCATCGGCATGCAGGCCAGCCTGTCGGCGCCCGAGGTGGTCGAGGGGTTCCGGGCGTTCAAGGAGCGCCGCTCCCCCGAGTGGGTGCATCCCGACCTGCGCATCGACGGCCGCCTCTAGAGGCGCGATTTCGGTGCGCTACCAGTCGGTGAGCGATCGGTAACGCCCCCAAACCGCGACATAACGGTTCAAGGTTAGCTGAATTCAGCTGAGGATGTACTGTCTACCGCATGCAGACAGTCACCCACAGCGACGCGCTGTCGCGTTTCGGTTGCGCGTTGTCCGATCCGACCCGCGCGGAGATCCTGCTGATGCTGCGCGACGGGTCCGGCTACCCCGCCGAGATGGCCGACAAGATCGGCGTCTCGCGGCAGATCCTGTCCAACCACCTGGCGTGCCTGCGGGGCTGCGGGCTGGTCGTCACGCACCCCGAGGGCCGTCGCACCCGCTACGAACTGTCCGACCGGCGCATCGCCCACGCCCTCGACGACCTCGTCGGACTGGTGCTCGACGTGGACCCGGCCTGCTGCCCGGCCAGCGCCGAGGACGCGTGCTGCTGATGACGGCGCCCACCCGGCGCGCTGTGCTCGCCCGGCGCATCCGGTTGCTGGTCGCGGCGACGATCACCTACAACGTGGTCGAGGCGGTCGTGGCGCTGGCCGAAGGCGCCCGCGTCTCGTCGGCGGCGCTCGTCGGGTTCGGACTGGACTCGGTCGTCGAGATCGCGTCGGCGGCCGCTGTGGCGTGGCAGTTCTCCGCGCGCGACCCGGAGACGCGCGAGAAGACCGCGCTGCGGTTCATCGCGTTCTCGTTCTTCGCGCTGGCCGCCTACGTCACCGTCGACGCGCTGCTGGCGCTGACCGGCCGCGGTGAAGCCGAGCCGTCCGTCATCGGCATCGTGATCGCGGCGCTGAGCCTGGCGATCATGCCCGCCCTGTCGTTGGCGCAACGACGCGCGGGCCGCGAATTCGGTTCCGCCTCAGCGGTCGCCGATTCCAAGCAGACGCTGCTGTGCACCTACCTGTCGGCGATCCTGCTGGCGGGCCTGGTGCTCAACAGCCTGTTCGGCTGGTCGTGGGCCGATCCGGTCGCGGCGCTCGGCATCGCCGCCATCGCCGTCCGTGAAGGCGTCAACGCGTGGCGCGGCGACCCGTGCTGCTGATCCAGGGAGGTCTCATGATGCCCATCGTCGCCCTCACGCTGTTCGTGGTGTTCGCTGTGCTCGGATTCGGTTGGCGCAGTTGGCAACAGAAACGCCGCACCGGGTCGACCGGGTTCCGCGGTGTCAGCGGCGCGCCGTGGTCTGCGGAGTGGTTGGCCGGCGTCGGTTTTGTCGTGGCGATGGCCGCCGCGCTGGCCGCTCCGATCCTGCAGCTCGCCGGCGTGGTGCATCCGCTGGTCGACAGCCCGGTCCTCAACGTCGCCGGGGTTGCGGTGGCGGTCACGGGGATCGCCGCGACGCTGTACGCGCAGGTCGACATGGGCGAATCCTGGCGGATCGGGGTCGACGCCGCGGAGACGACGACGCTGGTGCGCCGCGGGGTGTTCGGCTGGGTGCGCAACCCGATCTTCACCGCGATGCTGGTGTTCGCGGCGGGGCTGACGCTCCTCACGCCGAATCCCGTTGCCGTCGCCGGGTTCGCGCTACTGGTGGCGACGATCGAAGCGCAGGTGCGCATCGTCGAGGAGCCCTACCTGCTCACGACGCACGGCGACGACTACCGCGACTACCTCGCGACCGTCGGCCGGTTCGTGCCCGGGGTCGGACGCGTGGTTTCGGTGTAGTTGGTGGCGCTGACCGCATCCAACTACACCGAAATCACTCCTCGGGGATCTCGCGTTCGATCTCGTCGAGCCAGGTGCGGGCCGACATGTCCGACGGGGCGCGCCAGTCACCACGCGGCGACAGCGACCCACCGTGCGACACCTTCGGCCCGTTGGGCACCGCCGATCGCTTGAACTGCGCAAACGAGTAGTACCGTTGCGCGAACACTTGCAGCCAGTGCCGAATCTCCTTGAGCGAGTACGACGGCCGCTTGTCGTCCGGATAGCCCGGCGGCCACTGACCGCGCTCGGCGTCGCTCCACGCGTGCCAGGCCAGAAACGCCACCTTCGACGGCCGGAACCCGAACCGCAGCACCTGGAACAGTGAGAAGTCCTGCAGCACATACGGTCCGACCTTGGACTCGCTGCTCTGGATCTCCTCGTCCTCGCCGGCGGGCACCAGTTCCGGGGAGATCTCGGTGTCGAGCACCGACTGCAGGACCTCGTTGACCGCATCATCGAACTGCCCTGACGTGATCACCCAGCGGATCAGGTGCTGGATCAACGTTTTCGGTACACCGCCGTTGACGTTGTAGTGCGACATCTGGTCACCGACGCCGTACGTCGACCAGCCGAGCGCCAGCTCGGACAGATCCCCGGTGCCCAGTACGATCCCGCCGTGCTGATTGGCCAGCCGGAACAGGTAATCGGTGCGCAGACCGGCCTGCACGTTCTCGAAGGTGACGTCGTAGACCTTCTCGCCGCGGCCGAACGGGTGGTCCATGTTCTCCAGCATCAGCTGCGCGGTGGACTTGATGTCGAGTTCGGTGAACGTCACGCCCAGCGCCTCGGCCAACCGCAGCGCGTTGCCCTTGGTCCGGTCACCGGTGGCGAACCCCGGCATCGTGTAGGCCAGAATGTCGCTGCGGGGCCGCTGTTCGCGGTCCATGGCCCGGGCCGCGACGATCAGCGCGTGTGTGGAGTCCAGGCCGCCGGACAGCCCCAGCACGATCTTGGGATAGTTCAGCGCCCGCAGCCGCTGCTCAAGGCCGGACACCTGGATGCTGTAGGCCTCGTAGCAATCCTGTTCCAGCCGTTGGGCATCCGACGGCACGAACGGGAACCGCTCGATGTGGCGCAGCAGCCCGACGTCGCCGGCCGGCGGGTCGAGCACGAACTCCACCCGACGGAACTCGTCGGTGCTCGCACCGTGATGCCTGCGGTTGTCGTCGAACGTGCCCATCCGGAGGCGTTCGGCGCGAATCAATTCCAGGTCGACGTCGGCGACCGAGCGTCGCTCCCCCTTCGGGAACCGCTCGGACTGCGCGAGGCATTCGCCGTTCTCCCAGATCATCGTCTGCCCGTCCCACGCGAGGTCGGTGGTCGACTCGCCCTCCCCCGCCGCGGCGTAGACGTAGGCCGCCAGGCAGCGCGCCGACGCCGAACGCGCCAGCAGGCAGCGGTCTTCGGACCGGCCGATGGTGATCGGGCTGCCGGACAGGTTGGCCAGCACCGTCGCCCCGGCCAGCGCCGCCGACGCGCTCGGCGGGATCGGCACGAACATGTCCTCACAGATCTCGACGTGCAGTACGAAGCCCGGCATGTCGGTGGCGGTGAACAGCAGATCCGGGCCGAACGGCACGTCCGCGCCGCCCATCCGGATCGAGCCGCGCACGTCGTCACCCGGCGCCATCTGGCGGCGCTCGTAGAACTCGCGGTAGGTCGGCAGGTAGGACTTGGGCGCGACGCCGAGCAGCCGGCCGCGATGGATCACCACGGCGGTGTTGTAGATCCGGTGCCGGTAGCGCAGCGGGGCGCCGATCACCAGCACCGGCATCAGGTCGGCGGACGCGGCGACGACGTCGAGCACGGCGTCCTCGACCGCGTCGAGCAGCGCGTCCTGCATCACGATGTCCTCGATCGAGTACCCCGACAGCGTCAGCTCCGGGAACACCGCCAGCGCGACGTTGTCGTCGTGGCAGGCCTTCGCCATGCGCAGCACCGATTCGGCGTTGGCGCGCGGATCGGCCAGCGTCGTGTGATGCGTGCAGGCGGCGACCCGAACGAACCCGTGCCGGTACGCCGAATAGAAATCCATGCCTCATTGTTGCCCGAAAACAGAACCGGGTATGCAGGAGCCCATGAGTGACACCGCCGTGCTGGTCGTCGACATGATGAACACCTACCAGCACCCCGACGCCGACAAGCTGGCCCCGCACGTCGCCGAGATCATCGATCCGCTGGCCCGGCTGGTCGCCGAGGCGCGCGACCGCGACGACGTCGAGTTGATCTACGTCAACGACAACTACGGCGACTTCAGCGCCGAGTTCAGCGACATCGTGGACTCGGCGCTCCACGGTGAGCGCCCCGACCTGGTCGAACCGATCGTCCCGCAGAAGGGCTGCCGGTTGATGACCAAGGTGCGCCACAGCGCGTTCTACGCCACCTCGCTGGCCTACCTGCTCAGCCAGCTCAAACCCGAACGCGTGATCCTCACCGGCCAGGTCACCGAGCAGTGCATCCTCTACACCGCGCTGGACGCCTACGTGCGGCACTTCCCGGTCGTCGTGCCGCCCGATGCGGTCGCCCACATCGACCCCGAGCTCAGCGACGCGGCGCTGAGCATGATGCGCAGCAACATGAGCGCCGAGATCATCCCGGCGGCCAACTGCCTCCAATGAGTTTCGGCGGCCGGTGAACCGACCGCCTACCCTGGACACGGTGGAATCTCCGGAACTGATCGCGCTGCTGCGCGGGCGCCGCGTCGCGGTACTCACCGGCGCGGGCATGTCCACCGACTCGGGCATCCCCGACTACCGCGGCCCGGACTCCCCGCCGAGCAACCCGATGACGATCCAGCAGTTCACCTCCGATGCGGTGTTCCGGCAGCGGTACTGGGCCCGCAACCACGTCGGCTGGCGCCACATGGACGACAAGATGCCCAACGCCGGGCACCGCGCACTGGCCATGCTGGAACGTGCCGGCGTCGTCACCGGCCTGATCACCCAGAACGTCGACCTGCTGCACACCAAGGCCGGCAGCCAGGCGGTGGTGGACCTGCACGGAACGTACGCGCGGGTGATGTGTCTGCACTGCGGTCACGCGATGTCACGCGCGGCGCTGCACGACCTGCTCACCGCCGCCAATCCGGGCTTTCTGGAACGCGCCGAGGCCGTCGGCGCCATCGCGGTCGCCCCCGACGCGGACGCCAGACTCGAGGACACCTCCCAGTTCCGCGTGGTCGACTGCCCGGGCTGCGGCGGCATGCTCAAACCCGACATCGTCTACTTCGGCGACAGCGTCCCCAAAGCCCGCGTGGCGCAGGCCTATTCGATGGTCGACGACGCCGATGCGCTGCTCGTCGCGGGCTCGTCGCTGACCGTGTACTCCGGATACCGGTTCGTCAAGCACGCCGCGGCGACGGGGAAGCCGGTCGCGATCATCAACCGGGGGCCCACCCGCGGCGACGACCTGGCCACGGTCAAGGTCGACAACGGTTGCTCGCCGATGCTGGCGTTGTTGGCCGACGAACTGCCCGAAGTCGCGGCATCGGCTTGAATGGCGGCGTGACGACAACCTCAGACGACGCGTCGTGGCTGCAGGCACTGCTGGACCGCCGCAGACCCGATCCCGGCCCGGTCACCGGGCGGTGGGCGCTCGGCGTCGGCGACATGATCGCCGAGCACTCGCTGGTCCCCAACCGGTTGCGCGGCCTGGTGCGCAAGCTCAACCACTTCGGCGGGGTGGCCATCAGCGAGGAGGGCGTCGAGTTCGACGGTGACTCCGTCGAATGGGCCGACGTGGAGGAGATCCGCACCCGCAGCCTGATCGAGTACCTGTTCACCGGCGGCGTCGACAAGCAGGTCGACAAGTTGCCGCTGCCGTGGTTCCCGTTCCGCCGCAAGGTGATCGGCGCTGTCTCGCGGGCCGCGCTGACGCTGCTGCTGGCCGCGGCCAAACAGCAGCTCGACGGTGGCGCGCTGGAGATCCGGATCCCCGCCGAGGTGCGCTACGACGGGTTGTTGCGCACCCGCGAACTCTCGCCGGGCATGCTGGCCGCGGTGATCCTCGCCGACCCCGCGGTGCGCGGGTGCCTCGAGGCGACGGCGCGCGCACATGACGTGGCGCTGCGTCCGGCCGACGACGACGTGATGGACGACGCCGACGAACGCGCCGAGCAGATCAAGGCGACTCTCAACGGGATCGCCGCGCGTATCCAGTCGCTGGGTGGGTAGCCCGTCGAAACCGCCTCAGACGGCGACCAGGTCGTCGGCGTGTACTGCAGGTCGGCGCATCTCCGGCGGCAGATCCGACGTCGACCGGCCCAGCATGGTCGCCAGTTCGCCGCGGTCGTAGGCCACCACCCCGCGCGCGACCATCGTCGCGTCCTGAGCGCGCAACTCGACGACGTCGCCGCCGTAGAAGCGGCCCGACACCGCCGTGATACCGGCGGGCAGCAACGACCTACGTTGCTGGACAACAGCTTTCACCGCACCGTCGTCGAGGGTCAGCGCACCGGAGGCCTCCGCGGCGTAGCGCACCCAGAACCGCCGCGCCGACATCCGCTCGGGGCGGGGGGCGAACACCGTGCCCACCGACGCGTCGGCCAGCGCGGTGGCCGCATCCGCGGCGGCGGCCAGCAGCACCGGCACCCCGGCATCGGCGGCCAGCAGCGCCGACGACAGCTTCGAGGCCATGCCGCCGGTGCCCAGGCTGCTGCCCCGACCCGCCACCACCCCGTCGAGGTCCTCGGGTTGTGACACTTCGGGGATGAACCGCGCGTCGCCTTTCCGCGGATCCGCGTCGTAGAGCCCGTCGATGTCGGACAGCAGCACCAGCGCATCGGCGCCGACGAGATGCGCGACCAACGCCGAGAGCCGGTCGTTGTCGCCGAAGCGGATCTCGTTGGTGGCGACGGTGTCGTTCTCGTTGACGATCGCGACCGCGTGCAGCGCACGCAACCGGTCAAGGGTGCGCTGAGCGTTGGTGTGCTGCACCCGCATCGAGATGTCGTGCGCGGTGAGCAGCACCTGGCCGACGGTGCGCTGATACCGGCCGAACGCCGCGCTCCAGGCGTTCACCAGCGCCACCTGCCCGACGCTGGCGGCGGCCTGTTTGGTGGCCAGGTCGGCGGGCCGCTTGGTCAGCCCCAGCGGTTCGATACCGGCCGCGATGGCACCGGAGGACACGATCACCACGTCGGAGCCGGACTTCATCCGCCGCTCGATCGCTTCGACCAGCGTGGCGAGCCGGCCCGCGTCGAACACGCCGGTCGGGGTGGTCAGCGCGGTGGTGCCGATCTTGACGACGACGCTGCGCGCCGAGCGGATCGCTTTGCGGTGCCGGCTCACGACGCACCGCCGTCGTCGGCGCTCTCCGATCCGGGGCGCCGGCGTTCCCGTCGCGCGGCCTTGCGTTCGGCCGCGCCGACGCGGTCGGTCTGCTCGAGCCGCTGATCGGTGCCGCGACCCGACATCGGCGTGTCGACACCGGCGGGGGTCTGCGGTTCCCAGTCGAACGTCATGTCGCCGATGGTGACCGCGCAACCCGGGCGCGCGCCCTTCTTGAACAGCTCCTCTTCGACGCCGAGCCGGGCCAGCCGGTCGCCGAGATAGCCGACGGCCTCGTCGTTGTCGAAATCGGTTTGGGCCACCCACCGTTCGGGGCGCACCCCGCGCACCACGAAACCACCCTGGCCGTCGGATTCGACGGAGAACCCGCTCTCGTCGACGGGCACGGGGCGGATGACGGGTCGACGCGGCACCACCGCGGGTTGGGCCTCGCGGTACGCCGACACCATCTCCCACAGCGCGAAGGTCAACTGCCGCAACCCTTCCCGGGTCACCGTCGACACCTCGAAGACCGGCCAGCCGTACCGGCGAGCGACCTCGTCGCGGACGAACTCGGCCAGTTCGCGGGCGTCGGGCACGTCGATCTTGTTGAGCACCACCGCACGTGGGCGTTCGGCGAGATCGCCGAGCGTGGTGTCGCCCTGCAGCGTCGGGGTGTAGGCGGCCAGTTCGGCCTCCAGCGCGTCGATGTCGGAGATCGGGTCGCGTCCGGGCTCCAGCGTCGCGCAGTCCACCACGTGTGCGAGCACCGCGCAGCGTTCGATGTGGCGCAGGAAGTCCAAGCCGAGACCGCGGCCCTCCGAAGCGCCCGGGATCAGGCCCGGCACGTCGGCGACGGTGAACGTGTTGTCGCCGGCCGACACCACCCCGAGGTTGGGCGCCAGCGTGGTGAACGGGTAGTCGGCGATTTTCGGTTTGGCCGCCGAGATCACCGACACCAGCGAGGACTTGCCCGCCGACGGGAAGCCGACCAACCCGACGTCGGCAACGGTCTTGAGTTCCAGGGTGAGGTCGCGGACCTGCCCCTTCTCGCCGAGCAGCGCGAATCCGGGTGCTTTGCGGGCCCGCGACGCCAGCGCCGCGTTGCCCAGGCCGCCGCGTCCGCCGGCCGCCGCTTCGAACCGGGTGCCCGCACCGACGAGGTCGGCGAGCAGTCGGCCGTTCTCGTCGAGCACGACGGTGCCGTCGGGCACCTTGACCTCGAGGTCCGCGCCGGCCGCGCCGTCCCGGTTGCTTCCGGCGCCCTGCTTGCCGGACGGCGCGACGACGTGGGGATGGAAGTGGAAGTCGAGCAGCGTGTGCACCTGCGGGTCGACGACCAGAAAGACGCTGCCGCCGCGACCGCCGTTGCCGCCGTCGGGTCCACCGAGGGGTTTGAACTTCTCGCGGTGCACCGAGGCGCACCCGTTACCGCCGTTGCCGGCCCGCGCATGGATCACCACGCGGTCGACGAACCGGGGCATCGAACTTCCTTTCGGTGACGAGTGTGAAGCTACTGCGACTTTCTAGCCGAGAATTCGCAGTAGCTTCACATTCGCGGCAGGAAGTCAGGCCTCCTGCGGTGCCGGACGGACCACGCTCACGGTCTTGCGGCCGCGCTTGGTGCCGAACGTGACAGCGCCGGGAGCCGTCGCGAACAGGGTGTCGTCCCCGCCGCGGCCGACATTGGTGCCGGGATGAAAGTGGGTGCCGCGCTGGCGGACCAGGATCTCGCCGGCCTTGACGATCTGGCCGCCGAACCGCTTGACGCCGAGCCGCTGGGCGGCGGAGTCGCGACCGTTGCGCGAGCTGGAAGCGCCCTTCTTGTGTGCCATTGTCTCCCGCTCCTACTTGATCCCGGTGACCTTGAGCACCGTCAGCTGCTGACGGTGTCCCTGCCGCTTGTGATAGCCGGTCTTGTTCTTGAACTTGTGGATACGAATCTTGGGGCCCTTGGTGTGCTCGAGCACCTCGCCGGTCACCGCGACCTTCTCCAGGTCCTTGGCGGCCGAGGTCACCTTGGCGCCGTCCACGACGAGCGCGACGGGCAGCGACACGTTGGCGCCCGGCTCGAAGTCGAGCTTCTCGACCTTGACCACGTCGCCGACGGCGACCTTGTACTGCTTGCCGCCGGTCTTGACGATTGCGTAAGTCGCCATCGTGCTGCTACTCCTACGTTCACTGGGCGCGCGCAATTGCTGCTGCGCTTGTCTGGGTTTCCCGACTGCCACCGGCCCGCGTGTTCCAGAGCCTGGCGACAACTGCTCAAGGCTACTTGAGCGGCTGCACGAGGGTCAAATCACCGCAGGTAGGCGGGCCGCCGGAAAGTGCTGGTCAGCTTTCGGCGGCCGGCGGGCCCGCGGGCCGCGCGGCCGCGCGTCGGCGGTGCCGGCCTCGGCTCACCGGCGGCGGTGCCGGATCCTCCTCCGGGTCGTCCTCATCCGGGTCGTCCTCGTCCGAGTCGTCCTCGTCCTCGTCGTCCTCATCGTCATAGTCCTCGGAGTCCTCGGAGTCATCCGAGCCGATCACCTCGATGTCGTCGTCGATCGCGTCTTCGTCGTCATCGGTGTCGAGGTCGATCTCGTCCTCGTCGTCCTCGTCGTCCTCGTCGTCCTCGGAGTCCTCGTCGTCCTCGGAGTCCTCGTCGTCCTCAGAGTCCTCGTCGTCTTCGGAGTCCTCGTCTTCGGTGTCGTCCTCGTCGTCGGCCACCGCGTCGCGGATCACCTCGGAATCGGCCTCGGCGACCTCCTCGGCGGGCTGGACGTTCTCGGTGTCCTCGGCGTCGTCGGCGTCGCTGTCGTCATCGTCTTCGTGCTTGCCGTTGGCCGCCGCCATCGCCTTGAACATCGGGTGTTCACCCGCGGGATGCGGCGGCACCTTGGCAACCGCGACTTCCTCGGGTTTGGCGCCGCGCTTACCGCGCCTGCCGCGCCGCCCGCCGCTGTCGGACTTGCGGCCGTTGCCCGACGACGAATCCACCGGATCGCCGTGCAGCACGATCCCGCGACCGGCGCAGTGCGTGCACGTACTCGAGAACGCCTCGATCAGCCCAGTGCCGAGGCGTTTGCGGGTCAGCTGCACCAGGCCCAGCGAGGTCACCTCGGACACCTGGTGGCGGGTGCGGTCACGGGCCAGCGCCTCGGTCAGCCGGCGCAACACCAGGTCGCGGTTGGACTCGAGCACCATGTCGATGAAGTCGATGACCACGATGCCGCCGATGTCGCGCAGCCGCAGTTGGCGCACGATCTCCTCGGCCGCTTCGAGGTTGTTGCGGGTGACCGTCTGCTCGAGGTTGCCGCCGGAACCGGTGAACTTGCCGGTGTTGACGTCGATGACCGTCATCGCCTCGGTGCGGTCGATCACCAGCGTGCCGCCCGAGGGCAGCCACACCTTGCGGTCCATCGCCTTGGTCAACTGCTCGTCGATGCGGTGCACCGCGAACACGTCGGGACCGTCAGACGCAGCCGGCTCGTACTTCGTCAACCGCGGAAGCAGTTCGGGCGCAACGGCGTTCACGTAGCCGGTGATGGTTTCCCAGGCGTCGTCGCCGGACACGGTCAGCCCGGTGAAGTCCTCGTTGAACAGGTCACGGATCACCTTGACCAGCACGTCGGGCTCTTCGTAGAGCGCGACGGCCGCACCGGCCTTCTTGGCGGTGATGTCGGCGGCCTTGGCCTCGATCTCGCTCCAGCGTTTGGCCAGGCGTTCGACGTCGCTGCGGATGTCCTCTTCCTTGACGCCTTCGGAGGCGGTGCGGATGATCACCCCCGCGTCGGGCGGGACGACCTCACGCAGGATCTCCTTGAGCCGCTGGCGTTCGGTGTCGGGCAGCTTGCGGCTGATCCCGGTCGACGACGCGCCCGGCACGTAGACCAGGTAGCGGCCGGCCAGCGACACCTGCGTCGTCAACCGGGCGCCCTTGTGGCCGACGGGGTCCTTGCTGACCTGCACGACGACGTAGTCGCCGGGCTTGAGGGCCTGCTCGATCTTGCGGTTCTGCCCGCCGAGGCCGGCGGCCTCCCAGTTGACCTCGCCGGCGTAGAGCACGCCGTTGCGGCCGCGGCCGATGTCGACGAACGCGGCCTCCATCGACGGCAGCACGTTCTGGACGATGCCGAGGTAGATGTTGCCGACCAGCGATGTCTGGGCCGCCGAGGTGACGAAGTGTTCCACCACCACGCCGTCCTCGAGCACCGCGATCTGGGTGTACCGCGCGCCTTCGTGGGGCGGTTCGGTGCGGACCTTGTCGCGCACCACCATCATCCGTTCGACGGCCTCGCGGCGCGCCAGGAACTCCGCCTCGCTCAGGATCGGCGGCCGGCGGCGCCCCGCGTCCCGGCCGTCGCGGCGACGCTGGCGCTTGGCCTCCAACCGCGTCGACCCGCTGATGCCCTGGATCTCGCCGTCACCGCTCTGGCCCGCCTTGTCGGCCTTGCTGGCTTTGCGCGGTTCGCGTTCGTGCACGACCGTGTTGGGCGGGTCGTCGGGGGCGGTGCCGTTGTCCGAGTCGTCCCCGGATCCGGACTTGCGACGACGGCGACGCCGGCGGCGACGGGTCGCGCCGTCGGTCCCGCTGGACTCGTCGTCCCCGGAGTCGTCGTCGGAGTCCTGGTCGTCGTCGCGGCTGTCGTCGGAGTCCTGCTCGCCGTCCTGGCTGTCGTCGTCGGCGTCCTCGCCGTTCTGTTCACCGCGACCGCGACCCCGGCCCCGGCGTCCGCGCCGGCGGCGCCGGCCCGACGGCCGCTCCGACTGGTCGTCATCGTCGTCCTGGTCGTCCTGGCCGTCGGTGTCGTCGTCGTCATCGTCGTCGTCGGATTCGTAGTCGAAGACCACCGGCTTCGGCGCGACGAACAGGGGCAGGTAGTCGGCGGCCGGTGCGCTGTCGGCCTCGGGCCGCTCGGGCGGCGCGGCGACGGTGTCGGTGGACGGTCCGACTGCCGCGGTGAACAGCGCAGCGGTTTCCGGCTCGGCAGCGGCCTCGGGTGCCTGAACCTCAACGGGCGGCCGAACCTCGAAAGGCGACGCCTCGCGGGTCTCGACCGCCTGCGGCTCCGGCTCAGGCTCGGGGCTCTCGGCGAGCGCATCCCGGACCCGCTGGGCCTCAGTCTCCTCGACGGTCGAGTGCGCGCTGCGGGCCCGCCCGTCGAGGGCGGCCAGCGCGTCGAGCACCCGCTTGCTGGTGGTGCCCAGCGCCCTGGCCAGGGAATGCACCCTCAGCTTCTCAGGCGGGGGCTCCTGCGCGTGTCGCGAGTCTTCGGAAAGGTCTTCGGTAGGGGCATCTTCAGCCACGTAGTCTCCTCCAAGCCCCCGGGCGCGTCCTGTTTGACGCGGCCACGCGAGGGCTTCCGCTATTGGCCCGAGAAACTGCGCTCGAGCTTGTTGTGGTCTCGCCCCGGGCAGTCCACTGGTGAACCATCCCGGCGCCGGTCTGAATGATGGCTGGACGGTCGGCGCCGCATCACGCGTGGCGATGGTCGCGCACGTCTAAGTCTTCATTCGGGTTTCCGACCCCGGTTGTTGGCCGGCTACCCGTGGCAAGTATCCCACATCACGCCACCCCGCCCGACCAGGCTGGGCGAGCGGACGTGTCAGAGCACTACTTGCTGGGGAACCAGAGCTCGATTTCGCGGGCCGCGGACTCCGGGGAATCCGAGCCGTGCACGAGGTTGTCCTGGGTGATCAGGGCGAAATCACCGCGGATGGTGCCGGGGGTGGCCTTCTCCACCGGATCGGTGCCGCCGGCGATCTGACGGAACGCGGCGACGGCGCGCGGGCCCTCGACGATCGCGGCCACCACCGGGCCCGAGGTGATGAAGTCCAGCAGCGAACCGAAGAAGGGCTTGCCTTCGTGCTCGGCGTAGTGCTTGCGGGCCAGGTCGTCGCTGACGGTCACGAGCTTGAGCTCCGCGAGGGTCAGGCCTTTGCGCTCGATGCGGGCGAGTATCTCCCCGACGAGACGCCGCTTGACGCCGTCGGGCTTGATCAACACGAGGGTGCGCTCAGTCGGCTCAGTCACGGCCGACAGAATAGTCGTCGCGATCGACTACTCGGGGGGACGCTGCTGACCAGGCAGAAGTCCGCGCTTCTGGCGTCGCAGCACTTCGGCGCGCAGATAGGCGATCAGCAGCCACACGACCAGGAAGACCACGCCGACGAAGCCGATGGCGCCGTCGAGCACGGCACCGCCGATCAGCACGAACTGGAAGGCGATGTTCACCCAGATCGCCCACGGGCGGCCCTGCACCCCGGCCAGCAGCACCAACACCACCGCCAGCCCGACCAGAAAGCCGGTGCTGGTCCCGGTCAGTCCCCCACCGACCTTGGCCACCACCGGCAGCGCCAGCAGCACCACGATCGCCTCGAGGATCAGGGTGCCTGCCATGACGCCGCGGAAGCTCTTCCACGGGTCCGGAGCCGCGGCGCCGGCGACGCTCGGATCGGTCTGCGGCGGGTCGGTGGGGTCGGTGGTCACTGGGGGTCCTTCCCGAACAACGTGCGCGCCGCTCCGGCGGTCACCACCGAACCGGTGATCACCATTCCGGCGCCGCCGAACAGCTCGCCTTCGGCGCTGGACTCCTCGACGATGGCGGTGGCCGTCTCGATCGCATCCGGCAGGGTGGCCGCGGTGACCACCCGGTCCGGGCCGAACCGCTGCTCGGCCAGCAGCGCCAGCTCCGTCACGTCCATCGCGCGCGGGGACCCGTTGTGGGTCACCACGATCTGGTCGAACACCGTTTCCAGCGCGGTCAGGATTCCGTCGACGTCCTTGTCGGCCATCACCGACACCACCCCGACGAGGTAGCGGAAGTCGAATTCCTCCTGCAACGCGGTGGCCAGTGCCGCGGCCCCCGCCGGGTTGTGTGCGGCGTCGATGAATACCGTTGGCGCACTGCGCATCCGTTCCAGCCGCCCGGGGCTGGTCACGGAGGCGAAGCCGGCCCGCACGGCGTCGATGTCGAGTTGCCGCTGCGCTCCGGCGCCGAAGAAGGCCTCCACCGCGGCCAGCGCGACCGCGGCGTTGTGCGCCTGATGTTCGCCGTGCAGCGGCAGGAAGATCTCGGAGTACAGCCCGCCGAGGCCCTGGAGTTCGAGCAGCTGTCCGCCCACGGCGACCTGCCTGCCCAGCACGGCGAATTCGGAGTCCTCGCGCGCCACCGCGGCGTCGGCGCGCACGGTCGCCGCGAGCAGCACCTCCATCGCCTCGGGCGCCTGGCGGCCGATCACCGCGACGGTGTCGGTGGGAACCAGGTCGTCCTCCTGCTTGGTGATGATCCCGGCCTTTTCGGCGGCGACGTCGGCGATCGTGTCGCCGAGATATTCGGCGTGGTCGAGCCCGATCGGCGTGACCACCGCCACCGGCGCGTTGACGACGTTGGTTGCGTCCCAACGGCCGCCGAGCCCGACCTCGACGACCGCGACGTCGACGGGTGCGTCGGCGAACGCGGCGAACGCCATCGCGGTGACGACTTCGAACTTGCTCATCGCCGGTCCCCCGGCGGCCTCGGACTGCTGGTCGACCAGCTGCACGAACGGCTCGATCTCGCGGTAGGTGTCGACGTAGGCCGCGGGGCTGATCGGCTTACCGTCGATGGCGATGCGCTCGACGGCCGACTGCAGGTGCGGGCTGGTGGTGCGGCCCGTGCGCCGGTGCAGCGCGGTGAGCAGCGCGTCGACCATCCGCGCGACCGATGTCTTGCCGTTGGTGCCCGCGATGTGGATCGACGGGTAACCGCGCTGCGGTGAGCCGAGCAGCTCGAGCAGTGCCGCGATGCGGGTGGTGCTGGGCTCGAGTTTGGTTTCGGGCCAACGCTGGTCGAGCAGGTGTTCGACCTGCAGCAGCGCCGCGATCTCGTCGGGCGTCGGAACGTCCGACGGGCGCGGTAGGTCCGCGGGGTCGGTCATTTCAGCGACTCGAGCCTCGCGGTGATGCGCTCGACTTCTTCCTGCGCCAGCTGCTGGCGGCCCCGGATCTTGTCGACGACGTCGGCGGGCGCCTTGGCCAGGAACGCCTCGTTGCCGAGTTTGCCTGTCGTGGCGGTCAGTTCCTTCTGCGCGGCGGCGAGATCCTTTTCCAGCCGACGCCGTTCGGCGGCCACGTCGACCGTGCCGGAGGTGTCGACCTCGACGGTGACGGTGCCTCGCGACAGCCGCACCTCGATCGCCGCGGTGGGGGCGAAACCGTCGCCGTCGGCGGTCAGCCACGCCAGCGACCGCACCGCGGGCACCTGCGCCTGCAGATCCGCCCCGGCGATGTCCGACAGCCGGGCCGGCACCCTCTGCCGGTCGTTGAGGCCCTGGTCGCTGCGGAACCGGCGCACCTCGGTGATCAGCTTCTGCATGTCGGCGACCCGTTGCCCCGCGACGGGGTCGACCGCGAAACCCGACGGCGTCGGCCAGTCCGCGATCACCAACGACTCTCCACCGGTCAGCGTCTTCCACAGCACCTCGGTGACGAACGGCATCACCGGGTGCAGCAGTTTGAGCAGCGTGTCGAGCACCGAGGCCAGCACCGCCGTGGTATGCGAAATCCCCTCGCCCAGTTGCACCTTGGCGAGTTCGACGTACCAGTCGCAGAACTCGTCCCACGCGAAGTGGTACAGCGATTCGCAGGCGCGGCTGAACTCGTAGCTGTCGAACGCCAAATCCACCTCGGCGCGAACCTGTTCCATCCGGCCCAGGATCCACCGGTCGGCGTCGGTCAGCTCCGCGGCGTCGGGCAGCGGTGCGGGGCTGGCGCCGTTCATCAACGCGAACCGGGTGGCGTTGAACAGCTTGGTGGCGAAGTTGCGCGAGGCGCGGGCGTGGTCCTCGCCGATCGCCAGGTCGCCGCCCGGGCTGGCGCCGCGGGCCAGGGTGAACCGCAGCGCGT
Organism: Mycolicibacterium flavescens; assembly: GCF_001722335.1. GTDB lineage: Bacteria > Actinomycetota > Actinomycetes > Mycobacteriales > Mycobacteriaceae > Mycobacterium > Mycobacterium flavescens. The sequence goes on from NZ_MIHA01000004.1 coordinate 296,297, forward strand.
CGGCGCCGAATTTCTCCACCCAGTCCAGCGGGTCGATCCCGTTGCCGCGCGACTTGCTCATCTTGCGGCCGAACTCGTCTCGGATCAGCCCGTGCAGGAACACGTTCTCGAACGGCACCTGCGGCCCGCGGGCGCCGTCCATGGTGATCGCCGGATCGTCGCCGACGAAGGTGCCGAACATCATCATCCGGGCCACCCAGAAGAACAGGATGTCGTAGCCGGTGACGAGCACCGTGGTCGGATAGAACTTCGCCAGTTCGGCGGTGTGCTCGGGCCAGCCCATGGTGGAGAACGGCCACAGCGCCGAGGAGAACCAGGTGTCGAGCACGTCGGGGTCCTGTTCCCAGCCCTCCGGCGGCGTCTCGTCGGGTCCCACGCATACGGTCTGCCCGTCGGGGCCGTGCCAGATCGGGATCCGGTGCCCCCACCACAGCTGCCGCGAGATGCACCAGTCGTGCATGTTGTCGACCCACGCGAACCACCGCGGTTCCAGGCTGGGCGGGTGAATGACGGTGTCGCCGTTGCGAACCGCGTCGCCGGCGGCCTTGGCCAGCGACTCCACCTTCACCCACCACTGCAGCGAAAGCCGCGGCTCGATCGGCTCACCGCTGCGCTCGGAGTGCCCGACGCTGTGCACGTACGGGCGCTTCTCGGCGACGACGCGGCCCTGCTCGGCCAGCGCCTCGCGCACCTTGACCCGCGCCTCGAACCGGTCCTGACCGTCGAATTCGGTTCCGGTCCCGGTGATCCGGCCCTTGGTGTCCATGATCGAGGGCATCGGCAGCTGATGGCGCAGGCCGATCTCGAAGTCGTTGGGGTCGTGGGCCGGGGTGACCTTGACCGCGCCGGTGCCGAACTCCGGGTCGACGTGGGTGTCGGCGACGATCACGATGTCGCGGTCCAGGAACGGGTGCGGCAGCGTGGTGCCGACCAGGTGGCGGTAGCGCTCGTCGTCGGGGTGCACGGCGATCGCGGTGTCACCGAGCATCGTCTCGACGCGGGTGGTGGCGACCACGATGTGCGGTTCGTCGTCGGAAAGCGAGCCGTACCGGAAGGACACCAGCTCGCCTTCGATGTCCTCGTATTTGACCTCGAGGTCCGAGATCGCGGTCTCCAGCACCGGCGACCAGTTCACCAGCCGCTCGGCCTGATAGATCAGGCCCGCGTCGAACAGCCGCTTGAAGATCGTGCGCACCGCGCGGGACAGCCCGTCGTCCATGGTGAAGCGGTCGCGGCTCCAGTCCACCCCGTCACCGAGGCGGCGCATCTGCGCGCCGATGGTGCCGCCGGACTCGCGTTTCCAGTCCCAGACCTTGTCGATGAACAGTTCGCGGCCGAAGTCCTCTTTGGTCTTACCGTCGGCGGCGAGCTGCTTTTCGACCACTGTCTGGGTGGCGATGCCGGCGTGATCCATGCCCGGCAGCCACAGCACCTCGTAGCCCTGCATCCGCTTGCGCCGGGTCAGCGCGTCCATCAGCGTGTGGTCCAGCGCGTGGCCCATGTGCAGGCTGCCGGTCACGTTCGGCGGCGGCAGCACGATCGAGTACGGCGGCTTGGCGCTCGACGGGTCGGCGGTGAAGTAGCCGGCGTTGACCCACCCCTCGTAGAGGTCGCTCTCTACCGCGCTCGGGTCCCAGGACTTGGGCAGGGCATCGGCGGAGGATTCGGGGGTGGCGGTCACCCCGCAATTCTAGGAACGACGCACGAACCGCCCCCACCGGGGACGTTTACTTCCTGCCGCCGAGCAGTCCGCCGAGGATATCGCCGAGGCCACCGCCCTTGTCTCCCCCGAGCACGCTGCCGAGGATGCTGCCCAGCGGATTGTCGCCGCCCCCGGCGGCAGCTCCGCCGCCACCGAGGATGCCGCCGAGCACTTCGCCGAGCCCGCCGCCGGACTGCTGATCCGCGCCGGAGCCCTTGGTCAGCTGCTTGCCGATGTACGCGAGCACGATCGGTGTGAGGATCGGCAGCAGTTTCTGGATGAGGTCGCTGTTGCCGGCACCACCACCGGAGAGCGCCGAGGCGACCTGAGCGGTGTCGTTACCGCCGAAGATCTTGGCGACAGCTTTGGCTCCGTCGCCCTCGTCGACCTGGTCGACGCTGACGCCGCCGTCCAGCAGGCCGCTGGCGGCGTGGTTGCCGGCCGCCGACTCGATCCCCGAGGCCGCCGCCGGATCGTTGGCGTTCTGGTGCAGACCGCCGACGAGCACCGGTACCAGAGTCCGGACCGCATTGTTCACCTCGGTCTCGTCGACGCCGAGCCGACCGGCAATCTGCTGAGTAGGGATCTGGTTGAACAGCTCGTCGAGATCCGCCATGACAATCCACCTCCGTCGTCTGGATGCCGTACCGGTCTGACAGTAGTCCGGGCGATCTTGACGTACGGCCGTTCGACCGTTCGGCTCAGGCGAGCCGGGTGGTGTCCAGCGTGACCCCGGCCGCGGGGAACCGGGTGAGCAGGGCGTCGCCCATCGCGGCGGCCGGGGTGAGCACGCCCCGCAGATCGGACAGCTTCTCGCGGTCCTTCGCCAGCGCCAGGCCGCACTCACCGAGGAGCACCGCCGTGGCCTTGTACCCGGGGTCGCCCTTCTGCGACATCACGGCGCGGTAGCGCGCGCCGGTCGTGGTCGAGGTGTATGTCTCGACGGTGTAGTGGCCGCTTTCGCGGACCTTCTCGCTGGGCCCGGTGCCCGGTTTCGGCAGCACCTTCTCGACCAGTTTGTTGGGCACCCGGTGGAAGAAGCGGCTGCCCAACGCCATCGTTCCGGCGTTGCCCGCGGCAGCCAACGCCGACGCCACCGGTGCGAGCGCCGAGCGGCCCATGCTCATCTGTTCGCCGTACTCCAGCCGGCGACCGTAGGCGTAGTCGAGCAGCGCGTTGCTTCGCCGCACGATGCGGGTGTTCACCGCGGCCATCACGAACGGCGCCACCCAGTAGCCGTCGAGCTCGGGCGCGATCTCCGCGCCGCGGCGCCACCGCAGATCCGGCTGCCCGCCCAGTTCGGGTTCGGCGGCGCGGTCCGGGGTCAGCGTGTAGGGGTCGTTCATCACCCGTCGCGCCTCGGGATCCGACGACGCCGCCCGCATGACCTCGATCATCGACGCGGCCGTGCCGCCGGAGACCCCGCCTTTGAACGTGCGCACCACCAGGTTGGTGTCGGTGAGCTCACCGGCACCGTCCTGCTGGGCGTGCCGGTACAGCGCAAATACGGTGAGATCCGATGGGACGGAATCGAATCCGCACGAGTGCACGATGCGCGCGCCGGTGTCGGCGGCTTGTTTGTGGTACTGGTCGATGCTGTCGCGGATGAACAACGACTCACCGGTCAGATCGGCGTAGTCGGTGCCCGCCGCCGCACACGCCGCGACCAGCGGCAGCCCGTACTTCGCGTACGGCCCGACCGTGGTCACCACCACCTGCGTCCGCGCGGCCATCTCGTTGAGCGTGGACGGTTGGGAGGCGTCGGCGGTGATCAGCGGCCAGGACTGCGCCTTGTCGCCGAGGCTGTCGCGGACGGCGAGCAGCTTGTCCGCGGATCGGCCCGCCAATGCGATGCGCGCGTCGCCACCCGCCTTTTCCAGGTACTCGGCGGTCAGCTTCCCGACGAAACCGGTGGCCCCGTACAGGACGATGTCGAATTCGCGCTGTGATCCGGTCATGATCGCGACGCTACCCGAGCGTCTCGGGCACCTCGATGTCCTCGTCGAGCACGTGCCGGGCCAGGAACGCGGTGACCACCTGGTACCAGAGCTTGGCGTGCTGCGGGGTGAGCACCCAGTGGTTCTCCGACGGGAAGTACAGGAACCGGTGCGGGCTCTCACCGTCGTTGTCGGCGGGCAGCCCCGAATGGGTCAGCAGTTCGTACCAGAGCCGCAGCGCCTCCCCGATCGGCACCCGGTAGTCCTTGTCGCCGTGGATCACCAGCATCGGTGTGCGGATCTCGTGCACGTGGTTGTGCGGTGAATTCTCCTGCGCCATCTCGCGGGTCATCTCGCGCAGCCAGTAGTACGACGAGTCGGTGGTGGCGCCGAACTGGTCGAGGGCCCACAGGCTGGCGTGGGTGACGATCGCGTCGAACCGGTCGGTGTGGCCGGCCACCCAGTTGGCCATGTAGCCGCCGAACGATCCGCCCATCGCCGCGGTCCGGTCTTGGTCGACGCGCGGATGCCGGCACGCCGCGTCGGTGGCCGCCATCAGGTCGGTGTACGGCGCGCCGCCCCAGGCGCCCCAGCCCCGTTGGACGAACTGCTGTCCGTACCCGGTGGACAGGCCCGGATCGGGCAGCAGCACCGCGTATCCGCGCGCCGCGAGCAGCCACGGGTTCCACCGCCACGACCACACGTTCCAACTGCTCAGCGGCCCACCGTGGATCCACAGCAGCAGCGGCGCCTGCCGGTCACCGTCGGGCAGCACGAGCCATGACCGCACCCGGGTGCCGTCGTCGGCGGTGGCGTCGAGTTCGGTCAGCGTCCCGGGCAGCGACGGCAGCGGTGCGCACGGCAGTTCGGTGACCGCACCGTCGGCGTCGATCCGCACCGGGTGCGGGGGTGCCGCATACGAACTGCGCAGCGCGAACAGTGTCCCGTCCGGCGCGGCGACCACGTCGGTGTAACTGTGGTCGTCGAACGTCAGTTGGGTGACCGCCCCGCCGTCGAGGTCCACCCGGAACACCGGTCGCCGACCGTCCTGATCGGCGGTGACGATCACCGCCGAACCGTCGTGCAGCCACGTCACCGAGGCCGGCCAGCGGTCCCACTGTTCGGCGAGCACCACCGGAGGCTCACCGAACCGCAAGTAGCCCAACGTCATTCGCGGCGCGACCTGCGGTGTGGAGAACGTCTCGCGGATGTAGACGACGCCGGAGCCGTCGGGGGCGATCGCCGGACCCCACGTGTCGGCGTCGGGTTCCTCGACGATCACCTCGCGCTCACCGCTGTCGAGGTCGACGCGCATCAGCACCGAATGCCGCGACGCGCCGGGTGCGGGGCGCTGCCACGTGGTGACCACAAACCGCCCGTCGCCGCTGACGTCGAAGTCCGACTCGCGCAGCGCCCCGCCCGGGGCGGCGGTGAGATCGCGGGCCGCGTCGGCTTCGCCGGTCGGGTCGACGGCGAGCAGGTGTGGTTCGGCCGGGCCCAGGTCGGAGTCCCAGTACCGGATCGGATACCCGGTGTGCAGGATCGCGGTGATCTTGTTGTCCTTGCGCAGGTCGCGCAGCCTGCGGTCGTCGGCGATGTCGCGCGCCGACGGCAGCAGCGATGACCGCACCACGGCCACGTCGGCCTCGCGCGCCGTCCGCACCGCCTCGACGGCCCCGCCGAGGGCCAGCACGGTGGCCGCCTCCCCGCCCGCGGCCGGCAGCCGCCACAGCGCAGCGGGCGGTTTCTCGTCGTCGGCGGTCGGCCGCACGGCGACGAACAACAGGTCGCCGTCGGCGGTGAAGGCCGGTGTCGACTCCCCTTTCGCCCCGCGCGTCAACCGGCGCGCGGGTGCTTCACCGGCGGTGTCGATCTCCCACAGCGCGCTGACGTATTCGGTTCGCTTGTCGTTGAGTTCGGCGATCGAGGTGACCAGCCGCGTGCCGTCCGGTGACAGCGCCAGCCCCGCCACGCGCGGAAGCGCCAGGTACTCGTCGAGATCGTGGAACGGCGAGGCGTTGGCGAAGTGGCCGGTCGCGGTCATGCCCCGTTGGTAACACACCGCGCGCTAGTTTCAACGGATGCCGAAGCGGATCGTGGTGATCGGGGCGGGCATCGCCGGACTGGCGAGCTCCGTCGCGCTGCAGCGGCGCGGATACGAGGTGACTCTGCTCGAGGAGCGCACCGACACGTCGTCGGGCGCCGGAATCAGCATCTGGCCCAACGCCTTGGCGGCCCTCGACGACATCGGTCTGGGGGATCCGGTGCGCGACGCCGGTGGCCGGGTGACCGCCGGGGCGGCGCGCTGGCACGACGGCAGCTGGCTGCGCCGCCCGGCGCCGGAGCGCATCGTCAAGGCGCTCGGCGAGCCGCTGGTGATCATCCGGCGTTCGGCGCTGACGTCGATCCTGGCGGGTGCCCTGCCCGACGGCACCCTGCGCAGCGGCGTGCGGGCCGATGCGGTGGCGCTGACCGCGGACGGGGTCCGGGTGACACTTGCGGACTCGACCGTGCTGGAGGCCGACGCCGTCGTCGGCGCCGACGGCACGCATTCGACGGTGGCCCGCCACCTCAACGGGCCGCTGCGCAACCGCTACGTCGGCTACACGGCGTGGCGCGGGGTGGCCCGGTGCACGGTCGACGCGCAGGTCGCCGGTGAGGTGTTCGGGCCGTCCGTCGAGTTCGGTCTGGTGCCGCTGGGCGCGGACCACACGTACTGGTTCGCCACCGAGCGCGTGCCCGAGGGGTCGAGCAGCCCGCAGGGCGAGTTGAGCCACCTGCGGTCCCGCTTCGCGTCGTGGGCGGAGCCGATCCCCGAGATCCTGGCCACGACCGACCCCGACGAGGTGCTGCGTAACGACCTCTACGACCGCGATCCTGCGCGCCAGTGGTCGAGAGGTCCGGTCGTGCTGGTCGGCGACGCCGCGCACCCGATGCGCCCGCATCTCGGCCAGGGCGGATGTCAGGGTCTGGAGGACGCGGCGATCCTCGCGCGGTTCGTCGCCGACGCCCAGGATCTGGGGTCGGCGTTCGCGCGGTTCGCCGCCTTCCGCAGGCGTCGCGTCGAGGGCATCGTCGGCGAGTCCCGGCTGATCGGTCGCGTGGTCAACCTGCCGCCGCTGCTGAGCGCGCTGGCCAGTCGCGCAACGGTGCTGGCGCCCGAGGCGCTGCTGACCCGGCACCTGGCCTCCGTGGCGGCCCGCTCGGCGTACCGGCCGCCCACCGATCGTGAGGTGCGTGGAGAGTGAGCGTGCGGTTGGGGCCGCTCGTCGTGGATGCAGCCGACCCCGAGGCGCTGGCCGCGTTCTGGGACGCAGTCCTCGGCTCGGATGCGCGACGCCGGCTTCTCACGTTCCGGCCGCAGCAGCGACCGAAGATCACCAAGAACCGGGTGCATCCGGATCTCTACGTCGGCGACGTCACCCGGCTCCTGGATCTGGGGGCGCGGGTGATCCGCGAGCACGACGACTGGACGACGCTGGCCGACATCGAGGGCAACGAGTTCTGCGCGTTTGCGCGACCGGACGCCGGGCAGGCCGCCCGGGTCTTCGCGGTGTGCACCGACAGCGACCGTCCGGAGGAGTTGGCCGCCTGGTGGGCGGCCGTGGTCGGGGCCGAAGTCAGGCCGGGACCCGACGGCACACCGCGCTGGCTGCATCAGTCGGCGGGCTGGGGGGACCTGGTCTGGAAGTTCGTCCGGGTCGACGACGATCGGGTGGTGCCCAACCGGTGGCAGTGGAGCCTGGATGCGGACATCGGCGTCACGGTCGACCCGCAGGGCAACGCGTTCAGCGTGCGCCCGTGAGCGTGCCGATCGGGTTGAGCAGCGCCGAGCACATCTGACGCGGATTGACGAAGCCGAACAGTCCCCTCGACGGCATCGCGGCGCAACCGGTCGCGGCGGCGGGGGTCTTGGCCGTCGGGGCCGACGGCGTGGTCCACACCGCCGGGGTGGCGCCGCGAGGTCCGCACTTCGGCCAGGCCTTGAGCCCCTGGGTGCGCAGCACGTTCTCGGCGACCCGGATCTGTTCGGCGCGCGACGCGGTGGCCGGGTTGCCGACCCCGCCGTTGGCCGACCACGTGGCCGGCTTGAACTGCAGCCCGCCGTAGTGGCCGTTTCCGGTGTTGATCGACCAGTTGCCGCCCGACTCGCACTGGGCGATCGCGTCCCAGTTCACCGAGTCGGCATTGGCGGTGGCCAGCGAGCCCAGGACCATCGGCACGAGCGCCAGCACTCCGGCGATCAGACCTGCCCACAGACCCTTGGTAAGCGCGTTACGAATGTTCATCACTGCGGTCCTTCCCCGACCGTTTGACACAAGGCCCGCATCGAAGAACTGGCTGTTCTTCCGTCGCGGTTATCCGGAGTGTCGGGTGATGAAGCTCACGTGTTACGCAAGGGTCAAAAGTTTTAGTCGTTACTTATCTGGTGTAAGAGCCCTCTGAGAAAGAAGTGGCGGTGCCGGAGTGTCCCGGCACCGCCACTCGACAAGTCGAGAAGGCTGCGTCAGCCGCGTCCGCCGCAGGACGGCCACGCGCCGATGCCCTGGGTCTGCAGCACGTTCTCGGCGACCCGGATCTGCTCTTCGCGGCTCGCGTTGTGCGGGGACCCGCTGCCACCGTTGGAACGCCAGGTGCCCATGGTGAACTGCAGACCGCCGTAGTAGCCGTTGCCGGTGTTGATCGACCAGTTGCCACCCGACTCGCAGGCCGCGACGGCATCCCAGTTCACACCGCTGTCCGCATTCGCGGTTCCGGTGGCCATAGCAACGGGTGCGATCGCGAGCGCACCGGCAAAGGTCGCCAAACCGAACGTCTTGCGGATGTTCTTCAACTGCTTTCCTTTCGCCACGCGCGCACCAACCAGCACCCGTGCAGGAGCACGGGAGAATCGCCGTCGGCAAGAAGGGTCGGGCCGCACCGTCTCGGTCAGGTACGACAGCGGAAGGCAGAGCGCCTCGCCGGCACCGGGGCCGGCGGCCGCGCGAGGTTCGAACACCTCCACGGCTCCACTCACACGCAGGTTCGTGGTTTGAAATTATTTGCTCCGGTTAGAAGCTCTTTCGGAACCTACAAACCGTGTCGGCGAAAGTCATATCGCCGCGCTGCCGTGTCGCGCCAAGATCACGAACAGATCACGGACCCGAGACCTTCTCGTTATCGCAGGTCATCTGTGGGTTTGACGCGGCCGGAGATAGAGGTGCGCCGGCGTGTCTTCGTGAGCCATCTCACCGCGATTTTGTGACCCGGACCACGTTTGAACGCACTCCATACCTCGGTGAATGCGTTGAAAGTGCCAGTGCGGTAGCGATATCGACGAATCTGGCGCCATCTGCGACGTGTGGTTCGCTGCCCGGGCCGCCGACAGCGCCGACAGTGAATCGCGTTGGCCGACAGGCAGTCAGGCCGATTCAGGCCGGTGTAGCGCGGCCCCCCGGCCGCAACTCAGGCGAGCTGTATTTGACGCTAAACCGTTGTGTGTCAACAGTTCTCGCGCAGACACCGGTGATCCTCGAGACGCGAACCACGGGAGTCGGGCGTCCTGGGCAGGCATATCGACACTGGTCCAGGCCATCGGGCGGGTGCGGATTCCGAGCTGGTAGGCACCGGAAAAGCACCCCTTCGCGGTCGAATTAGCGAACATTCCGCCTCAGCTCCGACCGGATGCGTTGCCTGCCAGTCATTTTCGATCGGGCCCCGTAGTAACGGCCTGCACATTCGGTTCGCTGAAAAGCGCGCATCCCCGTCGTTTATCACGGCAGGAACTGCAGAAATTCAGTGGCAGTAATTCCGGAAAATGCGCAGACAATTCGCGGACGAATTGCGAACCGAATTTGCTAGGCCATTTGCGGCCGGGGCAGAGACTCCAGATCGGCCGCCGTGTTGACGTTGGTCAGCGCGACCTGCTCGGGCATCACGATCCGCTGGGTGTCCACGCGGTCGACGAGCGCCCGCATGCTTCGTTCCCCGGCGTCGACCAACGCGGTGACCCGCGCGGCCAGCGAGGTCCGGTAGATGCCCGCCAGGTAGTGGTCGCGGCCGTCCCACGGCAGCACGACCGACGCGCCGAGCCGCACCGCCGGGCCGGCGAGTTCGTCGATCAGATCCGCGGAGAACAGCGGCATGTCCACCGCCGCCACGAACGCCAGCTCGGCTCCGGCTTCGGCGGCGGCGCGCAGACCGCGGCCGGTGGCCAGCAGCGGCCCCACGCCGCCCACCTCGTCGCGCAGGATCTCGGCGTCCAGGGCCGGCAGCGCCTGACCGGGCGCGGCGATCACGAAGACCGGCGCGCACCGGCTCTTGAGGGCGTCGACCATCCGCTCGACGAGCGTCGTGCCGCCGTAGGGCAAGGTGGCCTTGTCGCGGCCCATGCGGCGGGATGCCCCGCCCGCCAGAATGATCCCGGCCAGCGGAACGGTGGTCGTCATGACCGTGAGGTTAGTCGACCGTCCAGGTGTCTTTACCCCGAAGCAGCGACTGAAGTGCCGCCGTGTCGTGCGCCCTGGCTTCGCGGGCCGCGGTGATCTGGTCGCGGGCCGCGTCGTCGTAGGTGGGCTTGTTCACCTGACGGAAGATGCCCATCACCATGTGCTCGAGGTTCTGCTCGGACAGCCGCGACAGCGCGAACGCGTAGGCCGGGTCGTCGAGGTTCGCGTCGTGGACGACGATCTCGTCGGCCGATACGTCGGCGGTCTTGGCGATCTCCAGGCCGTACCCGGACTTGACGACGCAGTATTCGGCGTCGGCGCCGAAGGTGATCGGCTCACCGTGCGCGAGGTTGATCAGCCGCTCCTCGGCGCCTTCCTTGCGCAGCGCGTCGAATGAGCCGTCGTTGAAGATCGGGCAGTCCTGCAGGATCTCCACCAGCGCGGCGCCGCGGTGCGCGGCGGCGGCCTTGAGCACCTCGGTCAGACCCTTGCGGTCCGAGTCGAGCGCGCGGCCGACGAACGTCGCGTCGGCGCCCAGCGCCAGCGACACCGGGTTGAACGGGTAGTCCAGTGAGCCCATCGGCGTCGACTTGGTGACCTTGCCGACCTCGGAGGTCGGCGAATACTGGCCCTTGGTCAACCCGTAGATCCGGTTGTTGAACAGCAGGATCGTGATGTTGACGTTGCGGCGCAACGCGTGGATCAGGTGGTTGCCGCCGATCGACAGCGAGTCGCCGTCGCCGGTGACGACCCACACCGACAGGTCCTCGCGCGCCAGGGCCAGCCCGGTGGCGATGGTCGGCGCGCGACCGTGGATCGAGTGGAAACCGTAGGTCTCCAGGTAGTACGGGAACCGGCTCGAGCAGCCGATACCGCTGACGAACGCGATGTTCTCGCGCCGCAGCCCGAGTTCGGGCAGGAAGTTGCGGATGGTGTTGAGGATGACGTAGTCACCGCAGCCGGGGCACCACCGGACCTCCTGGTCGCTGGTGAAGTCCTTGGACTTCTGCGGCTGGTCGGTCGCCGGCACCTTGCTCGTGCCGGGCGTCAACCCGAGATCTACTCCGATCACGTCTGTCATGCCTTGACTCCCACACCTGTCACACCGGCCTCGACGGTAGCCGCCGCGAGCCGTGCGAACTTGGCCTTGTCGTTTTCCTTCTCTCCCAGCGTCCCATCGAGCGCGGCGTCGATGATGCCTTCGACCTCATCGGCCAGGAACGCCATACCTTCCACCTTGGTCACCGACTGCACGTCGACCAGGTACTTGCCGCGCAGCAGCAGCGCCAACTGCCCGAGGTTCATCTCCGGGCAGACCACCTTGGGGTAGCGCCGCAGCACCTCACCCAGGTTCGCCGGGAACGGGTTGAGGTGGCGCAGATGCGCCTGGGCGACCTTGATCCCCTTGCGACGCGCGCGACGGCACGCCTCACCGATGGGCCCGTAGCTGCTGCCCCAGCCCAACATCAGCAACTCGGCGTCGCCGGTGGGATCGTCGACCTCGAGATCGGACACCGCGATGCCGTCGATCTTGGCCTGCCGCAACCGGACCATCAGGTCGTGGTTCTTGGGCTCGTAGGAGATGTTGCCCGAGCCGTTGGCCGACTCCAGCCCGCCGATGCGGTGCTCGAGACCGGGGGTGCCGGGGATGGCGAACTGGCGCGCGAGCGTCTCGGGGTCGCGCGCGTACGGCTGGAACGGCTCACCTTCCTTGGCGAAGGTGTGCTCGATCGCCGGGTACGAGCTGATGTCCGGAATGCGCCAGGGCTCAGAGCCGTTCGCGATCGCGCCGTCGGACAGGATGACCACCGGGGTGTGATAGGTGATCGCGATCCGCGCCGCTTCCACCGCGATGTCGAAGCAGTCCGACGGAGACCGCGGTGCGAGCACGGCGACCGGGGATTCACCGTTGCGGCCGTAGAGCACCTGCAGCAGGTCGGCCTGCTCGGTCTTGGTGGGCAGGCCCGTCGAGGGACCGCCGCGCTGGACGTCGATGACGAGCAGCGGCAGTTCGGTCATCACGGCCAGCCCGATCGCCTCGGACTTCAGCGAGATACCGGGGCCGGAGGTGCTGGTGACGCCGAGCGCTCCGCCGTAGGACGCGCCGATCGCCGCGCCGATGCCGGCGATCTCGTCCTCGGCCTGGAACGTCAGCACGTTGAAGTTCTTGTGCTTGGACAGTTCGTGCAGGATGTCCGACGCCGGGGTGATCGGGTAGGTGCCGAGAACCACCTGCAGATCGGCCAGCTGACCGGCCGCGACGATGCCGTAGGCCAGCGCCGTGTTGCCGGAGATCTGGCGGTACTCACCGGTCTTGAGCTTGGCCGGGGCCACCTCGTAGGTGCTGGCGAACGCCTCCGTGGTCTCGCCGTAGTTCCAGCCCGCCTTGAGCGCGAGCACGTTGGCCTCGGCGACGTCGGGTTTGCGGGCGAACTTCTCCCGGATGAACGCCTCGCTGTGCTCGAGTTCGCGGCCGTACATCCACGACAGCAGCCCGAGGGCGAACATGTTCTTGGCGCGCTGGCCGTCCTTCTTGGACGCGCCGATCGACTCGACGGCGCCCAGCGTCAGCGTCGTCATGGGCACGGCCTGCACGACGTAGTCGGAGAGCTCCTCGGTCTCCAGCGGGTTGGCCTCGTAGCCGACCTTGGCCAGGTTGCGCTTGGTGAACTCGTCGGAGTTGGCGATGATCAGCCCGCCGCGCGGCAGATCGGAGACGTTGGCCTTCAGCGCCGCGGGGTTCATCGCCACCAGCACGTCGGGGCGGTCACCGGCGGTCAGGATGTCGTAGTCGGCGATCTGGATCTGGAACGACGACACACCGGGCAGCGTGCCCTGGGGCGCGCGGATCTCGGCGGGGTAGTTGGGCTGGGTGGCCAGGTCGTTGCCGAACAGCGCAGCCTCTGAGGTGAACCGGTCACCGGTGAGCTGCATACCGTCGCCGGAGTCACCGGCAAAGCGAATGACGACCTTCTCGAGCTTCTGCCGAGTGCCTGGACTGGCACCGTTGCCGTTCGCCGCCACGCGCCTGCCTCCTCGTCGATGCGGGTGATCCGGCGGGGGTCGTCCCCGTCGCGGCCGAAGCGGCGCGCCGGCGGAAAACACCCACCAAAGTTTTTATGTCACTGCCAGTACCGATTATTGCACTTCTCTTAGGTAGCCCTTCACCGGACCACTCTCGGCGCGCCGTCGCCGCGTAGACGTCCGCGCAGTTCAGCTAATGTGCTGGTCACCGCGATGAGACAATACTGTGTGATTCGTCACGCCGACGAGACAAAAATTCTAAGGAAATGGTTACCGCTCGGTAGCAGCTCGCCAGCAGTGCCGACGCCGACGCGCTATCGGCGCGCGGCGCCGTCGGTGCGCCGCGCATGCCACCTCAGCCGCAGCAGCAGCAGGTGCTGGTGCGCACGGAAACCCGCCGACAGCGGGTCACGCCAGACCGGCATGCGCCCCTTGGGGTGGAGTTCGTGATGCACGACGTCCATTGTGCCGACGGCAACGCCCCTTCGCCCTGTGACGCCGCCCTCGTGCGGATGAACAGTGACAGAACCGTTAGCGACCTTTGCCTTCTAGGCTGGACGCATGGGCAGGGTCACGGCACGACGACGGGTCCAGCACGTGACCGCCGAAAGCGCGGTCGCGCGGCCCGAAACGCTGGTCGTCGAGGAGCCGCTGGAGATCCGCGTCAACGGCACCGCGATCACCGTGACGATGCGCACCCCCGGCGCCGACGTCGAGTTGGCGCAGGGCTTCCTGCTCACCGAAGGGGTGATCGGCGGCCGCGACGACGTGCTCGCCGCCCGGTACTGCAAGGGCGTGGGGCCCGACGACCTGAACACCTACAACGTGCTCGACGTGACGCTGGCGCCCGGCGTTCCGATGCCCACAGTCGACGTCACCCGCAACTTCTACACCACCTCGTCGTGCGGGGTCTGCGGTAAGGCGTCGCTGGAGGCGGTGCGCCTGATCAGCAGGCACGCCCCGGGCGACGACCCGTCCACGGTCACCGCCGACACCCTCTCCGAGCTTCCCGCGCGGCTGCGCGCCGCGCAGAAGGTGTTCGCCAGCACCGGAGGCCTGCACGGCGCCGCACTGTTCGACACCGACGGCAACACGCTGGTCGTGCGCGAAGACGTCGGCAGGCACAACGCCGTCGACAAGGTCATCGGCTGGGCGCTCGAGCAGCAGCGGATCCCGCTGACCGGCACTGTGCTGCTGGTCAGCGGTCGCGCCTCGTTCGAACTCACCCAGAAGGCCGTGATGGCCGGCATCCCGGTGCTGGCCGCGGTGTCGGCGCCGTCGTCACTGGCGGCGGATCTGGCCAGCGAGTCGGGGCTGACCCTGGTGGCGTTCCTGCGGGGCGAGTCGATGAACGTCTACACCCGGCCCGACCGCGTCACCCGCTGATGCCGCCGCCGCCGCCGTCGACGCAGGGCCACCGGCGCGTGGTGTTCGTCGTGTTCGACGGTGTGAAGCTGCTCGACGCCGCGGGCGCGGCGGAGGTGTTCGCCGAGGCGAACCGGTTCGGAGCCGCATACGACATCGCAATGGCCTCGGTGGACGGCGCCGACGTGACAACCTCAGTCGGCACCAAATTATCGGTCTCCGAACGGGTTTCGGAGATCGAGGCGGCGGACACCGTGATCGTGGCCGGCGGTGACAACCTCGTCGGACAGGCGATCGATCCCGCGCTCGTCGACGCGGTCCGGGACGTGTCCGCGCGGACCCGGCGGCTGGCGTCGATCTGCACCGGTGCGTTCATCCTCGCCCGGGCGGGGCTGCTCGACGGACGACGCGCGACCACGCACTGGCGCCATGCCCGGTTGCTGGCCCGCGCGTATCCCGGCATCCGGGTCGAACCCGACGCGATCTTCGTCCGCGACGGCGACGTGTTCACCTCGGCGGGGGTGTCCTCGGGAATCGACCTGGCGCTGGCCCTGGTCGAACTGGACCACGGAACCGACCTGGTGCGCGAGGTCGCGCGGTCGCTGGTGGTCTACCTCAAACGCGCCGGCGGACAGTCGCAGTTCTCGGCGCTCGTCGAGGCCCAGCCGCCGCCGCGGTCGGCGCTGCGTGCGGCCACCGACGCGATCGCGGCCGACCCGGCAGCCGACCACAGCGTGAGATCACTTGCGGCGCGGGCGTCGTTGAGCACCCGCCAGCTGACGCGGTTGTTCCACTCGGAGCTGGGCACCACTCCGGCGAGGTATGTCGAGATGATCCGGCTGGACGCCGCACGCGCCGCGCTGGACGCCGGCCGCTCGGTCGGCGAATCCGCCCGTGTGGCCGGATTTGGGAGCGCCGAGACCCTGCGTCGGGTCTTCGTCGAGAATCTCGGCGTCTCCCCGAAGGCCTACCGCGAGCGGTTCCGAACCGCTTCTCGCGGCTGACCTACTCGGGCCAGTCGTTGCCGAGGATGGTGTCGACGAAGTTCGTGCGCACGAACGATTCGTCGAAGCGCTCGAGCACGTCGGCGTTGACCGTGCCGAAGGTGCTGTCGGGCCGGTGCCTCATCCCGTCGGCGAAGGCTCGCAGGATCCGCTGCTTGAACTGGGGCCGCGGATGCGCCGCGGTGACCGCCGCCAGTACCTCGGCCGACAGGTTGTCGCGGCCGAAACCGAGCACATCGGTCTCGACTCCTGCTGTCACCAAGGCGATTTCGGGGTCGAGGAACTCCGGCACGCCGGGGGTGGTGTGCAACGCGATGCCCAGCCACACCTTGCGCGCGTCGTCGACGCCGACACCGCGCGCGAGCAGGAAGTCGCGGGCCGCGTTGGCGCCGTCGACCTCGAAACGCAATTCGGAGTCGCGGTAGCGCTCGGTCAGGCCGATGTCGTGGAACATCGCCCCGGTGTAGAGCAGTTCCAGGTCGGGCACCAATCCGCGTCGCTGACCTTGCAGCGCGCCGAACAGGAAGACGCGCCGCGAGTGGTTGAACAGCAGGTCGTCTTCGGTGTCGCGGATGAATTCGGTGACTTCCCGCACCAGCGGGGTGTTCGGGATCTCGATCCCGGCGATCGTGTCGAGTACGTGACCGGTCATCGTCTGGCTCCTTCGTGAGTGTGATGATCCCAGTCTGTCCGCGCGCGCCGGCGCCGACGTGGGGCGCAAGCGACACGTATCCCACAAGAAGCGACGTCGCTCCTCCCGGCGATCTCCACCGGATCTCCACACAACCTCCAAGCTTCGCCGGCACCGGCCGACGACCATCGCATCCATGCCAGAGATCCTCATCGCCTCGCTCTCCCCGATCGGCCACATCGGGCCGCTGTTGCACGTCGCGGAAGGGCTTGTCGCGCGTGGTGATCGCGTCACCGTCCTGACATCCGCCGACCACGCCGACCGGGTTCGCGCCACCGGCGCCACCGCGGTCGCGGTCCCGGCGCAGGCCGATTTCGACATGACCCGGCTGGACCTCGATCTTCCTGGGCGCGTGGACACTTCGGGGATCAAGCGGGTGAACTTCGACATCGTGCGGCTGTTCTTGCAGCCGATGCCGCACCAGACCCGCGCGCTGGCCGCGTTGTTCTCGCAGACCAAGTACGACGCGGTACTCGCCGACGCCGGGTTCTTCGGCACCCTGCCGTTTCTGCTCGGCGACCGCCGCGCGCGGCCGCCGATCCTGATGTATTCGACCACCCCGCTGATGATCAGCAGCCGCGACACCGCCCCGTTCGGGCTGGGCGCGGGGCCGTCGTGCTCGCGGGCGGGGCGGCTGCGCAACCGCCTGCTGACCGCGTTCTCGCAGAAGGTTCTGATGCGCGAATCGCAGAAGGTCGCCAACCTGCTGCTCGACGAACTCAACAGCCGACCGCTGCCGACCTTTCTGTTCGACGCGGCGCTTCTTGCCGACCGGCTCATCGCCCCGACGGTGCCCCAATTCGATTACCCGCGAAGTGATCTGCCCGCCAACGTGCGCTACGTCGGCGCGGTACACCTGAGTGCGTCGACCGGTTTCCGGGCGCCGTTGTGGTGGCCGCGGCTCGACGACGACCGCCCCGTCGTCCATGTCACGCAGGGCACGATCGACAACGCCGACCCGAGCCGACTGCTGGAGCCGACGATCGCGGCGCTCGACGAGGAGGACGTCACCGTGGTGGCCACCACCGGCGGACGGCCGACGTCGCAGCTGGGATGCCGAATCCCCACGAATACGTATGTCGCGGAATATGTTCCGCACGACATGCTGCTGCCGAAAGTCGACGTCATGGTGACCAACGGCGGCTTCGGGGCGGTGCAGCGGGCGTTGGCCGCGGGGGTACCGCTGGTCGTCGCGGGCAACACCGAGGACAAGCCGGAGGTGGCCGCCCGGGTCGCGTGGGCCGGGGCCGGCGTCGACCTGAAGACCGGAACACCCACCGCGGGTGCGGTGCGCGCCGCGGTGCGCGAGGTGATCAACAACGAGCGGTATCGGCGCGGTGCACGGGCCCTGGAGACCGCGTTCGCGCAGCGCGACGGCGTCGCGGAGATCGCCGCCCTGATCGACGAAGTGATCTACGAGGACCGGGCGGTGGCGCGGTGAGCGGCTGCGCCGATCCGTTCGGCCGCCCACCCGTCCCGGTCGAACCCAGCGGGACCACCCGCGGATGCCGCGCCGAGATCGCCGCCACCGCGAGCTCGCAGGTGTGGCGCAGGTTTCGTCGCGGAAAGCCTAAGCGCTCTTGTCGCGGCGCTCGGGACGCGACGGCTTGCGCGGCACGATGGTCGGCAGCACGTTGTCCTCGACGGTCTCCTTGGTGACGACCACCTTGGCGACGTCGTCGCGGCTCGGGATGTCGTACATCACCGGCAGCAGGACTTCCTCCATGATGGCGCGCAGGCCGCGGGCACCCGTGCCGCGGTGGATCGCCTGGTCGGCGATGGCCTCGAGCGCATCGCCGGTGAACTCGAGCTCCACCCCGTCCATCTCGAAGAGCCGGGTGTACTGCTTGACCAAGGCGTTCTTCGGCTTGGACAGGATCTGCACCAGCGAATCCTTGTCCAGGTTGGTCACCGAGGCGACGACCGGCAGGCGGCCGATGAACTCGGGGATCAGACCGAACTTGATCAGGTCCTCGGGCATCACCTCGGCGAAGTGGTCCTGGGTGTCGATCTCGGCCTTGGAGTGCACCTCGGCGCCGAAACCCAGCCCGCGCTTGCCGACGCGGTCGGAGACGATCTTCTCCAGCCCGGCGAACGCGCCCGCCACGATGAACAGCACGTTGGTGGTGTCGATCTGGATGAACTCCTGGTGCGGATGCTTGCGGCCGCCCTGCGGAGGAACCGAGGCCTGCGTGCCCTCGAGGATCTTCAGCAGCGCCTGCTGCACGCCCTCACCGGACACGTCGCGGGTGATCGACGGGTTCTCGCTCTTGCGGGCGATCTTGTCGACCTCGTCGATGTAGATGATCCCGGTCTCGGCGCGCTTGACGTCGTAGTCGGCGGCCTGGATCAGCTTGAGCAGGATGTTCTCGACGTCTTCACCGACGTAACCGGCTTCGGTCAGCGCGGTGGCGTCGGCGATCGCGAACGGCACGTTGAGCATCTTGGCCAGCGTCTGCGCGAGGTAGGTCTTACCGCACCCGGTCGGGCCGAGCATCAGGATGTTGGACTTGGCCAGCTCGACGGGCTCGGAGCGCGAGTCGCGGCTCTTCTCCCCCGCCTGGATGCGCTTGTAGTGGTTGTAGACGGCGACGGCCAGCGTGCGCTTGGCGGTGTCCTGACCGATGACGTAGCCCTCGAGGAAATCGCGGATCTCAGCCGGCTTGGGCAACTCGTCGAGCTTGACGTCGTCGGCGTCGGCGAGTTCCTCTTCGATGATCTCGTTGCACAGGTCGATGCACTCGTCGCAGATGTACACGCCGGGGCCGGCAATGAGCTTCTTGACCTGCTTCTGACTCTTCCCGCAGAACGAGCACTTCAGCAGGTCACCGCCGTCTCCAATGCGCGCCATGGTGGTGAGGTCCCTACTTCCTGTCGAAGTCGTCCTTGCTCAAGCTTGTGGGGATCAAGCTTGCGGGCCGTTTCGGGCTTGAAACCGACGCTACCCGTTGGCTCCGGCGCGAGGCGACCGATAGAGCCGAATCGCGTCGGTGGTATTCAGATTGTTCGCGCAAACATATCGTCTGGCCACCCCGGTTCCCTTCGCCACGCACCGGCGTGTCGTCGCCGTTACCCAACCGAGAGAGCGGCCCGAACCGGACCGGGTGGCCGCGTCGCATGTTCGCTGACCCCACGATACCGGGCGCGCAGCGTGCCTTCGCGATTCGTTCGCTGCGCGCTGAGCGGTGACCGATGCTCGCCGGTCGGACAGGAAATCCTTGCTGCGCACCGAGATTTCTGGCTCTTCGGTGGCCGGAGGACCGGTCAGGCCGTCTGCGCGGACAGCTTCCGGTACTCGAGCACCGTGTCGATCACGCCGTACTCCTTGGCCTCCTCGGCCGTCAGGATCTTGTCGCGGTCGGTGTCCTTGCGGATCTGCTCCTGCGTCTTGCCGGTGTGACGCGCCAGCGTGTCTTCCATCAGCGTGCGCATCCGCTCGATCTCCCTGGCCTGGATCTCCAGATCGGAGAACTGGCCCTGGATGACGCCGGACAGCGCGGGCTGGTGGATCAGCACACGGGCGTTCGGCAGGGCCATCCGCTTGCCGGGGGTGCCGGCGGCCAGCAGGACCGCCGCGGCCGACGCGGCCTGACCGAGGCACACCGTCTGGATGTCGGCGCGCACGTACTGCATGGTGTCGTAGATCGCCATCAGGCTGGTGAACGAGCCGCCCGGCGAGTTGATGTACATGGTGATGTCGCGGTCGGGATCCAGCGACTCCAGCACCAGCAACTGGGCCATCACGTCGTTGGCCGACGCGTCGTCGACCTGCACGCCGAGGAAGATGATGCGTTCCTCGAACAGCTTGTTGTACGGGTTGGACTCTTTGACACCGAAGCTCGAGTGCTCGATGAACGACGGCAGGATGTAGCGGGCCTGCGGCTGCAGACGAGGGTCCGTGTGATCGGTCATTTGTCTAGTCCTGCTCCTGGTCCTGAACCGTTGATGCTGGCGCTGGTGATGATGTGGTCGACGAAGCCGTACTCGAGGGCCTCCTGCGCGGTGAACCAGCGGTCGCGGTCGGAGTCGGCTTCGATCCGCTCGATGGGCTGCCCGGTGAACTCGGCGTTCAGCCGGAACATCTCCTTCTTGATGACCGCGAACTGCTCGGCCTGGATCGCGATGTCGGCCGCGCCACCGGTGATGCCGCCGAGCGGCTGGTGCATCAGGATGCGGGCGTGCGGCAGCGCGTAGCGCTTGCCCTTGGTGCCGGCCGCGAGCAGGAACTCACCCATCGAGGCGGCCATGCCCATGGCGTAGGTGGCGACGTCGCACGGGGCGAGCACCATCGTGTCGTAGATAGCCATGCCCGCGCTGATCGATCCGCCCGGCGAGTTGATGTAAAGGTGGATGTCCTTGGTGGGATCCTCGGCCGACAGCAGCAGAATCTGCGCGCAGAGCCGGTTGGCGATGTCGTCATCGACCTGTGAGCCCAGGAAGATGATCCGCTCCGCCAGCAACCGCTCGTAGACCGAGTCGACCAGGTTGAGGCCTTGCGAGGCGCCACGCATGTGGGTCACGACTGGATACCTGCTTTCTTCAAGAGCTTGATACTCACCGACACTAACCAACGAGCCGCGCCGAGCACTCCCCAGACGGGGCGCGTTCGCTCACAGCTTCACTTGACGGTTACTTGGCGTCGGCTGATTCCTGGGCGTCCTCGGCGGGCGCCTCGTCGGTGTCCCCGCCCTCGGCGGCGTCGTCGGCGGCGTCGTCAGCGCTGTCTTCGGTCGGCTCGGTCTGCTCGCCGCCCCGGCCGAAGAACTCGGAGGTGTCGACGACGTTGCCTTCGGAGTCGGTGACCGTGGCGCCCTCGACGACGACGGCGACCGCCAGGCCGCGCCGCACGTCGGCGAACAGGGCGGGCAGCTGGTTGTTCTGCTGCAGCGCCTGCAGCAGCTGCTGGGGCTGCATGCCGTACTGCTGCGACATCAGCACCAGGCGCTCGGTCAGGTCGTTCTGGCCGACCTGGACGTCGAGCTTGTCGGCGATCGCGTCGACGAGCAGCTGGGTCTTGATCGCCTTCTCGGCGTTGGTGCGGTTGTCGGTGTCGAACTGCTCGCGGCTGCTGCCCTGGGCCTCGAGCACCTCGGCGAAGCGGGCCTCGTCGTGGTCGAGGCTGTGGATCGCGTTGTGCAGCGTGTCGTCGATCTGGGCCTGCACCACCTTCTCGGGCAGCGGCACGTCGACCTGCTCGAGCAGCGTCTCGAGGGCCTTGTCGCGGATCTGCTCGGCCTGCTGCACCCGCTTGGTCCGGCGGACCTGCTCGGCGAGGGACTCCTTGAGTTCGTCGATGGTGTCGAATTCGCTTGCCAGCTGGGCGAAGTCGTCGTCGGGCTCGGGCAGCTCGCGTTCCTTGACCGACTTGACGGTCACCGTCACCTCGGCCTCCTGGCCGGCCTGCTCGCCGGCGGCCAGCTTGGTGGTGAACACCTTGGTCTCGCCCTCTTTGAGGCCGACGATCGCGTCGTCGAGGCCCTCGACGAGCTGACCGGAACCGACCTCGTGGGACAGGCCCTCGGTGGCGGCCTCGGGCAGATCCTTGCCGTCGACGGTGGCCGACAGGTCGATGGAGACGAAGTCACCGTTCTGCGCGGCGCGGTCGACGCCCTTGAGGGTGCCGAAGCGGGCGCGCAGCGTCTGCAGTTCGGCGTCGACCTCCTCGTCGGTCACCTCGATCGCGTCGACGGTGATCTTGAGCTCGGACAGCTCGGGCAGCTCGATCTCGGGGCGGATGTCGACCTCGGCGGTGAAGGTCAGATCCTCGCCGTACTCCTTCTTGGTGATCTCGATCTCGGGCTGGCCCAGCGGCTGGACCTCCGAGGTCGTGACGGCCTCGCTGTAGCGGCCGGGCACGGCCTCGCTGACCACCTGGTCGAGCATCGCCTCGCGGCCGAAGCGGGCCTCGAGCAGCTTGCGGGGCGCCTTGCCCGGGCGGAAGCCGGGCAGCCGGACCTGCTTGGCCAGCGCCTTGAAGGCGCGGTCGAAGTCGGGTTCGAGCTCAGTGAAGGGCACCTCCACGTTGATGCGAACCCTCGTCGGGCTCAACTTCTCGACGGTGCTCTTCACGATCTTGCTCCTCAGGTTCATCGGTGGGTCGGCAGTGCAGTCGGGGTGACAGGATTTGAACCTGCGGCCTTCCGCTCCCAAAGCGGATGCGCTACCAAGCTGCGCTACACCCCGTCTCTGTGGCCGCTCCGGAAAACACGGAACGACCACGCGAGATACTACGGGCTGGACACGCGAAGCTTTTAATTGGATTTACTTCCGGTCCCGCCGGTACCATCTGCTGTTGCTGCACACGCGGGCGTAGCTCAATGGTAGAGCCCTAGTCTTCCAAACTAGCTACGCGGGTTCGATTCCCGTCGCCCGCTCCACACGACGCGTCGCGCCCGGCCGATTTCCCGGCCGGGCGCCTCGTTTTCGGTGTCAGGCGGCGGTCGTGATCTGCACCGTCGTCCCCGGCGCCGACACCACCGCGGCGTCGGCCGTCGGCACCGAAACCTCGATCCCCTCGATGTTGAGCACACCCACCGACGGCAGGATCCGCTCGTAGGTCCCCGCGCTCGACACCAGCTGCAGCGTGATGGACTCCCCCGGCCGCAGCGTGTGCGCCACCGGTTCCAACGACACGGTGACCGAATGACTCTTTCCGTCGAGCGTGACCGGGATCGGGGTGATCAGGCTGCCCAGCACCAACCCGGTCGTGTTGTCGACCAGCTGCGCGTAGACGTGGCGGCTGGTCCCGACGCCCGAATAGGTCAGCGTGACTTCGGGCGCGCCCACCACGTACGTCGTCTCCGTGGCCTTCGGCAGCGCGACGTTGACCGCGTTGAACGCCTTCAGCGCGAACGGCACGAACGGAAACCCGGAACCGCCGACGTACGGGATCAGCGGCAGCGTGGCCGCCCCGCGCGTCGCCACGATCGGTGTCCCCTTCCTGACCGGGTACTCGTCGGAGGAGAACCACTGCCCGCGCTGATCCACCCACTCGAACTGCGGACCCGTCGGCGCGCCCGGGACGCCCTTGACGTAGCGGTCGAGCCACTGCAGCGTCCGCTGCTCGATCACCTGCCCGTCCCGCATGTCGAAGAAGTTGTTCGCGCACACCCCGTGCCCGCCGCAGAACCACACCACCTTGGTCGGCACCCCGTTGTCCATCAGGATCTGCGCGATGGCGTCGGTCTCCTGCGCGGAGAAGATGGTGTCGACGGTGCCCTGGATCAACAGCGTCGGCACCGTGATGTCGCCGATCACCGGGTTGCGTGAGGTCAGCAGATCCTCGTCGGCGGGCAGCATCATCCCGGTCAGCCCGCCGTAGATCGCCGCGGGCAGAATCCGCGGGTTCGTGCGGGCCAACGTCAGCGCCAGCACACCGGTCAGCAGGGTGGCCCAGCTGGTCTTGAACGCCTTCGCCTTGTACAGCGAGGTGTTGAAGCTGTGGTAGGCGATCGTCGGCACGATCGCGTCGACCCGGGTGTCGTTGGCCGCGGTGACCAATTGAATGCCGCCGCCGTAGGACACGCCGGTCATCCCGAGCCGCGGATCACCGGGCGCGTCGAGCAGCACCTCGGGTTGGGTGGCGACCCAGTTGATGATCGCGGTCATGTCGCGGCCCTCGAACTCGGCGGCGTTGAGTTCGAGTCGGCCCCCCGAGTTCCACTCACCGCGCGGGTCCCAGGTGACGACGTTGTAGCCGGCATGGCGCAGCGTCCCGACGCTGATCATCCCGAAGGTGTCGACCAGGATGTCGTCGAGGACCGTGCCGTCGATGTTGGTCGCGCCGGGCAGCCCGAGGCCGGGCCCGTTGAGGACCGTCGGCGCCGTCTCGCCCGGCGCAAGCCCGCGCGCCGGCATGAAGTGGACGTAGATCGCTGTGCCGTCGGCCGAGATGACCTTGACGTCGCGCGGCGCGGGCGAGCCCGGCCGCAGCGGGTAGCCGATGAACGGGTGCAGCGCGTCCCCGAGGACCGGTATCTGGTGGATCGCGGCGACCAGCGGCGTGACGAACACCGGGCCGATCACCGGGATGTGTTGCAGAAACTCCAGCGGCGGCGTCTGCGGGATCGCGATCACCGGTGCGGCCGTGGCTTCGATCTGCGCGGTGTTCTGCGCCGCGGGTTGGTCGGATTCCGGTGCGGGGTCGGCCAGTTCGCGTCGCGCCGCGGCGGCCATCGTCCACGCCGCCGCCGACTCCATCGGCGAGGGCGTGTCCCCTTCCGTGGAGCCGAACAGCGTGTTCACCGCGTGGGCCACGGCGACCGTCGCACTCTCCACCGGGTCCGGGGCCTGCTGCTCGGACGCTTCGGGCTGCGGGTCGACGGCGGCGATCGTCACGACGGGCGCGTCCTGGGCGGGTGGAGTGGACACCTGCGTGAGGTCGCGGGGCGGGTCGGCGAGCGCCGCTTCGGGTTCCGGGTCGTCGCGTTCGACGCGGGTGGCATTCACGGTCGCGGTGGCGCGCGGCGACGGGTCACGTTCGGAGATGCGCGTTTTGTTGGGCCGCTTCTTCTTCGGCGCTTCGGCCTCGTCGGTCACCGATTTGTCCGAATCGTCTGTGTCGGTGGCTTTTTCGGTCTCTGCCGAATCGGTTTCGTCGTCCTTCGGCTCCGGCTCACGGGATTTCGGCTCCGACGAGGTGTCCGGCGACGAGTCGCTCGACGTGTCGGCGTCGGCTGCGGTCGACGTGCCCGTGTCGGTGCCCGCGTCGACGGGGTCCGCCGATGCGACGCCGTAGCCGGACACGACCGCCGAGCCGATGCCCAGAGCGACCGCCAATCCCCCGATCCGATAGGACATCAGACGCCTTTCTGTTCGGCCGCGAACAGGCTCACTGTATGAGCGCGGCGCGGCCGCGACGGCTGGTTTCGCCGAACCCGCGACACCTCCGCGCGGTCCGCTGTGGGCGTAATAGGCGCCCTGCCTGTCCCCTGGTCTGAGCTTTTTCTGTCGGTAGGCTGTGCGCATGAACGGCGTCCTGCTCGTCCTTGTCGTCTTGGTCATCGTCGCGCTCGGCGTCGTCATGTACGCGGCGCTGCGGGCCTCGGACCGCCGCAAGGCGGCCTCGCTGGAGGACGCCAAGGCCGACGCCCGCCGGGTCATCGAGCGCCTCGGCGGCCAGGTGATCAACCTCAGCGGTACCGACGAGGCCTCCAAGCAGGCGCTGGCCGACGCGTCCGAGCGCTACACCGCCGCCGGGTCGCAGATCGAGCAGGCCAACACCGCCAAGCAGGCGCTGCTGGCCAAGGAGAGCGCGCTGGAAGGGCTGTACTACGTGCGCGCCGCCCGCGTCGCGATGGGCATGGACCCCGGTCCCGAACTGGAGACGCTGGCCGGTCAACGCTCGGCGGGCACAGTCACCGAGGACCGCAAGGTCGAGTTCGAGGGCCGCGAGATCGAGGCATCGCCTGCGCCCTCGGAGCGCACCCCGAACTACTACCCCGGCGGGCAGGTGGCCGGTCGCCCGGTGCCGGCCGGCTGGTACTCCGAGCCGTGGTGGAAGCCCGCCCTGGTCGCCGGCGCGTGGGGCCTGGGTTCGGTGCTGCTGTTCGACGCGCTGTTCTCCGGCATGCACGGCAGCGGCTACGAGCAGGGCTTCGCGCAAGGCTATGACCAGGGCTTCGACCAGGGCCAGGGCGGCGACTTCGGTGGCGACGCCGGCGGCTGGGACGGCGGCGGAAGCGACTGGGGCGGCGGCGACTTCGGCGACTTCGGCGGCTTCTGAGCGCCCACTTTTCCACCGCGAGCAGACGCAAAGTGCCCTATTTTCACGGGTTTTGGGGGCAATTTGCGTCTGCTCGCCAGGATTAGAGCCGGGCTCAGAGCCGGCTTTCCAGGCGCGCGGACACCCCCGCCTCCTGCAGGTCGAGTCGCTCGAGCATGGCGCGCACCGCTTCGTCCTCGATGCGGCCGGCGTCGCGTTCGGCGATCAACGCGGCGCGCTGACTGGCCAGCACGTCGCGGTACAGCGCCGAGAACACCTCCGAACGCTTGGTGTGCGCCTCGGGATCGGGCATCTCGCCGGCGTCGTGTGAGTGCCGCGCGATGATCGCCTCGATCTCGGCGACCACCAGCGGGTTGAGGTTCTCCGGCGGGTCGGCGCGGAACTGTGCGAGCACCTGGTCCGCCGCGTCGTGCACCACCCGCTCGGCCTTGAGCTCCTCGGCGCGGTCGGCGGCGTGGTCGTCGGAGAACCGCGAAAGATGCAGTCGCCGAATGAGAACCGGCAGGGTCCAGCCCTGGATCAGCAGGGTGCCGACGCTGACCACGAACGCGATCGCCTGGATGGTGGCGCGTTCGGGGAACGGCTCGCCGGTGACCGTCGTCGCCGGGATCGCGGCGGCCGCCGCCAGCGTCACCACCCCCCGCATCCCCGTCCACGACACCACCACGTTCTCCCGCCACGACAACGACCGCCGGTCGATGCGCGAACTCCACTTGCCCGGTGCCCTGTTTCGCCGCTTGGTGCCCAGCGCGCCGCGGCCGCTCTCGGGGACCGGCACGCTCAACTTGTTCTCCACCGCCGCAGACAACTTGTTGCGCCCGAAGATCGCGAACACCGACAGCGGCCGGATCACCAGCACGATCAACAACACCACCAGAGAGGCGATCGCGACCTCGCCGAGCGACTCGTGCGCCTCGCGCAGATCCTCGAGCACGAAACGCAGATGCAGCCCGATGTAGGCGAATACGAACGCTTCGAGCAGCACGTCCACCGAGTTCCACACATACCGTTCCTGCAGCCGGGTCTGGTATCCGGCGCCGAGCGTGCCGTTGCCGACCACGAAACCCGCCACCACCACGGCCAACACCCCGGAGGCGTGCAGTTCCTCGGCGGTGATGAACGCCGCGAACGGCACCACCAGACCCTGCACGGTCTCCAACCCGGGATTGGCCAGGCGCCGGCGGATCCACAGCGTGCTGTAGCCGAGCGCGGCCCCGACGATCGGCCCGACCAGGGCGCTGTAACCGAACAGCAGGAACGGGTTCTCGATGAACGTGTGCCCACCGGCGACATGGACCACCGCGATCGAGAACAGCGTCAGCGCCGCCGCGTCGTTGATCAGGCTCTCGCCGGTCAGGATCGCCATCACCCGCTTGGGCAGCCCCAGTTTGCGCCCGACCGCCACCGCGGTCACCGCGTCGGGCGGGGCGACGATCGCGCCGAGCACCAGCGCCGTCGCGAACGTCAACGGCACGATCACCAACCACGCCGACACCGCGGCCACCGCGAACGCGGTCACCACCACCAGACCCACGCCGAGGCCGAGGATCGGGCGGATGTTGCGCAGGAACGTCGGGAACGAGAAGTTCAGCGCAGCCGAGTACAGCAGCGGCGGCAGCACGACCGTGAGCAGGATGTGCGAGTCCAGTTCCGGCGGTTCGAAATCCGGCAGGAACGACACCAGGCCGCCGATGACGACGATGATCAGCGCGGGTTCGAGGCCGCGCCGGTGCGCGACGGCCGTGACCAGGATCGCGCCCACGACGACGAGAATCAGTTCCATCCGCCGATTGTCACCGGTGACGGCGGAATGTTCATGTCGACTAGGTCTGTTCGGCCGGACACCAGAACAGGTTGCGCCCCTCCATCACCTCGGTGCGGATCTCGGTGCCGCACACCCGGCAGGGCTCACCGGCGCGGCGGTACACGTAGGTGCGGGGACGGCCCGGCGCGTACGACGGCGGGCCGTGGTCGTCTTCGCGGCGGATCGTGTGGATCTTGCCGCGCCGCAACCCGATTGCCATCAGCGCGACGAGGTCGGTCCACATCGCGTCGAACTCATCCTCCTCGACACGCACTCCGGGCCGGTGCGGGTCGATGTGGTGGCGGTACAGCAGCTCGCTGCGGTAGACGTTGCCGACCCCGGCGATCACCGACTGATCCATCAGCAGGGCGCCGATCGGCCTGCGGGACTTGCGGATTCGTGCCCACGCCAGCGACGGGTCGGCGTCGCGCCGCAGCGGGTCGGGGCCGAGCCTGCCGATCACGTCGCCGATCTCGGGTTCGGCAAGCACCTCGCAGACCGTCGGGCCGCGCAGATCGGTGCCGTACTCGGTGCCGATCATCCGCATCCGAACCTGCCCGACCGGCAGCGGCATCGGCAGCGGCAGTTCGGTGAACGTGCCGTAGAGCCCGAGATGGACGTGCACCACGCGACCACCCTCGTAGTGGT
The DNA here is from genome assembly GCF_001722335.1 of Mycolicibacterium flavescens. GTDB lineage: Bacteria > Actinomycetota > Actinomycetes > Mycobacteriales > Mycobacteriaceae > Mycobacterium > Mycobacterium flavescens. The sequence goes on from NZ_MIHA01000004.1 coordinate 324,624, forward strand.
GGAACAGGTGCTTACCCCACGCGGTGGCCTTCTTGAACACCCGGCCGTTGACCGCGGCGGCGCCGTCGACGAAGCGGCCCTGCGGGCTGGACACCATCACCGGGGCGCGCGCGAACCGCCGCTGGTGCAGCCGCGCCAACCGGTGCAGCGTATGGCCCTCGGGCATGGCTAGGCGCCAGGTACGGGGGGCGCGACGTGGGTGCGTTCGTACTCGGCGAGGATGTCGATGCGGCGCTGGTGCCGGTCGGCCTGCGACCACGGGGTGGCCAGGAACGCGTCGACGATCGCGATCGCCTCCTCGACGCTGTGCATGCGCCCGCCGATTCCGATCAGCTGCGCGTTGTTGTGTTCGCGGGCCAGCTTCGCGGTCTCCACGCTCCACGCCAGCGCGCACCGCGCGCCCGGCACCTTGTTGGCCGCGATCTGCTCGCCGTTGCCCGAACCGCCCAGCACGATGCCCAGGCTGCCCGGGTCGGCGACCGTCTTCTCGGCCGCGGCGATGCAGAACGCCGGGTAGTCGTCGTCGGGGTCGTTGACGAAGGCCCCGCAGTCGACGGGTTCGTGGCCGGCACCGCGCAGGTGCTCGATGAGGGCCTGTTTGAGGTCGAAGCCGGCGTGGTCGGCTCCCAGGTAGACGCGCATGGCGGTCATTGTGGCAGACGCCGCCGCGCGCCCCCGTCGGCTTGAGTCAGTCGAACTGTGGCGACTCGGTGCGGCTGCGCTTGAGTTCCCAGAAGTGCGGGTACGACGCGAACGTCACCGACGCGTCCCACAGCTTGCCGGCCTCTTCGCCGCGCGGGATCTTCGACAGCACCGGGCCGAAGAACGCGACCCCGTTGACGTGGATTGTCGGGGTGCCGACGTCCTCACCGACGGCGTCCATACCCTCGTGGTGGCTGGCGCGCAGCGCGTCGTCGTACTTGTCGGTGCCCGCTGCTTCGGCGAGTTCGGCGGGAAGACCCACCTCGGCCAGCGACTCCTTGATCACCTGGTCGAAGTCTTCGATGCCCTGGTTGTGGATGCGGGTGCCCATGGCGGTGTAGAGCGGTTCGAGGACCTCGCGGCCCTTGGCCTGTTCGGCGGCGATCGCCACGCGCACGGGGCCCCACGCCTTCTTCATCGCCTCCCGGTACTCCTCGGGCAGCTCGCGGCCCTCGTTGAGCACCGCCAGGCTCATCACCCGGAAGTTGACCTCGATGTCGCGGACCTTCTGCACCTCGAGGATCCAGCGGGAGGTGATCCAGCACCAGGGGCAGAGCGGGTCGAACCAGAAACCGGCGACCGAAGCCGGGCCGCCGGCGACATCAGATTCAGACTTCTCGGGCATTGCGGATCCTTCCGGGCGCGGGTGGACAGACGTCCATTGTTCCAACCGGATCTGGCGCTCGGCTGTTCCCGCGGCCTCAGACTCAGGTGGCGACCGGCTCCGGTGCGACGGCGCCGCCGGCCGGCACCGCGACCACCGTGACAACGGTGCGCAGGTCGCCTTCGGTCGGGTCGACGGTGCCGGTGGTGACGTAGCCGGTGCCCGCCGAGTCGAACACCACCGGGCTCTGCGGGTAGCCGTCCAGGTCGACCCGCATGAACGTGAGGCTGCCCGGGTGCGAGACGATCACGCCCGCGGAGACGCCGTCGGCGCTCTCCACGACCTGGTACACCGCCCCGTCGGGGCCGGTCACCATGGTCTCGTACGGCGTCCCCTCGATCGGGGTGGTGGTCCACATGGCGCCGTCGGCGGACGCCACGGTCATCGCGTAGGCGCGCCCCGTCGTTCCGCCGACCGCGTCGAAATCGGTGTTGGTGACGATGTAGGAGGTGCCGTCCGCGCCGACGACGTAGTCGGTGAAGTAGCCGTCGATGCGCACGGTGGCCGCGTTCGCCGCGGCCAGATCGACGAACGTCACCGCGGTCTGCACCCCCGCCGCCGCGTCCACCGTCGGGGCGAAGTACGCGAAGGTGTTGTCGGACAGGAACTTCAGGAACCCGTTGTCGCCCCCGGCGACAGGCAGGTGCGTCGCGGTGCCCGCGGCCGCGTCGATGACGGCCACGCAGAGGCTGTCGTAGTCGCCGAAGAAGGGATTGAATCCCGTGGCCTCGCGGATACCGGCGAACAGGTACGGCGTGCCGTCGGGCGCGAACTGCACACCCTGCATCACCGAGTAGGCGGTGCTGGTGTCGGCGCCGGTGAACAGCGCACCGTCGGCATCGATCGCCGCGGCGGTGCCGTCGGAGCGCAGCAGTTCGACGACGCTGCGCGCCGAGCCGCTGTGGTGGGTGTAGACGGTGCCGTCGGGTCCGACGACGGAGGCGGTGTGCGCGGCCACGACGTCGATGACCGCCGCGGCGTCGACGTCGATCAGCACCACGTCGCCGCCGCGCACACCCTGGCGCGCGGTGCCGTCGACGCCGACCTCGATCCCGCCGCGGGGCCGCGCGGGAAGGGCGATCTGGGTGACGTGTCCCGCCGGGTCCACGACGACGACCTCACCGGGGGTCTCATGCGGAGCGGCGGTTCGCACGGTCAGCGCGGCAGCACCGGTCGGCGTGAAACCGATCGCGCCGACCACCGCACCCGACAGCGGAATCGCTTGTGGCTCAGCGTGGTTTACGATCCGGGTCAGCGTGTAGGCGTAGCCGTGCACCCCGGCGGTTCTGGTGGTCTGCACGACGGCGCCGTCGGGTGCCGGGGCGAATTCCAGCGCGGCGCCGGGTATCTGCGCGACGACCGTCGCCGAGCCGGCGGCCGGGTCGATCACCGCGACCGTCGTCTTGTTGTCGGCGTCGTCGGGGCCGAACGGCCGCAGTTCGGTCACCTGGTACACCGCGCCGTCGGCGCCGAAGCCGAACCCGGCGGGGTGCCCGTCGACCGGCACCTCGACGCGGCGTGCGTCGGCGTCCACGACTGTGACCGTGGTGACGTAGGTGTCGGTGGCCGCGTCGTGCCGGTAGGACGTCTGGTAGGCGCGCCCGTCCGGGCCGAACACCACATCGCCCACCGGCACGCCGACGATCGGCATCGTGGCGCTCTCCCCCGACGGTCTGATGATCGTCATCGCGTACACATCCTGGCCCGCGTGTGCGACGACCGTGGTGCTGTAGGCGGTGTGGTCGGGAGCGAACACGAACCGGCTGAGCGCCCCGGCGACCGGCGCCGTGACCGTGGCCGTCGGACTGGCGGGGTCGATGATCGCGACCGCGGTCTCATACGTCGCCGCGACCGGGTCGGGCCGGACCAGCACCTGGAAGCCGATGTCGTTGGATGCCAACCGAACTCCGCGCACCGGCACCCCGTTGAGCGCCGGGTAGGCGGCGGTTTCGGCGCCGTGCACGGGAGCCGGCACGACGATCGGGCCCGCCGCCGCCCAGCCGAGGCTCGCGATGACCGCGAAGGTGACCTCGGCGGCGCCGGAGATCGCGAAGGCCTGCACCCGCGACGCCGGTGTCGGCGTGAAGGTCCAGTTCCCGGTCAGTGGGTCGACCGAGGCCGCCCCCGACGTCGGCGCGGCGGACATCGCGTACAGCGGCGGCTCGCCGCCCGGTGCCGCCACGTTGACCGAGCCGGTCACCGCTCCGGAGCGGCGGTCGACGCCGTCGAGCGTGTAGGGCCGGTCGGGATCGATCAGCAGCCCGCCCTGGACCAGCCGGGTGAACAGCGCCACCAGATCCTCGAGGAACGTGCGGGTCGCCCCGGCCGCGGTCGAGGTGCCGCTCGCGCTCAGCGGTGCTTCGTCGAGTGTGAGCTTGACCCGCCCGAGACGCGGGTCGGCGTCGGGCGCGGTGTAGGTGACCGGGATCGCCTGGTCGGCGAAGTGGCGTCGCACCCACGCCAGCAGCGCCCACAGGACCGGCGAGTCGACCGGGAGGTCGGGGCTCGGCACCACGAACGGGCTCAGCGCGGCGGTCAGCACTCCGGAGGCGGCGTTGATCAGCGCGCCGGGCAGCGCCCTGATCCCGACCGCGGCCGGCGCGGTGGGCACCGCGAACACGTCCGCGTCGGGCGGCACACCGGGCGACGGCCTGAGCACCACCGTGGGTGCGACGTCGCTGTACCGCGGCGTGAGGATCACGGTGAACCGGCCCCGATCGGTCCCCATGTCCTCGAGGCTGAGCGGACTGGTCGCCGACGCGTCGACCGTCGGCGCCGACTCCGCGTGGTCGAAGACGAAGTCGCTGCCGTCGGGGTCACCGGTGGATTGCGGCGCCTTGTCCAGACGGGCGCCGAGCGACCTGGTCACCGCCGTGGGTTTCGGCGCGGCCTCGACGGACGCCGCCACCGGAGCCGGGGGTGCGATGGCGCTCGGCGTCACCGCCGAGGGGGCCGCCTCCGTCGTCGGCGCGGTGTCCTTGGCGGTGCCCGACGTGATCGCCCCGCCGGACGATCCGTAGGTGACCGGGGGTGAATCGCCGACGGACACGGTCACCTGGTCGCCGCCGGTGTCGGGTGCTTCGGCGGGGCCGAACTCGGGTCCATCCGGGTCGGACTCGGTGGCGGCGGAACCGGCCGGCGAGGAGGGCTCCTGGGGCGACTCGACGCCGGGAACGTCAGGAGACGACGGCGCGGGCCCCGGTGTGGGGTCGGCCGCCGCCGGGTGCAGGGAATTGACCGTGGCCGCGCTCAGGCCGAGGACGACCGCCAGCGCACCGATGCGGCTGACGCGTCGCGCATACCTCGGCGCGCGGTCCATAGGTCTCCGTCCCATTAAGCGAACTGCCTATGACGGTAGGGAGAAATCGACCGCGAGGAATCAGGGGTTTCCCCATAATCGCGCCGCAATTCTGGGGCGTGAATTTCCCCCCGCAATTTTTTCGAAGGCCGGTCTTTAGCGCCGGTCGGGGAGTCGCGTCGAATGAGAAACGCCTAAATGTGCGAACAGTGATCGAACCGTGTTCTGGATGTGACCGGAGTGAAGAATCGTTACCGAAGTGAATACACCTGTTAATCGCTTCCTGGGCGCCGCCGTGTGCGCCGCCGGTCTCGCGATGCTCGCCCCCGCCGCCCCTGCCCAGGCCGATCCGATCGACGACTCGTTCCTGGCCGCCCTGACCAACGCCGGGGTGAGATTCAAGAATCCGGTGGACATGGTCCGCCTCGGCGAATCGGTCTGCCCGATGCTCGTCGAACCCGGCAAGAACCTCGCGAAGGTCTACTCGCGGGTGACCGACAACGGTATTCCGCCGGACATGGCGGCGTTCTTCACCGGGATCGCGATCTCGATGTACTGCCCGCAGATGGTGTCCTCGGTCGGCAACGGCACCCTGCTGGACTGGCTTCCCGCCGCGAGGGTCATCCCGGGCCTGTAGCCCGCCGGACCTATAGGTTGGTCGGGTGGCACTTCCCAACCTGACCCGCGACCAGGCCGCCGAGCGCGCCGCCCTGGTCACCGTCGACAGCTACCGCATCGTCCTCGACCTCACCGACGAGGCGGGCCAGCCCGGTGAGGGCACGTTCCGGTCCACGACGACCGTAAAATTCGACGCGCTGCCCGGGGCCGACACCTACCTCGACATCGCCGCCGACACGATCCGCAGCGCCACCCTCAACGGGCGCGAGATCGATGTGTCCGCCTACGACGAGTCCACCGGAATCACGCTGCGCGGCCTCGCCGAGCGCAACGTCGTGGTCGTCGACGCGGACTGCCGCTACTCGAACACCGGTGAGGGCCTGCACCGGTTCGTCGATCCGGTCGACAACGAGGTCTACCTGTATTCACAGTTCGAGACCGCCGACGCCAAACGGATGTTCGCGTGTTTCGATCAGCCCGACCTGAAGGCCACGTTCGACGTCACGGTGACGGCGCCGTCGCACTGGGAGGTGGTCTCCAATGGCGCCACCGCCGGCGTCGAGGACGCCGGAGCGGCCAAGCGGCACACCTTCGCGGTGACGCCGCGGATGAGCACCTACCTGGTGGCGCTGATCGCCGGCCCGTACGCCCGCTGGGACGACGTCTACACCGACGACCACGGCGACATCCCGCTCGGGTTGTTCTGCCGCAGGTCGCTGGCCGAGTACATGGACGCCGAGCGGCTGTTCACCGAGACCAAACAGGGATTCGGCTTCTACCACAACAACTTCGGAATTCCGTACGCGTTCGGTAAGTATGACCAGTTGTTCGTGCCCGAGTTCAACGCCGGTGCGATGGAGAACGCGGGCGCGGTGACGTTCCTGGAGGACTACGTCTTCCGCAGCAAGGTGACGCGGGCGTCCTATGAGCGGCGCGCGGAGACCGTGCTGCACGAGATGGCGCACATGTGGTTCGGCGACCTGGTCACCATGCAGTGGTGGGATGACCTGTGGCTCAACGAGTCCTTCGCGACCTTCGCCTCGGTGCTGTGTCAGGCCGAAGCCACCGAGTACACCGAGGCGTGGACGACGTTCGCGAACGTCGAGAAGTCGTGGGCCTACCGGCAGGACCAGTTGCCGTCAACCCACCCGGTGGCCGCCGACATCCCGGACCTGGCCGCCGTCGAGGTGAACTTCGACGGGATCACCTACGCCAAGGGCGCTTCGGTGCTCAAGCAGCTGGTGGCCTACGTCGGCGAGGAGGAGTTCCTCTCCGGCCTGCGCGACTACTTCCGCGACCACGCGTTCGCCAACGCCACCTTCGGTGATCTGCTGGGCGCACTGGAGAAGGCCTCGGGCCGCGACCTGTCCGGCTGGGGCCGGCAGTGGCTCAAGACGACCGGCTTGAACACCCTGCGGCCGTCGTTCGACGTCGACGCCGAGGGCCGGTTCACCCGGTTCGCCGTCGAGCAGAGCGGCGCGGCGCCCGGTGCCGGCGAGACGCGGGTGCACCGGCTGGCGGTCGGGATCTACGACGAGGACACCTCGGGCAGGCTGGTGCGGGTCCACCGGGAGGAACTCGACGTCGAAGGCCCCAGCACCGATGTCCCCGCCTTGCAAGGCGTTTCGCGTGGCAAGCTGATCCTGGTCAACGACGACGACCTCACCTACTGTTCGTTGCGGCTGGATCCGGGATCGCTGCAGACGTTGCTGTCGCGGATCGGCGACATCAGCGAACCGCTCCCCCGCACACTGGCCTGGTCGGCGGCGTGGGAGATGACCCGCGACGCCGAGCTCAAGGCCCGCGACTTCGTCGCGCTGGTGATCAGCGGCCTGCACGCCGAAACCGAAGTCGGTGTGCTGCAACGACTTCTGCTGCAGGCGCAGACCGCGCTGAATTCCTACGCCGATCCGGAGTGGGCGTCCAGCAATGGTTGGCCCGCGTTCGGCGACGCCCTGCTGGACCTGGCGTGCGAGTCGGCGCCCGGCTCGGATCACCAGTTGGCCTACGTCAACGCGCTGTGCACCTCGGTGCTGTCGCCGAACCACATCGCGGTGCTCACCACGTTGCTCGACAACGAGCCCGCCGCGGTGAACCTGCAGGGGTTGGTGGTCGACACCGACCTGCGCTGGCGTGTCGTGACGGCGCTGGCGCGGGCCGGGGTGATCGACGCCGACGGTCCCGAGACCCCGCGGATCGACGCCGAGGCGGACAACGACCCGACGGCTGCGGGCCGGCGAGCGGCCGCGGCCGCGGCGGCGGCGCGTCCGCAGGCGGCGGTCAAGGAAGCGGCGTGGGAGCAGGTCATCGAGGACGACACGCTGGCCAACATCACCGCGCGCTCGATCATCGGCGGGTTCGTCCAGCCCGGTCAGCAGGAGCTGCTGAAACCGTTCCGCGCCAAGTACTTCGCGTCGATCTCCGGGGTGTGGCAGCGCCGGTCCAGCGAGGTCGCCCAGACCGTGGTGATCGGGCTGTACCCGGCGTGGGACATCAGCGAGTCCGGGCTGGCCGCCGCCGACGCGTTCCTGGCCGACGGTGACGTGCCGCCGCCGCTGCGCCGTCTGGTACTCGAGGGCCGCGCCGGTGTCGAGCGGGCCCTCAAAGCCAGGGCTTTCGACGCCGGCTAGGGCGCCGGCGCCGCGTCGGGCCAGCCCGGGGCCGCCGGAAGCGTGGGGAACCGGGACTGCGGATACTGCTCGCCCGGCGGGAAGGTGCGGTCCTGCGGCGGGGAGTCGTCTCGGGCCGCGCATTCGGCTTTGACGCCGGTGGCGTCGGGCCAGTTCGCCTCGAGCAGGTAGCCGCCCTGGTGTGCGGTCACCTGCCATCCGTCGAAGACGTCGAGTGCGGGAGCGCGCGCCGGCCCCTGCTGCGGCGGCAGGTCGCCCGGTTCGCCGTCCGGCGCCCGCAGCCCGATCCGGAACGCCGAGATCCCCGCGTCCGGGCCGAATCCCGCTCCGGTGTTCGGCCGGACGCCGCCTTCCTCACCGAGGTGCCCCACACCGTAGGAGTAGAGACAGCCGATCACGCTGAGGTCGGGGCCGGAGCCCTCCACCCGCAGAAGATGGTGCCGCGCGGTGCCCACCCAGACCGTCGGCGCCGGCGGGTCCGGCCACAGCGCCTTCGCCTCCGCGGAACCGGCGTCGTTCTCGGCGACCGCGCGCCGGAATCCGGGGTACAGATATTTGTCGTCGTCGGTCAGGTAGGCCAGGTAGTACGACTCCAGATAGGCCCGCACGGGCACCGCGACGCCGCCGGTCAGCTCGATTCCCGGTTCGGCCGTCCATGTCACGGAGAAATCGGCGAGCGTGTCGGGCCAGCCGGCCGGCAGTGAGTCGACCGGCTCCGCCGGTGGTGGCGCCGCTTCTTCGGTGGTGCAGCCGGTCAACAATCCCAACCCGACCAGGCACGAGGTCAGCACGGCCCGCATCCGCATCACGGTCACCCGCCCTGGTTCGGCGGAGGCGGCATGTCGGGATCCTGGGTCACGTTGTTGTAGCGGTTCGTGTAGTCCTCGAGCGGGCCGATCCCGTCGGTCACCGGGGCGATGTGGTTGCCCACTTCATCTTTGAGCGCTTCGTAATAGATCCGGTCGGCGACGTTGGGGGGATGGACCACCTTGCCGTCGGGATAGGCCGGGTCGTCGTAGGTGATGAATCCCGGCGGCAGGTTCACCGGTTGCCCGGCGGCGAGCATGGCGTTGAGCACATATTCGGCCGATCGGGTCGTCGTCATGTCGGGCAGCCCGTGGGTCACCGGCGGCGATGGGCTTTCACCGATGATCTGGCCCGCCATCCCGGCGGCGATCTTGTCGATCATGATGCCGGAGACGGGCCCGACCCCCGGTACCAGAACACTGCCGGCGGTCTTGAGTGTGTTGACGCCCGCGTCGTATCCCATCTTCTTCCACTCGTATTCGGTCTTGTCCATGGTGTACCCGTTCGCGTCCTTGGCCTGGAACATCTCGTGGGCGCCCACGTCGACGAGCCCGCGCATCGTGGCGGCCGCGTGCAGGTGGCTGCCCGCATCCGGGTCACCCGGATTCATCGCGAAAGCCGTTTCGTGTTTGAGCGCCTCCTGGTACGCCGCGGAGTTGATCGTCGTCGCCGCCAGCTCGTCGGAGTTCAGCACCGCGAACACGCCTTTCGCCGTCGGCATCAGGCCGCTGTCCCGCTCGGTGGGGCTGTCGATCTCACCGAAGAACGGTGAGTCGCCCATTCCGCCCATCTCGTCGACATAGGGCACCAGACCGTGTGACATCGCCTGCACCAGTGCGGGATTGATGTCCCCCAGCGTGTGGGTGCCGTACACGCCGACCCCGGTGTCGCTGTCGATGCTCAGAAGATCCGGGCGGTGGTCGCCGATGTAGGTGGCGTACGCGTTGGCCGTCTCCGCGGCGATCTTGGCTTCCGGCGAATCCGGCGCCACGTTGGTCCAGTCGAACAGCGCGCCGGCTGCGGCCCCACCGTCGTCCCAGGCCTCGTGGGTGATGTTGTACATCAGGTTCTGGCTGTTGACCTTGAACTGTTCCCGGAACTCGTTGCCGGGCTCGACGTTTCCGGTCAGTGCATCGTGTAGCACCTGGTGGTCGCCGTCGACGGCGTTGAACACCGACATCGCCACCCGCTCGAGCTCGGCGTGCGGCGGCCGCGGCGCGTCCTCCCAGGGCCACTGCCCGGGCACGTCGATCGGCGGGTCGTCGGAACGCCACTCCGGGGACTCCATCATGTCCGCGACCTTGTGCATCAGGCCGCGGTCGAGGTCGGTGTCCGTCTGGAAGTGCTCGTTACCGCCGTTGACGATGTCGGCGATCTGCTGCAGTTCGCCGGTCCGCTCGATACCGGGCGACTGGATCGTCGACTGCACGCTGTCGGGCAGCCGGTCGAACCCGCCCTTGATCACTTCGTCGGACTGCAGCGCACCGTCGACGGACTCGGTCTTCGGGAACTCCAGCTTGGGGTTGCTCATCAACTGCCAGGAGTCGGCCATGATGCCCTTGGCGCCCTTGTTGGCCGCCTCGGTCAACTGCTCGACGCTTCGCAGCTTCTGCTGGGCCTGCATCTGGCTCAGGTAGGCCGCCTGTTCGGGGTTGAGCTTCGGCTGCCCACCCAGTTGGCCCTTGTTGACTGTGTTCAGGACCGCCTGCACCCGGCTGATCGCGCCCTTGTCCCCGTCGAGCGCGGCCTTGACGTCCGCCTGCGCCCGCTTCTTGAGCTCTTCGTCTTCCTTGGCGCCTGCGGTCGGGTCGGGGTCCTGGCCGTCGGGGCCGCCCGCCTTCTTCACGTCGCCGGCCAGCGCCTGGTACTCACCGACCAGACGGCTCATGCGCTGGGCGATCGCATTGGAGTCGCCGTTGGTGCGCTGCAGGATGTCCGCGATATCGGCGGCCCCCCGGCTCACGATCGGGTACAGCATGCGGTCGCGGTGCTGGCCGGGCGGAACAGCCGCCGCGGCGTCCTTGACCCACTGCCGCACCGCGTCCAGATTCTGCCGGCCCGCGGCGACGTTCTGCGCGGACCGGTCGACTTCGGCGCGCAGCTTCTGGTCGAGCTCGGCCATCTGCCCGAGCACGCGGGCCTGTCTCTCGTTGAGCGGACCGTAGGCGTCGGCTGCGGGTCCGGTCCACGCATTGTCGGGTTTGGCCGACTTCACGGTGTCCTGCAGTTCCCGCAGGGGTCCGCTGTCGTCGAACTGATCACCGCCCTGCGGCGCGCCCTGCCCGAACGTCGACCGCGCGTTCGACCATGTCGCGTCGAAACCTTCGAGCACACCCACCCACGACACCTCCTGCGCACACGGGACACATAGAGCCTAAAGGGGGATCGCCCCCTTCCTGCGCGGCAATTTTCGGATGAGCGCGACACGCCGCTGCTTGCAGGGATTGGGCCGCGCCGCACGGCAAGCTGAGCCGGTGGCGGTCAGCAGAACACGCCGGGCCAGGGCTGCCCGCAGACGTCAACGCCGGCTCGCCGCCGTCGACCACGATCTGACGGCGGCGCAGTGGGAATCGCTCAAAGCGGCCTGGCAGGGCTGCGCCTACTGCGGTGCCACCGATCGACCGCTGCAGCGCGACTGCGTCATGGCGATCAGCCGCGGCGGTCGCTACACCATCGACAACGTCGTACCGGCCTGCGCGTCCTGCAACACCAGCAAGTGCAACGACGAGGTCACCGGATGGCTGCGCCGCAAACGGCTCGACGAGCGACGGTTCCTGCAGCGCTACGTCGAGATCCGCCGGGCGCTGGCGGCAGCCGACGCACCCCGACCGCTCAGCCCGGGGTGACTCCCGCGCTCATCACCCGCACCGCACTGATCAGGCCGTCCATCAGGTTGCCGTCCTTGAACGACGCGGCAGCCGCCGAGACGCCCAGCGGGGCGGCCTCCTCGATACCGCGGCCCTTGACGTCGACGCCGTAGACCACCTCGATCGCGCGCTGGTCCGGCGACACCGCCAACAGCACCGCGTTGTTGGGGGTCGGCACCTGGGCCAGGATCTCGCGCGCAGTCGCCGCGGTGTCGGCACCGAGGTCGCCGATGTAGACCGCGAAACGGGCCTTGGCCGCGCGCGAGCCGTACTTGAGCGCGTCGTCGAGGAAGACGAGGTCCTTCACCGGGAACGGGTAGCGGACCGAGAGCTCACCGGGCTCGGTGACGCCGGACACCCGACCGCTCGAGGTGACGGCCCAGCCGAGGGGCAGATTGGCCGGGTCGACGGTCGTGATCTCACCACTTGCCACTTGCGCCGCCTCCGATCGTCGCGTGCGAACTCTGCTCGCCGGCGTCGTCGCTGTGCACAGCGGTGTCGGCGACCAGACTCCGGCCGGTGTTGTGGGCGTGCGCGGTCGGCTCGTCGGAGGCCCACAGGATCGGCCCGTGCGTCCACGGCTCGGACAGCTTGTAGGTTTCCGGGTGCGGACCCTTGCGGTTCCTGCCGACGCCCCAGATCAGCACGATCAGCACGAACGTGAGGGCCAGCGGAACGCCCACGATGAGGGCATGACTCAATGTGCTGCTCACGTGGGAAACCGTATACCAGCCGCGATTACGCCGCGCCTTCGCCTAGATATCTGACCCACGACGGGTCGAGTTCCTTGATGCTCGACAGCAGCCGCCAGTGCTGGCCTTTCGGTGGCGTCGGCAGGGTGCGCAGCGTCCAGCCCAGCTCGCCGAGCAGCCGGTCGGCTTTGCGGTGGTTGCAGGTCGAGCACGCCGCCACGCAGTTCTCCCAGGAGTGGTCGCCGCCGCGGCTGCGTGGCACAACGTGGTCGACGGTGTCGGCCTTGGAGCCGCAGTAGGCGCAGCGGAAGCGGTCGCGGTGCATGAGCGCGGCGCGGGTCATCGGGATCCGGGCCCGGTAGGGCACCCGGACGTAGACGCGCAGCCGGATCACCGAGGGCACCACGATCGAGCGGGTCGCCGAGTGGATGACCGGGCCGTTCGGATCGTCGTGCACGACGTCGGCTTTTCCGCACATCAACATGATGACCGCCCGCCGCATGGGCAGAGCGGTCAACGGTTCGTAGGTGGAGTTGAGCAGAAGGACCCGGCGGCGGCCCCAGATCGAGGCCTCGGTGGTACTGGGTGGATGGATGTCGACGCTGTGCAGCACACGGGCCTGCGCGCCCGGTACCGTCGCCCCGGCCAGGGCAGTCGCGGCACCGTGACTCCGCTGGCCGGTCCTTCTGGACGGGCCTCTGTTGCGATGCGCCATACGTCCTCCGTCGGACAGTTCACCACGGATTCCTGTGAATCGCACGACAATTCTCGACGTGTTCGCAGGTCAATACGGTGAACATCGGGTGGCGCGACCGGCTGACCTGCCCAATCCAGCAACAGGGAACAATGGGGGCGTGACACAGCCACAGAGATCGTTCTACGACGAAGTCGGTGGCCACGAGACGTTCCGTGCGATCGTGGCGCGGTTCTACGAGTTGGTCCGCGAGGACGAGATCCTGCGTCCGCTCTACCCCGAGGAGGACCTCGGGCCGGCCGAGGTGCGGCTGCGGATGTTCCTCGAGCAGTACTGGGGCGGGCCGCGCACGTACTCCGATCAGCGCGGCCATCCACGCCTGCGGATGCGTCACGCGCCGTTTCGGATCGGCTTCCTCGAGCGCGACGCCTGGCTGCGGTGCATGCACACCGCGGTCGCCTCAATCGACGACCAGACCCTTGACGAGGAGCACCGCAAGGAGCTGCTGGCCTACCTCGAGATGGCGGCCCAGTCCATGGTCAACTCGTCGTTCTAGTCGTCGCCGGGTAGTTGAGGGCTAGCGATCGAAGGAGACGGGTGACTGATCCGAGCAGACCCTGGTGGGCGGACGCGGTCTTCTATCAGGTGTATCCGCGGTCTTTCCAGGACAGCAACGGCGACGGTGTCGGTGACCTCGACGGGGTGAGCGCCCGGCTCGGTTACCTCAAGGCGCTCGGTGTCGACGCGCTCTGGCTCAACCCGGTGATGGTCTCGCCGATGGCCGACAACGGGTACGACGTGGCCGATCCGCGCGACATCGACCCGTTGTTCGGCGACCTGGCCGCGATGGACCGGCTGACGGCCGCCGCCCATGACCTGGGCATGAAGGTGACGATGGACCTGGTGCCCAACCACACCAGTTCCGCGCACCCGTGGTTTCAGGCGGCGCTGGCGGCCGGGCCGGGCAGCACGCAGCGGCGGCGCTACATCTTCCGCGACGGTGCCGGCGCCGACGGCGCAGAGCCGCCGAACAACTGGCTGTCGATCTTCGGCGGACCGGCCTGGACGCGGGTGACCGAAGCCGACGGGCGCCCGGGCCAGTGGTACCTGCACCTGTTCGACGTCGAGCAGCCGGACCTGAACTGGGAGAACCCCGAGGTGTTCGACGACCTCGAGCGCACATTGCGGTTCTGGCTGGACCGCGGCGTCGACGGGTTCCGCATCGACGTCGCACACGGCATGGCCAAACCGCGCGACCTGCCCGACATGCCGATCGTCAAGCCGGAGATGCTGCTGGCCGAGATGGACGACGACCCCCGCTTCAACGACGACGGTGTGCACGAGATTCACCGCAGGATCCGCCGGGTGTTCGACGACTACCCCGACGCCGTCGCGATCGGTGAGGTGTGGGTCTACGACAACGAACAGTTCGCCCGTTACGTGCGCCCGGACGAACTGCACCTGGGCTTCAACTTCCGGCTGGTGCGGGCCGGCTTCGATGCGGCCGACATCCGCGACGCGATCGAGAACTCGATGGCCGCAGTGGAACTCGTCGGCGCGACGCCCACCTGGACGCTGGCCAACCACGACGTCGAGCGCGAACCCACCCGATACGGCGGCGGCCCGGTCGGGTTGGCGCGCGCCAAGGCGATGGCGTTGGTCATGCTCGCGCTGCCCGGCGCGGTGTTCGTCTACAACGGCGAGGAACTCGGGCTGCCCAACGCCGACCTGCCCGACGAGGCGTTGCGCGATCCGGTGTGGGAACGCAGCGGGCACACCCGCCGCGGCCGCGACGGCAGCCGGGTACCGATGCCGTGGCAGGGCGACGCGCCGCCGTTCGGGTTCTCCGACACCGCGGACACCTGGCTTCCGATACCGCCCGAGTGGTCGGCGCTGACCGTCGAGAAGCAGCTCGCCGACCCGTCGTCGACGCTGACGTTCTTCCGCCGCGCGATCGAGTTTCGCTGTCAGCGAAGCGAATTTGACGGTCCGACGGTCGAGATGCTGGACTCCCCCGCCGGCAGCGTGGTGTTCCACGCCAGCGGCGGGCTGGTGTGCGTGCTCAACGCCGGCGACGGGGCAATCCCGCTGCCCGAGGGCGAGGTGCTGTTGGCCAGCGGCGACGTGGTCGACGGCGCGCTACCACCCGACACCGCCGCCTGGCTGGTGTAGTTTCCCGTGCGCTACCGCAGCACCAATGCCGGGTCGCCGCGCCGGCGGTACACCGAACCGAAGCGCGCGTCGATCCGCAACCAGGTCGGCAGCGCGCGCACGCGAACCATCTCGTCGGCGGCGACATCCGATCCGGTCTGCGGCAGGAAACCCATTGCGGTCAGGGCGAACACACAGCGCATCGGAATGCCGACGCTGTCGGCGGCGGAGCTGACCGCCATCACCTCCTGGTCCAGCAGCGACACCGGCGGACCGTGCCCGCCGGAATGCTCCTTGGCCAGCGCGCCGCCCCGCTGCGCCAGGTCGAGCACGACGCGGGCCGGCACATCGTCGAGGTGCACGAAGCCGGTCTCCGGTGGCAGCGCGCCGCGCCACGCGGAATCCATCGCGAAACCCGGGTCGACGTGTCCGGCGTCGTCCATCGCGCGCAGGCCGACTGCGAGGCTGTCGGCGCCCGCCGACAGGTCCGGCGGGTTGACCCGGCCCTCGACGACACGGCTTGCGAGTACGTCGAACCCGGTGGCCACCCAGGCCACCACCGATCCGCCTGGACGCTGACGCAACCGGATGACCGCGGCGTCGTCGAGTCGCAACGCCCGCTCGGCGAACACCGACAGGTCGTCGCGGTGGGCGCCGTCGGCCAACCACACACCGCGATCGGGGCCGTTCATCGCAGGTAACGCTGCAGATACTCCCGCTGCTGCTCGGAAAGCCGTTGCAGCCGTTGCTCTCTGATGTGCACGGCCGCCAACTGCGTCTCGGCGATCACCGCCGGCTTCGAGTCCGCCGCGGCGGCGACCGAGCGGACTTCGTATCCGATGGTGAAGTCGACCGCGCGCACCCGCTTGGAGTACATCGTCACCTGCAGCGGCGAATCCACCAGCCGCAGTTGGGCCTTGTACGAGATGTTCACGTCGGCGATCAGCAGCCCGATCGTCTCGATCTCGGGGCCGAACGGCTCCCGCAGGAACGGGATTCGCGCCTCCTCGAGCAGCGTCACCATCGTCGCGTGGTTGATGTGCTGGTACATGTCGATGTCCGACCACCGGACATGCACCGGCGCGATGAAACCTGTCGGCGCATTAGCCGTCAACGCGAACTCCCCGTTCCACTTGTGCGTGTCATGCTGCGGATCTGGCGCGCGGCCACCGACAGCGTCGCCAGATCGTGCTGGCCACTCTCGTGAATCTCGCTGAGGGTGCGGCGTGCCCGGTCCACCCGCGAACCGTTCGTCGTCTCCCACTCGGCGATCTTCTCCTCACCGGTCTCCTCGGGCTCGCCGACGGCCAGCACGTCGAAGCACAGTGACCGCAACGAACCGTAGATGTCGTCACGGATCGCCAACCGCGCCAGCGAATGCCACCGGTCGTCGCGTTCGAGCCGTGACACCGCGGTGAGCAGGGTGTCGGTGTTGAGGTAGTCCATCAACGCGAAGTAGGTGTCGGCGACCTCGTCGGGTTCGCGGTCGACGATGTCGCTGATGTCGATGATGTCGAGCAGGCTGAACTGGTACAGGCCGGTCGCCACCGTGTACGCCAGGTCCCTGGGCACCCCACGTTCGGCGAACTCGTCGGCTTCTTTGGTCACGATCGCCTCGTCATCGCCGCGCAGCCACTCCGACATCCGCGGGGTCAGCGAGGCCACCTTCGCGCCGAACCGGTTGATCTCGGCGCCCACCGCCAACGGTTGGGGCCGGTAGTTGAGCAGCCAGCGGCCGGACCGGTCGACGAGGCGCCGCAGATCCAGCGTCATCCGGTCGGTGACCGCGACCGAGACACCGCTGTCGCCGGCGGCCCGGATGCCGCGCCACACGTCGCTGATCCGGAAGATGGCGTTGGCCGCGGCGTAACTGCGGACCGCGTCGACCGGGCCGACCCCGACGTCCTCGCTGACCCGGTAGGCGTAGGTGATCCCGCTGGTGTCGACGAGGTCGTTGACCAGCATCGTGGTGACGATCTCGCGGCGCAGCTGGTGCGCCCGGATCTCCGCGCCGAACGGTTCGCGCAACTTCTCCGGGAAGTACCACGGCAGCCGCGACGCGAACGCCTCCTGGTCGGGCAGGTCGGTGGCCAGCACGTCGGCCTTCATAGCCAGCTTGACGTGCGCCATTAGCGTGGCCAATTCCGGTGAGGTCAAACCCATTCCGGCGTCGGCGCGGCGGCGGATCTCCTTCTCCGACGGCAACGCCTCCAGTTCACGGTTGAGGCCGCGGTCGGCGACGAACGCCTTGATCATCCGCGCGTGCACCGGCAGCAGGCTGGGCGCGTTCGCCCGGCTGGTGCCCATCAGGTCGTTCTGGTCCTTGTTGTCGGCGAGCACCAGGTCCCCGACCTCGTCGGTCATCGAGAGCAGCAGATCGGTGCGCTCCTCGGGGCTGACCTTGCCGGCGGTGACCAGCGAGTCGATCAGGATCTTGATGTTGACCTCGTGGTCGGAGCAGTCGACACCGGCGGAGTTGTCGAGCGCGTCGGTGTTGATGCGGCCGCCGGCGAGGTCGAACTCGATGCGGCCCAACGCGGTCACGCCGAGGTTGCCGCCCTCGCCGACCACCTTGACCCGCAACTGGTTTCCGTTCACCCGGACCGGGTCGTTGGCGCGGTCGCCGACGTCGGCGTCGGATTCGGTCTCGGCCTTGATGTAGGTGCCGATGCCTCCGTTGAACAGCAGGTCGGCGGGCGCCTTGAGGATCGCCTTGATCAGGTTCGGCGGGGTCAGTTCCTCGACGCCGTCGTCGATGCCCAGTGCGGCGCGGGCCTGCGGGCTGAGCCGGATCGACTTGTGCTCACGGCTGTAGACGCCGCCGCCTTCACTGATCAGCGAGGTGTCGTAGTCCTCCCAACTGGACCGCGGCAGTTCGAACAGGCGCTTGCGTTCCTCCCACGAGCGGGCGGCGTCGGGGTTCGGGTCGATGAAGATGTGGCGGTGGTCGAAGGCGCCCACCAGCCGAATGTGTTGCGACAGCAGCATTCCGTTGCCGAACACGTCGCCGCTCATGTCGCCGATCCCGACGACGGTGAAGTCTTCGGACTGGGTGTCGACACCCATCTCGCGGAAGTGCCGTTTGACCGACTCCCAGGCGCCCCTGGCGGTGATGCCCATCGCCTTGTGGTCGTATCCCACCGAGCCGCCGGAGGCGAACGCGTCGCCGAGCCAGAAGCCGTAGGACTTGGCGACCTCGTTGGCGATGTCGGAGAACGTCGCCGTGCCCTTGTCGGCGGCGACGACGAGGTACGCGTCGTCGCTGTCGCGGCGCACCACATCCGGGGGCGCGACGACCTCGCCGGTGGCCTTGTCGACGTTGTCGGTCACGTCGAGCAGGCCGGCGATGAACAGCTGGTAGCACGAGACACCCTCGGCGCGTTGGGCGTCGCGGTCGGCGGCGGCGTCGCCGGTCGACGCCGGTGGGTGCTTGACGACGAATCCGCCCTTGGCGCCGACGGGCACGATCACCGCGTTCTTGACGGCCTGCGCCTTGACCAGGCCGAGGATCTCGGTGCGGAAATCCTCGCGGCGGTCCGACCACCGCAGGCCGCCGCGCGCCACGTAGCCGAAGCGCAGGTGGACACCCTCGACGCGGGGTGAGTACACGAAGATCTCGAATTTGGGCCGCGGCAAAGGCAATTCGTCGATCAGGCCCGGGTCGAGTTTGTAGGCCAGTACACCCTGCTGACGGGCCGACTCCTCGCGGCTGACGAAGTAGTTGGTGCGCAGCGTGGCCTGGATCATCGACGCGAACGCCCGCAGGACCCGGTCGGTGTCGAGGCTGACCAGCGCGTCGATGTCGGCGCTCACCGCCGCCGCGGCGGCCTGCGCGTCGCGGCGCTTGGGCGCGCCGCCCTGCTCGGTCTCGGCGTCGGGGCGGAACAGCGCCTCGAACAGCTCGACCAGCGACCGCGCGGTCTTGGCGTTGTCGTTGACGACGGCCTCGATGTGGGCCTGGCTGTAGGGAAAACCGGCCTGCCTCAGGTACTTCGCGTAGCTGCGCAGCACGGAGACCTGCTGCCAGTTCAACCCGGCCCGCATCACCAACTCGTTGAACCGGTCGATCTCGGCGCGGCCCTGCCAGATCGCGGTCACCGCGTCGGCGAACCGGGTCGCGGTCTCGGCGCGTTCGGCGTCGGACTCGATGTGCGGGATCGACTTGTGCGGTGAGATCTTGAACTGGTAGATCGACACCGCCAGCCCGTCGGGCCGCTCGACGGTGAACGGCCGCTCCTCGATCACCACCACGCCCATGGACTGCAGCATCGGCAGCAGATCGCTCAGCGACGCGGAGCGCCCACCCAGATACAGGGTGAGCTGGGCGATGCCCTCCTCGGTGTCGGTCAGGACCGGCTTGATGGCGCCGTCTTCGAGTTCTTCGATGACCGCGATGTCGTCGATCGCGTCCAGCGGGGTGACCGCCTGCTTGTAGGTCTCCGAGAATGCGACCGAATAGTGCTGGGCCACCCGCTGTTCGATCGATCCGGTCTTGACCGCCCCGATCAGGCGGTCGCCCCACGTCCGCGCCGCCTCGGTGAGCAGATCCTGGATCCGGCTCTGGTTGTCCAGCGAGGTGTCGATGTCGCGGGAGTTGATCCCGTCCGGCATGCGCACCGAGAAATGTACGACGGCCCACGGGGATTCGCTGACCCGCGCCGTGTACTCGATGCTGACCCCGCCGAGTTCGCGCACCAGGATGTCCTGCATCTCGAGCCGCACCGCGGTGGTGTAACGGTCGCGCGGGAGGTACACCAGGCAGGACACGAAGTGCGCGAGCGAGTCGGCGCGCATGAACAGCAGCGTGCGCCGGCGCGAGCCGAGGTCCACCACCGCTTTGACCATGTCGAGGACGTTTCGCGCCGACAGCGCGAACAGCTCTGAGCGCGGGATGGTCTGGATGATGTCGAGCAGAAGCTGGCCCGGATGGCTGGGGTCACGACGCGACAGTGCTAGCGCCTCGTTGACGCGGCGGGAGACCAGCGGGATCTCCAGGACGTTGGCGTTCATGGCCGCGACGGTGAACAGCCCGACGAAGCGGTGCTCGACGACGGTGGGTCCGTCCTGTTCCCGGACGACGACGATGTAGGGGTAGGCGCCGTAGCGCAGATAACTCGGGATGGTGGCCTGCGCCAGCGTGAGAAGTTCGCCGTTCTCGGTGAGCGGCGGCAGCACGTCCTGGCGCACCCGCAGCACGCCCAGCCGGCTCGACGGGTCGACCGAGGAGCGGCCGTCGCGCACGGGGCAGCGCTGATAGCCGAGCAGCACGAAGTGCCCGTCGGCCAGCCATCGCAGCAGCGCGGCGACGTCGTCGCGGTCGGGTCCGGGGAACCGCGCCCCGTCGGCGGCCAGTTCGCCGGCCAACCCGCGCAGCGTCGAGGCCAGCGCCTGCGTATCGAGTGCGACGTGGCGCGCGTCGGCGAGCACGCTCGGCAGCATCTGCGCGACCTGGGCGAGCGCCCGCGGGTCGACGGTCGCCGCGAGTTGGACGTGGATCCAGGCCTCGTCCACACCGGTGCGGGACCCGGCGTCGGCGACGAGCACCACGTCGAGCAGTTCACCGGCGCGGGCGCGCTGCACGCGCAGCACGGGGTTCATGATCGCGGTGTAGGCCACGCCGAACCGGTGCAGCAGCACCGTCACCGAATCCATCACCATCGCGGTGTTGTCGGTGACGATCTGCAACGCAGGGCCGAAGCCGGCCGGATCGTCGGCGCGGTAGACCTCGACGCGGGTGTCGCCGAAGGGCCGGAAGCGGCCCAGCCGGTGGTGCGCGGCGATCAGGTTCGGCGAGACGACCTGGCGCGCGGTCGCGGCCACCGGCATGGTCACCGCGGCGTCGGCGGCCGGGGCGTCGGCGTGCGGGCCGCGGTAGGTCTCGAGGTAGGCGCGGCCGAGCCGGTTGAGGGTCTGCTCGTCGAGCCCGGGCGCGTCGGGGTCCGCCGGTCTGCCGATGTCTCCGGGATTCACCGCCATGCGACGCTCCTGACCTGTTGACACGGACCCACCCGCCGTTGGATGTGGCCGCTCGCCCGGTGGGCGAGCGGCCCCGCACGCCAGTCGACCTTAGTAGTCCTGCGGCCGCGAAAGCACCGCCCCTGGCGGATCAGTCGCGAGCCCCCGGCGGATCAGTCGCGAGTGAGTTTGCGGTGGGTCACCCGGTGCGGCCGGGCCGCCTCGGCGCCGAGCCGTTCGATCTTGTTCTCCTCGTAGGCACCGAAGTTGCCCTCGAACCAGAACCACTTGGCCTCGTTGTCCTCGTCGCCCTCCCACGCCAGGATGTGCGTGCACGTGCGGTCGAGGAACCACCGGTCGTGGGAGATGACGACCGCGCAGCCGGGGAAGCTCTCCAGCGCGTTCTCCAGCGACGACAGCGTCTCCACGTCGAGGTCGTTGGTGGGCTCGTCGAGCAGGATCAGGTTGCCGCCCTCCTTGAGGGTCAGCGCCAGGTTCAGCCGGTTGCGCTCACCGCCGGAGAGCACCCCGGCCGGCTTCTGCTGGTCGGGGCCCTTGAACCCGAACGCCGAGACGTAGGCGCGCGACGGGATCTCGTTCTGCCCGACCTCGATGTAGTCCAGGCCGTCGGAGACGACCTCCCACACGTTCTTCTTCGGGTCGATCCCGGCGCGGCTCTGGTCGACGTAGCTGAGCTTGACCGTCTCGCCGACCTTCACGGTGCCGCTGTCGGGCTGTTCGAGACCGACGATCGTCTTGAACAGCGTCGTCTTACCGACGCCGTTGGGCCCGATGACCCCGACGATGCCGTTTCGCGGCAGCGTGAACGACAGGTCCTTGATCAGCGGGCGGCCGTTGAAGCCCTTGTCGAGGTGTTCGACCTCGACCACGACGCTGCCCAGTCGCGGCGGCGTCGGGATCTGGATCTCCTCGAAGTCGAGCTTGCGGGTCTTCTCCGCCTCGGCGGCCATCTCCTCGTAGCGCTGCAGCCGGGCCTTGTTCTTGGCCTGCCGGGCCTTGGCGCCGGAACGGACCCAGGCCAGCTCGTCCTGCAGCCGCTTCTGCAGCTTGGCGTCCTTGCGGCCCTGCACCGCGACCCGCTCGGCCTTCTTTTCCAGATAGGTCGAGTAGTTGCCCTCGTACGGGTAGGCGCGGCCGCGGTCGAGTTCGAGGATCCACTCGGCGACGTTATCGAGGAAGTACCGGTCGTGCGTGACCGCCAGGATCGCGCCCTTGTACTCGGCGAGGTGCTGTTCGAGCCACTGCACGCTCTCGGCGTCGAGGTGGTTGGTGGGCTCGTCGAGCAGCAGCAGGTCGGGTTTGGACAGCAGCAGCTTGCACAGCGCCACCCGGCGGCGCTCACCGCCGGACAGGTGCGTCACCGGCTCGTCGGGCGGCGGGCAGCGCAGCGCGTCCATCGCCTGCTCGAGCTGGCTGTCGATGTCCCACGCGTCGGCGGCGTCGAGCTCCTCCTGGAGCTTGCCCATCTCCTCCATCAGCTCATCGGAGTAGTCGGTGGCCATCAGCTCGGCGACCTCGTTGTACCGGTTGAGCTTGGCCTTGATCGCGACGCCCTCTTCGACGTTCTCGCGGACCGTCTTGTCCTCGTTTAGCGGCGGCTCCTGCTGCAGGATGCCGACCGAGGCGCCGGGCTGCAGCAGCGCGTCGCCGTTGTTGGGCTGGTCCAGTCCGGCCATGATCCGCAAGACGCTCGACTTGCCGGCGCCGTTGGGGCCGACGACGCCGATCTTCGCGCCCGGAAGGAAGTTCAGGCTGACGTCGTCGAGGATCACCTTGTCCCCGTGCGCCTTGCGGACCTTCCGCATCGAATAGATGAATTCGGCCATGCCGTGATGTGCCTTTCAAGTTCGCATATCTGGGTATTACTCGCGGACCATCGTAGGCGTGGCCCGCTCGACGGTGCCGACAGAGCCACTCCGGTGCGCGCAGACGCCGCTGTGGCACTGCGCGCACCGGGGTCGGCTACGCCGGCAGAGGCAGCGCCTCATCGGACTGTTCGGCACCGTCCTCGTCGGCGGTGTCCGCGGAGTCGTCGTCGGATTCCGCGGTCCGCTGGTCGGTCTGCTGGGTTCGCCGGTCCATGCGCACCGCGCACCGGGCCAGGTCGGGGCCGACGGACGTGGCGCGCACCTCCACCGAGGAGCGCCGGTTACCGTCGCGGTCGTCGTACTCGCTGGTGTAGACGTGTCCGACGACGATCACCGGGTCGCCCTTGACCAGCGCGGCGCTGGTGCCGGCGACGACCCGCCCCCAGCAGTTCACTGTGACGAACAACGAATTCCCCGGCTCCCATGTTCCCTCGGCGGTGCGGCGCCGGGAGTTGCTGGCGACGCGGAACCTGACCATCTCCTGATCGCCGACCCGGCGGTGGATCGGGTCGGTGACGATGTTGCCGACGATGGTGAACGGTGTCTCGAACATGATGTGTCCCTCCAACTGGTTTCTTGACGACACCGCCATTGAGCGCTCGACTCCCGACACCGGCGGCCGGGCGACAGGTCCCCGGCAAGGGGCCTGTGGATGGATTCGACGTTGGGGATGAACTGATCGTCCGATCGCCGAGACCGACATTTTGGTCGATTTCACCGCTCGCGATCGACCAATACGTCGGTTTCGAGCAAGCGGACAAGCGCACCTACGGCCGCCAGCCCCGCGACAACAACGCATCTCGCGCCTGCGCGATGATGTCGGCCTTGGCATCCTCTTTGATGACGTGGACGACGTGCCAGCGGAGCCGCTGCAGCGTGCGTCTGACCTGAACGTCGAGGACGTATTGTCGCCGGCTGGTGAGGTGTTGCTCTCCGTCGTATTCCGCGCCAACCTTGAAGTCCTCCCAGACCATATCGATGCGCCGGACATAACGACCGAACTCGTCGCGAACCACGTATTGCGTTGTGGGGCGAGGTAAGCCGGCGTCGATGAAGAGCAGCCGCAGCCACGTTTCCCTCGGCGACTCGGAGCCGCCGTCGACGAGCGGAAGCGCCACTCGTAGCCGTCGCAGACCACGCACACCGCGATGACGTTTCGCCAGCAGCGCGAGATCCTCGAAAGCGAACGGGCGGGCATTCATCAACGCGTCCATGCGTGCGACGGCCCGGCCCCGTGACAGATGCCGACCTAGGTCGAACGCGGTCCGAGCGGGGGTGGTCACCCGGATGCCCGCGACCGTGGTGACTTCGTCTTCGGCCAAGGTCTCGTCGCGGACGATCAGCCCGCGCTGGCGTCGGACCGCCGCGACCAGTTCGACGGGGACATCGTCCTCGACCCATTTCGCGCCGTGCATCGCGGAGGCGGCCACCCCCGCGACGACCGCTGACGGCGAGGCGAGCGACACGCCGGCGATCCTCTCGCGCAGCGACGCTTGGTGGTGTCGCGGGATGTAGATACCGCGGTACAGCGGCCGATAGTGAGAGCGCAGGTGGGCTCTGGTGAGGCGGCCGTCCGCTACGGCGTCACTGCCGATGAAGGGAATCTCCACACCTGGTTGGACGCCTGTGACAGCTGGTCTCGCTCCACGGTTCTCGAAAATCCTCGAAACCGACGCAGTGGTCGATTCGGAGGGCGGAAACCGACCAAAGCGTCTGTCTCGGCGCCCGGCCGGTTACTGGGCGTCGCGACGCGCCAGTTCGGCCAGCATCGCGTTGTAGGCGGCCAGATCGGCGTCCTCGTCGCGGTCAGCGGCGCGGTCGAGCCGTTTCGCGGTGCGTTGGTCGCTGCGCCGCCACTGGATCAGCAGCGCGCACATCACGATGATCAGCGGGAATTCGCCCGCCGCCCAGGCGATTCCGCCGCCGGTGCGCTGATCGGAGAGCAGGTCGGTGTGCCAGTCGAGTTGCAGCGACCGGTAAAACGGTTCGCCGAGCACCGTTTTCATGCCCATCATGACCACGCCGAAGAACGCGTGCAGCGGCAGCGACGCGAACACCATCGCGAGCTTGCCGAGCTGGGGAAGCTGGCGCGGCGCCGGGTCGATGCCGATCACCACCCAGTAGAACAGGTAACCGCTGAGCAGGAAGTGCAGGTTCATCAGCACGTGGGCGCCGTGGCTGTCGACGGCCGCGTCGAACAGGCCGCCGAAGTACAGGCCGTAGAAGCCGGCGACGAACACCACCGTCGCGATGATCGGGTTGGTCAGAAAGCGCGACACCCGTGAGTGCAGCGCGGCCAGCAGCCACTCGCGCGGGCCGGGCGGGTCGTTGCGCCCGGCTGTCGGCAGCACCCGCAGCGCCAACGTCATCGGTGCGCCGAGCACCAGCAGGATCGGCACCAGCATCGACAGCGTCATGTGCGCGATCATGTGCATCGAGAACATCGCCGGCATGTAGCGGCCGAGCCCCGACGACGTCGCGATCAGCAGCGCCGCGCACCCGCACAGCCAGCCGATCGTCCGGCCGACCGGCCAGGCGTCGCCGCGGCGCCGCAATCGGCGCACGCCGACGAGGTAGACGATCGCGAAGACGATCGCCGCGGTGCCGAAGATCAGGTCGAAGCGCCAGTCGAACAACACCCGGGCCAGGGTCGGCGGACCGGCGATGTCGTAGCCGATGGCCACCTCGACCGGGCTGGGCAGCCGCGGCGGCGGGGGCGGCGGTGTGCGTCCGAGGCCCACGGCGATCCCGAACGTCGCGCCGAACAGCGCCGCTTCGACCAGCGCCAGCCGGATCAGCGGTGCCCGCGCCTCCCGGTCGGCCTGCAGCGCGGCCACCCCGGATCGCCGCTGCTGCCAGCCGATCACCGCGAGCAGGCCCAGCGCGACGACCTTCGCGATGATCAGCAGCCCGTAGTGGGTGTGCAGCAGGTCGCCCAGTTGGATCCGGGACAGCGCGTTGAGCACGCCGCTGACCGCCATCACCACGAAGCACCACAGCGCGATCGCCGAGAACCGCCGCGCCGCCAGGTCGGCGTGCGCGCCGCGGCGCAGCGCGTGGGCCAGCAGCGCGAGCAGCCCACCCGCCCACAGCGAGCCGGCGACCAGGTGGAACAGCAGGCTGTTGGTGGCGAGGTCGTGGTCGCCGCCGGTCGACGAGTGTCCGGTCAACACCAGCGGCATCAGCGTCGTCAACGTTCCGGCCAGCAGCACCGGCGTCCACGACCAGCGCAGCACCGGCAGGCTGGCGACGGTCACCGCCGCGGCCAGGAACGCGGTCCACCGCCACGCGTTCGCGGTCTCGACGAGGCCGGCCGCCGACCAGATGGCGACCGGGTCGAGGTTGCCGAGCAGCGGTTGTCCGGAGACATCGGACACGGTCAGCGGGACCAGCAGCGCCGCGCACACCGTCCACACCGCCGACGCCCCGGTGCCCAACCGCAGCGCCCGGTAACCGGCGGCGTCGAGCACCCCGTTCTTCTGCGGCGGGGTGAGAAACGCCGCGAACAGGAACGAGCCGACCGCGATCACCGCGGCGATCTCCCCCGCCGCCCGGATGAACGGCAGCCCGTAGGTGGTCACCGGGCCGGGGTTCGGCAGGCCCGTGGCGGTCAGCGCGTCGGCCAGCGACAGCGCCCCGATGCCCGCGGCGACCGCACCGGCGAGCACCGCGACGCCGACGAGCACCGGCCACACCGCGCTGGTGCGCACGCCCGCCGTCGTCGTCATGCCGTCCAGCGTATGGCGTGCCCCGCCGCTGCCCGAAAACGCTCGGCGTCAGGACCTCAGGACGCGGCGCGACGCGCGGCCTCGCGGGCCCTGAACTGCTTGAGCGAGATCCGCTCCACCTTGTCCATGTCGCGCAGGATCGCGCGCAGCTCGTCGCGGAACGCGCGGCGCCGCTGCAGGAGATCAGGGCCCGGTTCCAGCAGACCCTGATCGGCGACCACCTGGCGCGCGGTGGCGAACAGCAGCGCCGACACCGACTCGTTGCTGCGTACCCGGTTCTGCGCGACGTACTGGTCGCCGAGTCCCAGCGCCCGGCGGGTCAGTTCCTTCTCGTCGATCTCGGTGGGCGCGTCGCGCAGCACGTCGGCCACCAGGGCGTACGCCTCGAAGAACGGGCGCAGCATCGCCCCGGCCAGCAGCGGCGACTTCACCTGCAACAGCGCGTCGACGTTCTCCTCGCCGGCGGTGACCTGGGTCTGCCAGTCGTCCTGCCAGGACAGCTCCTCGGCGACGTGCTCGCGGAACTCGGCGGAGCCGGCGAAGTAGAAGTCGAACTTCAGCAGATCGCGCAGCCGCATGACCTGGGTCCAGAACGCCTCCAGCCGGTCTCCTTCCGCCCGGCCGGCGTGGACGAGCGCCAACTCGACCAGCGAGGTCTCCAGGAACGCGTCGATCAACGTGTTGCGGTAGAACGCGGCCTCGTGCTCGTCTTCTGGCGCGATCCGCCAGACCGGTTGACGCCCACCTTCGACGCAGGTCACGGGGTGCCGGTTGGACAGTGCGTCGA
The DNA here is from genome assembly GCF_001722335.1 of Mycolicibacterium flavescens. Taxonomy (GTDB): domain Bacteria; phylum Actinomycetota; class Actinomycetes; order Mycobacteriales; family Mycobacteriaceae; genus Mycobacterium; species Mycobacterium flavescens. The sequence continues at coordinate 352,106 of NZ_MIHA01000004.1, forward strand.
GCGCCGCCCGGACTCCTTCGGGGGTGCGTAACCGCAACGCGCTGTTGGTCATCGGCGTCTGCTTGCGTTCCAGGTAGTCCAGCGACGGCTGCAGCGAGTGGTGCACCTGGTCGAGGGTCAGCGCGATCCCGCGGGTGGTCAGCAGCAGCGCGGAGATCAGCGCGCTGGCGTTGACGGGCGTGGCGCGCAGGATGCGCCACGACACCTCGAACGCCATCTTCTGCAGCGCAAGGCGTTTGGCGTCGTCGTCGGTGGCCAGCGGGCCGTGCGGAGCGCCGAGGTACTCGCGCATCGACACGGCTTCGGGGAACCGGACGTAGATCTTGCCGTAGTTGCGTTCACCCTGGGCTTTGATGAAGTTGTACATCCACGACAGGCTTTCGGGTGTCTTCTCCCCTCCCCTGGCGTATGCGGCGTACTCGGCGGTCTCGTGCAGCTGGTCGAAGCTGATCGACACCGGCTGCAGCAGGATGTCCTCGCTGCGGCCGTCGAGATACGCATCGGCGACGTAAGCCAGCAGACCGAGCTTGGGCGGCAACATCTTTCCGGTTCGCGAGCGGGTGCCTTCGATCGACCAGCTCAGGTTGAACCGTTTTTCGACGATGTAGCCGACGAATTGGCGCAACACGTACTTGTACAGCGGGTCGTCGAGCTTGCGCCGCAGGAAGATCACCCCGGAGTGCCGCATCAGCGGACCCATCAACCCGAATGACAGGTTGATCCCGGCGAACGTGTGCACCGGCGGTAACCGGTTCTCCTGCATGGCCACCGGCACGATGACACCGTCGAGATAGGACCGGTGCGAGAAGAGCAGGACCGCGGGATGGTTCTCCAGGCTGCGGCGCATCACCTCGACTTCGTCGCGGTCGTAGTCGATGTTCGGGTCGAACCCGCGGCTGAAGATCGCCCGGCCCAACGACGGGATCAGGTCGACGGAGAAGCGGCTCCAACCGGTCGACAGTTCGTCGAGCATCTCGCCGGCCGTCTCCAGGTCCGCGCCCGGAATCTTCTGCAGGCCTTCCCGGAATCGGGCCGACGCCAACAACTCCGGTTTGATCAGCCGCGGCGACTTGTACTCGGGTCCCAGCAGCCGCAGTTCGACCCGTTCGATCGCCAGGATCGCGCGGCGGATGACGAAACGCGCGAATTCGCGCGGGTTCTCGGCGACAGTGGTGTCGGCCCACTGCTGACGCAGTTCGGACACCTTCGCCGGTTCACCGGCGACCACCCGCGCGCGGGACTGGTCACGGCGCAGGATGCGTCGCTGCAGGATCTCCGGCGGCCGGTAGGTGTCTCGGCCCGACAGCAGCGCGACCACCTTGGAGCGGGTCGGCAACCCGCCTGGCACCCAGAACACCCGCACCGGCACGACGGACCGGTCCTCGCCGGCTTCGAGTTCGGACACCAACCGCGCGAGCACACCCGGCGACGGGTCGTCATCCGCCGGCAGCTGCAGCACGTCGATCTTGGAGCCCGGGTTCTGGCTGCGCTGCCGGTCGAGCCAGTCGTCGAGCAGTTCACGTTCGGCCGGCGAGGCCACCGAGGCGAGCACCAGCGCGTCCCCGGTGGGGGTGAACGGTGCGTAGTGATCACCGAGGACCTTCACGAACGCCCCTCCCCCGCACCGCGTCCGGTCTTCTTGGCGGCGGCTTTTTTGGCGGCTGACTTTTTGGCAGTCTTGGCCGCCGCCTTCTTGGCCGGTGTCTTCTCCGCCGCGGCTTTCGTGGCCTTCTTGGGTGCCGCCTTCTTGGCCCTGCCGCGGGTGTAGAGCGGCGGGGTCGGCAGTTCGTCGTGCGGCCAGTTCCTCAGCGTGTCGAGGTAGAGCTCACGGACCTCGGCGATGCGCTCCTCGAGGTCGTCGTGGGTCCAGTCGTCGACGGGGATCGGCGGGTAGACCACCACGTCGACGGTGCCGGGGTTGAAGGTGCTCGAGTCCCGCGCGGCGATCACCTCAGCGTTGCGAATCACGATGGGCACGACGGGGATTCCCGCCGACATCGCGATCCGGAAGGGCCCCTTCTTGAACGGCCCGACCTCGGTGGTGTCCAGCCGTGTGCCCTCCGGCGCGATCAGGATCGACAGCCCCTTGCGCGCCAACTCCTCGACCTTCTTGAGCCCCTCGACCGCCTTCTTCGGGTCTTCGCGGTCGATGAACGCGGCGTCCATGATCTTGCCGAGGGTGCCGACGATCGGGTCCTTCTCCAGTTCCTTCTTGCCGACAGAGGTGAAGTTGGTTTCGACCAGCCGCCCGGCGATCAGCGGGTCGGCCTGGTTGCGGTGGTTGAACAGGAAGACCGCGGGCCGCTCTTTGGTCAGGTTCTCCTCGCCGAGGATGTTGATGTTGATGCCGATCGTCGACATCAGCGTGCGACTGAACGTGGAGGTGAAGAAGTTCACGCCGGTCCGCTTGCTCCCGGTCAGCAGGCCCAGACCGATCGCGCCCGCCGCGATCGGGCCCATCGAGGCGATCCCCGCGGCGGTGCGCAGCTGCGACATCGGGCTGGCCCCACTGCGACTGGTGAACCGCAGCACCGGCCATCCCCGTTTGGCGGCGACGGCGGCGAGCTTGCCCGCCGGGTTGGTCGGACGCGGGTTGCCGACCAGATACATCAGCGCGACGTCCTCGTCGCCGTCGGCGTAGAAGTAACTCTTGGACAGGTCGACACCGCGCTCGGCGGCGAACTTCTGCACCGCCCTGGCCTTGCCGGGTCCCCAGATGATCGGCCTGAGCACCTCACCGGTGAGCAGCCCGTTCTCGTCGATCTCGAACTTGTTGCTCAGCACGTTCTCGATGCCGAGGAACCGCGCAACCGGTTCGACCTGAACGGTGAGCGCCGAGGAGCTGAGCACGACGGTGTGACCGCGAGCCATGTGCGCGCGCACCAGTTCTCGCATCTCCGGGTAGATGCGGCTGACGATCTTCTGCACGAACAGCCGCTCGGCGAGCTCGTCGACATCGGCCAGCGAGTTGCCGCGCAGCATGCGGGCGCCCTTGCCGATCAGGTCCTCGAACTCCGAGCGCCCCAACTGGTGATTGAGCCCGGCCTGCACCATGCCGATGAACTCGCCCATCGACATCTGCCTGCGGCGGAAGCGGTCCTGGGTCATCACCACGCCGGTGAACCCGGCGACCAGGGTGCCGTCGAGGTCGAAGAACGCGCCGACCTGGGGGCCTTCGGGGCTGGCCAGGATCTCGGCGACCGAACCCGGCAGTCGCATCGTGCGCTGCGAGGTTTGACCGTTCGGAAAAGTCATTGCGCTGCACTCCCATTGGGTGACGAGTCAGGTGCGGGGTCGGTGGCGAAGGAGGCGGGTTCGGCCCGTCCCTCGCCGCCGAGGGCGAGCACCTCGTCGAACCCGGCCAGCAGGCACCGCGCCCACAGCCCCTGGTCGGTGATCGCCGCGCGGTCGTAGCGGCTGGTGATCGTGCAGTAGCCCGAGCGGGACACCAGCACCACCATCATCGCGACTCCCGGCAGCGGCCCGAGCCCGTACTGGCGCAGCACTTTCGCGCCCGCCATGAACGTGTCACCCGCATAGACCGGGATATTGCTGGCCTGCACGTCGGAGTTGACGATCGACCCGGCCATCGACTCGAGCACCGTGTCGGGCAGCAGACCCACCAGCGGCGCGATGGCGCCGACCATGTCGATGGCCCGTTCCTCGCGCTTGGTGGTCATCTGGGTGCGGATGTTGTGGACGCGTACCTGCGGGTCGGACAGCCCGATCGGGGCGGCGAGATTGATTCCGGCGAAACGGTTCCCGCCTGCGGGGTCGGCGTCGGACCGCAGGTTGACCGGCACCGCCATCGGCAGCGTGTCGATCGGCACGCCCATGGCTTCGTGGTAGAGCCGCAGCGACCCGCACAACCCGGCGAGGTAGGCGTCGTTGATCGAACCGCCCGCCGCCTTGGCCGCGCGGTGCAGCGCGCCGAACTCGATGTCGATCGCCTCGCTGCGCGAGGACAGGCTGCGGCGCCGCAGCACCGGTGACGGATCGGCGACCGGGCCGACCACCCGCGCCCCCGACATCGCGTACTCCATCGCGCCGCCGAGCCGCGAGATCGGATCGCGGATGACTTCACCGGCGACGTGGGCGGCGCCGAACACCGCGCCGCGCAGCCGTCCGGCGATCGTGCCGGGTAGCCGGGTGATGCCTTGCCGCATCAGGTCATTGGGCGAGAGGTCCTGCGGAATCGGCAGCGGCGGAGCGGGTTGCGGCGGCGGGTCGCGTTCGAGGTCATAGAGGTTGGCGAACATCTCGACACCGCCGACACCGTCGGTGACCGCGTGGCTCAGATGCACGACGAGCGCGGCCCGATCGCCTTCGAGCCCCTCGACGAGCGTGGCCGTCCACAGCGGTCGCGAGATGTCCAGCGGCGACTGGGCGGCCACCTCGGCGAAGTCCAGCACCTGCCGGAACGTGCCCGGTTCGGGGGCGCGCACCCGCCGCAGATGGAAATCGAGATTGAAGTCGGGGTCGACGACCCAGCGCGGCGCGACCGTCGGCAGCGTCGGCATCACGACCTTCTGGCGCAGCCGCAGCACCTTGCGGGTGGCGTAGTCGAACCTGGCGCGGAACGTGTCCCAGTCCGGCGCGCAGTCGAGGATCTCCATCGTCATGATCCCCGAGCGCGTGCGCGGATTGGCCTCACCGCGGTGCAGGATCTGGTCGAGCGGGCTGAGTTCCTCGGGCAGTCCTGCCGCGTCGAGTTCCGGCACGCTCATGGGATGTCGCTTCCTCCTCCGCTGTGACTGCTGTGACCACCACGCTAGCCCGCTGACCGGTGAGGCGAGACGGGTTTGCTTGCTGAGGACGTTGCCCCCGAGCGACGGGCGATACACTGCGCACCGCAGCCTCCGTAGCTCAGTTGGATAGAGCAAGGGCCTTCTAATCCCTAGGTCGCAGGTTCGATTCCTGCCGGGGGCGCTGTGTGATTTCGACAAGACATCGGGATAGCCGTGGACCTGGTTCAGGTCGGCGGTTTCCGTTCAGGGCCTCCGGGTGAAGTAGCGGAGCGGCGAAGGGGGCGTTTTCGAACCCGGCGCGCCACAACCGTTTGCAATAGCAAATTTTGCGGCAAACGGCCGCTTGCATTTCTGCACATCATCGGCACCGCCAATAACCCATGTAGACCCATACTGCTAAATCCGGGCGGCCGCACGGACAGCGACGTACTCTGCCGGTCACAGCAACGTACTCAGGGTCGTGTACGTGGAGGGGGCTTCAAGATGTCGACCGAGCGAGCAACGTCCCGACGCCGGGCCACCCTCAGCGTCCTGATGGCGACTGCCGTCCTGTTGGCCGGACCCGGAGGCGTCGCGGTCGCAGCGCCGGGCACGAACAACGGCGACAACGGAAACCACGGTCAGGGCAACAACGGTCGCGGGAACGGCGGGAACCCCAACGGCGGGCCCGGCGGCGGTAGCGATCCCGGCGGCGGCGGGCCCGGCGGCGGTAGCGATCCCGGCGGCGGTAGCGATCCCGGTGGGGGTAGCGATCCCGGCGGCGGCACCGGCGGGCCCAGTACGGATCCCGACCCTCCGGCCGATCCCGCCGGCCTCGTCGATGCCGACGGCGCGTGGTGCGTTCTGGTCGTTGATCCGGATCCACCCTGCGCCGACAGCGTCACGCCCAACTGATCCCGGATCAGCCCGACGGACCGCGGCACGGTACACATGACGCGATGCCCACCAACGACGTCGACCGGCGGCTGAGCCGACAACCGGACTCGGGATACATCTTCCGGACCGGCTGGCCGGTGGCGACCGGCGACATCGACGGTGAGCTGCACCTGCGTCTGGACGGCGTGGCCCGCTACATCCAGGAGGTCGGGGCGCAGAACCTCGTCGACGCCGGCGAAGCCGAAGCCCACCCGCACTGGCTTGTGCAGCGCACGGTCATCGACGTCATCGAGCCGATCGAGTACCCGAACGACATCTCGTTCAGCCGGTGGTGCTCGGCGCTGTCGACCCGCTGGTGCACGATGCGCGTGAACCTGATCGGCAGCGACGGCGGACGCATCGAGACCGAAGGTTTCTGGATCGCGATCAACAGCAAAACGCTGACGCCACAACGCGCCTCCGACAGCCTGATCGCGAAGTTCGCCACCACCACCGACGAACTGCGACTCAAGTGGCGCCCCTGGCTGACCGACCTCGAGGACGCCGAGGAGACCGCGCCGTTCCCGCTGCGGCGCACCGACATCGACCTCTTCGAGCACGTCACCAACACCGCGTACTGGCACGCCATCCACGAGGTCGCCGCGCACGTGCCGGATCTTTGCCGAGCCCCCTACCGCACCGTCGTCGAGTACCGCAGGCCGATCCGGTACGGCGAGGAGGTCGCGCTGCGGTGGTCACGACGCGGCGCGACGGTGCAGGTGGCGCTGACGGTCGGCGACGACGTGCGCGCAGCCGCACTGATCGCGAAGTTGTAGCGACCTCGCGTACGATCGCCGCAGACAAGCGTTTGCTGCGCGCGAGCGTCGGAAAGGGTGAGGGATGGCCGGGTCCCGTAGGGCAACCAGGTTCGCGACGAGCATCGCGGCGGCGGGCATCGCGACCACGGTCGTGAGCGTCGCGGCCACCCAGCCCGCCTCGATCTCGGCTTCGTTGATCGACCTGAGCGCGCTGATCGTCGTCGGTAGTTCCACCAATCCCACGGGCGCCGGTGTGGAGGACTTCTTCGGCGGCAAGTTCAACGACCCGATCTACACCGGTCCCGACGGCGACGACATCGTGTTCGTCGACTTCCGCACGGGCCCGCAGGGGATTCAGCAGGCGCTCGACGCGAACGCCGGCGAGCGCAACGCGGTACTCGCTTCCGGCTGGGGCGCCGCCAACGCGAGTTTGCTGGCGCTGCGGGACCGGTCGGATCTGGACCAGACCGTGCTGATCTTCGACAACGACGTCGCCCGTCCCGACGGTGGGTTCGGCACCCGCTACCCGTGGTTCGCGCTGATCGGGGTCAACCCGATCCCGACGCCCAGTGAGGTGCCCGCCCTGGCGGCGGTCAACATCGGCTACCAATACGACTACAACTCGAACGCACCCGCCGACGTGCTCAACCCGGTGGCGGCGGTCAACGCGCTGGTGTCCTACCTCGACACCCACCGCAACCAGTCGGAGATCGATCTGCCGGTCAACGCCGACGGCACACCGTCGGTGTCGTGCGACGCCAACACCTGCGCGGTCACCGTGAGCGGCGCGGTGCTGGACTGCCCCGACGCCCGCTGTGCGTCGCCCGAGGACCGGATCGCGGCGTACGTCACGACGCGGGCCAACACCACCTACGTCACCTACACCACCGAGGAGCTGCCGCTGACCCGGTTGATCCGCGACGTTCTCGGCGATCAGATCGCCGATCTCACCGGCCCGGTGTTGAAGCTGATCGTCGATTCGGCGTACTACGGCGGCAACCCGATTCCGGCCGATCCCAGCGCATATCGGCCCGCCCGGCTGTTCCCGTCGCCCGGCGAACTGTTCAGGACCCTGACCCGGGTGCCGGCCGCCATCCAGGAGGGTCTCGCCGCGGTGTCGAAGCCCAGGCCGCAGACCGTTACCCCGGCCGAGGACAGCGAGCCGGAAGCAGACATCGAGGATGCGACGAGTGCGCCAGGTGACGACACCGCCGAGGACGACGAGGCGTCGACACCTATGTCGACACCCAAGCCGGCGCTCAACGTCGTGCGCAACAGCTCGAAAGCCCTACCGGGACAGATCCCCGCCCCCGTGGCCACCGACGACGAGTCGGAAGACGTTGAGCCACAGGATGATTCGATTCGCGAACCTGCCGAGCCCGAGGTCGCAGACGACCCGGACACCGCAGACACTGACACCGAAGACACGGACACCGACGACACCGGTGCTGGGGAAGGCGCCGACGACGCCGCCGCGTGACCCCGGACTACTGGAACCACAACACCGCCTACCACCCGTGGCTGCTCGACATCGCTGCCCGCCACCGCGGTGACGTGCTCGACGTCGGCTGCGGCGACGGCTTACTCGCCCACCGGCTGGCGTCCGTGTCGCGTTCGGTCACCGCGATCGACCCCGACCCGGCGGCGATCCGGCGGGCTGGCAGCCGGCTGGCGGACCGTCGCGACGTCATGACGCTGCACACCGGCTTCGACGCCTTCGACCCCGGCGACCGGCGGTTCGACCTGATCATTTTCGTCGCCAGTCTGCACCACATGGACCTGCGCACCTCACTGATCAAGGCGCGCAACATGCTTCGGGCCACCGGAGAGATCGCGGTGGTCGGACTGTCGGCGAACCGGTCCGTCCGGGACTACCTGTGGGCGTTGATGTGCATGCCCTTCGTGCGGGCCGGATCGTGGTGGCACCGCGAGACGCCCGATATCGGCGTCGAGGTGAGTGAACCGCAGCAGAGCCTCGCCGAGATCCGCCGAACGGTGCACACCGTCCTGCCCGGCGCGATGATTCGGCGGGCGCTGTACTACCGATATCTGCTTCGCTGGAGTCCACGGTCGATAGACTCGTCGGCGTGAACATCGGTCCCGGGAGCAAAGTCGCCACCATCGCGATGGGTGTGGTACTGGCCGGTGCGTTGGCCCCGGCCGCGCAGGCGGGTCCGCCCAGTTACGGCAGCAACGGTGTGTTCAACGTCAGTACGAACCCGCGCCCGGGATGGGCGACGGCGTCGATCGAGCCGGGCCGCTACCGGGTCGATCAGGCGCCCAGCATGGCGCCATACCAGAGCGCACAGGGTTTCTGGTACCGCTGCCACAACTATCCTTGCAGCCCCAGCTATCCCGCCAATGTGATCGCCTCAGCACCCGCGGACCGTAATGCCCCCACGTTCGTCGACATCCTGCCCAGCGACGTCGCGGTGGCGCTGCACAACGTCACGCTGACCGTGGCCGGCTGATCACGGGTCACTAAGCTGAGCGGGTGTCTGACCCGGTATTGGTTCACATCGAGGACCGCATCGCCGTTCTCACCGTCAACGACCCCGACCGTCGCAACGCGGTCACCTTCGAGATGTCGGCCGCGCTGCGCGACGCCGTCGACGCCGCCGAAGCCAACCCGGACGTGCACGCGGTCATCGTCACCGGCGCGGGAAAAGCGTTCTGTGCTGGTGCGGACCTGAGCGCACTGGGGTCGGCGGCCGAGGACGGGCTACGCAAGATCTACGACGGATTCCTGGCGGTGGCCAACTGCACGCTGCCCACGATCGCAGCCGTCAACGGCGCGGCGGTCGGGGCGGGCTTGAACTTGGCGTTGGCCGCCGATGTGCGCATCGCCGGGCCGGCGGCGCTGTTCGACCCGCGTTTCCAGAAGCTGGGCATCCACCCCGGCGGCGGGGCCACGTGGATGTTGCAGCGGGCGGTGGGTCCGCAGGCCGCACGCGCCTCGCTGCTGTTCGGGATGCGCTTCGACGCCGAGACCGCGGTGCGGTACGGGTTGGCGCTCGAGGTCGCCGACGATCCGGTGGCAGCCGCGCGGACGCTGGCGTCAGGCCCGGCCGGTGCACCCCGCGATGTCGTCCTCGCCACCAAGGCGTCGATGCGGGCGACTGCCAACCCCGGCGTCGTCGATCTCGATCAGCACCGCATCGCGGTCGACATCGAACTGGGACCGCAGGCGGCCTCGATTTTGTCTCCTGAGTTCCAGCAGCGGCTGGCCGCCGCGCAGCGGAAGTGACTCGGTAGCGCTCCGCGCGGTCCTGTCGTCGAGACTGCCGTTAGGGTCGGTCGTCTGAGGTAACCCGCGGCGACAGTCGCTTTGGGTGCGGAGGCTGAGATGGCGCCTACGCGCCCCTCCGGATTGTCAGCCTAGGAGCGACAAGGTCACTCGGTCGCCCGACGCACGGCCCCAACACGGCTCGGCCCACAGACGCCCGCAGGTACCGACTTCTGGTTGTCAGCCTATGAGCGACAACGTCACTCGGATTGTCCCGAAGGCCCGAATGGCGTGGATCTTTCGCAGGTGCTGGGGCCCAGGACCCCTCGCCACACAGACGCTTCGCTGGTATCAACTCTTGAATGCCAGCCTACGAGCGACAACCGTGCTGGCCAAACCGCAGTGCGTCTTAGAAATGCCTGCGCCTCAACGGCATTTGGGCACACTGGCGCAACGCCGATAACCGACCTTCTGATTGCCAGCCGAGGAGCGGCAACCGCGGGTGACCCGCCGGGATTGGGCTGGGTGGGCGGCGTGGAGTGCCATCGAATCCTGCGATGGTGTTTCGATGTCCGAAGCTAGTTCGGCGACGGCGGCGGTGGTTGAGGCTCAAAGGGGGTGTACCACCACCATTGGGCACGTTCACCGAGTGGTCCGCGACAGGGCGGGACCGCCGGGGGTGGTCCGGTGGGTGGTCGGGCCAGTGACTTGTTGGTCAGTTTGCGTCCCCCCTTGTCGGTGATAACAAGCTTGTCAGCCGGGCCGCGGATGGTGATCTCGCCGCGGTGATGCATGCGGTGGTGATGCGGGCACACCAGCACCAGATTCCACAACTCGGTGGGTCCGCCGTCTTCCCAGTGCACGATGTGATGGGCGTGCAGCCCGCGGGTTGACCCGCACCCGGGTACCGCACAGGTCGAGTCGCGGTATTCCAGCGCCCGGCGCAGCCGCCGACTGATCACCCGCGTGCTGCGCCCGGCCCCGAAGGGCTGTCCTCGCCGCTGCAGCCACACCTCACAATCGGCGTCACACAACAGGTATCGGCGATCAGCATCAGACAAAGCCGGGCCGGCGTGGATCCAGCTGGCGCGCTTATCCACATCCACGTGCACGATCACGGTGGTGTGCTGACCGTGCCGGCGCCGCGCCACATCGGCGTCCCACGCGGTCTCGACCATCTGCATGAACGCATCGGTCAAGGTGGGAAACGGCGGTGTCGTGCCCTGAGCTTTTTCCCGCTCGAAGGCGCCGCTGCCTTCCCAGCTCAGCGCGTCGGGATCGCCGGGGGTGTCGGGGCCATGGTCGCGGCGGTAGTCGTTGATCAACGCCTCCCGATGCGAAGCCAACGCGGCATCGACTTTGGCCGCCTCCAGATTGGGCACCGTGATGCGATACGTCGTGTAATTGTCGCCGGTGCTCTTCGAAA
>NZ_MIHA01000005.1 GCF_001722335.1 Mycolicibacterium flavescens
AGCCCGCTGCGGATACCGGACCTCTGACCACGGTGTCGCCCCCTCCGGCGGCGCCGATCGACCGCCGACCCGCGGAGGTGGCGATCCGCGGCGCGGCGGCCTGCGTGATCCTGGCGGTCCTGGGGATCGGGCTGACCGCGCGCCGGTCAGGACGGAAGGCTGTCGCGGGCGACTGACGCCTCCTGCACGCTCAACTCGGGCCCGCGGGGCAACCGCGCGAGCAGCGGCCACGGGGCGGGCACCGGGTCACCGGTCAGCCCGAGACGCGTGGCGGCGTCCGGGTCGCGCAGCCCGTACACCACACCGGCGTCGCTGACGAGGTACAGCGGCCCGCCGTGGGCGCCGTCACCGGTGACACCGGCGGCCCGCACGAAAGCGTTGCGTCCGTGGGTAAGTGCGAACGCGTCGACCGCCGGCCCCTCCGCGTCGGCCTGCGCCAGACGGGTGACGTCACGGGTCGGCAGCGCGTCAGCGACGCTGACCGCGTGCTCGACGGACGCTGACCCCGACGACCGCCACCGCACGCAGATCACCGCGCCCTCGTCCAGCCCCGCGGACTGCGGGAAGCCGGCGACGGCGAGATCGTCGACGACCGGCACCGCGCCGATCGCCGCGGGTTCGACCGTCACGATGTCGCGCTCGCCGTGCGATCGGGTGAACCGGATCAGGTCGGCGGCCACCTCCCCGACCCGCTGAACACCGGAGGCGAGCACCACGTACAGGTCGACGGCACCCGCGCGGGGGACCCGCAGCACCGTGCCGACCGCGAACCCGTGCAGCGTTGCCGGCCCCGCGGTGCCGGCGTCGGGGACGGCCGGCGCGGTGATCTGCGCGGCCTCGGGCACGGTGTCGAGCAGCGTCCGCGACACCGGCCGCGGTTCGACGCCGTCGAGTTTGAGCGCCCGCACCACGGCGGGGCTGCGCAGGTCCACCCGGGCCCGGCGGCCGTCGTACAGCAGGTAGGTTTCGGCCGCGCCCGCATCGCGCGGCGCGACCAGGACGCTCCCCGCGGATGTCGCTTCCGCCGCCCCCACGAAGACGGTCGTCGACGCGGCGTCTTCGCAGATCTGCCAACTGGATTCGCCCGCGGACAACGGCGCGGCAGACACGTCCGGGGCGCCGGGTATGCCGACCGCGGGGCCGCGGGACGCGGTCTCGACGGCCTGCCTGCTGACCAGTCGCGGCACCGCGGGCGTCCCGACGATCAGCCGGGCCGAGGCCAGGTTCGGCACCGGGTGCAGGGTGTCGTCGACGCGCACGTACAGCGCTCCGGAGTCACGCACCATGACGACCGGCGCGTCGCCGAGCGCACCGCGCGGCTTCAGGTACGCCAGCACCGCGCACACGCCGATCGCGATCGCCGCGAGCACACATCCGACAGTCAGCGAGATCGACTGTGCGCGCAGCGGATCGTCGTGCATGCGGACGTCCCCGCGTACCAGCGCGTGCGTCATCCGCCGGATCAGAAACCGCTGCCCGCTGATCTGCAGTTTGCTTGAGTTCTCGGCCATCGCTCCCCCACGGCAAGCCTAGAACGCCGGGCGGCAGCGTCTGGTCACCAAATCCGCTTGAGGTCAGCGCCAGCGTGCCCACACGTACGGCACGAGGGCACGCAGGAAATCCAGGTCCGGCCCGGGCCGGGCGTCGGCGAACGCCTGCTCGAAGTACTCCTGGGCGACCGACAGAATGCCCTCGGCGTATTCGCTGGTGAACCGGATGCTGCCGTAGCGGTCCAGCAGCGCGCGGACGGTGGCCACGGTCTCGGGCGTGCGTTGCGCCCGCGTCTGGTGCAGATAGTCGAGGACAAACTCGCGGTCGGCGGTGTCGGCCTCCGAGAGCAGGTGCACGAGCGGCAGCGTCCGCTTGCCTTCGTAAAGATCCCCGAGGATCTCCTTGCCGTAGGTCCGTTCGTCGCCGACGAGGTTCAACAGGTCGTCGCGGATCTGGAACGCCGCGCCGAAATGGAACCCGAACCGCACGAGCGGCCCCAGCTCGGCGGCGCCGCGCGAACCGACCAGCGCCCCCACCCGCAGCGGGTGAATCGTGGTGTACCAGCAGGTCTTGTGCAGGATCAGGTCGAGGTAGTCACCGGGGCCCAGCCCGTCGACGTTGTCGAGTTGCCACCCGACCTCGGTGGCCTGCCCCTCCAGGGTGCGCAGCGCCATGGTGTCGAACTCGACCCACACCGACTCGGCGAGGTCGCTGTCCATCCCCCTGGTGGCGCGCCGCAGCACCTGCCCGGCCACGATCGCCAGCCCGTCGCCGGCGTTCAACGCCGCTGCCAAACCGTGGCTGGCGGCCAGAGTCGGTCTGCCGCGGCGCATTTCGCTGCCGTCGGCGACGTCGTCGTGCACGAGGAAAGCGTTGTGCAACAACTCGATGGCCACCGCGACGCCCAACAATTCGTCGGGTCCGGCGCCGAATGCGCGCCCCGCGGACAGACACAGTGCCGGGCGCAGAGCTTTACCCGGCCGCGACGGGTACTCCCGCATCGGCCCGTACAACCACTGCACCGGTTCCCCGTCGGGCAGCGCGTCGAGCATCGACCGCCGGATCACCTTGCCGACACCCCGGAGCCGGTCCTCGACCGTCGCAATGAGTTCCGCGCGGTCAGCGGTGGCCGTCATGACGCGGGCGCCGAAACCGTCAGCGCCGCGGGCAGCCACAGATCCGGATGATCCTGCGCCAACACCACGCCGCGGTACGGGCCCGGCGAATACCCCTCGGCGACAGCGATGGTGACGACGACACCGCGGCTGCAGCGCGGCGGCATCGGCACCGCCGGCGGGTCGAAGCTCACTTGCTCTCCGGCGAGCACCGCGCCGGTGTGGCTGACGAGATCACCGCAGAGCAGCCGGATCTCGCCCCGGTCGGTGTCGGTCCGGTTGTGCAGCCACACCTCGGTGCTGGCCACGCCGGGACTGCCGGCGCTCAGGCGCACCACGTCCGTGGCGTCCCCGCCGGCATCCCCGCCGGCTAAGTCCAGGTCCGCACGCGCGCCGGTCCCGTTCGGCGGCACCGGAACCAGCTGACCGATCAGCGTCCACCAGGACCGGACCAGCGACTCGTAATCGACGGTCCCGTCGCCGGTGCCGGCAGTGCCCGTGGCGCCGACGAACCGGTCCATGAGCTGGCTCGCCGCCCGGAAACCCTCCGCCTGGATCGCGCTCAGCGCCCGCGCATTGGCCGCCGGATCGAAAACCGACGCCCACGGCACGTCGCCCAGGTAGCCATCGCTCACCGACCTGTTCCCCCCTCGTTCAGCGCGCGAATAACGCGCACCCACCCGCGCAGCACCGTATGCTAGCTGCGCAGACGCCTAAAAGGGGGCACTATGGCGACGCTTCCCAACCTGCTGGCGCTCTACGGCGCGCTCGACCCGGCGGAGTCGACGTCCAACGAGCCTGAAGCGGCCGAGGTGGCCGCCCGATATCTGCCTGCCACCGAAGGCCGCGGCGGCTGGTACCGCAGCATCGTCGACTTCTTCGCACCCCGCAACGAGGCGGTGTTCCCCGACGTCGACAGGGCGCTGGAGTCCATCGCGGACAGCACCGACGAGGGCGCAGACGCGCTGACCATCCCGCAGACCGCGCGGCTGGTCTACGTCCTCGGCGCGCTGAGCCATCACCCTGACTACGCGCCGCGGGTCGAGGAACGCGAGGGCCTGTTCGCCCGCGTGCTGGCGCTGGCCGGGCCGGAGGGGCGCGAGACGCCGGTCGAGGTCGGTTACGGGCTGCAGCAGCACCTGTTCGACGAATTCGACGGCTTCGCCGACTGGGCCCACGTCACCCGCACCGCGGTCCGGATGGGGCTGCTCGAGGCGAAGATCGCTGCCGTGTCGCCGTGCCGGGCGAGCGTGCAGACCGTCCGCGGCTACCGGTGCGCCGTGATCGACACGGTCTCGGTCCGGCCGGACATCACGCTGACCAACCTGAAGAACGTCATCGATCCACTGAACTGGCCGATGAACTCCCCGGAGTTGTTCTGCGGCATGGACAAACAGAAACCGTTCGAAGTGAACGGCTGGCGACGGGTGCTGGAGTCCGTGAGCCTGGGCTGCTCGCTGGGACTCGAACGGCTCGTCACCCCGCTGAAGTACTACAACAGCGATGTGAGCGCGACGAAGTCCTTCGTCGTGTACGAACTCGACAAGGGCCCCAAAGACGGTGACGGGCGCGTGAAGGTCGACCAGGGCTTCATCAAGATGGAGGCGCTCAAACCCGGGGTGCGGGTGCGCACCAAGAAGATCGTGCACATCACGCCGCTGAGCCCGGAAGCGCAGGTGGTGCTGGTCTGCGCCTCCGGATACGCCGCGATGGCCGACGAGATGATGTTCGGCAACGCCGACGACACACCGGCCGACGCCGTGAAATGGAAGCCGTCCAAGCCCGGGTCCGGCCAAACCGAATCTCCGGCAACCGATTCACCGACACCACCGCAGCCGGGACTCGTGTCGATCACGGTCGACATGTGGGAGAAGTGCGCCAAGGACATGACGGCGAAGAACACCGAACTGTCCTCGAAGTGGCTGGCCAACAAGCTGACCGTCGAGGACCTGATCGGCTACACCCAGTACGTCGGCGCCGACCTCGCCAGCGCGCCCTGGCGCTACCTCAAGGCGCTCAGCCAGGTACCGGTGCCGGGAACTCCGCCCGAGCCCCCCGGCGACGGGAGCAGCGCATCATGACCGACCCGCACGCCCACCTCGGGCAGAGTCTCGCGATCGCGCAGGGTCTGGTCGACCAGGCCGGTGCGCTGGCCCGCGACGCCGCAAGCAAGATCGACGCCGGCGAGTTCTCGCTCGACGACCGGATCAAGGTCGCGCACCGGATGTTCGAACTGTGGGTGTTGGGCGGGGCGGCGCTCGCCCAGTCCGCGCTCGCCGGCCCGATCGCCTGCGCGACGGGCCAGGCGCTGCCCGAGCCGTCGGACCCGATCGAGATCGCCAAACGACCCTACGACCGCACCATCTCGGTGGCCACGTCGTTTCGGCAGACCTCCGATCCCACCGTGGTGATACCGCACTTCCTGCTGCGCTTCACGCCCGTGACGCTGCCCGCCAACGCCGGCCAGTTCCAGATCGGTCTGCTCGACTCGAACTTCAGCGGCTCGGTCTTCGAAGGTGTCGTACGGCTCAAAGGCACGGCGGCCGGCGCGGGTGAAGACCTCGTCAAGGTGATCACCGAGCTGTGAACCCGGCCCCGCGCCCGGCGATCGACGAACTTCTGGACCGGGCTCTGCAGGCGGTCAACCAGGGTGACCGCGAGACCGCGACCGCACTCGCCGGCCAGGTCCTCGCGGTCGACCGCGGCAATCAGGACGCCGAGGACCTGCTGGCCGCCCCAGCCGACGGCGGCGAGATGCGGCGCCTGACAATCATGTTCGCCGACCTCGTCGACTCGACCGCGCTGTCCACCCGTGTCGAACCCGAGGTGTACCGCACCGTGGTCGGCAGCTATCGCCAGCAGGTCACGCGGATCATCGACTCCTACGAAGGTCACCTGTGCTCCACCAAGGGCGACGGGCTGCTCGCGGTGTTCGGGCACCCGAAGCCGCACGAGAACGACGTGCACCGGGCCGTGCTGGCCGGGCTCGACATCACCCGCGTCACCGCCAAACTGAGCCAACAGGTGCGTCGCCGCTTCGATTTCGACATCGCCGTGCGGGTCGGGATTCACCGCGGCATCGTGTATCTCGATCTGGCTCAGGACGACGTCTACGGCCTCGGCGCGAACCTGACGGCGCGGGTGTCCGGGCTGGCCCCGCCGAACACCGTTGCGGTGTCCGGTGTTCTCGAGCCTCTGCTGCACAACCGGTTCGAGCTGGCCTCACGTCCGCCGCAGAGCGTCAAAGGAATCGACGCGCCCGTCGAACACTTCACCGTCGTGGACGAACGCCCGGTCCCCACCCACACCTACACCGGTCCGCTGGTCGGACGCGAACACGAACTGCGTTCGCTGCGTGTGCGCTGGGATCAGGCGGTCGCAGGCACCCTACCCGTCTCCGGGCTCGCGTTCACCGGGGAACCCGGCATCGGGAAGAGCCGGCTCGCCAGCGCCGCGGCCGAACAGGCCGAACGCTCCGGCGGGGTGGTCCTGTCGCTGTTCGGGTCGCCGTTCCACACCACCGTCGGGCTGCACCCGATCCGAACGCTGCTCGAATCACGCTGCGGCATCACCCGTCTCACACCACAGACCGAACGGCTGCGGCTGCTGGAAGCCGAACTGCAGGACCTCGGCCTGCACAGCGACGTCATGGTCCCGCTGCTGGCGCCGGTGCTCGGCATCGCCGAAGAGCATGGCTACCAACGCCTCCCGGCGTCGGGCACCCGCCTCTACGACCAGATCTCCGACGGTATCCGCGACTACCTGCTGGCCTGCCTCGGTCAGCGCCCGGGCCTGCTGCTCGCCGAGGACGTGCACTGGTTCGACCCGTCCAGCCTCGATCTGCTCGACACGCTGCTCGGTGCGGGCGTGCCCACCCTGCTCGTCGTGATGACGGCACGCCCGCAGGCGAAACTCCCCGGCAACGGCAATACCGAGGTGTTCGAACTCGACGCGCTCACCGCGGCGCAGGCCGACGAGTTGATCGGCGGCCTGCGGCCCGACCTAAACCCGGCCGACCGCGCCGATATCCGGCGCCGCTGCGACGGGATCCCGCTGTACCTCGAAGAGGTCGTCGCGGGCGCGGGCCGCGACCCGGTGACCGGACCGCCGGCCAGGCACGTCCCGGATGCGTTGTACGAGCCCCTGTTCGCCCGGCTGCGGGCCAGCGCCAACGCGGTACCCGTCGCGCAGGCCGCCGCCGTCATCGGTCGCGACGTCGATCGCGGCCTGCTGCACGCCGTCCTCGACCTGCGCGCCGACGACCTCGACCACGTGGTGGCCGAGCTCGAGGAGGCCCAGGTCCTCCACGCCGTCGACGACGGGCACTGGCGCTTCCGCCACGAACTGCTGCGCGAGGTCGCCTACGAACTGGCACCTCCGAGCGTCCGCCGCGCCCTGCACGGACGCGTCGCCGATGCGCTGGTCGAAGCCTCACGCGTCGGCATCCCGGACTGGGGCGTGGTGGCCATGCACTACGCCGAAGCGCAGCGACACGGCGAGGCGGCGACCGCCGCCCAGCACGCCGCCGCCGACGCCCGTCGTCGCGGTGCCCTCACCGAGGCGCGCACCCATCTCACGCTGGCCCTCGAGCAGCTCGACCGGCTGCCTGCCGGTTCGACGCGCAACCACCAGGAGGTCAACGTCCGGCTGTACCGCGGCTTCCTCGCCGCGGCGGCCACCGGTCACACCAGCATCGAAGCGGCCGCCGACTTCGAGCGCTGCCTCGAACTGATCGGCACCGACGTGAGCCTGCCGCTGTACGCCACGCTCAGCGCCCTGTGGAGCTACTACACGGCGCGCGGCGACCTCACCCGCGCAACCCAATTGGCCGACTCCCTGCGCAAGCGCATCGACCGGATGCGGGCCTCCGGCCATCCGGTCAACGAGGCCAGCTTCGGGACGTTGGCCTGGCTGCGCGGCGATTTCGTCGAGGCCCGCAACGTCTTGGAGGAGACGGCCGCCAAACTGCTCGATCTGGCCGCCCCCGACATCGAGGCGCGCTCGTTCGCGCCCAACGACCCCATCGCCTCGACCCACACCTACGTGGCGTTGACCCGGTTCGTGCAGGGTGATCTGGTGGGCGCCGAGGCCGCGCTCGACCACACCGAGAACCGTTGCGCTGAGCTGAGTTTCCCGCACGGACCGTTCAGCCTCTGCTACGGCCGGTCGCTGGAGACCTGGATCCGCACAGAGGCGGGCCAACTCGACCGCGCCGCCGAACTCGCCGTCGAACTGGGGGCGCTCGGCCGCAAGTACGGATTCGACGAATGGGTGATGGTGGCGGCCACCCAGCAGGCCACCGTTGCCGCGCTCACCGCGCTCGCCGAGGGGGCGGACGCAGCCGTGTTGGGCGTCCACGCCAAGACCATGACCGCGTTCGTCGAGGGTTGGCGCGCCGCCGAACTGAGGGTGTTCCTGATGTGCTACGACGCCGTGCTGGCGCGGGTGCTGCACGCGCTGGGCCGGGCCGACGACGCCCGTCGCCGCATCGGCACCGCGCTGTGCCTGGCCGAGGACACCGGCATGCACTTCTACGACGCCGAACTGCTGCGGGTGCGGGCCGTCGTCTCCGACACCGCCGGCACGCGCAGGACCGGATTGCGGGAGGCCGCCGAGCGCGCTCGAGGGCAGTGTGCCCACATCTTCGAGATCCGTATCGCCGCAGAGCAGTTCGCGCTGACAGGCGGGCCGGCCGCCCGCGCTGAACTCAGCGCAGCACTCAAGCATGTCCCGCCCGATCAGACCTGGCCCGAGGTCGAGCGGGCGCGGAACCTGCTCGCGTGAGCCGCCGTCGACGCCGGGTCGCGATCCTCGGCGGAGGGATGGCCGGGCTCAGCGCGGCGTGGCGCTTGAGCGAACCCGGCTGGCACGACCGTTTCGAGTCGATCACGGTCTATCAGCGGGGCTGGCGCCTGGGCGGCAAGGCCGCGTCCAGCAGGGGCCGCAGCGGCCGCATCGAGGAACACGGCCTGCACGTCTGGCTCGGCTCCTACGACAACGCGTTCGCGGTCCTGCGGGAGTGCTACGCCGAACTCGACCGCGCGAGGACCGACCCGTCCGCGCCCGTCCAGCAGTGGGATCAGGCCCTGATCCCGGCGGACAACCTCGCGATGGCCGAGCGGTGGGGCGACGACTGGCGGCTCTGGTTCGGCCGGTTCACCCGCAACGACGACTCCCCCGGGGCGCCCGACACGACGGGCCGAGAGGTCACCGTCGTCGGATTCGCCCGGCGGGCACTGCAACTCGTGCTCGACTACGCCGCCTCCCTGCAGGAACCGGCCCTGGTGCTGAGCACGTCGCCGCGACCACCGTCACCGGTGGCCGACGGGCTGCGCAGCGCCGCCGTGGCTGCGCTCGCCGCGCTCACCGGCCCGCGACAGGGTACTTCCGCGACCGGGCCCGTCGAGGCCGTCCTGGCGGCGGTGCGCCGCGCCCTCGATCACGAGCGCAGCCCCGAGCGCCGCCGCATCTGGCAACTGCTCTCCTTGCTGACCGCGACGACCCGCGGCCTGCTCACCGACTGCCTGCTGACCGATCCCACCGGGTTCCGCGCCATCAACGACGAGGACTTCCGCGAGTGGATCCTGCGTCACGGCGCACACCCCGACGTCGTCGACTTCCCACTCGTGCGGGGCATGTACGACATGGTCTTCGGATACCGCGACGGTGACCGCCACCGGCCGGCGTTCAGCGCCGGGCTCGCCGTATTCCTCACCGGCGTCATGCTTTTCCAGTACCGGGGCGCGGTGTTCTGGAAGATGACCGCGGGCATGGGCGACGTCGTGATCGCGCCGATGTATCAGGCGCTGCAGCGGCGGGGAGTGACCTTCGAGTTCTTCCACCGCCTCGACGCACTGCACCTCGACGAGCACCACCACGCCGTCGAAAGCGTCACGATGGGCCGCCAGGTCGACCTCGCCGACGGACGCACCACCTACGAACCCCTGACCAGGGTCGGCGGCCTGCCCGTGTTCCCGGACCGACCGTTGGCCGAGCAGGTCGTACCCCGGTCCGGCCTGGACACGCTGGAGTCCCACTTCGGTGACCGCGACGACGCCGAACGCCGAATCCTGCGCCGCGGCGTCGACTTCGACGACATCGTGCTGGCCGTGTCGCTCGGCATGGTCGATGTCGTGGCTCGCGAACTGGTCGAGGACCGGGCGGAGTGGCGCGAGATGACCGGGCAGATCGGCACCGTCGCCACCCAGGCGTTCCAGATCTGGCTGCGCCCCGACGAACCGGCGCTGGGCTGGCACCACCCCGCCGTCACCACCAGCGGCTACCGCCCGCCGTTCGACACCTGGGCCTCGATGCAGCAGACCCTGTGGTCCGAGAACTGGCCCGCCGCCGAGCAACCCGGCGCCGTCGGCTACTTCTGCGGGCCGTTCGACGCCGAGTGGCCGACCACCGCAACCCACGACGACTATGTGCGCCGGTGCCGCGAGCGCGTGACCGCCGCCGCCGTCGAGCACCTCGACCGCAACGTCGGGCTGTTCCTGCCCGGCGCGGTGACCGAAGCCGGCTTCGACTGGGGGCTGCTGTGCGGGGTCGACGGTCACCGCGGCGCCGAAGCCCTTGCCACCCAACATCTCACCGCGAACATCGACCCGTCGGACCGCTACGTGCAGTCGTTGCCCGGGACCGACCGCTACCGGCTGCGCCCCGACGAGAGCGGTTACGACAACCTGGTGCTCGCCGGCGACTGGACGGACTGCGGCATCAACGCCGGCTGTATCGAAGCTGCGGTGATGTCGGGCCTGGAAGCGGCCAACGCGCTGCTCGGGCGCAGCCGGTTCCACCGCATCCGCGGCTTCTGGCTGCCCTAACCGCCCTGCGCCCGGCGTTCGCGGTAGGCCGCCACATGCTGGCGGTTGCCGCAGTTGCCGGTGTCGCAGAATTTGCCGGACCGGTTGCGCGACAGGTCCACCAGCACCGCCTCGCAGTCGGCGGCCGCGCACGTCTTGAGCCGGCGCAGTTCTCCGATGCGGATCAGGTCGGCCAGCGCCATCGCCATCTCCGCGCCCATCCGCTGCCACAGCGGGTCGTGCACCGACGCGAGGTGCAGGTGCCACTCGGGCATCTCCGGGTGCCGCGTCAACCACGGCGATGCCTTGGTGTCGCTGAGCAACGCGTTGACCTGTTCGACGGCGCGTTCCTCGTCGTCGGCGACCGCCCAGATCTTGCCCAGCCGCGCCCGCAACCGGTGCACCGACTCGAGCTCGGCGTCGTCGCGGTCGCGGCGGCCGGTCCAGCCGAAACCGTCGAGGTAGGTGTTCAGCGACGGCATGTCGCCGAGGCGTTCGCCGTCGACCCGGTTGCTGTTGATCAGCACACAGGCGGCCCGCAACGTGAGCTCGGTGTCATGACTGAAAAGCATTTGACTCATGACGCCTCTCGTCGCTACTGTCAGGATCAAATCCCATTTTACTCATTACATCGTCCGGAGGTGCAGTTCATGGCCGTTCAGGATGCCGGTACGCGGGCGGCGGCCGACCACTTCCGGCTCGGGCTGGCGCTCGCGCTGGCCTCGGCGCTGGCGTTCGGCTGCTCGGGGCCGTTCGCCAAGGCGCTGATGGGCGCGGGGTGGAGCCCCACCGCGGCGGTCCTCGCCCGGTTGGCCGGCGGCGCGCTGGTGATGGCCGTCGTCGCGACCGCCATCCGGCGGGACTGGATCCGCCACGCGCTGCGCCACCCCGGCACCGTGGTGGCCTACGGCGCGATCCCGATCGCGGGAGCGCAGCTGTTCTACTACAACGCCGTCGCGCACCTGTCGGTCGGCGTGGCTCTGCTGCTGGAGTACACCGCGCCGATCCTGGTCGTCGGGTGGGTGTGGGCCACCAGCCGCCGGCGCCCGACCACGCTGACGCTGGCCGGCGTGGCCGCCGCGATCGCCGGGATGATGCTGGTGCTCGACGTGTTCGCCGGTGCGCACATCAACCTCGTCGGCGTCGCGTGGGGTCTGGCCGCCGCGGTGTGCGCGGCCTGCTACTTCGTGATGTCGGCCAAGGCGGGCAGCCACTCCGGCAGCGACGGGGTCGATCCGATCACGCTGTCGGCGGCCGGCCTGATCGTCGGCTCCGGGGTGGTCGCGCTGCTCGGCGTCTCCGGCGTGATGCCGCTGACCTTCACCGCCAACGACACCGTCGTCGCCGGCCGTACGGTGTCGTGGATCGTCCCGGTGATCGCGCTCGGCGTCATCGCCACCGCGATCGCCTACACGCTCGGAATCATGGGCATCGCGCGGCTGCGCCCCCGGTTCGCGTCGCTGGTCGGGCTGTCGGAAGTGATGTTCGCGGTGCTGGCGGCCTGGCTGCTGGTGGGCGAGGCCATCACCGCGACCCAGGCGGTCGGCGGGCTGGTGGTGCTGGCCGGTCTCGCGTTGGCGCGGGCCGGTGACCGGTCCGAGGCCGTCGGCGAGGCCACCTGGCCGGACGCTCCGGTCGTCGATCCCGAAGCGGACCCGGAACCGGAAAAAGCCAGCTGTTAGCCGACAGCCGCCCCGGTATGTGAATATGTGCGCGTGACTTTGCTGCGTGAGACCGCCCGGCGGGTGGCCGTCGTGGCCGCCGCCGCCGCCGTCCTTCTCGGCGGTGCACCGACGGCCGGCGCCCAGCCCGGTCCCCCGCCCGGGCCCATCGGTCCGGGCTATGACCCCGGCCCGGTGGCGGCGCCGGTGCAGGCGCCCCAGTCGTCGTCGTGCTCGGACATCGAGGTGATCTTCGCCCGCGGCACCGACGACACCCCCGGCCTCGGCACCCCAGGTACCGCGTTCGTCAACGCGCTGCGCGGCATGGTCGGCGGACGCAGCCTCACCTCCTATGCGGTGAACTACCCCGCGTCCTACGACTTCCTCGCCGCGGCCGACGGTGCCGCCGACGCCACCAACCGCATCGCGATGATGGCGCAGCAGTGTCCGTCGACGCGTCTGGTTCTCGGCGGGTACTCGCAGGGCGCCGCGGTGATGGACATGCTCGCCGGCGTCCCGCCGCTGGGCAACAAGATCGGATCGATCGGGTCGGCGCCGCCGCTGCCTGGCAGCCTGGTTCCCAACGTCGCGGCCGTAGCGGTGTTCGGCAACCCCGCAGCAAAGTTCAGCAACCCGATTACCCGCTCGGTCTTCGCCGGCCGGGCCATCGATCTGTGCAAGGACGGTGACCCGATCTGCTCGCGGGGCCGTAACCCGTTCGCGCACAACGACTATGTGACCTCCGGTTTGGTACAGCAGGCGGCGAGTTTCGTCGCCGGCCTGGTGTGAACTGCGCCGCTGCCCGCCGGGTTCAGTGGCCGAACACACGGTAGCGACGTTCGCGCATAGCGAATTATCCTGCCGCCGCGTTGATTAGTTCCGTTAAGATCGGCGGGGTGCAAACCGATCTTGTTCGCTGTTGGGTCCGTCGGGGGATGCTGCTCGCCGGTGCGGTGGTGCTCGCGGTCGCGGGACTGGTCACACCGGCCGTGGCAACCGGTCCCGGCGCGTTACCCGTCGCCGCCGCGCAGTCCTGCCCGCAGGCCGAGCTCATCTTCGCCCGCGGCCGCACCGAAGCGCCCGGCGCAGGGGTCATCGGCAACGCGCTGATCAGCGCGGTCCGCAGCAAGACCGACAAGAACGTCAGCCTCTACTCGGTGTCCTATCCGGCCGACTACGAGATCGACATCGGCGCCAACGACATGAGCGGCCGCATCCAGGACATGGCCGGCCGCTGCCCCGACACCCGCTTGGTGCTCGGCGGGTACTCGCTGGGCGCCGCGGTCACCGACGTCGTGCTGGCCGCGCCGATCGCGGCGTTCGGCTTCGACAGGCCGCTGCCGCCGGGCATGGACCGGCACATCGCCGCGGTCACGCTGTTCGGCAACGGCATCGCGTGGGTCGGTCCGATCACGAACTTCAACCCGCTCTACAGCGAGCGCACCCTCGAGCTCTGCCATGGCGCCGACCCGATCTGCAGCCCCGCCGACCCCAAAACGTGGGAGGGCAACTGGGGCGACCACGCGGCGCGGGCGTACATCAACGCCGGTATGGTCAATCAGGCCGCAGACTTCATCGTCGGCCGCATCTGACCCACTGCGGTTTCGGTGCGCTTCCGATCGCTGGCCGACTGGTAGCGCACCCGAATCACTTCTCGACGATCCGCAGATCGCGCGTCACCAGCGTCCGGGCCTGCAACTGGTCGTCGGCCGGATAGTCCACGCCGACGAGCGTCAGGCCCTGCGGCGGGGCGGCGGCGAATTCACTGGAACGCCGCTGCGCCTGCAATAGTCCCGCGCACCAGGCCGGGTCGCGGCGGTGCTCGCCGACCGCCAGCAGCGCGCCCACCAGCGAGCGCACCATCGCCCAGCAGAACGCGTCGGCGCTCACCGACGCGGTGACCCGGTCACCGTCTCGCGACCAGTCCAGCCGCTGCAGTTCGCGGATGGTGGTTGCGCCCTCACGATGCCGACAGAACGCGGCGAAATTGTGCAGCCCCAACAACTCCCGCGACGCGGCGGCCATGGCGTCCACGTCGAGCGGACGCGGCCACGGCGTGACGTACCGGGCCTCCTGCGGTTCGACGCCGTACGGCGCCGTCGACAGCCGGTACACGTAGTGCCGTCGCAGCGCCGAGAACCGGGCGTCGAAACCCGCCGCCGCACGCGCGATGCTCAGCACGCGCACATCCTGCGGCAGGAACCGTCCAAGTCGTCGCACCAGCGGCAGGAATTCGGTGTCCCCGGCGCGCACGGTTCGCGGATACGCGTTCGGCAAGGCGTCGGCCGGAACGTCGACGTGCGCGACCTGTCCTGTCGCGTGCACGCCCGAATCGGTGCGGCCCGCCCCGCGCACCTGCACCGGCGTGCGGAACACGGTCGTCAGCGCCTCGTCGATCAACCCGGCCACCGTGCGCTGCCCGGTCTGGGTGGCCCAACCGGCGAATTCGGTGCCGTCGTAGGCGATGTCGAGCCGAAGACGAACATGCCCGCCACCGGATCCGATGGCGGGCATGTTCATCGACGTGTCAGGACTTGTCGTCATCCTTGTCGGCCTCGTCAGCCGAAGCCTCCTGGGCCGGGGCCTCGTCAGCCGAAGCCTCCTGGGCCTCGCTCGATTCGGCCTTGGCCTCCTCGACCGACTCCTCCTCGGTCGGCCCCTCGGCCGCCTCGGGCTCGACCGCCGCCTGCGGCGCGGACGCCGCAGCCACCGGCCGCTCGGTCTTCTGCGCACCGGCGGCACGCCTTGCGCGGTTGGCCTCCGAGGTCACCGTCTTCTCCCGCACCAGCTCGATGACAGCCATCGGGGCGTTGTCGCCCTTGCGGTTCTCGACCTTGATGATGCGGGTGTAGCCGCCCTCGCGGTCGGCGAAGAACGGACCGATCTCGGCGAACAGCGTGTGCACGATGTCCTTGTCGCGGATCTTCTTCATCACCTCACGCCGGTTGTGCAGCGTGCCCTTCTTGGCGTGCGTGATGAGCTTTTCCGCATAGGGCCGCAACGCCCGCGCCTTCGGCTCGGTGGTCTTGATGCGGCCGTGCTCGAAGAGCGCGGTGGCCAGGTTGGCCAGCAGCGCCTTCTGATGAGCGGACCCGCCGCCGAGGCGAGGACCCTTGGTGGGCTTGGGCATTGCGACTATCTCCTATGTGGGGCCGACCCCCGTATCAGGTAGGGCCGGGACGGACGGTTGGGAAAGTTCCCGTTAGAGCTGTTCGGTTTCGGCGTAGTCCTGGTTGTCGTCGGCCTCGTAGCCCGAGTCGTAACCGGCGTCGCTGTTCCACGTGCCGGTCGCGACGTCGTAGCCGGCGACCTCTGACGGATCGAACGTGGCCGGGCTGTCCTTGAGCGACAGACCGAGCTGATGCAGCTTGATCTTGACCTCATCGATGGACTTCTGGCCGAAGTTGCGGATGTCCAGCAGATCGGACTCCGTGCGGGCGACGAGCTCGCCCACCGTGTGCACACCCTCGCGCTTGAGGCAGTTGTACGACCGCACCGTCAGGTCCAGATCGTCGATCGGCAGCGCGAAGCTGGCGATGTGATCGGCCTCGGCCGGCGACGGGCCGATCTCGATGCCCTCGGCTTCGACGTTGAGTTCGCGTGCCAGACCGAACAATTCGACCAGGGTCTTACCGGCCGACGCCAAGGCGTCGCGCGGGGTGATCGAGTTCTTGGTCTCGACGTCGAGGATCAGCTTGTCGAAGTCGGTGCGCTGCTCGACGCGGGTCGCCTCCACCTTGTAGGTGACCTTGAGCACCGGCGAGTAGATCGAGTCGACCGGGATGCGGCCGATCTCGGCGCCCGACGCCTTGTTCTGCACGGCCGGCACGTAGCCGCGGCCGCGCTCGACGACGAGCTCGACCTCGAGCTTGCCCTTGTCGTTGAGGGTGGCGATGTGCATCTCGGGGTTGTGCACCGTCACGCCGGCGGGCGGAACGATGTCACCCGCGGTGACCTCGCCGGGGCCCTGCTTGCGCAGGTACATGGTGACCGGCTCGTCCTCCTCGGACGACACGACCAGACCCTTGAGGTTCAAGATGATGTCGGTGACGTCTTCCTTGACGCCCGGCACAGTCGTGAACTCGTGCAGCACACCGTCGATGCGGATGCTGGTGACCGCCGCGCCCGGGATGGACGACAGCAGCGTGCGCCGAAGCGAATTGCCAAGGGTGTAACCGAAACCCGGCTCCAGCGGTTCGATGACGAACTGCGACCGGTTCTCTGCCTTGACCTCTTCGGACAGGGTGGGGCGCTGAGAAATCAGCATTTCTTCTTCTCTCCTTTTGACGTCCGCTATATGACGTCGTCGGGGGGTGCTCGGGGGCGGGAGCCCCCGAGTTCTACTTCGGGGGTGCTCGGGGGCGGGAGCCCCCGAGGGTGGTTCTTTTCGGGGGTTCTCGGGGGCGGAGCCCCCGAGGGTGGTACTACTTCGAGTAGAGCTCGACGATCAGCTGCTCGCTGAGCGGGATGTCGATCTGCGCGCGCTCCGGAAGCTGGTGCACCAGGATGCGCTGACGCTCGCCGACGACCTGCAGCCACGACGGGATCGGGCGCTCGCCGGCGGTCTGCCGGGCCACCTCGAACGGCAGCGTGTTCAGCGACTTCTCTTTGACGTCGATGATGTCGTACTGCGACACCCGGTAGCTGGGGATGTCGACCTTGACACCGTTGACCAGGAAGTGGCCGTGGCTGACGAGCTGGCGGGCCATCCGCCGGGTGCGGGCCAGGCCCGCGCGGTACACGACGTTGTCCAGCCGGCTCTCGAGGATGCGCAGCAGGTTGTCACCGGTCTTGCCGGGCAGCCGGTTGGCCTCTTCGTAGTAGCGGCGGAACTGCTTTTCCATCACGCCGTACGAGAACCGCGCCTTCTGCTTCTCCTGCAGCTGCAGCCGGTATTCGCTCTCCTTGATCCGCGCGCGGCCGTGCTGGCCGGGCGGATACGGACGCTTCTCGAACGACTGATCGCCGCCGACCAGGTCGACGCCGAGGCGGCGCGACTTGCGGGTCGCGGGTCCGGTGTAACGAGCCATTCTTCTGTTCCTCCCTAGACCCTGCGTCGCTTCGGCGGACGGCAACCGTTGTGCGGCTGCGGCGTGACGTCGGCGATCGCGCCGACCTCGAGGCCGGCGGCCTGCAGCGAGCGGATGGCGGTCTCGCGGCCCGAACCCGGGCCCTTGACGAAGACGTCGACCTTCTTGACGCCGTGCTCCTGCGCCTTGCGCGCGGCGTTCTCGGCGGCCAGCTGCGCGGCGAACGGGGTCGACTTACGCGAGCCCTTGAACCCGACGTGTCCCGACGACGCCCAGGCGATGACGTTGCCCTGCGGGTCGGTGATCGACACGATCGTGTTGTTGAACGTGCTCTTGATGTGAGCGGCGCCGTGCGGGACGTTCTTCTTTTCCCTGCGCCGGGTCTTCTGACCCTTCTTGGCGGACGTGCCGCCCTTCTTAGCCTGTGCCATCCGGGGTTACCTGGCCTTCTTCTTGCCGGCGATGGTGCGCTTGGGGCCCTTGCGGGTGCGCGCATTGGTCTTGGTCCGCTGGCCGCGCACCGGCAGTCCGCGGCGGTGCCGCAGCCCCTGGTAGCAGCCGATCTCGATCTTGCGGCGGATGTCTGCCTGCACCTCGCGGCGCAGGTCGCCCTCCACCTTGAGGTTGGCTTCGATGTAGTCGCGCAGCTGGGTGACCTGGTCGTCGGTCAGGTCCTTGGTGCGCAGGTCCCGGCTGATGCCGGTGGCTTCCAGGATCTCCTGGGAGCGGGTACGGCCGATGCCGTAGATGTAGGTCAGGGCGATCTCCATGCGCTTATCGCGCGGCAGATCCACGCCCACGAGACGTGCCATCAGGCGGTGTTCCTTCTTCTATGCGGAGGTCTTGGTCCCAGTCCGTTCCCGTCCTGCGGGGTCCGGCCTCCGTGCCGGACGTGATGATCGGCGTATCCGATCAGTGGTGCTGGGATTTCGTCATTCAGTTGTCGGCAGCAGCGCGCTGGGGTCTAGCCCAGTTGTCTGGTCTTCGCGCAGGCGCTCATCCCTGACGCTGCTTGTGGCGCGGATCTGAGCAGATCACCATGACCCGCCCATGCCGGCGGATCACCCTGCACTTGTCGCAGATGGGCTTGACGCTCGGGTTCACCTTCACGGCTGTTCGATCCTGTCCTCTGTCTTCTTGGTCTCTGTCTTCTTGCTGCTTACTTGTACCGATACACAATGCGGCCCCGGGACAGGTCGTAGGGAGACAGCTCCACGACGACGCGGTCCTCGGGCAGGATGCGGATGTAGTGCTGCCGCATCTTGCCGCTGATGTGGGCGAGCACCTTGTGTCCGTTCTCCAGCTCAATGCGGAACATCGCATTGGGCAGGGGTTCGACCACGCGGCCCTCTACCTCGATGGCACCGTCTTTCTTGGCCATTGGTTTCGGAGATCCTCCGTGTCCGTCTAGATAGTTGGCGCCTTCTGGCGCAGAATCGCTCCGACTACAAAACGTGAGCCAGTAGCCAGAAATTCCAGACAAGGGCACGCAAGAGTCGGCGCGACGACCGCACCGTTGGTCCATGTTACCCGCTCGCGCGTCGTCCCCAAAATCGCCGAACATGCAGCTAGTGCGGCCGGAGCGCCGGACCCGTACCAGCGCGGGCCGGCGCCGCGGTCTGACCCCGTATTCGGTGGACAACCGGCGCATACTTGATCTCGATGACCGCGCCCCAAACCCAGACTCGCAGACCTGCCGTGTTCACCGTCGACGACGATCCTGCGGTTTCGCGCGCCGTCGCGCGCGACCTGCGCCGCCACTACGGGGAGCGCTACCGCATCGTGCGCGCCGAATCGGGCGCCGACGCGCTGGCCACCCTCAAGGAACTGAAGCTGCGCGGCGACACCGTCGCGGTGTTCGTCGCCGACTACCGGATGCCGCAGATGAGCGGTATCGAGTTCCTCGAGAAGGCGATGGACTTCTTCCCGCTCGCCCGCCGGGTGCTGCTGACCGCCTACGCCGACACCCACGCGGCGATCGACGCCATCAACGTCGTCGACCTCGACCACTACCTGCTCAAGCCGTGGGACCCACCCGAGGAGAAGCTCTACCCGGTGCTCGACGGGCTGCTCGAGGAGTGGCGCGCGGTGGGCGACCGCGCGATGCCGTACACGAAGGTGATCGGCCACCGCTACAGCGACCGGTCGTGGGAGGTGCGGCAGTTCCTCGCCCGCAACGAGTACTCCTTCCGGTCCATCGACGCCGAGAGCCAGAAGGGCCGTCAGCTGCTGGACGCGGCGGGCCTCGACGGCAGCAAGCTCCCGGTCGTCATCACCGAAAAGGGCGAGACGCTGGTCGAGCCCGAGGACGCCGAGTTGGCCTCGCTGCTCGGCCTGTCCACCGCACCGCAACTGGAGATGTACGACCTGGCGGTGATCGGCGGAGGTCCGGCGGGTCTGGCCGCAGCGGTGTACGGCGCGTCCGAGGGCCTCAAGACCGTGCTGATCGAGAAGGCCACCACCGGAGGGCAGGCGGGCCGCAGCTCGAAGATCGAGAACTATCTCGGCTTCGAGAACGGGGTCAGCGGCTCCGCGCTCACCACGACCGCGCGCCGGCAGGCCGAGCGTTTCGGCGCCGAGGTGATCACCACCCGCGAGGCCGGTCGGCTCAAGGTCGGCGGCATCGGCGCCGCGCACACCATCTACCTGAACAAGAACGTCGCCATCGGGGCGCGCGCGGTCATCCTGGCCACCGGCGTGGACTACCGCGAACTCGAGGTGACCGGGTGCCGGCAGACCCCGACCGACCCCGACGAAGCCAACTTCGTCGGCCGCGGCGTCTACTACGGCGCCTCGGTCTCGGACAACAGCGAGTGCGCCGGCGAGGACGTCTACATCGTCGGCGGCGCGAACTCTGCCGGCCAGGCCGCGATGTACATGTCGCAGACCGCCAAGTCGGTGACCATGCTGATCCGCGGCCCGTCCATCGAAGCGGGCATGTCGCAGTACCTCGTCGACCGAATCCGCCGCACCCCCAACATCACGGTCCGCACCTGCACCGAGGTCGTCGACACCATCGCCGACGGCGACCACCTGTCAGGGCTGGTCATCGTCGACAAGCAGACCGGCGCCGAGGAGGAGGTCTGCTGCGACCGGATGTGCTGCTTCATCGGCGCGACCCCGCGCACCGACTGGCTCGAAGACGCGGGAATAGCCCGCGACGACCACGGTTTCATCCTGTCGGGACCGGATCTGCGCGAGAAGGTGGGATGGACCCTGGACCGTCCGCCGCATCACCTGGAGACCAGCGTCCCGGGCGTGTTCGTCGCCGGAGACGTGCGGTCGGCGTCGGCCAAGCGGGTCGCGGCCGCCGTCGGCGAAGGGTCGATGGCCGTGATGCTGGTGCACCGGTACCTCGCGGAAGCTTGATGCCGACAGCAGCCTAGGAAGGGAGCCCCTCATGGGCGAGCAGTGCGTGCGCGACGAACTCCGGACGCTGTTCCTGTTCGAGAAGCTCAGCGACGAGCAACTCGACACGCTCTGCGCGGCCGGCAGCATCGAGAGGTTCCCGGCCGGGCCGGTCGTCGTCGAGGGTGAGCCGGCGTCGTGTTTCTACGTGCTGATCGACGGCGAGCTGATCATGTCGAAGCGCTCCGGTGGCGTCGACATCCAGACCAACCGCACCTCGCAGCGCGGCGTCTACTTCGGCGCCTGGTCGGCGTACGTGCCCGGCGAGGAGCACATCTACGAGGCCTCGGTGCGGCTGACCAAACCGTCGCGGTGCTTCGTGCTCGACTCGGCCGCGTTCGCCCGGTTCATGCAGACCGAGTTCCCGATGGCGGTGCATCTGCTTGAGGGACACCGCGTCGGCGGGCGCCGGCAGAACCAGATCATCGGCCAGCGCGAGAAGCTGCTGGCGCTGGGCACCATCACCGCCGGCCTGACCCATCAGCTGAACAACCCGGCGGCGGCCACCGCCCGCGCGGTCGCCGATCTGCGCGAGACCGTCGGCAAGATGCGGCACAAGCTTTCGATGCTGGCCGACGGGCAGTTCAGCCCCCAGGCTCTGTGCGTGCTGGTGCGCATCCAGGACGACGTGGCCGAGCAGGTCGCCAAGAACCGCGACGTCGAACTGTCGGCGCTGGAGGCCTCCGACCGTGAGGACGCGATCGGCGACTGGCTCGAGGCGCACGACATCACCGGCGCCTGGGACTACGCCCCGACGTTCGTGGAGGCCGGGCTCGACACCGACTGGCTCGAGCGGGTTCTGGCCTCCGTCGAGGAGGTGGATGCGACGGCGTCGCTGCAGGCGGCGGTCGGGTGGCTGAAGTACACCATCGACAACGAACTGCGGATGAACGAGATCGCCGAGGCCAGCAAGCGGATCTCCGCGTTGCTCGCGGGCGCCAAGCAGTACTCGCAGATGGACCGCGGCGCCTACCAGAGCGCCGATGTCCACGAGCTGCTGCGCAGCACGATCATGATGTTCGGCGACCAGATCGGCATCGAAGGCAAGGGCCGGCCGGTCACCGTGGTCAAGGAGATGGACAAGACACTGCCCGAATTGCATTGCTATCCGGGCGATCTGAACCAGGTGTGGACCAACCTCATCGACAACGCGATCCAGGCGATGGACGGCAACGGCACGCTGACGATCCGCACGGCGCGCGAGAACGACCAGATGATCCGCGTCGAGATCTGCGACGACGGACCCGGTATCCCCGAGGACATCATCGACCGGATCTTCACGCCGTTCTTCACCACCAAACCGTTCGGTCAGGGCACCGGCCTGGGCCTGGATCTGGCGTGGCGGATCGTCGTGGAGAAGCACGGTGGCACGCTGACGGTGCAGTCGCAGCCCGGCGACACCCGCTTCGTCGTGTGCCTGCCGCTGATGGCGCCTGCACCGGTGGTCCCGACCCCCGGCGAACTGTCCGCCGCCGGTACGGAATAGCCGGGTCAACGCATAGGGTTGAGCAGGTCATGACCAAGCCCCAGCTCGGCACCTACGGCACCTTCGGCCACTACTCGATGTGGCAGCAGCTGCCGGCCGACCAGCTGCGCGCGATCGAGGACCTCGGCTACGGCGCGATCTGGGCCGGCGGCTCCCCGCCCGCGGACCTGTCGTGGGTCGAGCCGATCCTGGACGCGACGTCGACCATCAAGCTGGCGACCGGCATCGTCAACATCTGGACCGCCGCCGCCGGACCGGTCAGCGAGTCCTTTCACCGCATCGACAAGGCCTTCCCGGGCCGCTTCCTGCTCGGTATCGGCGTCGGCCACCCCGAGGCGCAGACCGAGTACAAGAAGCCCTACGACGCGCTCACCGAGTACCTCGACAAGCTCGACGAGTACGGCGTCCCGCAGGACCGACGGGTGGTCGCCGCGTTGGGGCCGCGGGTGCTCAAACTCTCGGCCGACCGCGCCGCGGGCCCGCACCCGTACCTGACCACACCCGAGCACACCGCCGAAGCGCGCGAGCTGATCGGGCCCGACGCGTTCCTCGCGCCCGAGCACAAGGTGGTGCCGACCACCGACGCCGAGGCCGCCCGCGCGGTCGGCCGCAAGGCGCTCGGGATCTACCTGAACCTCACCAACTACCTGAACAACTGGAAGCGGCTCGGTTTCACCGACGACGAGATCGCCAAGCCGGGCGGTGACCGCCTCGTCGACGCCGTCGTCGCATATGGCACCGTCGACGACATCGCCGCACGACTCAAGCAGCACCTCGACGCGGGCGCCGACCACGTGCCCGTTCAGGTGCTCACCGCACCGGACAAGCTCTTGGACGCGCTGGCCGCGCTGGCGGGTCCGCTCGGCCTCAAGTGACTTCACCACCGAAGGGATCGCATGACTGAGCTCAAGCCCGACCTCGGCCGCTACGGCGTCTGGACGTTCGGCACCCCCACCCCCGAGCAGGCCGTCGAGATCGAGAAGCTCGGCTACGGCGCAGTGTGGATCGGCGGATCACCGGCCGGCGACCTCAACTACGTCGAACCGATTCTGGAGGCCACCGAGAACCTTTCGGTCGCCACCGGCATCGTCAACGTGTGGACCGCCCCGGCCGAGGAGGTCGCCGAGGCGTATCACCGTGTCGAGGACGCCTACCCGGGACGGTTCCTGCTCGGCGTCGGGATCGGTCACCCCGAACACACCGAGGAGTACCGCAAGCCCTACGACGTGCTGGTCGAGTACCTCGACGCGCTCGACGCGAAGAAGGTGCCGACCAGCCGGCGGGTGTTGGCGGCGCTGGGGCCCAAGGTGTTGCAGCTGGCCGCCAGGCGCAGCGCGGGCGCGCACCCGTATCTGACCACGCCGCAGCACACCGGCGAGGCCCGAAACCTGCTCGGACCGACCGTGTTCATCGCCCCCGAACACAAAGTGGTGCTGGCCCGCGACGCCGAGGCGTCCCGCGAGATCGGCCGTAAGGCGGTCGACTTCTACCTGAACCTGTCGAACTACCGGAACAGCTGGAAGCGGCTGGGGTTCACCGACGACGACCTCGCCAAGCCGGGCAGTGACCGGTTCGTCGACGCGGTCGTCGCCCACGGCACCCCCGAGGCGATCGCCGCGCGGCTCGAGGAGCATCACGAGGCCGGGGCCGACCATGTGACGATTCAGGTGCTCGGCGGGTGGGACGTGCTGCTGCCGACGCTGAAGGAGCTGGCCGGCCCGCTGGGCCTGAAGGGCTAGCGGTCGCCGTTTCGCCGCGGCTCACCCCAGCTGCTGCAACCGCTCATCGATGGACGTGGCCAGTCGTTCGTCGACGGTGAGTTCGAGGTAGACGGGCTCGAACGCGGCGGGAAGTCGGTCTTGCAGTGCCAGCCTCTGCAGGTTCTCCAACCGCAGCAGCACATCGTTGACGAAGCCGGCCATGTCCCGGACGAGGCCGTTGAGCAGCCGGATTGTGTCCGCCATGAGGTCGGCGGAATCCTTTGGCGGCAACCAGATTCGGCACTCCTCGGCGTTCGAGAGCATCTGCTGGTAGCAGTCACCGAAGACGTGGGCCGCCGCGACGATGGCCGGGCCGTCCGCCCCGTCCTCGTTGTTGGGCGCACCGAAAACTCCCGCGAACGCGGGGTCGGCGAGCAGGCTGACGAACTTGGCAAGCGCGTTCTCCGCATCGCACAGACGCTCCGATACGAACCACGCGACATCAGGGTCCGACAGCAGCACGCCCTCCGGCATCACGGGCGAGCCCAGTACCTGCCTGATCTTGCGCTCCTCCAGCGCCGCCCACCGATGGAACACCACCGACGCGAACGCCGCCCACGACCAGCACACCGGTTTGTCCCTGATCATCGGTTCGACCAGGTCCAGTGTGGGAACGACGTCTGCGATCCGTTTCATGAACCCACGCTAGGAGCGGGCACCGACAGAATCGGTTCACCGACCAGCGCAGGACCGCGAGTGCTGCTAGATCGGCCCCGAGCCACGGCGGGCCGGGCGGGCGGTACCCGCTACTGTCGGTGACCATGCGGTTGCTGGTCACCGGCGGGGCGGGGTTCATCGGCGCCAACTTCGTGCACGCGGTGGTGCGCGACGGCGCCGACGACGTCACGGTGCTCGACGCGCTGACCTACGCGGGTAGCCGGGAGTCGCTGGCGCCGGTCCGGGATCGGATCCGTCTGGTCGGTGGCGATATCACCGACGCCGCGCTGGTCGACAGGCTGGTCGCCGAGTCCGACGCCGTCGTGCACTTCGCCGCCGAGACCCACGTCGACAACGCGCTGGCCGACCCCGAGCCGTTCCTGCGCTCCAACGTGATCGGCACGTTCACGATCCTCGAGGCGGTGCGCCGGCACGGGGTGCGGCTGCACCACGTGTCGACCGACGAGGTCTACGGCGACCTGCCGCTCGACGGTGCGCAGCGCTTCACCGAGTCGACGCCGTACAACCCGTCGAGCCCGTACTCGTCGACCAAGGCCGCCGCCGACATGCTGGTGCGGGCCTGGGTGCGCTCTTACGGTGTACGCGCGACGATTTCGAACTGCTCCAACAACTACGGGCCCTATCAGCACGTCGAGAAGTTCATCCCGCGCCAGATCACCAACGTGCTGACCGGGCGGCGGCCCAAGCTCTACGGCAGCGGCGCCAACGTGCGCGACTGGATCCACGTCGACGACCACAACAGCGCCGTGCGACGGATCCTCGCCGACGGGCAACTGGGCCGCACGTATCTGATCGGAGCCGGCGGTGAGCGCGACAACCTGTCGGTGCTGCGCACGATCCTGCGGCTGATGGACCGCGACCCCGACGACTTCGACCACGTCACCGACCGCGCCGGTCACGACCTGCGCTACGCCATCGACGCCTCGGCGCTCACCGACGAATTGGGTTGGCGCCCAGAGCATACCGACTTCGAGGAGGGGTTGCGCGCCACGATCGACTGGTATCGGGCGAACGAATCGTGGTGGGCCCCGTTGAAGGACACGGTGGAGGCCACCTATCAGGAGCGCGGCCAGTGAACGTCCGCGAGCTGGCGGTGCCCGGGGCGTGGGAGATCACGCCGAGGCTGCACGCCGACGACCGCGGCGTGTTCTTCGAGTGGTTCACCGATGCGGCGTTTCGCGAGTTCGCCGGCCACCGACTCGATCTGCGACAGGCCAACTGTTCGGTGTCGGCGGCGGGCGTGCTGCGCGGTCTGCACTTCGCGCAGGTACCGCCGAGCCAGGCCAAGTACGTCACGTGCGTGCGCGGCGCGGTGTACGACGTCGTCGTCGACATCCGCGTCGGCTCACCGACCTTCGGCCGCTGGGACGCCGTGCGACTGGACGACCGTGACCGGCGCACCATCTATCTGTCGGAGGGGCTGGGCCACGCGTTCCTGGCGCTGGAGGACCACTCCACGGTCATGTACCTGTGCTCGGCGGGCTACGACCCGCAGCGTGAGCACACCGTCGATCCACTGGACCCGGCGATCGGGATCGAGTGGCCTCTCGACGCCAACACGTTGATCTTGTCGGACCGCGACCGCGCCGCGCCCTCGCTGGCGCAGGCACAGCAGCAGGGCCTGCTACCGGGTTGGGACCAGACGCGGGCGTTCGTCGAGTCGCTGCGCCGTTAGCCGAGCCGCGTAGCCGACGGGTCTTGCGTTCGGCCGCCGATGAATACTAGGATGTCCTAGTATTTAGCCGTTCGGCAAGGGGCCACGATCATGAGCACACAGATTCCGCACTTCATCAACGGGCAGCGCAGCACCGGATCGTCCACGCGCACTGCTGACGTTCTCAATCCCAACACCGGCGAGGCGCAGGCCCAGGTTCTGCTGGGCTCGGCCGCCGACGTCGACACCGCCGTCGCCGGCGCGGTGGAGGCGCAGAAGCAGTGGGCGGCCTGGAACCCGCAGCGCCGCGCCCGCGTGTTGATGAAGTTCATCGGCCTGGTCAACCAGAACGCGAACGAACTCGCCGAACTGCTGTCCCTCGAGCACGGCAAGACCCACGCCGACTCGCTCGGCGACATCCAGCGCGGCCTCGAGGTCATCGAGTTCAGCGTCGGGATCCCGCACCTGCTCAAGGGCGAGTACACCGAGGGCGCGGGCCCGGGCATCGACGTGTTCTCGCTGCGCCAGCCGCTCGGCGTGGTCGCCGGTATCACCCCGTTCAACTTCCCGGCGATGATCCCGCTGTGGAAGGCCGGCCCGGCGCTGGCGTGCGGAAACGCGTTCATCCTCAAGCCTTCCGAGCGCGACCCCTCGGTGCCGCTGCGGCTGGCCGAGCTGTTCATCGAGGCAGGCCTGCCGCCCGGTGTTTTCCAGGTCGTGCAGGGCGACAAGGAAGCCGTCGACGCGATCCTGCAGCACCCGGACATCCAGGCGGTCGGCTTCGTCGGCAGCTCGGACATCGCGCAGTACATCTACGCCAACGCGACCGCCAACGGTAAGCGGGCCCAGTGCTTCGGCGGCGCCAAGAACCACATGATCGTGATGCCCGACGCCGACCTCGACCAGGCCGTCGACGCCCTGATCGGCGCCGGTTATGGCAGCGCCGGTGAGCGCTGCATGGCGATCAGCGTCGCGGTGCCGGTCGGCGAGGAGACCGCGGACCGCCTGCGCGCCCGCCTCGTCGAGCGGGTCAACGGCCTGCGCGTCGGGCACAGCCTGGACCCGAAGGCCGACTACGGCCCGCTGGTCACCGGCGCGGCGCTCGAGCGGGTCCGCGACTACATCCGCCAGGGTGTCGAGGCCGGCGCCGAAGCTGTGGTCGACGGCCGCGAACGCGCCAGCGACGACATGCAATTCGGCGATGCCAGCCTGGAGAAGGGCTTCTTCATCGGGCCGACGCTGTTCGACCATGTCACCACCGACATGTCGATCTACACCGACGAGATCTTCGGGCCGGTGCTGTGCATCGTGCGGGCCAAGGACTACGAAGAGGCGCTCGCGCTGCCCACCGAGCACGAGTACGGCAACGGCGTGGCGATCTTCACCCGCGACGGCGACGCCGCCCGCGACTTCGTGTCGCGCGTGCAGGTCGGCATGGTCGGCGTGAACGTGCCGATCCCGGTGCCGGTGGCCTACCACACCTTCGGCGGCTGGAAGCGGTCCGGCTTCGGTGACCTCAACCAGCACGGCCCGCACTCGATCCTGTTCTACACCAAGACCAAGACCGTCACGCAGCGCTGGCCGTCGGGCATCAAGGATGGCGCGGAGTTCGTCATCCCCACCATGAACTAGCGAGAACACAAGCACCATGGACTATTTCGGGTTCGACGACGACGAACGTGTGATCGCCGAGACGGCGGCCGCGTTCGCCGAGAAACGCCTGGCGCCTTACGCGTTGGAGTGGGATGCCTCCCACCACTTCCCCACCGACGTGTTGCGTGAGGCCGCCGAACTCGGGATGGCCGCGGTGTACTGCAACGAGGACGTCGGCGGCAGCGGGCTGCGCCGGCTCGACGGGGTGCGGATCTTCGAGCAGCTCGCCACCGCCGACCCCACGGTCGCTGCGTTCCTGTCGATCCACAACATGTGCACGTGGATGGTCGACACGTACGGCACCCCCGAACAGCGCAAGAGCCTGGTTCCGCGGCTGGCCTCGATGGAGCTGATCGCCAGCTACTGCCTCACCGAACCGGGCGCCGGCTCCGACGCCAGCGCCCTGCGCACCAGGGCGGTGCGTGACGGTGACCAGTACGTCCTCGACGGCGTCAAGCAGTTCATCTCCGGCGCCGGGGAGTCCGACGTCTACGTCGTGATGGCCCGCACCGGAGCCGAGGGGCCGCGGGGGATCTCGACGTTCATCGTCGAAAAGGACACGCCGGGGCTGAGTTTCGGAGCCGACGAAGCGAAGATGGGGTGGCGCGCGCAACCCACCGCGCAGGTGATCTTCGAGAACGTGCGGGTGCCCGCCGACGCGATGCTCGGCGGCGCCGACGGCGAGGGCACCGGCTTCGCGATCGCGATGAACGGGCTCAACGGCGGTCGGATCAACATCGCCGCGTGCTCGCTGGGCGGAGCGCAGGCGGCGTACGAGCAGGCCGCCGCCTACGTGCGCGACCGGGAGGCATTCGGGGGTTCGCTGCTCGACGAACCCACCATCCGGTTCACCCTCGCCGATATGGCCACCGCACTGGAGACGTCGCGAAACCTGTTGTGGCGGGCCGCCCGTGCGCTCGACGACAATCATCCGGACAAGGTCGAACTGTGCGCGATGGCCAAGCGCTACGTCACCGACGCCTGCTACACCGTCGCCGACCAGGCGCTGCAGCTGCACGGTGGCTACGGCTACCTCAACGAGTACGGCGTGGAGAAGATCGTCCGCGATCTGCGGGTGCACCGGATCCTCGAGGGGACCAACGAAATCATGCGCGTGGTCATCGGGCGGTCACAGGCCGCCAAGGTCCGTGCGTCGGCTTAAGGCTCAACGGCTTAGGAGAGGTCATCAATGACGACGATCGCGTTTCTGGGGCTCGGCAACATGGGCGGCCCGATGGCGGCCAACCTGGTGGCTGCCGGGCAGTCGGTGCGGGCCTTCGACATCGTGCCCGCGCTGCGGGAGACGGCCGCCGGTAAGGGCGCGACGACGTTCGACACCGGCGCCGAAGCCGTCGCCGAGGCCGACGTCGTGATCACCTCGCTACCCAACGGCGACATCGTCAAGGCCTGCTACGCCGAGGTGCTGCCCGCCGCCAAACCCGACACGCTGTTCATCGACACCTCGACGATCTCGGTCGACGACGCGCGCACCATCAACGGCCAGGCCGCCGACCGCGGTTTCGCCCAGCTCGACGCGCCGGTCTCCGGCGGGGTCAAGGGTGCGACGGCGGGCACGCTGGCATTCATGGTGGGCGGCGACGAAGCCGCCGTCGAGCGGGCCCGACCGATCCTGGATCCGATGGCGGGCAAGATCATTCACTGCGGCGCTTCGGGCACCGGACAGGCCGCCAAGCTGTGCAACAACATGGTGCTGGCCGTTCAGCAGATCGCGATCGGCGAGGCGTTCGTGCTGGCCGAGAAGCTCGGGTTGTCAGCGCAGTCGCTGTTCGACGTGATCACCGGCGCGACCGGCAACTGCTGGTCGGTGCACACGAATTGCCCGGTGCCCGGCCCGGTTCCGACGTCGCCGGCCAACAACGACTTCAAGCCGGGTTTCGCCACCGCGCTGATGAACAAGGACCTCGGGCTGGCGATGAACGCGGTCAAGTCCACCGGTGCCAACGCCCCGCTGGGCAGCCACGCCGCGCAGATTTACGCCGACTTCGCCGCCGACCACGCCGACAAGGACTTCAGCGCGGTCATCGAACTGCTGCGCCAGAGCTGACCTTCAGGCCCACGCGCGGTTGCCGTACCGGTCGAGGTGGACCACCTTCTCGACCGGCTTGCGGGTCGTCGGCCCGTAGCGTCCGCGCGGCCAACCCAGCGGCACCACGCACACCGGGGTCACCGTGAGCGGCAGCCCCAGGGTCCGGCGCGCGGACGTCACGCTCCACAGCGGCAGCGTGATCAGCGACGCGCCCAGGCCCATCGCCCGCGCGGCGAGCAGCAGGTTCTGCACGCTCGGGTAGATCGACCCGAAGTACGACGACTCGCCCACGAACGGCGACGGCACGTACGGCATCCGCATCCCGCCGCGCAGGCACGGCACGACGAGCACCGGGATCTCGCTGAAGTGGTCGACCTGCCACTGCACGGCCCGCAGGATCTTCTGCATCGACTCGTCGCCGGCGGCCAGCCGCTTGCCGAGCCCGCCGTAGAGCGACCAGGCCTGCCGGTAGCGCTTCCCGAGTTGGTCCTTGACGGCCTGGTCCTTGACGACGACGAATTCCCAGTTCTGCCCGTTGGATCCGGTCGGGGCGCGCAGCGCCAACTCGATGCACTTGCGGACCACCGCGTCGTCGACCGGGTCCGGAAGGACGCGGCGCACCGCCCGCTGGGTCATCATCGCGTCGACCAGCGGCATGGACAGGTCGGCAAGTGCTTC
The DNA here is from genome assembly GCF_001722335.1 of Mycolicibacterium flavescens. GTDB lineage: Bacteria > Actinomycetota > Actinomycetes > Mycobacteriales > Mycobacteriaceae > Mycobacterium > Mycobacterium flavescens. Next base: position 30,467 of record NZ_MIHA01000005.1, read on the forward strand.
GTCGGTGGTGGGAACGTTGCTCATCTCATGAAGCTACCGCTCCGGCCCGGTGGAAAAGGCGCTAGGCAGCCGAAGACTTGTGCGACTTCGACCAGGCGGCGTGCAGCCGCTGACAGTCGGCGATCCGCAGCGGGTTCTCCCCGTCGAAGGACGGGCGCACCGCGAGCGCGGCGGGAATATCGGGGGTGCCCTCTCCGGTGATCACCAGGGTCGGCATGCCGGCGCCGGTGGCCGCGCGCAGCCCGGACGCGGACCCGGTGACCGCGAGCGCGTCGTCCGGGCACACGCCGAGCTCCCACAGCGCGTGGCGGTGCGCCTCGGGGTCGGGACTGGGTTTGACGACGTCCTCGGCCGTTACGACGCTTTCGACCATCCCCTCCCCCACGAGCTGGCGCACCAGCGGCTCGGCCCAGCCGCGTTGCCCATTGGTGACGACCGCGATCTGTATCCCGGCGCCGACGGCGTCCATCACGAAGTCGACCAGCCCGGGCCGCGGGGTGAGGTCGCGTTCGAGGATGAGCTCGTCGAACAGCATCGTCTTCGTCGCGTAGATCTCGTCGGCCAACAGTTTGGTCAACACGTCGACTTCAGTGGCCACCCCTCGCTTGCGCAACTCGGCGGCGACCCGCTGGCGCTCGTCGCTGAGCGCCAGCAGTTGCCGGTACCGCGTCACCGACCACTGGAAGTCCAATCCGTGCGCCGCGAACGCCGCGTTGTAGGCCACCCGGTGCCCGTCGCACTCGATGTCGGTCAGGGCGTCGAGGTCGAACACCACGGCCCGCAGCTCGCATATCGAACTCGTCGAGGCGCAGTCCCACCAGAAGCGGCCCGCGCGCCATGTCGTCTCCTGCGTTGTCGGCATGGATCCACAGTGGCCCACGTCACAAGATCAGACCTCCCCCAATCGGGGGATCGTGCGCGCCAATTGCCCCGCGAAGTTCGGTGAGCCGGCAATTGCCCAGCACTAAGGTGGTGCCATGCCGACCAGCTCACCGGTGCGTCTTGTGCTGGTCGACGACCACGAAATGGTCATCGAGGGCCTCAAGGCCATGCTCGCGGCGTTCTCCGACCGGGTGCAGGTGGTCGGTCAGGCCGTCGGCGCCGAACGCGCCCGGGCGGTGATCGACGACCTCAACCCCGACATCGTGCTGTGCGACGTGCGGATGCAGGGCGCCAGCGGCCTGGATCTGTGCCTGGAACTGCGCGAACACGACCCCGAGCGCAAGGTCGTGATGCTGTCGGTCTACGACGACGAGCAGTACCTGTTCCAGGCGCTGCGCGTCGGCGCATCGGGGTATCTGCTCAAGAGCATCAGCAGCGACGAGCTGGTCCGCCAGCTGGAGTTCGTGCACCGCGGTGAGACGGCGATCGACCCGGGCATGGCGGCGCGCGCCGTCGACACCGCCGCGCGGCTGCAGCGCGACGAGTTCTGGCCGGGCGCGCGCCAGGGCCTGACCCAGCGCGAGAGCGAGATCCTCTCGTTCGTCGTCAGCGGGCTGTCCAACCGGGCGATCGCGACCAAGCTGGTGATCGGCGACGAGACCGTCAAGACCCACCTCAGCTCGATCTACCGCAAGCTCGGCGTCAGCGACCGCACCGGAGCGGTGGCGACCGCGCTGCGCGAAGGCATCTACAAATGAGCGCGCCGGATCGCCCGTCGAACGCGGTGCGCGAGCTCAGCCAGTACGCGCTGGCCGCCGACCGCGAACTGGCGCTGCTGCGCGAGCTGATCCAGGCCGCGTCCAAGGGACCCGGTGTGGAGCCGCTGGCCGCCGCGGCCGCGCGGATGATCACCGCGGCCACCGCCAGCGACGTGTGCTTCGTGCACGTGCTCGACGACTCCGACCGGTCGTTGACGCTGGCCGGGGCGACACCGCCGTTCGACGCCGAGATCGGCAAGATCAGACTGCCGCTCGGACAAGGCATTTCGGGTTGGGTGGCGAGCAACCGCGAACCGGTGGTGATCACCGAGGACAAGGAGTCAGACCCCCGCTACATGCCGTTCCCGGCGCTGCGCGGCTCCGACTTCACCTCGATGGTGTCGGTGCCGATGGAAAACGATCCCGGCGGGCTGGTCGGCGTGCTCAACGTGCACACCGTCGAGCGCCGCGAGTTCACCGAACGCGACGTGGAGTTGCTGGTGGTGATCGGCCGCCTGATCGCCGGCGCCATGCACCAGGCGCGGCTGCACCGGCAGTTGGTGGCCCGTGAACGCGCGCACGAGAACTTCGTCGAGCAGGTGATCGAGGCGCAGGAGCTCGAAAGGCGCCGCCTGGCAGGCGATATCCACGACGGGATCAGCCAGCGGCTGGTCACGCTGTCCTACCGGCTGGACGCGGCCGCCAACTCCGACGACACCGGCGTGGTCGCCGAGCAGCTGGGCAAGGCGCGCGAGTTGGTCGAGCTGACGCTGCAGGAGGCGCGCGCGGCGATCAGCGGGCTGCGCCCGCCGGTGCTCGACGACCTCGGCCTGGCCGGCGGGCTGGCCAGCCTCGCGCGGTCGATCCCGCAGATCGGCATCGACGTCGACCTGGCCGAGAAGCGGCTGCCCGACCACATCGAGCTCGCGCTGTACCGGATCGCCCAGGAGTGCCTGCAGAACGTCGTCAAACACGCCCGGGCCACGTCGGCGCGGTTGACGTTCAGCGTCGAGCGCGGCGACACCGGCACCGTCGCCCGGCTCGAAATCGTCGACGACGGCGTCGGTTTCGACACCTTCGAGCATCCGCTCGGCGGTGACGAGATGGGCGGCTACGGGCTGCTGTCGATGGCCGAACGCGCCGAGATCGTCGGCGGCCGGCTCAACATCAGGTCACGCCCCGGCGCCGGGACGGCGGTGACGGCCACCATCCCGGTGCCGGCAGCCCTCTAGCCGAGGGGGCGCTTTCCCCGGCGAGCAGTCGCAAAATGCCCTCAATTTCGCACTTCTGGAGTCACTTTGCGTCTGCTCGCGAGGGTAGATCGAGGGTGCAATCCGTCGCGCGGTGCCGCTCGATGGCGCTGAGCACGTCGTCGGACATCTCCCGCAGCGCCGCCAGCCGGTCCGCGCCGAGCACGTCGACGAACAATTCGTGCACGCGGGCGGCGTTGGCGGGCGCCGCGGTGCGGATCGCGTCGCGTCCGGCATCGGTCAGCACGATGTCCGGGTACCGGCCGCCGGAGCCGTCCCGGCCGATCAACCCGCGCTTCTCCATCCGGCCGAGGTGATGCGAGAGCCGGGTCTTCTCCCAGTGTGTGGCCTCGGCGAGTTCGAAGGCCCGCATCCGCTGCTGCGGCGCCTCCGAGAGATTGACCAGGATCTCGAAGTCGGAGTCCGAGAGCCCGAACTCGCGCTGCAGGTGCTGCACCAAATGCCGTTCCAGGCGGTGGCGCATGTCGACGAACGCGCGCCAGGCGGCCAGTTCGTCACCGGTCAGGGCTCGCTTTTTCGCCATGACCTCGACCATACCCGTTCGGGTTGACATATCAACTCACCGGAGTACCGTCGGATCGAGTTGACATATCAACCTAAAGGAGTGACTGATGACTACCAATGTGATCGCCGTCGTGGGTGCCACCGGTAAGCAGGGCGGCGGCCTGGTCCGCGCGATCCTCGACGACCCCGCCGCCGGCTTCCGCGCGCGTGCCCTGACCCGCGACCCGGATTCGGAGCGGGCCCGCCAACTGGCCGAAGCGGGCGCGGAGGTCGTCGCCGCCGATCTCGACGACCTCGACAGCATGACGCGTGCCTTCGCCGGGGTGGCGGGCGCATTCGTCGTCACCAACTACTGGGCGCCGCGCACGCCAGAGGAGGAAGCCGCCCGCACCCGCGCCGACGCCGAACTGCAGCAGGCCGAGACCGCAGCGCGCGCCGCCAAGACCGCCGGCGTGCCCCATGTGATCTGGTCGACGCTGGAGGACACCCGCGACCACTTCGGCGACGACGAGCGGGTGCCCACTGTCGAGGGCCGGTACAAGGTTCCGCACTTCGACGCAAAGGCCGAAGCCGACAGCCTGTTCACCAAACACGGTGTGCCGGCGACGTTTCTGCGCACCACCGGCTTCTTCGAGGGCTTCACCCGCGACCTGGCACCGGTACGCGACCAGAACGGCGAGCTGGTGCTGACCCTGCCGATGGCCGACCGGACGATGGCCGCAATCGCGGTCGACGACATCGGACGCACCGCGCTGGGCATCTTCAAGCGCGGCGCGGAGTTCATCGGCGCGACGGTCAGTATCGCCGGCGACCACCTGACCGGCGAGCAGATCGCGGCCGAACTCGCGACGCTGTACGGCGAACCGGTCGCCTACCGGCCGCAGAGCTGGGATGAGTTCCGGTCCCTGCCGTTCCCTGTCGCCGTCGAGATGGGCAACATGTTCCAGTTCTACGCCGAGGACTCCGAGCGGTTCGTCGGCGCCCGCGATCTGGACTTCGTGCGGACGCTGAACCCGGGCCTGCTCTCGTTCCACGAATGGGTGCACCAACAGGGTCACCAACAGCCGCGAGCTGGGGCCACGCCGTAGGCAGGGGAACGCAAAGTGACCGGAAAACCGTCGAAAATAGGGCACTTTGCGTCTGCTCGCCGGCGGCGTGGCCCCGCTAAAAGTCTCCCGAGTTGCGCCGCAGGGTCTGGATCGAGGCCGCCAGCGCCCGCGACTCGGCATCGGACATGCCGATGTCGGCGAACACCTCGTTGTTGAGCGTCACCGTGGCGTCCTCGACGGTCGACCGGCCCAGGTCGGTGATCCGCACCAGCGTGGTGCGGCCGTCGGTCGGGTGCGGGATCCGCTCGACCAGACCGGCGGCCTCCAGCCGGCGGATCGCGTGGGTGACGCTGGTGACATGGACCTGCAGCCGGTCGGAGGCCTTGGTGATCGGCAGCGCGCCGTCGCGGGTGAACGCGAGCAGCCGCAGCAACTCGAACCGCGAGAAGCTCAGGTCATAGGGCCGCAGCGCGCTCTCCACCCGGGCGAGCAGGATCTGATGCGCCCGCATCACCGAGGTCACCGCCACCATCCCGTCGGCCACATCGGACCACCCGGACCGTTCCCAGTTGCTGCGCGCGAGCGCGATCGGGTCGCGGTGGTCCTGCCGCGGCGGTTGTGACGGTTGCGGGGGCACGCCTCTTCATACCGCATCGACCGAAGCCTCCCGCGGATTTGCGGCGCTGGCGGCCGCGGCCAACACCGCGCGGGTCGACGCGCGGTCGCCGACGGTGATCCGCACACCGTCGGCGTAGTGGCGCACCCGCAGACCCGTCCCACCGAACACTCCTCGCCAGTCACCGGGCAGGTAGACGAAGTTCGCGTGGCTGTCGGTGCAGTCCACGCCTGCGGCGCGCAGCCGCGTCTGCAGGTACCGGCGTTCAGCGGCGATCATGCGGATCCGTTGCTGCAGTTCGGGTTCGGCCGCGAACGAGGCCGCCACCGCCACCAGCGCGGTGATCGCCATACCGAACGGCAGCTGCATGCTCCACAGTCGGCGCGCCAGGTCGGGCGCGCAGAACCCGTAGCCGATCCGCAGGCCGGCCAGCCCGTAGGCCTTGGAGAACGTCCGCGCCACAACGAGGTTCGGGTACCGGACGATCAACGACGCGGTGTCCAGACGCAGACCCGGCGGCAGGAACTCCGCGTACGCCTCGTCGAGTAGCACCACCGTCTCCGACGGCACCCGGTCCAGGAACCACTCGAGGTCAACGGCGGATTCGACGGTGCCGGTCGGATTGTGCGGGCGGCACACCACCGCGACCCGCGCCCCGGCCGCCGCCGAGGCCATCGCGTCCAGATCGTTTCTGCCGTGTCCGTCCAAGGCGACGGTGACCGACCGCAACCGGGCCATCCGGGCGAAGATCGGATACCCGTCGAACGTCGGCGTCGCCGTCACGACCGTGTCACCGGGGTCGGTCACGGCGTGCAGCAACTGCATGATCACGCCGCTGGCTCCGACCCCGATCACCACCTGCTCACCGGCCACACCGATGCGGTCGGCGATCAGGGCACGCAACCGCTCGGGAAGGTACTCGGGATAGCGGTTGGCCGCCTCGATCGAGGTGCTCAACGCGGCCTGCACCGACGCCAACGGAGGGAACGGGTTCTCGTTGAGCGACAGGGCGGTCGGGTCCGTCGCGGCGGTCATCCCCGCCCGCCCCACCGCACCGCCGCGGCACCGGCGAAGTCACCGGCGTGCGCGAACGCCGCCATCAGCACGACGTCGCCGGCGGTCAGCCTGGCGTCGCCGATCGCGCGGTCGAGGTTGACGGGGATGGCGGCGCCGAACAGGTTGCCGCACTGCTCGAACGTGTCGACGTGCCGTTCGGGCGGCAGTTCGAGCGCCTCGCGCCAGTTCCTCAGGAACACCCGGTTGGGCTGGTTGGACACGAACAGATCCAGGTCGGCGGGTTTGATCCCGATCCGGTCGCACACCGCGTACGCCACCTCGGGCACCTGCCGGTTGCCCCGCGCCAGCACCTTGGTGATCTTGCTGTCGGTGAACCCGATGTAGCCCTCCCCCGGACCCGGTTGCCACCACTTGCGCGGCGGGTCGGCGGCGATCGTCATCTCGCCGGCGTACTCGCCGTAGGTGCGGCATTCGACGGCCAGCACCGGCGAATGGTCCGACACCGCGACCAGGCCGACCGCGGCGCCGTCACCGGGTACCGCCGCCTGCGCTTTGCGCCGCACACCCGGTTGGTCGAACACCTGGCCTGCGGCGTTCTGTGCGACGGCGATCACCGCGGTGCGTCCGGCGCCGCCGGACAACAGTTGTCCGGCCGTCTGCAGCGCGAGCACGAACGCCGCGCAGCCGCCGTTGTGCAGATCGAGCACGCACGCCGGTTTCATGCCGAGGCGATGGGCCATCGCGCCCCCGCCGCCGTAGAACGGCACATCGGGCATCTGGGTGTGGGTGATCAGCACGTCGGCGTTGGCGATGACGTCGTGTCCGTAACGCTGCACCAGTCCGGCGGCCGCGCGTTCGACCATGTCGACGGCGGTCTCGTCCGGTGCGACGTGGTGGCGGTACTTGGGCGCGCGGAACATCAGGCTCTCGCGCAACTCGTCGGATCCGGCGAACTGCGCGTAGTAGTCGGCGCCGATCGGCTCACCGGGCAGGTAGGTCGAGACGTCGAGCAGGCTCACGGTCATCGGTGTTCACCTCATCCAGGACGGGGTTACGGAAAGCCCTTGGCGATGGCGGTATTCGGCGATCGCCTTGAGGTTGCGCAACTCGAGCAGATGCCCGGCGCCGAACATGTCCCAGAAGTCGCCGACCCATACCGGGCGCTGCGGCGGCGCGGTCTGCGGATAGGGGTTGCGGTCGTAGAACGGGTGGTGGCAGTTGGTCCACAGCACCACCGAACCGGGCCGGTCGAGCACGACCTGCGCGTCGACGATCCGCATCAGGTAGATCATCCACAGGTGCGTTCCCTGGTCCCAGGCGCAGTGGTAGTCGACGGTGCCGGCCTGCCGGTTCGCCACGGTTCGGGTGAAAATCTTTGTCTCCGAACCCAACCGGTCGTAGGCCAGCCACAGCCCCGGTTCCTCGGTGGGCGTGAAGCCGCGCAGGCTGTAGGTCCACTCCTGCAGACATCGGGTGTCGGCGAGGTAGTCGAACAACTCGCCGGGCGGGCAGTCGACGTAGCTGTTGACCGTGCAGTAGTCGCCGAAGACCTCGTCGTGCGGGTATACCGACCGCATCATCTGCATGATGATCGGGGTCGCCCGCTCCCGCGGGGAGGTCTCGATGCGGATCAGGCCGTCGATGTCGTCAAGTGTCATGGCGGTGGGTTCCTTCGGGGCGGGGTGGATGGGCGAGAAACGCGGTGAACGGCGGGATTTCGTCGGCCGAGCAGTCGATGCTGATGACCGCGGGTCCGTCGGTTTCGAGTGCTGCCGACAACGCGGCGCGCAGACCGGCGATGTCGGTGACGTCGGTCGCGGGCAGGCCGGGGAACATCGCCTGCAGCCCGGCGCCGAGACGGCTCTCGCCGAACCGGTTGTAGCTGTAGCGCGCGCCGTAGAAGATCTGCTCGCGGGTCACACACATCGCGTGTGCGTGATTGTCGAAGAGGCAGAACGTGATCGGCAGGCGGTACTGCCGGGCGGTGTGGATCTCCATGCCGTGCATGTAGAAGCTGCCGTCCCCGGCGATGACGACGACGTGTGAGCCGCGCGCGAGCGCGACGCCGATCGCGGCGCCGAAGCTGTAACCCATCCCGCCCATGCCGAGCGCGACGACGAACCGTCCGTCCCGGCGCGCGGGCAGGTGGTGGATCGCGGCCGCGCCGGTGTTGCCGGCGTCGACGACGATGTCGACACCGGCCGGCAGCAGGTCGTCGAACGCCAGCATCGCGTCGCGGTAGCGCACCCCGGGCCCGGTATGGACCGGTGTCTGTAATTCGGTGTGCGGCAGCGTCGCTGGTACCCGCAGCCGCTCGGGTCGTCCTTCGCCGGAGAGCGCGACCACCAGTGTGGCCAGCGAGCGGCGGAGGTCGTCGGTGTGCACATGCGCGCACGGGCGGTAGGGTGAGGCGCACCCGAGCGAGAACACCGGCACCGAGGCCAGCGCATCGTCGAGCCCGGCGCTCGCGGTGACGTTCATGCGTGTGCCGATCAGCAGGCACAGCGCGCTGCCGGTGAGTGCCGACGCGACCCCGGGGTGACCCATCACCCCGGTGACGCCCAGCGCCGACGACGAGCCGCGCCCCGGTGTGCCTGCCACGTCCTTGGCGTCCGGTACGGTCGCCACCCGCGCCCGCAGCAGCGCCCGCAGCTCCTCGAGTTCGTCGCGGGCGTCGTCGCGGGCGACCTGCTCACCGGCGATGATCGTGACGGGTCCTGCGGCGCGCCGCAGTGCGTGAGCGATCGGATGCGGGTCGGCGGACCGGGGGGCCGCGGCACCGTCGCCCCGGTCCCGGTCGGTCGCCGGAATACTGCTCTGCTGAATGTCTTTCGGCAACAACAGCACCGCAGGGCCGCGCAGCTCGCGCGCCGCCGCGACAGCGGACCGCAGCGCCGCGACGATGTCGGCAGGCGTCGTCACCCGATGGCAGAACACCGACACCGAGGCGAAGAGATCCCGCGCGTCCATCGCGCCGTTGCGGCCGCTGGTGTCCTGAAACGCACCCCGGCCCTCCAGCGTGGTCGGCGGCTGTCCGATCACCGCCAGCACCGGCACCCGGCTGGCGAGTGCTTCGGCCAGCCCGGGCACGGTGTTCAACGCGCCGCCGCCGGACGTCGCGGCGAGCACTCCGAGCCCGCCGCCGCCGCGGCTGTACCCGTCGGCCATGGTGGCTGCGGAGAACTCGTGCTTGGCCAGCACGGCGGTCATGTCGGCGTGGAAGTGCGCGGCGTCGTAGAGGTCCTCGATGTTGGCGCCGTCGACGCCGAAGATGTGGCTGACGCCGATCGCCGAGAGGAACTCGACGATGTGATCGACCACCCGCATGTGTCCACCTGCCTTCGCGCGCTTCAGCAGTGACACGGCGCACAGCACGCTCCGGTTCAACCGGGGCGGGTGAATTACAGCGGGCGCTCCAGCAGCACGGTGCCCGACTCGGGCGAAACCAGTTGCACCGCGGCGATTTCGTGCGTCTGCAGCGGTGTGTTGGCGCTGGGCAGCGCGGTCGCACCGGACAGCCCGAGCCACGTCGCGACCTGGCTGCGGCTGCCGTCGTGGCCGACGACAACCATGGCCAGGTTCTGCGGCTCACCGCCGCTTTGACCCCAATCCCCGTAGGAGCAGGTCATGTCGATGCGGGTGCCCCACCCGTAGCCGGTCATGGCGACGGTTGCGTTGATCGGCGTCTCGGCCACCTTGTTCATCTCCAGTTGCTGACCGGAGGCCTGTGCCGGCGCATCGGAACCCAGACCGAAGGCGTCCGGGCGCAGCGCGATCGCCAAGCCGAAGGCGAGCACCGCGGCGGCCATGCTCATCGCGGCCGCGGCGATGAAGCGGCGTCGCCGCCGCGCGCTGACCGCCGCCAGCAGGGTGTCGAGAAGTTCGGCGGGCGGTCCGTCGTGCTCGGGGTCCGGTTCGGCTAACTCGTCAGGCCCGATCCTGCTCAGCAGCGGCGGAATTCCGCTCAGCTCGGCGACCCGGGCCTGACAGGCCGGGCAGGTCTTCAGGTGCTTTTCGTAGTCGCGACGCTCGTCGCCGGGCAGCGCACCCAGCACGTAGGCCGCGTCCCAGGTGACGTAGCGGTCGCCGTCGGTTTGGGAGGGAGCGGGTCCGGTCACCGTGTCACCCCCATCTCGTCGAGCTTGAGCTTGAGTGCGCGCACCCCGTAGTGCAGACGCGACTTCACCGTCCCCTCGGCGATGTGCAGGTCGGCGGCGATCTGTGCGGTCGTCCACCCCCGGTAGTAGGCCCGGCTGATGACCGCGCGGTGCTCGTCGGACAGTTCCCGGACGGCTTCGGCGAGCAGCATTCTGTCCAAGGCAGACTCCACCTCGTCGGGGCCGGCACGGTCCGCGACGGCCTCCATGTCCGGCGTGCCCGATTCGCTACGGAACCGGGCGCTGCGCCGCTCGTCGATGATGAGGTTGCGGGCGACGGTGAACAGCCACGCCCGTGCCGAGCGCGAGCTGTCCGCCGTCACCTCGGGATGGCGCCATGCACGCAGCAGCGTCTCCTGCACCACATCCTCCGCCCTCGCTCGATCACCCGTCAGCCGCACCGCATAGCGCCAGATGGCGGCGGCGTGCTCGGCATAGAGCACCCGCATCACGGTCGCCTCCGGGTCGTCCAAATCCAACCTCCGTTATGAATACGAGGTTGCCGGTCCTCCGGTTCAGTCTGCGCGCTGCACCTTCAGAGCGGGACGGAGTTGCGGGTAGCGGCCTGGGCGCCGGTGAAGCGCTCGTGCAGGGTGCGCAGCACCGCCGCGCATGCGGCCCGCTCGGCCGGATCGATCTGGTCGAGCACCCGGCCCAGTTCGCGACGACGGTGTGCGGTCACCCGCTTCACCACTTTGCGGCCCTGCGCGGTCAGCTCGAGGGTGACGACGCTGCGGTTCGACGGGTCCGAGCCGCGGACCAGGTGCCCGGACGCGTGCAGGCGGTCGGCCAGCCGGGTCACCGTCGACCCCACCACCCCGAGCGCTTTGGCGCACTCGGTCGACGTCGAGCAGCCCCGCTGCTGCAGCACCGACAGCAGCCGGAACTGGGGCAGCGACACGTCGACCTCGTCCACGCTGCGCAGCGCCAGCCCGACGAGGTCGCGGGCCGCGACCTCGAATGCCGTCAGCTCGTCTACGGGCGTCTTGCTCACGTCGCGTCTCCGGATGCGGACATGCCGGAGAGTATCGCACGCCACCTCACTGCCGCAGCGGCGCAGGCACATATCTTTTGCACCACGCAACCCTTGCTTTTTGCAAGAGAATGGTCCAGACTGGAATCTGGACTTGATCAAGTTTTGGAAGGACGCGTATGGCCGTGCATCGTTGGGACGACGATCTGCGGGCTGCCGGGTTACGCGTCACCAGACCCCGCCTCGCAGTCCTCACCGAAGTGCAGGCCAATCCGCACGCCGACGTCGAGCAGATCGCCGCCGGAGCGCGCCGCCGCATCGGATCCCTGTCGACACAGGCGGTTTACGACGTCCTCTACGCGCTGACCGACGCCGGACTGCTGCGGCGCGTCGAACCCGCCGGCTCGCGCGCCCGCTTCGAGCTGCAGACCGGCGACAACCACCACCACGTGGTGTGCCGGATATGCGGCGCCCTCGACGACGTCGACTGCGAAATCGGCCGGGCGCCTTGCCTGCACACCAGTGGTGACACCGGTTACGCAATCGACGAAGCCGAAGTGACGTTCTGGGGTGTCTGCCCCGGCTGCCAAGGCAGTACACAACTCAAGTGAAACGGAGATTCCCATGACCACATCGAAATTCGGGTCGACGACGGGCACCGGCGCGCCGGCCGCCAGCGACCGCAACACGCTCAGCGTCGGCTCCAACGGGCCGCTGGTCCTGCACGACGTGCACTTCCTCGAGCAGATGGCGCACTTCAACCGTGAACGCGTACCGGAGCGCAACCCGCACGCCAAGGGCTCCGGCGCGTTCGGGGTGTTCACCACCACCGAGGACGTCTCGCAGTTCACCAAGGCCGCGCTGTTCCAGAAGGGCGCGAAAACCGATCTGCTGATCCGGTTTTCGACCGTTGCCGGTGAGCAGGGCAGCCCGGACACCTGGCGCGACGTGCGCGGTTTCTCGATGAAGTTCTACACCACCGAGGGCAACTACGACCTGGTCGGCAACAACACCCCGGTCTTCTTCGTCCGCGACCCGATGAAGTTCCCGCACTTCATCCGCAGCCAGAAGCGCATGCCGGACTCCGGCCTGCGGTCCTCGCAGATGCAGTGGGATTTCTGGAGTTTGAACCCCGAGTCGGCCCACCAGGTGACCTACCTGATGGGTGAGCGCGGTCTGCCGCGGACCTGGCGTCACATGAACGGCTACGGCTCCCACACCTACATGTGGGTCAACGCCGCGGGCGAGAAGTTCTGGGTGAAGTACCACTTCCACACCGACCAGGGCATGGAGTTCCTCACCAACGACGAGGCCGCCGCGCTGGCCGGCGAGGACGCCGACTTCCACCGCAAGGACCTGTTCGAGGCGATCAAGCGCGGCGAGCATCCCAGCTGGAAGCTGTCCGTGCAGGTGATGCCGTACGCCGAGGCGGCCGACTACCGGTTCAACCCGTTCGACCTGACCAAGGTCTGGCCGCACGAGGACTACCCGCTGATCCCGGTCGGCAGCTTCACCCTCAACCGCAACCCGGAGAACTTCTTCGCCCAGATCGAACAGGCGGCGTTCTCCCCGGGCAACACGGTGCCGGGCATCGGCCTGTCGCCGGACAAGATGCTGCTCGGCCGCGCGTTCGCCTACAACGACGCGCAGCGCAACCGCATCGGCACCAACTTCCACCAGCTGCCGGTCAACCAGCCGCTCGACGGGGTGCAGAGCAACACCTACATGTTCGACGGCCAGATGACCTACCACCATTCCGGTGCCGCGCCGGTCTACGCCCCCAACAGCGGCGGCCGCCCGTGGGCGGACACCACCGGCCCGGCCGAGGACGGCTGGGAGGCGGACGCCGAACTGGTGCGCTCGGCCTATGCGCTGCACTCCGAGGACGACGACTTCGGCCAGCCCGGCACGATGGTGCGCAAGGTGTGGAACGACGAACAGCGCGCCGCGGCGGTCGAGACGATCGCCGGCAGCCTCGACGGGGTGACCGGTGAGGTGCTCGACCGGTCGCTGGAGTACTGGCGCAACGTCGACGACGATCTGGGCGCCCGGATCGAGAAGGCGGTCCGCCAGGACACCGCGCCCGAACCGGCGCAGGGAATGGGTCAGGGCTAACCGCCCCGGGTGACCCCCGGATTGAACGCGGGCGGTCTACTGAGTGAGGATCCGCGGCCCGTCTTCGGTGACGGCCACGGTGTGCTCCCAGTGGGCCGCCCGCGATCCGTCTGCGGTCACGACGGTCCACTCGTCCTCGAGCACCACGGTCTTGGTGGTGCCCAGCGTCAGCATCGGCTCGATCGCCAGCACCGACCCGACCTCGAGGTAGGGCCCGCGGCCCGGTGAGCCCTCGTTGGGCAGGAACGGGTCCATGTGCATCTGCCTGCCGATGCCGTGCCCGCCGTAGCCGTCGACGATGCCGAACTTGCGGTCGAACTGCCGTTCGGCGTCCCGCGTCGCGGTCTCGATGGCATGCGAGACGTCGGTGAGCCGGTTACCGGGCACCATCGCGGCCGCGCCGGCCTCCATCGCCTGCCTGGTCGCCGTCGACAGCGCCTCGTCGACGGGGATCAACTCCCCCACCCCGAACGTGATCGCCGAATCACCGTGCCAGCCGTCGACGATCGCGCCGCAGTCGATCGACACCAGATCGCCGGGGGCCAGCACCTCCGTCGACGACGGAATGCCGTGCACCACACGGTCATTGACCGACGAGCAGATGCTGGCGGGATATCCGTGATAGCCGAGGAACGACGGCACACCGCCGCCGTCGCGGATCACCGACTCGGCGATCTCGTCGAGTTCCTGCGTGGAGACGCCGGGAGCCGCCGCGCTGCGCACCGCGGCCAGCGCCCTGGCCACCAGCGCGCCCGCCACCGCCATCGCGTCGAGTTCACCGGCGGTGCGCTGCGGCACCACCTTGCGGCCCCGCAGACCGGGCAGCCCGATCATGAATTACTTGCCGAGCGCCTGCAGCGCGCGCGCGAACACCTCGTCCATGGTGCCGACGGCGTCAACCTGCTGCAGGTTGTTGTGGCTGTAGTACTCGAGCAGCGGATAGGTCTCGTCGCGGTAGACCTGCATCCGGTTGCGGATCACGTCTTCGGTGTCGTCTTCGCGGCCGCGTGCCTGCAGCCGCTTGAACAGTTCGTCCTCGGAGACCTTGAACTCCAGCACTGCGTCGAGCTTGGTGGAGTGGCCCTTGAGCATCTCGTCGAGCGCCTTGGCCTGCTCCACCGAACGCGGGTAGCCGTCGAGGATGAACCCGCCGACGGCGTCGGCCTGGGCGATGCGGTCCTCGACGAGCTTGTTGGTGAGATCCGACGGCACCAGATCGCCGGCGTCGAGGTAACGCTTGGCCTCCACCCCCAGCGGGGTGCCGTCGCCGATGTTCTGCCTGAACAGGTCGCCGGTGGAGATCTGCGGGATCCCGAGCTTCTCGGAGAGCCTCTGGGCCTGCGTACCTTTTCCGGCTCCAGGCGGTCCGAGCAGAACGAGTCTCACTTCAGGAATCCTTCGTAGTTGCGTTGCATCAGCTGGCTCTCGATCTGCTTGACCGTATCCAAGCCCACGCCGACCATGATCAGCACGCCGACGCCGCCGAACGGCAGGTTCTGCACCGGGCCGCCGCTGCCGACCGTCAGGAACAGGTTGGGCAGCACCGCGATCACACCCAGGTAGATGGAGCCCGGCAGGGTGATGCGGCTCAACACGTAACGCAGATAGTCGGCGGTCGGCTTACCCGGCCGGATGCCCGGGATGAAGCCGCCGAACTTCTTCATCTCGTCGGCGCGCTCGTCGGGGTTGAACGTGATCGACACATAGAAGTAGGTGAAGAACACGATCAGGGCGAAGTACACGCCGATGTAGACCGGGCTGCTGGGGTCGGTCAGGTATTCCGCGACGAACCTGGTCCACCAGTTCGTCTCGGTGGGGTTGGAGCTGCCGCTCTGGATCAGCTGGGTGATCAGGTGCGGGATGTAGATCAGCGACGACGCGAAGATCACCGGGATGACGCCGGCCTGGTTGACCTTCAGCGGCAGGTACGTCGACGTGCCGCCGTACATCTTGCGGCCCACCATCCGCTTGGCGTACTGCACCGGGATGCGGCGCTGCCCCTGTTCGACGAAGACCACGCCGATGATGATGGCCAGCGCGCCCGCGCAGACCAGCGCGAACACCAGGCCGCCGCGGCTCTCCAGGATGGCCTGACCCTCACCGGGCATCGCCGAGGCGATGCTGGCGAAGATGATCAGCGACATACCGTTGCCGATGCCGCGCTCGGTGACCAGCTCGCCCATCCACATCACCAGCGCCGCGCCCGCGGTCATCACCAGCACCATGACGACGAGCGTGAAGATGTTCAGCCCGGCGTCCTGGCCCTGGATGATCTCCAGCGAGCAGCCCTGCAACAGCCCGCCGTTGGCGGCCAGCGCCACGATGCTGGTGCTCTGCAGGATGGCCAGCGCGATCGCCAGATAACGCGTGTACTGCGTCATCTTCGCCTGACCGGCCTGGCCCTCCTTCCGCAGCTGTTCGAAGCGCGGGATCACCACGGTCAGCAGCTGCACGATGATGCTCGCGGTGATGTAGGGCATCACGCCCACCGCGAACACCGACAGCTGCAGCAGCGCTCCGCCGGAGAACAGGTTGATCAGTGAATAGAGCTGTCCTGATTCGCCGCCGGTGACCTCGGCGATGCATTCCTGCACGTTCGGGTAGTTGACGCCCGGCGACGGGATCGAGGCCCCGAGCCGATAGAGGATCACGATCCCCAACGTGAACAGGATCTTCTTTCTCAGGTCGACAGTCCTGAGTGAAGAGATGAAAGCCGAGAGCACTCTTCCTCCTGCGCAGCCGGGGTGTCGATCGGCGTGCGAATGGGGCTGGATTCGACCAGCGTCGTGGTTAAGTCGTGTGCGGACCCCCGTCAAGCGCGCAGCCTGCAGAGTTACCCGCCAAACAGTCTACGAGAGTAACAGTTGGGGCCCCGTTGCCCCGCATCCCGCCGAACGGAACTGCATTCACAGGGCCTTCTCAGCCCGGGAACATACCGTGGCACCCGTCTCGTTATATGCCCTAAGTAATAGTCGACAGGAGCTCGGATGACACGCACGGACAACGACACCTGGGATCTCGCGACCAGTGTGGGGGCCACCGCGACGATGGTCGCGGCGGCCAGGGCGGTGGCGAGCAGCGGCGAGGACGCGCTGATCTCCGATCCGTTCGCCGAACCGTTGGTCCGCGCGGTCGGGGTGGACTTCTTCACCCGGCTGGCCTCCGGTGAGCTCACGATCGAGGAACTCGACGGGCCCGACTCCGCGACCGGCATGGGCCGGATGACCGACAACATGGCGGTACGGACACGGTTCTTCGACGACTTCTTCCTCAACGCGGTGCGTGACGGCATCCGGCAGGCGGTGATCCTGGCATCGGGTCTGGACTCGCGCTCCTACCGGCTGGGCTGGCCGGACGGCACCACCGTCTACGAGATCGACCAGCCCGAGGTTCTCGCGTTCAAGGCCACGACGCTGGCCGGGCTGGCCGCCGAGCCGACCGCGGAACTGCGCACCGTCGCGATCGACCTGCGCCACGACTGGCCGGCCGCGTTGACGGCCGCCGGGTTCGACCCGGCCCAGCCGACGGCGTGGAGCGCCGAGGGCCTGCTGGGCTACCTGCCGCCCGATGCGCAGGACAAACTTCTCGACACCATCACCGAGCTGAGTGCCCCCGGCAGCCGGGTCGCCGTGGAGAGCGGGCCGTCGGTCGACGAGGCCGACCGCGAGAAGGCGCTGGCGCGGATGCAGGAGGCCGCCGCGCGCTGGCGCGACCACGGCTTCGAACTGGACTTCGGCGAGCTGGTGTATCTCGGTGAGCGCAACGAGGCGGGCGCCTACCTCGAGCAGCGCGGATGGTCGCTGACCCGGCGCACCGTGCAGGAACTGCTGGTCGCCAACGGCCGCCCGAAACTGCCCGAGGACGACGAGATCGGCAACTTCGCCGAGATGCAGTACATCACCGGGATACTCGGGACATGACCCGTACCGACTCTGACAGTTGGGACCCCGCCAGCAGCGTGGGCTCGACGGCGACGATGGTCGCTGCGGCCCGCGCCCTGGCCAGCCGCGACGACGACCCGTTGTTCGACGACCCGTTCGCCGCCCCACTGGTGCGTGCGGTCGGCGTCGACTTCTTCACCCGACTGGTCGACGGTGACGTCGACGTGAAGAACATCGACGGCGCCGCCCGGGATTTCATGGCCCAGCACATCGCGGTGCGCACGCGGTTCTTCGACGACTTCTTCCGCGACGCCACCGGAAGTGGCATCCGGCAGGCGGTGATCCTGGCGTCGGGTCTGGACTCACGCTCCTACCGGCTGCCGTGGCCGGACGGAACCGTCGTCTACGAGATCGACCAGCCGCAGGTCATCGACTTCAAGACCACGACGATGTCGTCGCTGGGCGCCACGCCCAGGGCCGAACTGCGCACCGTCGGCATCGACCTGCGCCGGGACTGGCCGAAGGCGTTGCGCGACAGCGGGTTCGACCCGACCCAGCCGACGGCGTGGAGTGTGGAGGGTCTGCTCGGTTATCTGCCGCCCGACGCGCAGGACCGGCTGTTCGACGACATCACCGCGCTCAGCGCCGCGGCCAGTCGGGTGGCCACCGAGTTCCACCCGGACGCGGCGGCCACCATCGGGTCGCGCACCAAGGCGATCAGCGAGCAGTTCGGCGAGGACGGCGCGCACCTCGACATCAGCGACCTGTTCTACCCGGGCGAACGCCGGCATGTGGTGGGCTACCTGGCCGAACGCGGCTGGCAGGTCTGTTCCAAGACCCGCCCGCAGGTGCACGCCGACTACGGCCGCGAGTTCCCCGACACCGAACTGCTTGCCCCGATGCGTGATTCGCTCGCGATCATCGCGACCCGACAGAAGGATCAGGATGGCCCGCACTGACAACGACACCTGGGATCTGGCCTCCAGCGTCGGCTCGACGGCGACGATGGTCGCCGCGCAGCGGGTGCTCAGCACGCGCGAGGGGCTGATCGACGACCCCTACGCCGAGCCGCTGGTGCGCGCGGTCGGCCTGGACTTCTTCGTCCGGGCGCTCGACGGCGAGATCAACCTCGACGAGATCGACCCGCGGTTCAATACGCGCCGCGCCGCCGAGGGAATGGCGGTGCGCACGCGGCACTTCGACGGGCTGTTCACCGACGCCGCGCGGGCCGGGGTGCGCCAGGCGGTGATCCTGGCCGCGGGGCTGGACGCGCGGGCCTACCGGCTGCCGTGGCCGACCGGCACGACGGTGTTCGAGCTGGACCAGCCCGAGGTCATCGCGTTCAAGGGCCGGACGCTGGCCGAGCTGGGCGTCGAGCCGACCGCGGAGCGGCGGGCACTGGCGGTCGATCTGCGCGACGACTGGCCGAAAGCGCTGTCCGACAACGGGTTCAACCCGTCGCAGCCGACCGCCTGGATCGCCGAAGGGCTGCTGATCTATCTGCCGCCCGAGGCGCAGGATCTGCTGTTCGACCGGATCGACGAGCTCAGCGCGCCGGGCAGCCGGCTGGCTTGCGAGCACATTCCCGACGTCAGCATGTTCGCCGACGAGCGGGCGTTGGAGATCGCCGAGCGGCTGAAGGCCTACGGCCACTCCATCGAGATGGGTGAACTGATCTACCACGGTGACCGCAACGACGTCGTCGACTATCTGTCCGATCGCGGCTGGGACGTCACGACTCAGCGGATGCGGGATGCCTACGAGGCCAACGGTTTCACGTTCGACGAGGAATCCACGATCGGCTTCTTCACCGACATGGCCTACCTGTCGGCCGTCAAGCCCTGATTTCGGCGAGCGCGCGTGTTTGCACCCGACACGCCGCGCAATTTCAGCACTTTGCGCACGCCCGCACCCTGACGAACGCGACCAAACGTCAGAAGCGGTAGTCCCCCAGCCACAGCGCGCTCACTCCGGTCAGTGACCGCTCGGCGTGCCCGAGCATCTGCGCCACCGACCGGCCGAACAGCGCACCGACCGCCTCCGGCAGCGACGCGGCCGCCGGCTGCGACGACGGTTTGGGCCGCAGCCGGTCCATCAGCGACGACCCCGGGAGGTTCGCGATACGGACCTCGGCGTCGGGCGCCAGACCGGCCCGCACCTTCGCCCGTTCCACCGCGGTGCGCAGACCGCCGAGATGGTCGACGAGCCCGCGCTCGCGGGCGTCGGCGCCCGTCCACACCCGGCCGCGGGCGATCGCGTCGACGTCGGCGACGCTCATCTTGCGGCCCTCGGCCACCCGCTCGATGAAATCGGTGTAGAACAGGTCCGCTTCGGCCTCGACGTGCGCGTGCTGCTCCTCGGTGAACGGCGCGTTGACCGACCAGGCGTCGGCATTGGCGTTGGTGCGCACCGAATCCGAGCCGACGCCGAGGCGGTCCTTGAGTTCGCGGGCGACCAGCTTGCCGGTCACCACGCCGATCGACCCGGTGATGGTGCCGGGGTTGGCGACGATCTCGTCGGCGGCCATCGACACGTAGTAGCCACCGGAGGCGGCGACCGCACCCATCGACGCGATCACCGGCTTGCCCTTGCCGCGGATCCGGTCGACCTCGCGCCAGACGGTCTCCGACCCGGTGACCGACCCGCCGGGGCTGTCGACGCGCAGCACGATCGCGGCGACGTCGTCGTCGGCGGCGGCCTCGCGCAGCGCAGCGGCGATCGTGTCTCCACCCGCGCTCGAACTGCCCATCGGCAGCGGCGCCGGCCCGCCCCGCCCGCTGACGATCGGCCCGTGCAGCGTCACCACCGCGATCGTCGGCTTGCCCTTGCGCCCGGGCAGCGCGGGCATCGACGGCGCCTGCCGTTCGGCGGAGGCTTTCGCGTAGCGCGACAGGTACAGCCGCGGCGGCGCGTCCTCGGCGTCCGCGTCCACCGCGTCGGCGGCGCCGGCGAGTTCGGCGATCCGCGCGTACGCCTCGTCGCGGAACCCGACCCGGTCGATCAGGCGCCCGGCGAGGGCGGCGCCGCGCAGCAGCGGCGCCCGGTCGGCGAGCGCGTCGATCTCCTCGGGCGCGATGTGGCGGGCCTCGGCGACCGCCTCGAGTACCTGCGCGTGCAGGCTCGAGATCAACCGTTCGTCGGCTTCGCGGTGCGCGTCGGTGTAGCGGTCCTGGGTGAAAAGGTTTGCCGCCGACTTGTATTCACCGCGCGCGATGAACTGCGCCTCGATACCGGCCTTGTCGAGCGCGTCGCGCAGGAACAGCGCGCTGGTGGCGAACCCGACCAGCCCGACGGTGCCCGACGGCTGCATCCACACCTCGCGGAACGCCGAGGCCAGGTAGTAGGACAGCGTGCCCGGGTAGGTCTCGGCCCACGCCAGCGACGGTTTGGCGTCGCTGAACGCCGCGATCGCCTCGCGCAGTTCCTGGACCGGTCCGGCTGCCGCGGCGGGGATCTGCACCCGCGCGATCATCCCGGCGACCCTGGGGTCCTCGGCCGCGCGGTGAATGGCTGCGACCGCTTCGCGCAGCAGCATCGGCCGGCCCGTTCCGGTCAGCAGCGCGAAGGGGTCGAAGCCGCCGGTCTCGTTGGGCACCGCCTGCAGGTCGAGTTCGAGCACACACCCGTCCGGAATCCCGTGGTGCCGGGCGGTGTCGATGCGCCGGGCCAGCGCGCGCAGGTCGTCGGGACCGGGGATGTCGGGCAGGAATGCGAACATGAAGCGAGCCTACCGACGCCGCCGCACCCCTCCCGGGGTGCGCGCCACGGTGAACCTATGCGCCCGACGGTCGGGCCCGTAGCTCCACACAACATTCGCCGGCCGTCGGCGCCAGCACCGCCTCGACTGCCTCGGCGTGCAAACCGGCGAGAACACCCGAGGTGAGTGCGTGGTTGAGCTGACAGACCAACGCCGGCATCGTGGCCGCGAGTTCATGGAACGGGCAGTTGCTCAGCCGCACACAGCGGGGCGTGTTCCGGTATGGCTCGAATCCGAGCTCCTCGAGCGCCCGTTCGGCCGCCGCCAAGGCCCGTTCGGCGCCCATCCGACCACGCTTCACCGCGGTCGGCATCTGCAGCGCCAACGCCTGGCCGCGCTCGTATGCGGCCTGCGTGGCCGCCGCCAGCGCCGAATCGTGATCCCCCTCTTCCATCGCACGAGCCAGGATCTCGGCCAGGAGTTCGTAGCGACGGGGCGGCACGCTGACCGCGACGCCACACCGGGTGGGTAGGTAGACCTTCGGTGGACGGCCCCGAACCGCCTGTCCATCGAACCCGAAATCGAGCAGCCCCGCGTCGACGAGCTTATCCAGATGGAAAGCCGCGAGCTTGCGTGAAATGCCGACCGCAGACGCCGCGTCATCGCGGCTGACGGGCCGCCGCGCCGCTCGCACGACTTCGTACAGTCGGCGCCTGGTGCCGTCGCTGAGCGTCGCTATCGCGTTGATCGCATCCGTGGACGAGGACAACCCTTCTGTCACCTCACCACGATATCGCCAATGAACATTGGTTGATATGGACCCTTGACTGCAACCGGGTATTAAGACCAATATAGATTATCTAAAACGACCCAGGGGGTCACGATGAGCGAGCAACTCGAACAAGCCAAGGAACCGGTCAGTCGACTGCTCGCGGGGCCCTACGGGCATCCGTTCCATCCGATCCTCGTCACCGTTCCGATCGGCGCGTGGGTGTGCAGCCTTGTCTTCGACCTCGCCTCTCTTGTCGTCGACCGTCCGGGCTTTCTCACACAGGGTTCGCAATGGCTGATCGGCATCGGGGTGATCGGCGCCGGTGCGGCTGCGGTGATCGGCCTGCTGGACCTGGTCGCCATACCTTCGGGCACCCGCGCTTTCCGGGTCGGGCTTCTGCACATGACGCTCAATCTCGCGGTGACCGCGGCTTATGTGGCCGGTTTCGTCTGGCGGCACAACACTGCCGGCGATGACACCGCCGTGAGCCCCGGACCGCTTGTGCTGTCGTTGATTTCGGTGGCGACGCTGGGACTTTCCGGCTATCTCGGCGGCATGCTGGCGTACCGCTACGGGGTTCGGGTCGCCAACGAGTCAGTGCAGGCGGAGGGGTATCGGAAGGACCGATGACAGGAGGACAGCTATGGCCATCGCATCCCTGATTCTGTGGATCCTCACCGCTGGTGGGGGTGCATTCATGCTCGCAAAATGGGTCAGCGGCGGCGGCCACCGCGGGTCAACGACGTCGCAGTTGCCGCCCCCGGTGGTGTTCGGACACTTCGTGCTGGCCGCCGTCGGCTTGGTGCTGTGGATCGTCTACGTGGTCACCGACAACCATCCGGTCGGCTGGATCGGACTGGCACTGCTCGTACCGGTGGCGATCCTGGGATTCATCATGCTCGCCCGCTGGCTGGCAGGCCGCCGGGAGCGCACCGGAACCACACCGCGGTCCGAGGCCGCTCCACCTGAGCACTCGTTCCCCGTGCCCGTGGTGGTGGCGCACGGCGTGTTGGCTGTCGCCACGATCGTGGCGGCGCTGCTCGCCCTGGCGGAGGTCGGCTGACCCGATCGAGGCCGTAGCCCGGTCAGCGGCCCATGAAGCGGGCGTGCTGCGGGCAGTACACCGCGACCGCGGCGCGCATCAGTCCGGCGGCCTCGCCGCGGCTGATCCCGCTGCCGGCGAGGCGGTTGACGACACCGCGCACGACCGGCACCGGGTTGACGCTGCCGGCCAGGCCGGTGCTGAGCATGTCGCAGATGCCGTGGCCCAGCGCGGGCAGGTCGACATCGCCGACGGGGATCTGCATGGCGGCGACCTGATCGGCGAACTTCGCGTCGTCGTCCTGCGCATTCGCGGGCGCCGCGACGGACACGGCCAGGGCGGCGGCCGCGGCGGCGACGGTGAGCCGGCGGAGGAAGGTCATGTCTGCTCCTGAAGTTTTGCCCCTGCGCACCGTGAATCGGGTGCGCGACGGCTGGCGTTACCGCCGCCGAACAGGAAAGCCCCCGCCGTCACGGCAGGGGCTTCCGGTGCACGGAGGTTACAGCTCGGTCGCCGAACCGCCCGCAGCGGTGATCTTGTCGCGGGCGCTGCCGCTGAACTTGTGCGCGGTGACGTTCACCTTGACGGCGATCTTGCCGTCGCCGAGAACCTTCACCAGCGCGTTCTTACGCACCGCGCCGGCGGCCACCAGTTCGTCGACACCGACGTCGCCGCCGTTGGGGAACAGCTTGTTGATGTCGCCGACGTTGACCACCTCGTACTCGGTACGGAACCGGTTACGGAAGCCCTTGAGCTTCGGCAGGCGCATGTGGATCGGCATCTGGCCGCCCTCGAACGTCACCGGGACGTTCTTGCGGGCCTTGGTGCCCTTCGTGCCGCGACCCGCGGTCTTACCCTTGGACCCCTCACCGCGGCCGACGCGGGTCTTGGCGGTCTTCGAGCCGGGGGCCGGCTTCAGGTCGTGCAGTTTGATGACGCTCATTTGACTTCCTCCACCTCTACGAGGTGATGCACGGTCTTGATCAGCCCGCGCGTCTGCGCATTGTCCTCGCGGACGACGGACTGGCGGATCTTGCGCAGTCCCAGCGACCGCAGGCTCTCACGCTGCTTCCAGCGCGCACCGATGGTGCTGCGGACCTGGGTGATCTTCAGCTCTGCCATTACGACGACCCTTCACGCGCGGCCGACGCGGCGAGCGCCTCGGCCTCACGCCGCGCCCGCAGCATGCCCGCGGGGGCGACGTCCTCGATGGGCAGCCCACGCCGGGCCGCGACCTCTTCGGGACGCTGCAGCAGCTTCAGCGCGGCGACGGTGGCGTGCACCACGTTGATCGCGTTGTCACTGCCCAGCGACTTGGCCAGGATGTCGTGCACGCCGGCGCATTCCAGCACCGCGCGGGCCGCGCCACCGGCGATCACACCGGTACCGGGGCTGGCCGGACGCAGCATCACGACACCGGCGGCGGCTTCGCCCTGCACCGGGTGGGTGATGGTGCCGCCGATCAGCGGGACCCGGAAGAAGTTCTTGCGTGCTTCCTCGACGCCCTTGGCGATGGCGGCCGGAACTTCCTTGGCCTTGCCGTAACCGACGCCGACCATGCCGTTGCCGTCGCCGACGATCACCAGCGCGGTGAAGCTGAACCGGCGGCCACCCTTGACCACCTTGGAGACGCGGTTGATCGAGACGACGCGCTCGAGGTAGTTGCTCTTGTCGCCGCCGTCGCGGCCACGGCCGCCACGGTCGTCGCGCCGGCCACGGCCGCCACGGTCATCCCGCGAGCCACGGCCGTCCGAGGGGCCGCCGGCAGTTGCCTGTTCGGCCATCATGCAGTCCTTCCGTTGTTCGTGCTAGTCATCAGAACTTCAACCCGCCTTCGCGCGCCGCGTCGGCCAGCGCCGCGATCCGTCCGCCGTAGGTGTACCCACCGCGGTCGAACACGACGGTGTCGATGCCTGCGGCCTTGGCGCGCTCGGCGATCAGCTGACCGACCCGCACGCTGTGGGCTTTCTTGTCGCCGTCGACGGCCCGCACGTCGGCCTCGATCGAGGAGGCAGCGGCCAGCGTCGTTCCGTTGAGGTCGTTGACCAACTGCACGTGGATGTGCCGCGACGAGCGGTTGACCACCAGGCGCGGCACCTCGGCCGTGCCGGAGACCTTCTTGCGGAGCCGGGCGTGCCTGCGCAACCGCGAAACCCGACGGGTCTCGGAGATGTTCTGGCCCACGGCCTTCCGGGCTGGGGCTTCGGTGTTCTTTGTGGTTGCAGCCATTACTACTTACCTGTCTTTCCGACCTTGCGGCGGATCTGCTCGCCCTCGTAGCGAATTCCCTTGCCCTTGTAGGGATCGCTCTTACGCAGGCGGCGGATGTTCGCCGCGACCTGGCCGACCTTCTGCTTGTCGATGCCGGAGATCGAGAACTTCGTCGGCGTCTCCACCGCGAAGGTCACGCCCTCGGGCGCGGTGATGACGACGGGGTGGCTGAAGCCCAGCGCGAACTCGAGGTTCGAACCCTTGAGCTGCACGCGGTAACCCACGCCGAAGATCTCCATCTTGGTGGTGTAGCCCTCGGTGACGCCGGTGATGAGGTTGGCCACCAGCGTGCGCGACAGCCCGTGCAGCGAACGGCTGCGCCGCTCGTCGTTGGGACGTGTCACCACGATGGCGCCGTCGTCGTCACGCGCGACCCGGATCGGCTCGGCCACCGCCAGTTCCAGGGCGCCCTTGGGCCCCTTGACCGAGACGTTCTGACCGTTGATCGAGACGTCGACCCCGCTGGGAACCGGGACCGGCTGCTTTCCAATACGCGACATTTCAGCTCTACTCCCTCTCGCCTACCACACGTACGCGAGGACTTCGCCGCCCACGCCCTCTTGGGCTGCCTGGCGGTCGGTCCGGAGGCCCGACGACGTGGAGATGATCGCCACGCCGAGGCCGCCGAGAACCCGCGGCAGATTGGTGGACTTCGCGTACACCCGCAGACCGGGCTTGGACACGCGACGCAGGCCGGCGATGCTTCGCTCCCGGCTGGGGCCGTACTTCAGTTGCACGATCAGCGACTTGCCGACCCGCGCGTCCTCGGTGCGGTAGTCGGCGATGTAGCCCTCTTTCTTCAGGATCTCGGCGATGTTGGCCTTGATCTTGGAGTGGGGCAGGGTCACCTCATCGTGGTACGCCGAATTGGCGTTGCGCAGACGTGTCAAGAAGTCTGCGATCGGGTCCGTCATGGTCATGACAGCCGGCTCACCTTTCTCGCGGTGGTACCCAGCTCCAAAGCCTGGAGTGGGCCTGCCGCAACCTGTTTGGTTGGTCTGGTCGGGTAGGGCTGGGTTACCAGCTGCTCTTCTGCACGCCGGGCAGTTCGCCGGCGTGCGCCATCTCGCGCAGGCAGATCCGGCACAGGCCGAACTTGCGGAAAACCGCGTGCGGACGCCCGCAGCGCTGGCAGCGGGTGTAGGCGCGCACCTTGAACTTCGGCTTCTTGTTGGCCTTGTTGACCAGTGCCTTCTTTGCCATTACTCAGTTCTCCTTGAACGGAAAGCCCAGCGCCCGCAGCAGCGCTCGTCCTTCGTCGTCGGTCGTCGCCGTGGTGACGACGGTGATGTCCATGCCACGGGGGCGGTCGATGGAGTCCACGTCGATCTCGTGGAACACCGACTGCTCGGTCAGCCCGAAGGTGTAGTTGCCGGTGCCGTCGAACTGCTTGGGCGACAGGCCGCGGAAGTCGCGGATACGCGGCAGTGCGATCGAGATCAGCCGGTCGAGGAACTCCCACATGCGGTCGCCGCGCAGGGTCACCCGGGCGCCGATCGGCATGCCCTCGCGAAGCTTGAACTGCGCGATGGACTTACGGGCCCGGCGGATCTCGGGCTTCTGGCCGGTGATCAGCGCGAGGTCGTTGACCGCGCCGTTGATCAGCTTGGCGTCGCGCGCGGCGTCGCCGACGCCCATGTTGACGACGACCTTGACCACGCCGGGGATCTGCATGACGTTGGCGTAGCCGAACTCTTTGAGCAGGGTCTCGCGGATCTCTTCGCGGTAGCGCTGCTTCAACCGGGGCAGCGTCTTTTCCGTGCTGGTTGCCGAAGTCACTCTAGATGTCCTTGCCGTTGGTCTTGGCGATGCGGACCTTCTTGCCCGTCTCGTCGTCGATACGGAAGCCGATGCGGGTGGGCTTGCCGTCGGAGTCCACGACCATCACGTTGGAGGCGTCGATCGGCGCCTCCTGGGTGACGATGCCGCCGGACTGTGCGCCGCGCTCGTTGCTCGACACCGCGGTGTGCTTCTTGATCCGGTTCACGCCCTCGACGAGGACCTTGTTGCGGGTCGGGTAGGCGACCAGCACCTTGCCCTTGGCGCCCTTGTCCTTACCGGAGATGACCAGAACCGTGTCGCCCTTGTGAACCTTCATCTACAACACCTCCGGAGCCAGCGAGACGATCTTCATGAAGCGCTTCTCGCGCAGTTCGCGACCGACCGGCCCGAAGATGCGCGTGCCGCGCGGGTCGTTGTCGGCCTTGATGATGACGGCGGCGTTCTCGTCGAACTTGATGTAGCTGCCGTCGGCGCGGCGGCGCTCCTTGACGGTGCGCACGATGACGGCCTTGACGATCTCGCCACGCTTGACGTTGCCGCCGGGGATGGCTTCCTTGACGGTCGCCACGATGACGTCGCCGATGCCGGCATAGCGCCGCGACGATCCGCCGAGCACGCGGATGCACAGGATCTCCCTGGCGCCCGTGTTATCGGCGACCTTCACCCGCGATTCCTGCTGAATCACTCGATCTCCTGACCTGGATTTTCGTATGCACGCCAGATACCGACCTGGTCGTACGCGGTCTTGCTGTTGCCGAAGAGCACGCGGGGCCTGCCGCACGCGACTGGCCGAGGTCTGCCCAAGGCAACCGCCTGATTCTATGGGAGGACCTGCAGGAAACCAAATCGCCGCTGATCAGGCGCCCCTCGTTGCGGCGAGCGTGCGCGCCTGCACACGACACGCCGCCCATTTTCCTTCATCTGTGCACGCTCGCGGCGCGGTGAGCGTGCGCAACGGCTGCCCAATTCGCGGCGTGTCGAGAGGCAAACGCGCCCGCTCGCCACGATAAGCACTGGTCAGGGGATGACGATGGCGAAGTCGGCCAGCAGTGGCGAGGTCAGCGGGTCGAACGCCCCGCGCGCCGGCGCCTCGACGTGCACCGCCACCAGATAGTTGGACGCCCGCGCCGGGATGTGCGCGATCCGGTCGCCGAACGTGACCGCCTGCTGCGGTGGCTCCGCCCACGAGCCGAGCAGTTTCTGTCCGCTGAACCCGCACAGCGCGCCCGGCAGCACGCTGATGCTGCTGACCGCCGACGCCTCGAGCGCGTCGTCTGCGTACCGCTGGAACGCCTCGCCCGGGTCCAGCGACGTCCGCTCGATCGTCACGGTGGCCGACTCGCCGTCGGGTCCGGCCAGCCGGGCGCCGACGTCGTCGTCGCCCGCGCTGGTCGACCATCCATTCGGCAGCGCGACGGTGACCGTCGGCGCCTCGGGGTCGTCGACCGACGCGGTGACGCCGACCGGCGGCGGGTCTTCGACCTCGCACGCGGCCGGGGTGGCGCCGGTGGTGGGGACGACGCCGGGCTGCTCATCGGCGGGGGCGCCGGGCGGCGGGCCCGGGATGGGGCGCCCGCTCGACGACGGCGCGGCACCGGGCTGATCGACGACGGGCGATCCGGTCACGGTGCTCGCGCACGCGCACAGCAGCAGGCCCGCCGAAGCGATCACCGCCCGCTTCATCCCGGCAATCGGTCTGCCCTCCGGTGCTCAGTCCCTCGCGAACGCCCGCGCGAACTCCTTCTCCAGGTCCACGAACGGTTTGCCGGAGACGTCGACGTTCACCTGTGCGATCGTGCCACCGGTGAACGGGAACGGTGGGGCGTATGCGCGAGAGACCGGGGATCCGGTGTTGCGCCCCACGCTGAGCGCCGCCGACGCCAGCCCGAACGTGCCGGGATGCACCCGCATCCCCGACAGCGCCGCGACCTGCCGGTCGTCGATGTAGAGCGCGGTGTCGCCGATGGGCGTGTGACTGCCCTCGGCGGTCCCGGTGCGCGTGAACGCGACGCCGAAGGTGTGGCGGCCCAACGTAACTGGGTCGGGCGACGACAGCGTCTGCTCCTCTTCACCGAGGAAGTTGTACACGTAGTGCAGTCGACCGTCCTGACAGAAAAGCACATGGCCGCCGTGCGCGCCGCCGTGTTTGATCACCACGCCCTCGACGCCGGGGTCGTCGACGGTCACGTCGGCGATCAGCGCGAACGAGCGGCCCTGCAGTTCCACCGAGGCGCCCGCACCGACGTCGGCGGTGCCCGGGTAGTACGAGTACGACGTCCGCGCACCCGCCAGGTGCGGACGCCACCGGCCCAGCGTCTCGAGGATGTTCAGGTCGCCGAGCGGCAGCCCGTTGTAGCGTTCGGCCTCGGCGAACCACAGCTTGACGAGTTCGTCGAGTTTCTCCGGGTTTTCGGCCGCCAAGTCGTGGCACTGGCTGCGGTCGGCCTCGATGCGGAACAGCTCCCAGCGGTCCTTGTCGAAATGCGACCACCCGGCCGGCGATGCGGCGTGCACGGCGCTGGCGAACCACCCGTCGTGCCAGATCCCGCGTGTGCCCAGCATCGTGTAGAACTGCGTGTGCTTGTCGGTCTGCGCCGACGGATCATCGAGGGCCGCTTTGAAACTCACCCCGTCGAGCGGTTTCTGCGCGACGCCGCGGACGGTCTCGGGCGGGGCGATGCCCAGCAGGTCGTACACCGTCGGCGTGATGTCGCAGACGTTGACGTAGGTGTCGCGGACTTCGCCGTGCGCGGCGATTCCGTTGGGCCAGCTGATGATCGCGGGATCGGCGATGCCACCCTCGTGGGAGGCGTAGCGCTTGTAGAGCTTGTAGGGCGTGTTGAACGCCATCGCCCAGCCGATCGGATAGTGGTTGTAGGTTTCCGGCCCGCCGAGGTTGTCGATCAGCTTGAGTCCGTCCTCGACGGTGTCGATGTATCCGTTGAAGAACTTCACCTCGTTGACCGAACCGTTCGGCCCGCCCTCACCGCTGGCGCCGTTGTCGGAGATCACCACGATGATCGTGTTGTCGAGTTGGCCCGACTCATCGAGGTAGTCAATGATGCGCCCGAGTTCGGCGTCGGTGTAGCTCAGGAACCCGGCGAACACCTCGGCCATCCGGGTGAACAGCCGCTTCTCCTCGTCGCTCAGCGAATCCCACGGCCGCACCGTGTCCTGCTCGGGCCACGGTTCGCCGTTGGGCCCCTTGATGTCCTGATACGGGTTGACGGGTGAGAGCTCGGTGTCGGGCGGAACGATGCCGAGCTTCTTCTGGTTCTCGAGCACGATCTCGCGGTACCGCTCGTAGCCCATGTCGAACTTGCCGGCGTAGCGGTCGGCCCACTCCTTGAAGACGTGGTGCGGGGCGTGTCCGGCACCCGGGCAGACGTAGGAGAACCACGGCTTGTCCGGCGCGATCACCTTGGCGTCGCGGATGAACTCGATGGTCTTGTCGGCCAGGTCGTGCGACAGGTGGTAGCCGTCTTCCGGTGACGCCGGCGGGGCGACGGGATGGTTGTCGTAGACCAGTTCGGGATACCACTGGTCGGTCTCGCCGCCCATGAACCCGTAGAACCGCTCGAACCCGCGGGAGAGCGGCCAATGTCGTTTGGTTGACGCGAGATTGGACTCTTCGATCGGCGTCAGGTGCCACTTGCCGACGCAGTAGGTGTTGTAGCCGCTTTCGGCCAGCACCTCCGAGAGCAGCGCGGTGTCGAACGGGATGCGGCCGTTGAAGCCGGGGAAGCCGTCGGTGAACTCCTCGATGGTCGCCATCCCCACCGTCGTCGGGTTGCGTCCGGTCAGCAGCGACGCGCGCGTCGGCGAGCACAGCGCGGTGGTGTGGAACTGCGACAGGCGCACACCCCGGTCGGCGATCCGGCTCATCGTCGGCATCTCGACCAGCCCGCCGAAGCAGTCCCAGGTGGCGATGCCCACGTCGTCCCACACCACGTACAGCACGTTCGGGGCGCCTTCGGGCGCGGTCGGTGCGGCGTACGGCCCCCAGTCCGGTTCCGAGTCACGGATGTCCAGTTCGATTCTGCCGTTGAATTCCGTTGTCATACCGTCCTCGTCGTCGCTGACCAATCCTGGTCCGCAATCTACCCGGTCGGGTCTCGGTGAGTTGACGAATTGACGACGACGTAGTAAACGCCCTGCGGTAGAGCCACCACTGCACAAGTGCCAGCGGCACGGTCCATCCCAGCCAGCCGCCCAGCCCCGCAACGAACCACAGATAGTGCTGGCCGTTGCCGTCAAATAGGTTGTGGTACAACGGGTCACCCACCCTAAACAGCACCGGCCCCCAGATCCGGTTGGTGATGATCGACAACGCCAGCGTCGCGCTGCGCAGCATGTGCCGACGGTGGTCGGCCACCCGGCCCTGTCGGCCGGCACAGAAACCCGCCGCGGTGAACCAGAGCCACAATGCCGCAAGGAGAACATTGCTGACCGCGAGCGCGGGACCGAACGGCGTCGCCGCACCGATGACCAGCGCCGAAAGTGCAGCCGGAATCGTCGTCGCGACGTAGATGCGCCCCGCGTGCCGGTGCAGCGTGGGCCGGCGCGCGCGCAGCCGGGGCCAGAGCTGGACGACGACGGCGGCCATCGCGACCCCGCCGAGCAGCACGTGTCCGACGAGCAGCGGGTAGTACAGCGGGAACGTCGCGGGCACCCGGGTGCTGCCGACGAAATAGGGGGGCAGCGAGTAGGTCAGGAAAGCGACGACCAGGACCGCGAGCGCCGGGGGCCACCATCGAGACAGTTGTGCGTATGTCATACGCACAGAGCGTACGGCATACGCACCGCTCTGCGCAGTGGGTTAGGCTCGGCGGCGATGACCGAACCGCTGCCCCGCCCGCTGGAGATTCTCTGGCGCGAAACGCCGCCGCCCGGCCGGCGCGCCGGGCTGACGCGGCAGAGCATCGTCGAGGCCGCGATCGCGTTGGCCGACGACGCCGGCCTGTCCGCGCTGTCGATGGCCAGGCTGGCCGAACGCCTCGGCTGCGGCACCATGTCGCTGTATCGGCACGTCGCCAACAAGGACGAGCTGCTCACGTTCATGCTGTCCGCGGCGGTGGGTTCGCCACCACCGGGCAAGCCCGCGGATTGGACTGCGGCGTTGACCGATTGGGCGTTCGGGCTGTGGGAGGTCTATCACCGCCACCCGTGGATCCTGCGGGCCACAGCGGTGGGCCCTCCGGCGGATCCGGGGCAGTTGGCGTGGCTGGACGCCGGGTTGAGCACCCTGGCGACCACCGGGCTGTCCGAACGCGACAAGTTCGCCGCGGTGATGGCGATCCTGCACTTCACCCGCGGAGCGGCCGCCCTCGACATCGAGGCCGCCAACACGGACTGGCCTGAGTACCCGGCGCTGCTGCGGACGCTCATCGACCGCGACCGGTTTCCCGCGGTCGCCGCCGCACTCGACGGCGGCGTGTTCGACGCCGCCAAGGCCGATCCGCGAGCCGACTTCCGGTCGGGGCTGAACCAACTGCTCGACGGTATCGCCGCGCGGGTCTAGTGTCCTGAGTCGAAAGTTCAGACACAGCAGTGCGCGGGCTTCGGACCGGCCACATGGTGTCGACGTTCTTCGAGATCTGCACGAGGGCTGTGAAACCGCGCTGGTAACGACCCTCATGCAGATCTCGCGGCCGAAATGACCCATGACGATGTACTGCACCCGATTTAATGACTCAGGACACTAGCTCTCCGGGGCGGGCTCATTGACCCGGTACAGCCGCCAGGTCGGTTGGCTGTCACCGTCGTTGGGGATCTCGAGTTCCAGCGTCGCGATGTCGGCGCCGGTGTCGTACAGGGTCGGGTACCGCACGTTGAGCGCGTCGGACACCCCGCGCCCGGTCGGCGGCACGGCGAGCAGATACTCCACACCCAGGCTGACCGGGTCGTTGAGCAGCTCGGTGAAGTCCGGGTCCGACGGCACCACGAACGTCTTCGGCCGCTTCGAGGCCGCCACCACCGCGAAGCCGTACACCGTGTCGGTGATCACCGAACTCTCCGGCAGGTCCAGGCCGTCGAGGTAGCGCGCGATGTCGCGTTCGGTGGAAAACGTTGCCGCGACCCGCCGTTCGACGGCCCCGCGTTCGGTGACATCGCCGGGATCGGGCGCCAGCACCGCGGCCAGCGCGTACTCCTGCGGCGCGTACTTCGGCAGGCTCATCCCCCACGCCGAGACCGGAACCGTGACCGCGAACACCAGCGCGACCGGCGCATAAGCCACCCATCCGCGGTGCTTCGGCGGCTGCGCCGGCATCGGCGGCGCGTACCGACCCGGCCGTTTGAAGCGGGCGAACCCCCGTTCGGGCACCGCCATCATCGCCAGGCACGCGGCGAACGGGATCGCCGCGATGTAGAACCGCAGGAACGGGAACGTCGACCCCGACGCGTAGCTGTACACCTGGAACGCCAGCACACCACCGTAGAGCGCCAGCGGGACGATCAGCGTCGGCCAGTAGGGCCGGCGCAGCCGAAGCACCCCGGCCCACACCGCCAGCGGGATCAGCGTGGGCGCCAGCAGCATCACGCACGTGAGACCGAACAGCACCCCACCTCCGAAATCGACTGTGGGCGTGCCCGACTGCTGCAGGATCGCCGCGTTGCCGTACTGGGAGGTGAACTGCGCGAACGGTTCACCGGTGATCAGCCAACTCGCCACCGCCCAGCCGAAAAACGACGCCAGGCCCGGCCCGCTGACCAGCAGAAGGTCCAGCAGCGCACGGCGCAGTCGCGGCCCCTTGCGGGCCCGCCGGTAGGTGGTGACGCCGACGATCACCCCGGCCGCGGCGATGCAGGCCACGGCGTCGTACCGGGTCAGATAGGACAACGCCATCGCCACCCCGCCCGCGGCGATCAGATGGTGCACGTCGTCGTCGATCATCCACATGGTCAGCCGTCGCACCGCCCAGGTGATGAAGAACAGGAACGGCGCCTCGCTCATCCCGTTGGACCCGTAGAACACGATCATCGGGTTCAGCGCGAACAGCACGGTGATCGCAATGATGTAGGCGCGCGGCAGTTTTCGATCGGTGCCCATGCTCAGCACCTGCACCACGCACCCGGCCATGAACACCGCCGACATCACCGAACCGGCGAACGCGCGCGCGGTCAGATCCGGCCACAGCGGGCTGAGCAGCACGGCGGGGATCTGCAGCATCGCGGTTAGCGGGGTGAAGATGAACCCGATCGCCGCCAGGTGCGGGTCGCGGCTGAACAACACGCTCTGCGCGGCCGACACCCGCGACAGCGCGTCACCGAGGATGAACCCGTTGTCGACCTGCAGCCAGTAGCCGACCACGATGTAGACCAGCATCGACGACGCGAACGCCACCCACTTCAGGCGGTGGTCGGAGATCCGCGTCATACCGTCTCGTCCAGGTCGGTGTCGGGTTGGCTCGCCAGGCCGTGAAACGTCTTCTCCCAGTACGACGGATTACGGATCAACTGATAAGTGCCCTTGGCCGCCGCGACGCTCATCATCAGCCAGAACAACGGCACCGTCAGCGCGGGCACCAACAGGTCGGGGCGGTCGTCCTCGCGCAGCGCGATCAGGTTCATGTACAGCGTCGCGAAGTTCCCGAGCACCAGCGCGATCAGCGCCGGGAAGTAGATGTACCACGGGAACACCGCGCCGATCGCGGCGGGCTGACCGAGGAACCACAGGATCGTGATCAACCAGAACAGCAGGTTGAGCACCGCGATGATCGGGGTGCCGGCCAGCACCAGGTTGAACCGCACGAAGCTGCGGAACCCGATGGTGCGCAGCAGCCTCATCGGGCGGCGGATGTGCACCAGCCAGGTCTGCAGATAACCCTTGTACCAACGTGAGCGTTGCCGGATCCAGTTGATCGGGTCGCTGTTGGCCTCCTCGAGGGTCTGCGAATCGAGCACCGCGGTGTGATAGCCCGAGGCCGCGATGCGCAGGCCCAGATCGGCGTCCTCGGTGACGTTGTGCGGATCCCACGAGCCGATGCGGTCGAGCACCGAACGCTTGAGGTGGTTGGACGTGCCGCCCAGCGGGATCGGTGTGCCGGTGCGCATCATGCCGGGCAGCAGATAGCCGAACCACAGCCCGTATTCGGCGGTGAACCATCCGGTGAGCATGTTCTGCCTGCCGTTGTGGTAGGCGAGTTTGGCCTGCACACAGGCGATGTCGTCGGGTAGCCGCGCGAACGCGACGACCACCCGGCGCAGTTGCAGCGGCTCGGGCAGGTCCTCGGCGTCGTAGATCGTCACGATGTCGCCGGTGGCGAAGTGCAGCCCGTAGTTGCACGCCTTGGGTTTGGTGCGCGGTTCGGCGGGCGGGACGAGCAGGATGGTGATGGCCTCGGATTCCTTGCAGCGGCGGGCAGCTTCGATCGTCACGTCGTCGTCGGCCTCGAGCAGCAGCAGCACCTGCAGCTTGTCTTTCGGGTACTCGAGGCGCGCCATGGCGCCGATCAGGTCGTCCACCACCTCCGGTTCGTTGTAGGCGGGCACCAGGATCGTGTAGGGCGGCAGCTGGTCGTCGGGGATGGCGCGGGCCTGCTCGTCGGTGACAGTGATCGGCCGCGCCGCCAGGCCGCGCCGGAAGATCAACACGCGGTCGGTCATGGTGAGCACGTAGCCGAACGTGCACATCCCGATCAGCGCGACACCGGTCTGCATCGGGCGCCAGATCCCGAACCCGACCAGCGCGACCAGCGCGATCGCCAGAACGACCTTCTGCCAACCCATTACGGGAATGGCCGCCGACCGCAGCGGATCGTCGTCGCGCAGGCCGTTGATCGAGCGGTCCAGCGCGTGGTCGCGCTGCGCGTCGGTCAGGGTGTCGATGGTGTAGGTCACGGCCGCAGGCCCAGCGGTTGCAGTTGGGCGGCGACCAGGCCGCGCCCGAATGTGGTCAGCAGATCGATGTCCTTGAACTTCGGGTTGGTGTCGTCGACGGCGGAGTTTCCGCGGAACAGCACGGTGAGCAGGGTGTTCAGCGTGGGCAGCAGCGCACCGTTCGGGTGCGGGAATGGGGCGTTGTCGTCGTGGTTGTCCACGGTGATCATCAGCACGCGTTGGGCTCGGTCGTCGTTGCGCCACGTGAACTGCAGCATGTTCCAGGTGACCATCAGGTGGTCGTCGACGACGGACACCAGTTCACCGGTGACGCCGTAGCCGAGGTCGATCCGGCGCGGGGCGCTCAACCGGGTGGCGGCCGCGTCGTAGAGCACCTTGGCGGGGTAGACGTTGAACGAGAACGGCCGGTCGGTCATCACGTTGTCGACCATCACGGTCCTGGGCTTGGCTTCCTTGTCCCAGTCCGGGTTTCCGACGTCGGCGACCATCCGCTGCCGGGTCAGGTGGGCCACCCGGCCGTGCAGGCGCGTCACCCAGGGATAGTCCTCGGTCTCGGCGATGTGGAAACCGGCGGGCGGCTTCAGCGGTCCGGTGATCGGCATCGCGTCGAACTGTCGCACCGGCGGACTCTGCGGGGCGGGCAGGTCGACGAGCGAAAGCAGCACGGCCACACCGAGCACCAGCGGCAGTGACCGGGCGACCTGCCCGGCCGCCAGCGGTTCGACCTTGCGGTTCATCGGCCGCTTGGGTTCTCCGCGGCGCGCGAGCAGGAACATCACGAACCCGACGATCGCGGTGGCAAGCAGTGCGGGCGCGGCCTGGTACACCCACACGGGCGCCTGCGGTGTCCACCACGCCATGATCGCCAGCAGCACACCGCCGACCGCATAGGCCGAGAAGTAGCCGGTCCAGCCGCGGCGGTGGGTGCGGCTCACGGCGATGCCCGTGGCGGTCGCGGCGATCAGCAGCGTCGCGGCGCCGGCCGCGATCCGGTTGCCGCCCAACAGGATCACCATGATGTGGTACGGCAGGGCGAAGATCATCCCCGCCAGCATCCACACCAGCACGAACCTGCTGACCGGGCGCAGCCCGAACAGGATGATCGCCGAGCTGAGCACGAACACCCACAGCGCCAGGAAGTCGAGCCGCAGCAGATGGAAGTACATCCCGTAGCGCTGCAGCAGCACCCCGTGCAGCAGCAGCGCGAACACCAGCCCCATCGTGCCGAGGATGATGTCGGTCTGGCGGTCGTGGATCGGTAACTCGTTGCGCGGCCGGCGCGCGACACCCTGCGCGGCCAGGATCGCGGCGGTCGGGATGATCCAGATGTAGCCGTTGAGTCCGCTGCCCCTGGTGGTCTCGACCAGGCTGGCGAAGCTGTCCCAGAACGCGAACACCGTCAGGACACCGATGAACATCCACCGGAACACGATGCGCGCGACGGTGTAGGTGCGGTCCCGCTCGGGTGCGGCCGCGGCGGGGGGCTCGGGCTCGGCCTGGGTGGGCACCGCCATCGTCACTCCCGCCTACGCGCGCCGTCGGCGCCGCAGCACCAGCCAGCCCAGCAGCGCGATCGCAGCGGCGGCCGTGGCGCCGGCCGCCAACAACAGCGTGGCAACCGGTGTGGACTCTTCAGCCGGTTCGTCGGCGGCGGGCGCCTCGCCGGCAACGGTCACCGGTTCCCCGCCGGGCGGTGCGATCACGGCCACGCCGCTGAGCCGCGACCAGCGCCGTGAGCTGTCGTCCAACCAGGCCAGCAGCGAATCGAGTTCGGCTGCATCGCCGTTCGACGTGGCCACCAGGACGGTGCGGCCGTCGTACACGGTCTGCAGCGAGCCGAACCGCAGTCCCGGATCCAGCCGCAAGGTGGTGCGCTCGCCGTCGAGGCGGTCCACGTCGAGTTCACCGTCGGCGGCGCTGCTGACGGGCAGCTCCGGGCGGTCACCGGCCCAACCGTCGGCGGCGATGACCACCGCGGGCGTCTGCGCGGCCAGCGCGTCGTCGACCGAAACCACCTCGGTGTCGATGGGCAGCGCGCTGAGCCGTTGCAGGCCTTCGGTGATGGTCACTGCGCGGCGGACGTCGTCGAAACCGGTGCCGACGCCGACCAGCACCCGCGGCATCAGCGCCTGCGGCAGCGACTGGAACCCGGCGGGCACCGGTGGATCGGCCCGGGTGGTCTCGACGGTCGTCGCACCGTCGATGGTCAGCGTGACCGGCTGGAACTCGCCGCACTCTCCGGTGTTGCCGCTGAGGTCCACGGCCACACCGAGATTGGTGTAGCGCTGCAGCAGTTCGTCGGGGATGTCGACCCATCGGTCGATGGCGCCGCCGGCATCGATCGGCCACCGGTCCACGGCTTGGCCGTTGACCGATGCCACTATCTGACCTCCGACGCTTGCGGGCAGCGGGGTGTAGGACCCCTTCAGGTGTACCCGCACGTTTTTGACCGGCCTGCCCAGCCGCGTCTGGTCCAGGCCGACGGTGACCTGCGGTTTGAGCGCGGTGGCGTTGACGCCGGGCTGGCCGAGGTCGCGGATGGTGGTCGTGTCGCCGGGCAGTTGCGGCACCGATTTTATCGGTCCCGCTACAGCTTTCGAGGCGAGCGCGAGTTGCGACAGGTTGCTGCTGAGCAACCGGGCCTGGTTGAGCAGTTCGTTGGCGGGTCCGGTGATCAGCAGCGCAGGCACCCCGTCACGGCCCTGCAGTTCGACCGCCGCGGTCGGGCCCTCGCGGACCACGATGTGGCGTTCGAACGGCCCCGAGGGCGCTTCGGCCGCGTCGCTGGTGAGCGGTTCGACGTCGACGTCGGTGCGCTGGTCACCGTAGCGGGCGACGACGGCGGTGGTCAGCCGCACCGCAGCATCCGATTCCGCGCGCGAGGGGGTGTCGGGCACGAAGATCGTCAAACGCTCCAGTACCGGCGGCAGGAAGTCGGCAACGACGTCGGGCGGCAGCTCGCGGCCGGTGTAGGCGACGGCCGCGCCGGCCAACCGCAGCGGAATCGCGGTGTCGTAGAGGCAGTATCCTGCCGGTGGCAGCAGCTGGCTGCGCAGCAGCACGGTGACCGCGTTGTCCACCACCTCGACCCCCTCGAGCGGGATCGAGATCGGGGCGCGGTCCGGCGGCAGGTCGACGCGGGAGACCGTGCGGTTGTCCTGGGTGACCGCGATGCTGCCGGCCGTGACGTTCGGCGGCAGCTCGACGGTCGCGTTCAGCGCGGCCGGCGTGAGCCCGGCCGGTACCGGGAACGACAGCGTCTGCGTACCCTGCAGCCCG
This sequence comes from Mycolicibacterium flavescens, assembly GCF_001722335.1. Classification (GTDB taxonomy): domain Bacteria; phylum Actinomycetota; class Actinomycetes; order Mycobacteriales; family Mycobacteriaceae; genus Mycobacterium; species Mycobacterium flavescens. The sequence goes on from NZ_MIHA01000005.1 coordinate 69,374, forward strand.
TAGAGCGCAAGGTCGGCGACGACACCGAGCGTCGGAAGCCCCAGCGTGGGTGCGTCCGCGACCGCTCCCCCGTCACCGGGAGCAGCCGACGAAACCGGCGCGTCGACCAACGTCGTTGCGGCAAAGAAGAATACGAGTGCAACCAGGGCGGCTGTGCGTCGTTGCAGGTCCCCCATCCGGCGAGATTAGCCCAAAGTGTGCCAAAGCAAACGCTTTTGCGGATATGCCGCGCCGAGCTGAGCACAAAAAGGCCCCCGTACGTGCGCGTACGGGGGCCTTTTTGTGTGCCCGAAACTCGTGCGGGCTACTTGGCCTTCTCGAGGATCTCGACGAGCCGCCAGCGCTTGGTGGCCGACAGCGGACGGGTCTCCATCAGCGAGACACGGTCGCCGACACCGGCGGTGTCGTTCTCGTCGTGCGCCTTGACCTTCTTGGTGGTGCGGATGATCTTGCCGTAGAGCGGATGGCTCTTACGATCTTCCAGCTCGACCACGATGGTCTTCTGCATCTTGTCGGACACCACGTATCCGATCGCCGTCTTGCGGCGGCCGCGCTGCTCTTCCTTGCGCGGCGTGTACTTGGGGCCTTTACCCTCTGCCATTACGATCCCTCACCCACGGGTCCGGAGGCCAGACCCAACTCACGTTCGCGCAGCACGGTGTACACCCGCGCGATTTCCTGACGCACCGTGCGAAGCCGGCGGTTATTGGACAACTGGCCGGTGGCCATTTGGAAGCGCAGGTTGAACAGCTCTTCCTTGGACTCGCGCAGCCGATCGGTCAATTCGTCGTCGGTCAGCTCGCGCAGTTCGCCCGGCGTCACTCCCACTGCCATCAGAAGTGCTCCTCTCGGGTAACGATGCGTGCCTTGATCGGCAGCTTGTGAATGGCACGGGTCAGCGCGGCCCGCGCGGTCGCCTCGTCGGGGTAGCTCAGCTCGAACAGCACCCGACCCGGCTTGACGTTGGCCACCCACCACTCCGGCGAACCCTTACCGGAACCCATGCGGGTTTCGGCGGGCTTCTTGGTCAGCGGGCGGTCCGGGAAGATGTTGATCCAGACCTTGCCGCCACGCTTGATGTGGCGGTTGATCGCGATACGCGCCGACTCGATCTGCCTGTTGGTGATGTAGGCGTGCTCGAGTGCCTGGATACCGTAGTCACCGAAGCTCACCGACGTCCCGCCGCTGGCAATGCCGCGCTGCTGGGGGTGGTGCTGCTTGCGGTGCTTGACCTTTCGAGGAATCAGCATGATCAGCTCTCCGTGTTCTCCGGGGCCTGCCCGGCAGCAGCCTCGGTTCCGCCCGTCGCCTCGGCGACGGCGGGTGCCTCTTCGGTACCGGTCGCGGCGCGACCCGCATCGGTGCTCGTCGCGGTGGTACCCGACGCGCCGCTGCGACGCGGGCGGGTGCCCGACGGCCGCTCCCGGCGCGGACGGTCCGCCGCGGGCGCCGCGGCGGCCAGCTCACGCTTGCCACCGACGATGTCGCCCTTGTAGATCCACACCTTCACGCCGATCCGACCGAAGGTGGTCTTGGCCTCGTAGAGGCCGTAGTCGATGTCGGCGCGCAGCGTGTGCAGCGGGACCCGACCTTCGCGGTAGAACTCCGAGCGGCTCATCTCGGCGCCGCCCAGGCGACCCGAGCACTGCACCCGGATGCCCTTGACGTTGGGCTGGCGCATCGCCGACTGGATGGCCTTGCGCATCGCGCGACGGAACGCCACACGATTGGAGAGCTGCTCGGCCACGCCCTGGGCCACCAGCTGGGCCACCGACTCGGGGTTCTTGACCTCGAGGATGTTGAGCTGCACCTGCTTCTTGGTCAGCTTCTCCAGGTCGGCCCGGATGCGGTCGGCCTCGGTGCCGCGGCGGCCGATCACGATGCCGGGGCGCGCGGTGTGGATGTCCACCCGGACGCGGTCACGGGTGCGCTCGATCTCGACGTCGGCGATGCCGGCGCGCTCGAGACCGGTGGCCAGCAGCCGGCGGATCGCCACGTCTTCCTTGACGTAGTCCTTGTACTGCTTGTCGGCGTACCACCGGGACTTCCAGTCGGTGGTGATACCGAGCCGGAAGCCGTGGGGATTAATTTTCTGGCCCACTACTCCGAGCCCTCCTTCGCCTCTTCAGAAGCCTTGCTCTTCGTTTCAGCGGCCTTGGTGTCGGCGGCCTTGGTGTCGGCGGCAGCTGCCTTCTTCGCAGGCGCCTTCTTCGCGGCGGCGGCCTTGCTGCCCTGCGCGCGACGGGCGCGGGCGGTGTCGGCCGACGGCGAACGGCTCCCGCGCTCTGCCTTGGTTGCCCTGCTCTCGACGATCACCGTGATGTGGCTGGTGCGCTTGCGGATCCGGAACGCGCGGCCCTGGGCCCGCGGCCGGATGCGCTTGGCGGTCGGGCCCTCGTCGGCGTGGATGGTCGCGACAACCAGCGTCGAGGGATCGAGTCCCTCGTTGTTCTGCGCGTTGGCCGCAGCGCTGGCGATCACCTTGGCGACCGGCTCGCTGGCGGCCTGTGGCGCCCACCGCAGGATGTCGAGCGCCTCGGTGACCGACTTGCCGCGCACCAGGTCGATGACCCGGCGCGCCTTGGTCGGCGACACCCGCACGAAGCGCGCCTTGGCGGTCGCGGACGGATATTCAATCGCTGTAGTCATTAGCGCCTCTTCGCCTTCCGGTCGTCCTTGATGTGACCCTTGAAGGTGCGCGTCGGCGCGAACTCGCCGAGCTTGTGCCCGACCATCGACTCGGTGACGAACACCGGGACGTGCTTGCGCCCGTCGTGCACCGCGAAGGTGTGTCCGATGAAGTCGGGGATGATGGTCGACCGACGTGACCAGGTCTTGATGACCTGCTTGGTGTTCTTCTCGTTCTGCGTGTCGACCTTCTTGAGAAGATGGTCGTCGACGAACGGACCTTTTTTCAGGCTGCGTGGCATATTCCTTGTCCCTGCCTACTCTCAGCGCTTCTTGCCGGTGCGCCGGCGACGGACGATGAGCTTGTTGCTCGCTTTGTTGGGTTTGCGGGTGCGGCCCTCGGGCTTACCCCACGGGCTGACCGGGTGACGACCGCCGGAGGTCTTACCCTCACCACCACCGTGCGGGTGGTCGACCGGGTTCATCACGACACCACGAACGGTGGGACGCTTGCCCTTCCACCGCATCCGGCCGGCTTTGCCCCAGTTGATGTTGGCCTGCTCGGCGTTGCCGACCTCGCCGACGGTGGCGCGGCAGCGCACGTCGACGCGGCGGATCTCACCGGAGGGCATACGCAGCGAGGCGTAGGTGCCTTCCTTGCCGAGCAGCTGGATGCTCGAACCGGCCGAGCGGGCCAGCTTGGCGCCACCACCGGGTCGCAGCTCCACGGCGTGGATCAGCGTGCCCGCGGGGATGTTGCGCAGCGGCAGGTTGTTACCGGGCTTGATGTCGGCGTTGGCGCCCGATTCGATCACGTCGCCCTGCTTGATGCCCTGCGGCGCGATGATGTAGCGCTTCTCGCCGTCCAGGTAGTGCAGCAGCGCGATGTTCGCGGTGCGGTTCGGGTCGTACTCGATGTGCGCGACCTTGGCGTTCACGCCGTCTTTGTCGTGTCGCCGGAAGTCGATCACCCGATAGGCGCGCTTGTGCCCGCCGCCCTTGTGCCGAGTCGTGATGCGGCCGTGAGCGTTTCGCCCACCCTTACCGTGCAGCGGACGAACCAGCGACTTCTCCGGGTGGTCGCGGGTGATCTCAGCGAAATCGGAGACGCTGGCACCGCGACGACCGGGGGTCGTCGGCTTGTACTTGCGAATTGCCATGATTCTTCAGGTTCTCCCTGCCGGCTAGGCCGGCGCTCCGAACAGGTCGATGGGCTTGCTGCCCGCGGCCAGCGTGACGATCGCGCGCTTGGTGCTCTTGCGCTGTCCGTACCCGGTACGGGTGCGCTTGCGCTTGCCCTGCCGATTAGCGGTGTTCACCGAGTCGACCTTCACGTTGAAGATCTTCTCGATCGCGATCTTGATCTGCGTCTTGTTCGAGTCCGGGTGCACGACGAACGTGTACACGTTGTCCTCGATCAACCCGTACGACTTCTCCGAGATGACCGGAGCCAGGATGATGTCGCGGGGGTCTGCAATTGTTGCCATCAGACCGACGCTCCTTCTTTTTCGTCGTTCGCGCCCGCTGTGTTGGCCGCGATGTAGGCGTTCAACGCCTCCACGCTGAACACCACGTCGTCGGCGTTGAGCACGTCGTAGGTGTTGAGCTGGTCGGGCGAGATCACGTGCACGCCAGGCAGGTTGCGCACGCTCTTGAGGCTGACCTCGTCGGTGCGGCCGATGACCAGCAGCACCTTGGTGCGGTCGGTCAGCGTGCCCAGGAACGCCTTGGCGCTCTTGGTCGACGGGGTCTGCCCCTCGACGATCTCGGTGATCGCGTGGATCCGGTCGTTGCGTGCCCGGTCCGACAGCGCGCTGCGCAGCGCGGCGCGGATCATCTTCTTCGGGGTGCGCTCGCTGTAGTCGCGCGGCTTCGGGCCGTGCACGGTGCCGCCGCCGGTGAACTGCGGCGCCCGCGTCGAACCCTGACGGGCGCGGCCGGTGCCCTTCTGCCGGTACGGCTTCTTGCCGCCGCCACGGACCTCGCCACGCGTCTTGGTCGAGTGCGTGCCCTGCCGCGCCGCGGCCAGCTGCGCCGTCACCACCTGGTGCATGAGCGCGATGTTCGTCTCGACGTCGAACAGCTCGGCGGGCAGCTCCACGGAGCCGTCTTTGGTTCCCGCCGGGGTGTGGACATCAACTTTGAGAGCCATTACTTTTCGCCTCGCTTGATTGCGCTGCGGACCATCACGAGCCCGCCGTTGCGGCCGGGGATGGCGCCCTTGATCAACAGCACGCCGTTCTCGGCGTCGACCTTGTGCACCACCAGGTTCTGCGTCGTCACGCGGTCGTTGCCCATCCGGCCCGACATCCGCGTGCCCTTGAACACCCGGCCCGGGGTGGCGCAGCCTCCGATGGAACCGGGCCGACGGTGCACGGCCTGCGCGCCGTGGCTGGCGCCCTGGCCGCGGAAACCGTGCCGCTTCATGGTGCCGGCGAATCCCTTGCCCTTGCTGGTGCCGGTCACGTCGACGTAGGTGCCGTCGGCGAAGATCTCGGCGGTCAGCTCCTGGCCGACCTCGTATTCGGCGGCGGCCGTCTCGTCATCGAGCCGGAACTCGGCCAGGTGACGGCGCGGGTTGACCCCGGCGGCCGAGAACTGGCCTGTGACAGGCTTGTTGACCTTGCGCGGGCTGATCTCGCCGTAGGCCAGCTGCACAGCGCTGTAGCCGTCGCGTTCCGGCGTGCGGATCCGCGTCACCACGTTGGGGCCGGCCTTGACGACCGTCACCGGCACGACCCGGTTGTTCTCGTCGAACACCTGCGTCATGCCCAGCTTGGTGCCCAGAATGCCTTTTCTAGCCATGGTTCTGGAAGTCTCCTACTGGGATGCCTATTGAATGTTGACGTCGACGCTGGCCGGCAGATCGATGCGCATGAGAGCGTCAACGGTCTTCGGCGTCGGGTCGAGGATGTCGATCAGCCGCTTGTGAGTACGCATCTCGAAGTGCTCCCTCGAGTCCTTGTACTTGTGCGGGGACCGGATGACGCAGTACACGTTCTTCTCGGTCGGCAGCGGCACAGGGCCGACCACGCTGGCGCCGGTTCTGGTGACCGTTTCCACGATCTTGCGCGCCGAGGCGTCGATCGCCTCGTGGTCGTAGGCCTTGAGCCTGATGCGGATCTTCTGTCCCGCCACGCTTCTCCTACCTCACTCATACTGGGCCCGTTTCGGGGCCGCTCTCACCGGCGCAGCTCGCGCTGCTAGCCGCCGCTGTTCTTCTGTCTGTGGTCCACCGGTCCCCGCGGTCGGGTGTGTCGCCCGCACGCACACTCATTCGCGGCGAAAATTCGTCACGATCGAGATTGGCACCGGATGCGCCCGGGTGGGCGTCGGTCGGATGCCCCGGCCACGCGGTCCGAACTGGCACCGGCCCGGCTCAAGGCAACCCGAACAGTATGCCCTAGAAAACGGCACGCTCCAAATCCCTGGCCATCGCAAACCGGAGCGAAACCGGGCCGCCCGGGCAGCTGCGCGGACGGCCCATCTTACCGGCCAGTAAGGTGACTCGCCATGTCCGCTCCGACCTCCACCTATCGCGCGTGGAAGCGCCTCGCCGGCATCCCCGGCGGCACCTGGGCCTTTTCGGCCGCGGCGATCGCGCGGGTGCCCTACTTCGCCTCGATCACCCCGCACGTGGTGTCCATGAAGCCCGGATTCGCCGAAGTCACGGTGCCGAAGTGGTTCTTCGTGCACAACCATCTGCACACCGTGCACGCGATCGCGTCGTGCAACGCCGCCGAGATGGCGATGGGCATGCTGATGGAGGCCACCGTGCCGGCAAGCCACCGGTGGATCCCCAAGGCCATGAGTGTCGAGTACCTGGACAAGGCCACCACCTCGCTGCGGGCCCAGGCGCGGCTGACCCCGCCGGACTTCACGGTGATCACCGAGGGCGCCGAGGTCACAGTGCCGGTCAGCGTGGTCGACCGGGCGGGCACCGAGGTGGTGCACGCCGACATCACCTGCTGGGTGACCCCGTCAGCGCGGTAGCCCGGCCCAGAACGCGCACTGATGTTTCTGCGCGAAGTCGGTGATGACGTGGTTGTCGCCGGGTGCCAGCCACAGCCACTCCCCCTGCTCGCCTCGCCGCGGCCATCCCGCGCCGGGTGAGCCGGTCTCGGCGAACCGCACCCAGTGGCCGATCATCTCGTCGGCCAACCGCTGTTGGGCCGGATTCGGCGGCGGTGCGCCGCCCACGTCGAAGAGGTACCGCAGTTCCAGCGAGTGCGCGGCCCCGATCGGGAACGGCGCTGCCCGCAGCGGCTCCGGCGCGGGGGCGTCGCGGTCGCCGAACTCCGACGCGTAGACGGGCTGATCGTCGAGCGCGTCGGCCATCCGGTCGGCCACGCATGCGAAGTCGGCGGCGGTGACCGCCGCCGAGTACGCCAGCGCGACGTTGCCGCCGTAGCGCTGCGGCGGGTACTGCGCGGCCACCGCAGCGGCGTTGGGCCCGAACGCCTCGGCCAGCAGTTCCGGGTACGCCGCGGCGTCCAGCGCGCGTCCCCGCAGGAACTGCAGCGCCGCGAACAGGTTGAACTCATCGGCGGTGGTGTTGATCATCACCGGCACCCGCGCGGCGCGTCCTTCGAGCATCGCGGTGACCGGGTTCTGCGGCAGCACCGCGGTGCCGGTGACCGGCCCGCTGAGCCGCTCGGTGCCGAAGTGGCCGTACAGCAACGGCTTTCGAAACCGGTCCGCGGGCAGTGAACGCAGGCACTGCACGACGGCGGCGGCGCAGCCGAGTTCGGCCGCGTACTCCCGGCTGGCCCGCTGCGCGGCGGGCAGGTCGGGCTGGGCGTGGCACGGCCCGCTCTGGATGATCGCGCCGCTGAACAGCCCCGCCGAGCCGGGCGCGACGAGGTGGTCGCACACCGCCATCCCGCCCGCGGACTCCCCGGCGATGGTGACCCGTTCGGGGTCGCCGCCGAACGCGGCGATGTTGTCGCGCACCCAGCGCAGCGCGAACTGCTGATCGGCGAGCCCGAAGTTGCCCGACTCGGGTCCCAGCCCCGGATGCGCGAGGAACCCGAGCGCGCCGAGGCGGTAGTTGACGGTGAGCACGACGACGCCGCGGGTGGTCAGGCGGCGCGAGTCGTAGATGTCGCCGCTGCCGTTGAGGAAGCTGCCGCCGTGGAACCACACCAGCACCGGTTTGGGCTCGTTCGACGGCGGCGGAGTCCAGACGTTGAGCGTCAGGCAGTCCTCGCCGGTCGGGCTCGGGTCGAGGTCGGTGCTTGTGTCCTGCGTGCAGCGCCGCCCCGGCTGCGTCGCGTCGCGGAACCCGGCCCACTCCGCGACCGGCGCGGGCGGCTGCCATCGCAGTGGGCCGAGCGGCGGTGCGGCGTAAGGGATTCCGGCGAAGTAGCGGTGGTCGATGGAGACCGTCCCGCGCACGGCGCCGCCGGTGACGTGGGCAACGGCCGGATCGACGGGGACCTTGATCGCGGCGGTCTCACCGTGCCCGCAACCGGCGATCAACATCGCGCTGGCCGTCAGCGCCGCGGCCACCTTGCGGCAGCGCCGGCCAACCGTTCCCGTCAGCACTCCGCGAGCCTACTGACGTCCACCGGGCCCGCGGTCCCGCCATCGCCCACAGTCGACGAACTCGTGCCGCGACGGGACGCTGTCGAGCTGACCGCCGACCCCGAATTCATCGCGACGATCTTCGTCGGCGGGCTACGGAACCTGCTGATCGGTACCCGCTGCGCTGACCCGGACGTGACTCAGCGCATCCTCACCGCGGCGAGTGGCGGCAGTCACATACACTGTGCTTGACACCCGTCAAGTTCGTAATACCGGATGTAAACGTTTCCCGAAAGTGAAGGAGCCCGCATGAGCACGCCGACGATGGATGACGCCGCCAAGGTCCTCGCCGATCCGGAGGGCTACGCAGACGACGCACGCCTGCACGCGGCACTGACCCATCTTCGGGCGAACAATCCGGTGGCCTACGTCGACAACCCGCCCTACCGGCCGTTCTGGGCGATCACCAAGCACGCCGACATCATGGCCATCGAACGGGACAACAACCTGTGGCTGTCCGAACCGCGGCCACTGCTCGCCGCAGCCGAGGTCGACGACGTCCTCAAGGCTCAACTCGAGGCAGGCATCGGGCTGCGCACCCTCATCCACATGGACGACCCGCACCACCGCAAGGTGCGTGCCATCGGTGCCGACTGGTTCCGCCCGAAGGCCATGCGCGACTTGAAGGTTCGCGTCGACGAGCTGGCCAAGCGTTATGTCGATCGGATGCGAGAGGTGGGGCCCGAATGCGACTTCGTCACCGAGATCGCGGTGAACTTCCCGCTGTACGTGATCATGTCGCTGCTGGGCTTGCCGGAGGAGGACTTTCCGCGCATGCACATGCTCACCCAGGAGATGTTCGGGGGCAACGACGAGGAGTTCCAACGCGGGAAGACGCCCGAGGACATGCTCGCGGTGCTGGCGGACTTCTTCAACTACTTCGCCACGCTGACCGCCTCACGGCGGGCCAATCCGACCGACGACCTGGCCTCGGCGATCGCCAACGGCCGCATCGACGGTGAGCCCCTGTCGGACATGGACACCGCGTCGTACTACGTCATCGTCGCCAGCGCCGGCCACGACACCACCAAGGACGCCATCTCCGGCGGACTGCACGCACTGATCGAGAACCCCGGGGAACTGGACCGGTTGCGCACCGACCCCGGCCTGATGCCGCTGGCCGTCGAGGAGATGATCCGCTGGTCGACGCCGGTCAAGGAGTTCATGCGCACCGCGGCCGAGGACACCTCGGTGCGCGGTGTGCCGATCGCCAAGGGCGAATCCGTCTACCTGGCTTACGTGTCCGGCAACCGTGACGAGGAGGTCTTCGACGAGCCGTTCCGCTTCGACGTCGGCCGCGATCCCAACCGGCACGTGTCGTTCGGATACGGCGTGCACTTCTGCCTCGGGGCCGCACTGGCCCGCATGGAGATGAACAGCTTCTTCACCGAACTGATCCCGCGGCTGGAATCGATCGAACTGGCCGGCACCCCGGAGCTGACCGCCACCACATTCGTCGGCGGCCTCAAGCACCTGCCGATTCGCTACTCGCTGAAGTGATTTCGCCCGACTTGCGGGCGTGGGTGGCAAGGAAGCCGTCGACGGCGGCTACCGCGCAGGCTCGGTAGTCGAAGTCGGCGACGGTGGAGAGCCTGCCGAGGATCAGCGGTCCGATGAGCAGCGCGATGGTCTGGATGCGGTCGACCTCGTCGAGCTCCTCGGCCGCCTGCGGGCTGTCGAGGATCGCGTCGAACGGCACCGAGTAGAGCTGCACGATCCGCGACCGCAGCGTGCCGACCGCATCCGAATCCTCTTCGCGTACTTCAGGATAGGAGCCGACGTCGGGGCCTGATGCCATCCACGTCATCGCGGTGAGCATCGCGGGCACCTCGGCGATCGACTCCGCCCAGCCCTCCACCACCGCGATCAGCCGGTCTCGCAGGCTGCCCTCGGCCGGCGGCATCGGCGCGGGGCTGAGCAGACCCATGAATGCCGCGGCCATCAGGTCGTTGGCGCTGGAGAAGTGCCGGTAGAGCGTGGCGCGCGCGACGTTGGCGGTGCGGGTGACGGCGTCGATGGTCACCGCGTTCGGCCCACCGGTCCGCAGCAGCGTGGTGGCCGCCTCAAGCAGGCGGGCCCGGGACCGGGCGGGCCGCGGATCGGTACCGCCGCTCATCGTTTACCTCACCTCCAGACCGGGAACAAGACTATCGGTCTTGCTACGAGACTGTTAGTCTCAAAAGTCTCCTTTTGCCGAAAGAGAGCGACAGTTCATGGTCAACACCCTCGAACGGTCTGATCAGGATATCGACGCGAACATGGGCACCCTGACCAAGTCCCGCCGCGTCTGGTTGCTGACGATCGCCTCCCTGGATGTCCTGCTGGTGATTTCGTCGATGGTCGCTCTGAACGCCGCAATGCCCGATCTCGCGGTGGAGACCTCGGCCAGCCAGACCCAGCTGACCTGGATCGTCGACGGGTACACGCTGGTGCTGGCGTGCCTGCTGTTGCCGGCGGGCGCATTGGGCGACCGGTACGGCCGGCGCGGCGCGCTGCTGCTCGGGTTGGCCGTCTTCGGGGCGGCGTCGTTGGCGCCGGTGTTCTTCGACAGCCCGACGCAGATCATCGTGGCGCGGGCCGTCGCGGGTGTCGGCGCCGCGTTCGTCATGCCCGCGACGTTGTCGTTGCTGACCGCGGCGTTCCCGAAGAGCGAACGCAACAAGGCCGTCGGGATCTGGGCGGGCGTCGCGAGTTCGGGCGCGATCGTGGGCTTTCTGGGCACCGGGGTCCTGCTGCACTTCTTCTCGTGGCAGTCGATCTTCTGGGCATTCGCCGGTTCCTCTCTCGCGTTGTTGTTGTGCACATTCACAATCCGGTCCTCGCGCGACGAGACGGCCGCCCCGCTGGACTGGGTCGGCGCGGTCACGATCGGCGGTGCCGTCGCGGTCTTCGTCTACGGCGTCATCGAGGCGCCGATTCGCGGCTGGAGCCACCCGATGGTCTGGGGGTGCATGGCCGCCGGGGTGGTGCTCGCGGGCGTGTTCACCGCGGTGGAACTGCGCAAGCGCCACCCGCTGCTCGATGTGCGGTTGTTCGCCCGGCCTGACTTCGCCACCGGCTCGATCGGGATCACGTTCCTGTTCTTCGCCAACTTCGGGTTCTTTTTCGTCGAGATGCAGTACCTGCAGTTGCTGCTCGGCTATAGCGCGCTGCAGACCGCGTTCGCGCTGTCCCCGCTGGCGCTTCCGATCATGGTGCTCGGCGCCACCATGCACCTGTACCTGCCGAGGGTAGGGCTGCGCACCACGGTCGCCGCGGGACTGCTGTTGTTGGCGGCCGGGCTGTTCTGGATGAGCCGGCTCGGCGCCGACGCGGTCTATCTCGACCTGGTCGGCCCGCTTCTGGTCGCCGCGGTCGGTATCGGCCTGTGTGTCGCGCCGACGACCTCGGCGATCATGAACGCGGTGCCGACGGACAAGCAGGGTGTCGCATCGGCCGTCAACGACACCACCCGGGAGGTCGGCGCCGCGGTCGGTATCGCGGTCGCCGGTTCCGTCCTTGCGGCACAATATAGTTCGGCGTTGGGTCCGGCGTTGTCCGCGGTCCCCGAGCAGCTCCGCACAGCCGCTTCGGATTCGCTGGCCAACGCGTTGGAGGTGGCGCAGCGGATCGGCCCCGCGGGCGCCGGCCTGGCGGAAGCGGCCACGGCGGCGTTCGCCGAAGCCATGAGCCTGTCGCTGGTGGTGCTCGCGGTGGTGCTGGTGGTCGCCGCGGCGTTCGTCGCGCTGTGGGCGCCGGGCCGTGATGGCAAGCAGTTCGGTTTCCTGCGCAGGCGCTCAGGCGATGAACTCGGCGGCGCGGTGCCCGAGCATGCAGATGGTGGCGTGCGGGCCGCGGCTGGTGATCGTCGGGAGCACTGACCCGTCGACCACCCACAGCCCGTCGACCCCGCGCACCCGGCACTGCGGGTCCACGACCGCGTCGCCGTCGCGGCCCATCGGCGCGGTTCCCGACAGGTGCTGGGAGGTTGACCAGGACACCGGTCCGAACCCCGTTGTCGCGCCGATCAACTCGCGCACCATGGCGACGCCGGAACGCAGCAGGTCGACATCGCCGGCGGCGGTGTCGTAGCGGTGTTCGATGATCGGCGGCGTGTCCGGGTCGGCGGTGCGCACCGTCAGCCGGCCGCGGGAGCTCGGCCGCATCAGCGTCACCCCGATGTGGGGATGGTCCCCCGGATCGTCGCGTCGGCCGCTGACCATCGCGCCGAAGCCCGCCGTGTAGGGCCGGATCTCCAGCCCCTCCGCGGTGGTCAGCACGGCCTCCAGCGGCGGCACGCCGTGGGTCTCGGGCCAGTGCACCGGCAGCACCCACTCCGGATGATCCGAGAGTGTCACGCCCACGGGCAGGTCTGCCGCCACCGGGATTCCGGCCGGCTCCAGCACCGGCGCGGGCCCGATCCCCGACAGCATGAGCAGGTGTGCGGACCCGATCGCCCCGGCGCACAGAACGATTCGATCTGCGTGCAGTTCACCGTGAGCCGTCCGGGCACCGACCGCACGACCGTCGGCGAACAGGATCTGCACGACCCGGGTGTCGGGTACCAGGGTGAGGTTCGGGCGGTCCATGGCCGGCTGCAGGTACGCCCCGCCGGGTCCGACCCGGGTGCCAGCGGCGATGTTGAGCGGCACCGCCCCCACCCCGGGACCGAGCGGATGCTCGGGGGTCGAGCCGTTCAGGTCCGGAATCCACCGATGCCCCGCCGCGGTCGCGGCATGGACGAATGAGGCTGTGCACCCGTCGAATTCGGATACCCGTCGGACAGTGATGGGCCCGTTCGAGCCGTGCAGTGGGCTGGTGAAGTCCAGGTCGGTCTCGATGGCGCGGAAGTGCGGCAGAACGTCGTCCCAGGTCCAGCCGGGCAGCGCCCAGCCGTCGAAGTCGGCGGGCAGCCCGCGGCAGAAGTACCCGCCGTTGACCGCGCCGGACCCGCCGACGACGGCGCCGCGCATGATCTGCGCCGGGCGGGGCGGGTCGACGGTCAGCGTCGTCGGGTACCGGTGCACCACCGAACTGGCCTCGCCGATCGGCAGCCGCAGCCCGTTGCTGATCTGATCGTGCACCCGCGGGTCCGACGGTGCCGGACCGGCCTCGACGAGCGTGACCTGGCATGACGGATCGGCGGAGAGTCGTTCGGCGAGAACGGAACCGGCGCTGCCGGCGCCGACAATCAGGACGTCAGCCACGTGATCGTGGTCGTTTCACGTCCGGATCTGGGGTTTCAGTGCGCCGACGTGGCGCTCGCGGACCACGCCCGTCCACAGGCCGACGCCGTAGGCCAGGTCGTCGAGCCGTTTGAGCAGGACGTAGGTCAGCAGTCCGACGCGTTTGGTGTCGTCCTCGGCGTGGCCGTTGCGGGCCAGCCAGTCGACCACGCCGTCGACCACGGCGGCCACCAGCACAACCCTTCGGCATCGCTGCGAAAGCAGCGCCGCGATCAGCGCCACCGGCCAGTAATGCCGACAGATCGCCGACGCCAGCTGCAGCGCCGCCGACCACAGGCCGTGCGCGGCGACCACGGCCACGTCCTTGGGTTCGGTCTCCACGCTCGACAGCGACCTGGCGATGCGCCGGCCGGTCATGGCAGCCACGACCAGTGACGCCAGGCGTCCGATCGTCGACCCCATCGCCAGCAGGACCCACGCGACCAGCGTCCAACCCGAGATGACCAGAGGTGCCGTCTTACCGGGATGCCTGACCGACAGCGGCGCTGCCGAGCTGCCGTAGAATGCCTTGCGCGCAAACCATTCCCGCATCTGCGTGCGGTGGTCGTGGGCCACCAGCGCGATCGGCTCGTAGCGCAACCGCGCGCCCGACTCGATGAGCCGCCAGCACAGGTCGACGTCTTCGCCGGAGCGCAGCGTCTCGTCGAAGCCGCCGATCTCCTTGAGCACCGAACGACGCCCGATGATCGCGGCGCTCGGGACATAGGAGACGGTTCCGTAGGGCACCACAGGGGCCTCGCGCACGCCCAGGTCCAGCGACGAGCGCACCGCCTCGTATCGGCCGACCAGGCTGTCGGGTTCGCGCAAGCCGACGATACGGGGGGCCACCAGGGCCACCGCGGGATCGCAGAAGTGGCCGAGCAGGGCTTCGAGCCATCCTCGGCGCGGCACCACATCGCTGTCGAGGAACGCCACGTAGTCGGTGTTGCAGGCGGCCATGCCGGTGTTGCGAGCGGCCGCCGGTCCCCGGCAGTGTGCGTGCCGCAGCACCTGCACATCGGTGTGGACGTCGGCCAGGTCGGCCTGCTCGATGGGGGTCTGTGAGCCGTCGTCGACGACGACGACGCGCAGCCCGCGCGTCGCGGTGAGCAGACGGCGAACCCCAGAGAGGTTGTCGCGCACCGGAATCACGAGCGTGACGTCGCGGTGCGACGGACCGCTCGCCGGGCGCGGATGGGCGACGGTGGCGTCGAGCAGCGTGCGTGCCAGTTGCGCGCTGACCGCGTCGTGGACCTCGAGCCGGCCGCCACTGAGCATGGTCTGCGCGGCGGGTGCCAGACGCAGCAGCCGGGTGGGCGATCCGCCGAGCAGCGCCGAGCCCTCGCCGAGCACTTTGACCCGACGATCAACCTGGACGGCGAAGCCGTCCGGAAGCCTTGGACCCGTCATGTCAACATCCCGTCGCGGTCGGGTACCCAACGCTCGATCCGCCGCAAACACGACTCGACCATATCGCCGAAGATCCGCTCGCCCTCGTCCGCGGTGGCCGTGGTCGGGTCGCCGAGCACGCCGATCTCGCTGACGGCGGCGACGCCACCGCGGCGCAGCTCGGGCATCAGTTCCCGAAGCGGCGCGCAGTTGCCGGGCACGCGTTCGTCGATCATGACATCGCGCGGCGAAATATGTAGCAATACAGACGTTTCGGTATGGCCGGCGTGCGCGTCGGCCCCGGCGACCGTGCACGAGCACCACGCCGCGTCCCGCCCCTCGAACCGAAGCAAAGCCGTCGCGGCGGCCAACGCCTCCACGTTCCCCCCATGCCCATTGACGAAGACCAGCCGCGACGCCCACCGCGACGCTGACCGCCCGAACTCCACCAGCAACGATCTCAGCGCCGAGGTCCCGACCGAGACGGTCCCGTCGAAGGCCTCGTGCTCACCGCTCGCGCCGTATCCGATCGACGGCGCGATGCGCCAGATCGATTCATCTGTCCCGGCCAGTCGGTCAGCAACCGCGCGCGTCACCGCGGACGCGATCCTGGTGTCGGTGTCCAGCGGCAGGTGCGGACCGTGCTGTTCGGTCGAGCCGACCGGCACGAGCAGCGCCGAGCGTGTGCCTTGCAGCTGCTTCGAAGTCGCGCTCGCGAGCTCGCTGACGGAAGGCACCCGCCGATGGTAAGCCGAATTCACCTTGTGTGCGCCAATTGTTCGCGCATGCGCAGCAATTGATTCGCCGAAAATTAGAGCCACCGCCCCGGCGCCGTCTCGTCAGCCCCCTGCGCCACGCCTGTACCACGGACTTCGCAAATTCGACGGGAGCGTCGGTCGCTCAGGCGTCCGATCCGGCGGGCACCCCGAGTGGGCGCGCGAAGCCGGGGGGCACGAGGATGTCGTCGGCACCGAGGTCGTGCACCGAAGCGCGACCCAGGCCCATCAACGCAGAGTCGATGCCGCCGCGCAACACGTCGAGCACGTTCTCCACACCGGCCTGTCCGTTGGCGGCCAGACCCCACAGGTACGCCCGGCCGATCATGACCGCGCGGGCGCCGAGGGCAACGGCCTTGACGACGTCGCTGCCGCGCCGGATGCCGCCGTCGAGCAGCACCTCGATCTGGTCGCCGACAGCGTCGGCGATCGCGGGCAGCGCCCGGATCGACGCCGGGGTCCCGTCCAGGTTGTTGCCGCCATGGTTGGACACCGAGATCGCCGAAACACCCGCGTCCACAGCGCGTTTGGCGTCGTCGACACGCATCACGCCCTTGAGCATGAACGGGCCGCCCCACAGTTCGCGCAGCCATGCGATGTCTTCCCAGGTCGGAGGCGGGGTGCCCATCCACTCGCCGTAGGCGTGGAAGAACGGCGGACCCGCTTCGCCGCGGGCGGCCTGGTTCGGCACCCGCAGGTTCGGCGGACGGAATGTCTTGCCCCACTGCCACATCCAGCTCGGACGGGTCAGACCGGTGGGCAGCATGCGCACGGTGGTGCGCAGATCCATCTGCTCGGGGATCTTCGGGCTGCCCCAGTCGCGGCCGTGCGAGAAGCTCCAGTCGGTGGTCACGATCAGCCCGACGGCGCCGGCCGCGCGGGCGCGCTCGACGCGGGCCGCGATCGCGTCGCGGCCGCCCAGCCAGTACACCTGGAAGAACAGCTTGGGGTTCGCCGCGATGACCTCTTCGATCGGCTTGCTGGCGAACGATGACAGACCCATCGCGGTGCCCCGGGCGGCGGCTGCGCGCGCGACCGCGGTCTCGCCTTCGGGGTGCACGGCCTGCACACCGGTCGGCGAGATCAGCACGGGCAGCGAAATCTCCTGCCCCATCACGGTGGTTGCCAGATCACGCTTCTCGGTGGCGCCGATGACGTGGGGCGCGAAGCCCAACTCGGCGAACGCGTCGACGTTGTCGGAGACCGTGACGCCTTTTTCGCTGGCGGCCAGCAGCGCCGAGTACACCGGCTTGGGCAGCCGTCGCTTGGCCCGCTCCTGGGCGGCGGCGACGGTCTCGAACCAGGTGTCTGCCATCGGTTAAACCGGACTTTCGTTGCAGAGACGTTTCGGAGGCGCCCCGGCGCCGACATCAGAGCGGCGCGGGGTGGTGAGCAGCTTGAGCATCACCGGCCCGGAACGCGAGTGGTCGACGCTGGACTTGGGCTTGACCCGCTCGCGGGCCAGCGCGGGAGCGCCGTAGCCCTCCACGCACTCGGGGTCCGGGCCGTCCATCGGCAGCCCGGTGAAGAACTTGGCGGCCATGCAACCGCCGCGGCAGCTGTCGTAGTGGTCACAGCTGCTGCAGGCGCCCGCCGACTGCGGCTCGCGCAGTTCACGGAACAGCGGCGCGTTCTTCCACACGTTGTCGAAACCGCCGTCGGACACCACGTTTCCGGCCAGGAAGCGGTCGTGGATCGCGAACGGGCAGGCGTACACGTCGCCGACCGGGTCGATCAGGCAGACCACGCGGCCGGCGCCGCACAGGTTCAGTCCGGCCAGCGCGCCGGGGGCGCCGAGGCCGGACAGGTGGAAGAACGAGTCGCCGGTCAGCACCCGCTCACCCTTGGCGACCAGCCAGTTGTACAGCTGCACCTGCTGTTCGGCGGTCGGGTGCAGGTCGTCCCAGACGTCGGCGCCGCGGCCCGACGGGCGCAGCCGGGTGATCCGCAGCGTGGCGCCGAAACGGTCTGCCAGCGCGACGAATTCGTCGAGCTGACCGACATTGTGGCGGGTCACCACGACCGAGATCTTGGCGTCCTTGAACCCGGCGTCGGCCAGGTTCTGCAGCGCCCTGGTGGCCATGTCGAACGAACCGGCGCCCCGCACGGCGTCGTTGACCTCGGCGGTCGCGCCGTCGAGCGAGATCTGCACGTCGACGTAGTCGCTGGCCGCCAGCCGTGCCGCCACCTCGGGGGTGATGCGCACGCCGTTGGTGGAGAACTTCACGCCGACGTGGTGGGCGGTGGCGTAGTCGACGAGTTCCCAGAAGTCCGAGCGCACCGTCGGCTCACCGCCGCCGATGTTGACGTAGAACACCTGCATCCGCTCGAGCTCGTCGATGATGTCCTTGCACTGCTGGGTGCTCAGCTCGCGCGGGTCGCGTTTGCCCGACGAGGACAGGCAGTGCACGCACGCGAGGTTGCACGCGTAGGTCAGCTCCCAGGTCAGACAGATCGGCGCGTCGAGGCCCCGCTCGAACTGGTCGACCAGCCGGGGTACCGGCGCAGGTGGTGGGGGCAGCATGGTTGTCATTGCGGTACCAGCATTTTCGATTGAGCAAGCACACCGAGTGCATGCAGATAAGGAGCCTGCTGGCCGTCGGCGACACCGGCGGCCCGGCAGGCGGATCGGACGTCGGGGTGATCGGAGAGCGCGTTGACGACGTCGACGATGGTGCGGTTCTTCAGGAACGACAGTTTGCGCGTACCGAAGTGGTAGAGCAGCGCACCGAACGGCTCGGGCCGCACCGCCACCTGGTGGTGCAGCCGCCAGCCGCGCTCGGGGTCGAAGACAGTGTCTTGTTCCCCCGTCGACGTCGGGGTCACGGTCAGTAGACCCCGCACATCCCGTCGATCGAGACCTCTTCGACGAGGATCTCGGTGACCAGCTCGTCGTCGTTCACCTGCTGATTCGCATCCATCGGGCGCCGCCTTTCAGTTGACCGGTTCTCGACATCTGTGACCGAGATCGCAATAATATGGCATCGAGTGCCTAAATGGAAAGGGGACCCCCGATGGGGCCGGACCAGCACCGGGTGGGTCGGCGGCGCTCGACGACGTGGGACCACATCAGCAACGTGGCGATCGACCTGTTCACCGCCCGTGGCTTCGACGACGTCAGCGTCGACGACGTCGCGGAGGCGGCCGGCATCGCCCGGCGCACGCTGTTCCGCTACTACCCGTCGAAGAACGCGCTGCCGTGGGGCGACTTCGACGCGCACCTGGACCATCTGCGCGACCTGCTGGGCGACGTCGGCGCCGAGGTGCCGATCGGCGAGGCCTTGCGCGAGGCCCTGCTGACGTTCAACACGTTCGACGACACCGAGACGGCGCGGCACCGGCAACGCATGCGTCTCATCCTTGAAACCGCTGCGCTGCAGGCATATTCGATGACAATGTACGCCGGCTGGCGCGCGGTGATCGCGGACTTCGTCGCCAAGCGCCTCGGCGTCACCCCCGGCGACCTGGCGCCGCAGACGGTGGCCTGGACAATGCTCGGGGTGGCGCTGTCGGCCTACGAGTACTGGCTGGCCGACGAAGCGGTGCCGCTGGCCGAGGCGCTGGACGCGGCGTTCGGCACCGTCGCCGACGGCCTGCGCGCGCTGGATCGCTGATTCGTCCGGCCACGGTCGCGGTGCCGCGATAGCTTGGCCCGATGTCTTAGAAGAAGACGGGCCAGACCCTGCTGTTCGACGGGCTGTGGACCAAGGGCACCGCGTTCACCGACGAGGAACGCCACGAATTCCGTTTGCTCGGTTTGCTTCCCACGGCGGTCAAGACGCTCGAGCAGCAAACCGAGCACTCCTGGCTGGAGTTCAGCCGTTACCGCGAACCGCTGGACAAGCACATCTATCTGCGCAACCTGCAGGACCGCAACGAGACGCTGTTCTACCGGCTGCTGCGCGATCACATCGCCGAGACCATGCCGATCGTCTACACCCCCACCGTCGGCGAGGCGTGCCAGCGGTTCAGCGAGATCTACCAGCGCCCGCGCGGGCTGTTCGTGTCCTATCCCGACCGCGACTCGCTGCGCGAGGTGCTGCGCAACCGGCCGCAGCGCGAGGTCGACGTCATCGTCGTCACCGACGGCCAGCGCATCCTCGGCCTCGGCGACCAGGGCATCGGCGGGATGGGCATCCCGATCGGCAAGCTGTCGCTGTACACGCTCATCGGCGGCATCGACCCGGCGCGCACGCTGCCGATCGTGCTCGACGTCGGCACCGACAACGTCGAACTGCTCGAGGATCCGCAGTACCTCGGCTGGCGACACCGACGCATCGGCGACGACGAGTATTACGCGTTCATCGACGATTTCGTCACCGTCGTGCACGAGGAACTGCCCGATGTGCTGCTGCAGTGGGAGGATTTCGCGACCGCGCACGCGCTGCCGATCCTGCAGCGCTACCGCGACAAGCTGTTGACGTTCAACGACGACATCCAGGGCACGGCCGCGGTGACGCTCGGCGCGCTGCACGGTGCCGCCCGGGTGGCCGCCCGGCCGCTGTCGGACCAGCAGGTGGTGATGCTGGGCGCCGGTTCGGCGGGTATCGGCGTGCTCGACATGGTGCACCGCCAGATGGTCAGCGAGGGGCTCAGCGAGCAGCAGGCGACCTCGCAGATCTGGGTCGTCGACATCAACGGACTGCTCACCGACGACCGCGCCGACCTGTCCCCCAGCCAGCGCAAGTTCGCCCAACCCGCCGACCGGGTCGCCGGCTGGGGGGTGACCGGGCCCGCCCACCTGGCGGACGTCGTACACCATGTCGAGGTCGGCGTTCTGCTCGGGTTGTCCACCGCTGCAGGTGCTTTCACCGAGGAGATCGTCCGGGAGATGGCGGCCAAGGTGGAGCGGCCGATCATCTTCCCGCTGTCCAATCCGACCAGCCGCGCCGAGGCGCACCCCGCCGAACTCGACGAGTGGACCGACGGGCGGGCATTGATCGCAACCGGTTCGCCGTTCGCGCCGCTGCAGCGCAACGGCCGCGAGCACCCGATCGCCCAGTGCAACAACGTCTACATTTTCCCCGCGATGGGCCTG
The DNA here is from genome assembly GCF_001722335.1 of Mycolicibacterium flavescens. Lineage (GTDB taxonomy): Bacteria > Actinomycetota > Actinomycetes > Mycobacteriales > Mycobacteriaceae > Mycobacterium > Mycobacterium flavescens. Next base: position 89,995 of record NZ_MIHA01000005.1, read on the forward strand.
GCCGTGACCGCCGCGCAGGCCACCCGCGTGACCGACGAGATGATGCGCGCCGCGGCCGCCGCCCTCGGCGAGGCCTCCCCCGCGCTCGCCGACCCGGATGCCGCGCTGCTGCCGGCGTGGTCCGACGTGCCCGGCGTCGCGCTGCGGATCGCCCACGCCGTCGCGGTGCAGGCCGTCGCCGACGGCGTCGCCCCCGACCGCAACCCCGACCAGTTGCGCCAGCGCATCGACGAGGTCCGCTGGACGCCGGCCTACCGCCTCTGAATCCTTGCGCCAAAAAATTTCGCATTGACCCGTCGGAGTTCGGGGCCCCGCGGCGACGATATGGGTGTGAGCGCCGAACCGAACGGCCCCGACGCTCCGCGGGCACTGCTGGAGTTGTACGACGACGCGCTACCGCGCGTGTACGGGTACTTCGTCCGGCGCTGCGGTGACCGCGGGACGGCCGAAGACCTGACGTCGGAAACCTTCCTGGCGGCGATGGACGCTGCCAGGAAGGACGCTCCACCGCCGATCACGGTGCCGTGGCTGATCGGGGTGGCCCGCCACAAACTGGCCGACCACTACCGCCGACGCCACGACCGGTTCAGCGTTCCGGTCGACGAGATGCCCGAACCGCTCGACGTGTCCGACGACTGGGACGCCGAACTGGACCGCATCGTGGCCGAGAGCGTGCTGGCCAAGCTCTCCGAGCAGCACCGCACGGTGTTGACGCTGCGCTACATGGACGACTGCTCGGTGCCCGAGTGCGCCGAGCTGATCGGGCGCACCGTGCACGCCACCGAGGCGCTGCTGGTGCGGGCCCGCCGCGCTTTCCGCGCCAACTACCCGGGACCGGAAGGAGGTAAGTCATGAACGACCCGCTGTCAGTGCTGCGCGGTGACGACCTTCCGGTGCAACCGGACCCGGCGTTCGCCGCCCGGCTGCGCGCCCGGCTGGAATCGGCGTTATCTCTGCCCAATCGAACCGAGGAGGTTGTCATGAGTGGTACCGATACCGCGATCGCCGAACTGTCCGAGAGCACGCCCGAGGTTCACACGCCGCCGCGTCCCGCCGCGGTGCCGTACCTGACCGTCGCCGATGCACGCGAGGCGATCGCGTGGTACACCGCCGCATTCGGCGCGACCGTCGTCGGCGAACCCGTCGAGATGGACGACGGCCGCATCGGCCACGCTGAGCTGGCCATCGGCGCCGGTGTCCTGTACCTGGCCGACGAGTATCCGGAGATCGGTCTGAAAGCACCGTCACCGCAGTCGGTTTCGGTGAGCCTGATGCTGCACGTCGACGACACCGACGCCACGTTGCAGCGGGCCCGCGAACGCGGTGCCGAGGTGCAGCGTGAACCGTACGAGAACTACGGGTCCCGCAGCGCCGCGATCGTCGACCCGTTCGGCCACCGGTGGATGCTCAGCGGCCCGGTGACCGGCACGCAGGTGCAGATCCAGCACGGCGACGTCGGCTACGTCTCGGTGTGGGTGCCCGACGCGGACCGGGCCGCGACGTTCTACGGCCACGTGCTCGGGTGGGCCTACGACCCGGCGACCCGCCGGGTGACCAACACCGACCAGCCCATCAACATCTACAGCGTCGACAACGCCCAGGGCATGCTGTGCTGCTACGCGGTCACCGACCTCGACGGCGCCCGGCAGTCGATCGTCGATGCCGGCGGCACCGTCGGCGAGGTCACCGAGTTCGACTTCGGCACCGTGCTGGACGCGACCGACCCGAACGGGATGGCGTTCGCGGTGTTCCGCCCGAAGCCGGGCACCTCGCGGCCGGCGCTCAACGGCACTGGGCCGGGTGAACTTTCGTACATCACGCAGTTTGTGCCGGACTCCGCGGTGTTCAAGGCGTTCTACAGCAGGGTGCTGTTCTGGACGTTCGAGCCCGGGCGCATCGACGACGGCTGGGGAGTGCGCGAGGCCCAGCCGATGACGGGTATCGCCGGCGGCAACACCGACGCGGCGGTCGTGCCGATGTGGACCGTCGCCGACATCGACGCCGCGGTGGCGCGGGTGCGCGAGGCCGGCGGGACCGTGATCGAGGAGCCGTCGCAGCAGTCGTACGGCCGGTCGGCGCTGTGCACCGACGACCAGAACACCCGCTTCTACCTCGGCGAGTTCTAGTGATTTCGGCGTAGTTGGTCGGGCTGAGCGCCGCTAACTACGCCGAAACCGCTCAGCCGAGGACGTCGGCGATCGGAGCGCCCGCGGCGATCTTGCCGCGGGCCTTCATCACCTTGCCCGGCATGCCGCCGCCGACCACGCCGGCGACCACGCCGTCGCGTTCGTAGTAGGCCAGGAACTTGCGGCCGTCGTCCTCGACGACGTGCACGGTGTCGCCGGGCTCGGGCTCGCCGAGGCACTGGATCTTGACGTCGTACTGATCGCTCCAGAAGTACGGCACCGAGACCGCCGACGGCGGCTCCTGCCCGAGCATCGCGGGCACCAGCACCCGGGCCTGGTCGGCGACGTTGCTCCAATGTTCAACGCGCACTTGGTGTCCCAGGGTGTGCCGCCACGACGCGACGTCGCCGATCGCCCACACGTGCGGCGCGCTGGAGCGCCCGCGGCCGTCGCACACCACGCCGTTGTCGAGTTCGAGCCCGCTGCCCTCCAGCCAGTCGGTGCCCGGCCGCGACCCGATGCCCACCACGACGATGTCGGCGGCCAGCTCGCTGCCGTCGCCGAGCACCACCGTCTCCACCCGGTCCGTACCGCGCACCTCGGCGACGCCGACACCGCAGCGGACGTCGACCCCTTCGGCGCGGTGCAGCCGCGCGACGAGTTCGCCGATCTGCTCGCCGAGCACCGAGGCCAGCGGCGCGGGCTGCGGCTCCACCAGTGCCACCTCGGCGCCGAGCTTGCGCAGGCTCGCGGCCACCTCGCAGCCGATGAAGCCGGCCCCGACCACGACGGCCCGCCGCGCCGATCCGGCCTCCTTGCGCAGCGCCACCGCCTCGTCAAGGTTGCGCAGCACGTGGATGCCGGCCAGGTCCGGAAACGACGGAATCCGCTTGGGCACCAGACCGGTCGCGATGATCAGCTCGTCGTAGCCGAGTTCGGAGCCGTCGCGCAGCGTGATCGTCTTCGCCGCGGTGTCCAGCGACTGCGCGCCGCTGCCGAGCCGCACGGTGATGTCGTTCTCCTCGTAGAACTCCGCGGGCTTGAGCGTCACGTCGTCGACTTCGGCGCGCAGCACTTCCTTCGACAGCGGCGGCCGGTCGTACGGCAGGTGGTCCTCGTCGCTGACGATGGTGACCGGGCCGGCGTATTCGGAGCGTCGCAGCTGTTCGGCGGTGCGGGCCGCCGCCAGTCCGCCGCCGACGATGACAATGCCGCCTGTAGAGGTCATGGGCAGTTTCTTACACGATGCGCGCGGGCATCTGTCCGCCACCCCGGCCTCACGTGCTCAGTTGGCCGGCGGGCCGGCGCGGTCGCGGTCGATGATGTTGGTCAGCACCACGATGCTCTCGCTGCGCTCGACGTCGGCCGCCGAGCGGATCCGCTCGAGCGCCTCCTCGAGATGACGCATGTCGCGGGCCACCACGTGCAGCATCGCATCGGCGGTGCCGGTGACGGTGGCCGCGCTGATCACCTCCGGTATGTCGATCCAGGCCTGCCGCAACCGTTCTGGTGCGATCGTGCCGTGCCGGAACACCTGGACGTAGGCCTCGGTGGTCCAGCCGAGGGCGCTGCGGTCGACGACTGTGGTGAATCCGCGGATGACGCCGTTGTCGAGTAACCGGTCGACGCGCCGCTTCACCGCGGGCGCGGACAAATTGACCCGCTCGCCGATCTCGGCGTAGGTGGCCCGCGCGTCGTTGGCCAGCGCCGCCAGGATCTGCTCGTCGGTCTCGTCCAACCGGTCCACACACACCTCCACGCAATGAATTGTCGTCTGGACCAGTTTGACACAACGGAACACGGCTATATACGCAATGAAAGACGATTGATTGCAAAATCGGCCCGGCCTACCGTTGATCTATGACTGTGGCCGCCCCCCGATATGACCACCGCCCCGACCGAGCGTCTCGCCGCCGCACCCGGCACTACGCGATGACCCCACCGACCTTCTTCACTGTCGAGTACGCGATCAACCCGTGGATGGACCCGACGACCGTCGTCGACACCGCACTGGCGCTGGCTCAGTGGGAGACGCTGCGCCGCACCTACACCGACCTCGGGCACACCGTCGACGTGATCGACCCGGTCCCCGGCCTGCCCGACATGGTCTACGCCGCCAACGGCGGCCTCATCGTCGGCGACACCGCGGTCGTCGCGCGGTTCGCCTATCCGCAGCGCGCCGCCGAGGCCCACGCCTACGCCGCGTGGATGACCGCCCGCGGCCTGCGCCCCGTCGAGACCCGCCACGTCAACGAGGGGCAGGGGGACCTGCTGGTCGTCGGCGCAACGGTGTTGGCGGGATACGGTTTCCGCACGGATCGACGCGCACACGACGAGATCGCTGCGCGCCTCGACTGCCCCATCGTCAGCCTCGAACTGGTCGACCCGCGGTTCTACCACCTCGACACCGCGCTCGCCGTGCTCGACGACACGACGATCGCCTACTACCCGCCCGCGTTCAGCGACGCGTCGCGCACCACGCTGTCGACTCTGTTCCCCGACGCGATCGAGGTCGCCAGCGCCGACGCCTACGTCCTGGGCCTCAACGCGGTCTCCGACGGCTACCACGTCGTACTCCCGGCCGCGGCAACGGGTTTCGCCGAGCAACTGCGCGCCGGAGGCTTCCGGCCGGTCGGCGTCGACCTGTCCGAGCTGCTCAAGGGCGGCGGTTCCGTCAAGTGCTGCACGCTGGAGGTACATCCATGACCACCCTCGAGTCGAGCCGGACCGAAACGGCGATCGCGCTGGATGCGCGCCACACCGCGCACAACTACTCGCCGCTGCCGGTGGTGGCGGCCGCCGCTGAAGGCGTGTGGATCACCGACGTCGACGGGCGCCGCTACCTCGACTGCCTGGCCGCCTATTCCGCGGTCAACTTCGGTCACCGCAATCCGGAGATCATCGCAGTCGCGCACGCCCAACTCGACGCCGTCACCCTGGTCAGCCGGGCGTTCCACTCCGACCGGCTGGGCCCGTTCTGCGCCGCGCTGGCCGACCTCTGCGGCAAGGACATGGTGCTGCCGATGAACAGCGGCGCCGAGGCCGTCGAAAGCGGGCTCAAGGTGGCCCGCAAGTGGGGCGTCGACGTCAAGGGCGTGCCGGCCGGTGAGGCCAACATCGTGGTGGCACACAACAACTTCCACGGGCGCACTACGACGATCATCAGCTTCTCCGACGACGAGACCGCGCGCCGCGGCTTCGGGCCCTACACGCCGGGATTCCGCATGGCGCCGTTCGGTGACGCCGACGCGTTCGCCGACGCGATCGACGAACACACCGTCGCGGTACTGGTGGAACCGATCCAGGGCGAGGCCGGCGTCATCGTCCCGCCCGACGACTTCCTGCCCCGACTGCGGGCGCTGTGCACCGAGCGCAACGTGCTGCTGATCGCCGACGAGATCCAGTCCGGCCTGGCCCGCACCGGGCGCACGTTCGCCTGTGAGCACTGGGGCGTCGTCCCCGACGTCTACCTGCTCGGCAAGGCGCTCGGCGGAGGTGTGCTGCCGGTGTCGGCGGTGGTGGCCGACCGCGACGTTCTCGGCGTGCTGCATCCCGGCGAACACGGGTCGACGTTCGGCGGTAATCCGCTGGCCGCCGCGATCGGCACGACCGTCGTCGAGATCCTCAACCGCGGTGAATACCAACGCCGCTCAACCGAACTCGGCGAGCACCTGCACCGGCGGCTGCGCGCGCTGATCGGTCACGGCGTCGTCGCGGTCCGCGGGAAGGGACTGTGGGCCGGCGTCGACCTCGACCCGTCGCTGGGCAGCGGGAAGGACATGTGCCACCGGCTCGCGCGCCGCGGGGTGCTGGTCAAGGACACTCACGGCGCCACGCTGCGATTCGCACCGCCGCTGGTGATCACCGCCGACGAGATCGACTGGGCCGTCGACCAGTTCGAGGCCGCGATCCCCGCGAGCAGACGCAAACTGCCCTGAAAACCCGCCGAAGTAGGGCACTTTGCGTCTGCTCGGCGAGAAAAATCAGTACTTCATCGTGCCGCGGTCGACGGCGATCTGGCTGCCGGAGATCGTTCGCGACCCGTCACCGGCCAGCCACGCGACGACATCGGACACCTCTTCGGCCGTCATGAACTCCTGCAGACCCTTGTTGCCGTCGGAGTCGACCGGGTGGTACGGCATCGGCGAGAAGCTGTGGATGAAGTTGGGGTGCTTGCCGAACAGCTGGATCATGGCGTCCTTCTCGACCATCGGCGTCTCGATCGAGTACGGGTGAATCGAGTTGACGCGGATACCGAATTCGCCCGCCTCGATCGCCAGCGAGTTGGTCAGCGCGGTCAGCCCGTGCTTGGACGCGGCGTAATGCGCGTTGCCCGGGGTGGCCTTCAGGCCGGCCGACGAGCTGACGATGATGATCGACCCGCCGTTGCCCGCCTCGATCATCGCGGGCACCGCCGCGCGCACGGTGCGCCAGGTCCCGTTGAGGTTGACGTCGACGACCGTGTCCCACTGCTCCTCGGACATCTCCCAGATGCGGCCCCAGCTCAGCACACCGGCGTTCGCGACGAGGATGTCGAGTCGGCCGAACTGCTCGACGCCGTCGGCGACCACCTGCTGCAGCGCGGGCAGATCACGGATGTCGATCTCGCGGGACAGCACCTTGCGTCCCGTCGCCTCCACCGCGCGCACGGTCTCGGCGAGTTCGTCGGAGGTGGCCATCGGGTAGGTGATGGTCTCCGAGATCGGCGCGCAGACGTCGATCGCGATGATGTCGGCGCCCTCCTCGGCCAGCCGGACCGCGTGCGAGCGGCCCTGCCCGCGCGCGGCGCCGGTGATCAGCGCCACGCGGCCTTCCAGGGGTTTCGTCGCCGTCACCGCTGCTCCTTCCGGGGATGCTGCGGACAGGCTAACAGCCGAACTGGAACGTGTTCTAGTAGAGGCTTCAGTCGAGCGGGTCGCGGATGATCGGGCAGGTCATGCAGTGCCCGCCGCCGCGGCCGCGGCCCAGTTCGGCGCCGACGATCGTGATCACCTCTACCCCGGCCCGGCGCAGCAGCGTGTTGGTGTGGGTGTTGCGGTCGTAGGCGAACACCACACCGGGTGCGACGGCGACGAGGTTGTTGCCGCTGTCCCACTGCTGGCGTTCGGCGTCGTAGGCGTTGCCGCCGGTCTCGACGACCCGCAGCTCGCCCAGGCCCAGCGCCGACGCCACCACTTCGATGAACGGTTTCGTCGCCTCTTCGACCTCCACCCCCGGGTCGGTGTCGCTGGGGTGCAGCACGAACGTCTGTATGGCGTCGACGATCTCGGGATAGATCGTCACGACGTCGCGGTCGGCGAACGTGAAGATCGTGTCGAGGTGCATCGCCGAGCGCAGCTTCGGCATGCCGGCGACGATCACCTGCGTGGCGGCCCCCTCGGCGAACAGCGTCGCGGCGACCTGTGTGATGGCCTGGCGCGACGTGCGTTCGCTCATCCCGATGATCACCACACCCTGGCCCGGGATCAGCACGTCGCCGCCCTCGAATGACGCCAGCCCCCAGGACAGTTCGGGATCCCCCCACCACACCCGCGAACCGGCGAAGTCGGGATGGAACTGGTAGATGGCCTTCATCAGCAGGGTTTCGTCGTGGCGCGCCGGCCAGAACAGCGGGTTGAGCGTCACGCCCCCGTAGATCCAGCAGGTGGTGTCGCGGGTGTAGAGCGTGTTGGGCAGCGGCGGCATCAGATATTCGGTGACGCCGCTGTTCTCGCGCGCCAGCCCGCGGTAGCCCGACTGTGTGTCCTTGGGCAGATCCCGGATCGACATACCGCCGATGAGCAGTTCGGCGAGTCGTTGCGGCGGCAGCGAATCCAGGAACCCGCGGGTGTCGTCGACCAGGCCGAGGCCCACCTCGTTGGGCACGATCTTGCGGTCCAGCAGCCACGTCTTGGCGTCCGGGTCGCTCATCGTCTGCGCCAGGAGTTCGTGCAGTTCCACGACGTCGACGTCGTGGTCGCGCATCTTGTCGACGAAGTCGAAGTGGTCGCGACGCGCGTTCTGCACCCACAGCACGTCGTCGAAGAGCAGGCTGTCGCAGTTGGTGGGGGTCAGCCGCTCGTGCGCGAGACCCGGCGAGCACACCAGCACCTTGCGCAGCTTGCCCACCTCCGAGTGCACCCCGAAACCAGTAGACATGTCAGTTCCTCTCCCCTACCTCAGATTTCGATCGCGCCGGTGGCCAGCGAGAACACGGCGACGACGGCGCCCAGCACGATCACGCCGAACAGGACGGCCTCGGCGGGCCGGAACACCCGCAGTCCGCGTTCACGCCGCGCCTTGAAATACAGTGCCGCCGCCGGTGCGTAGAGAATGCACGACAGCAGCAGCTTGTCCATGCCGGCGGCGTAGACCAGGAACAGGGTGTACAGCGTGGCGACCGCCGATATCGCCATGTCGGCGCCCAGCGCCCGCCGGTCCTCGTAGGTTTCGCGGGTGAGCGTCAGCTTGAGCGCGTACGCCGCGGCCAGCAGATAGGGGATCAACGACAGCGCCGCGGTGAGATCGAGCATGAAATCGAGTGCGTCCGCGGCGAACAGCAACGCGACCAGCAGCAGCGTCGTCAACCCGGCGGCCATCACCAACGCGGCGACCGGTGCGTCGTGCCGGTTGGTGCGGCTCAGGAAGCGCGGCATGTCGTCGGACTTCGCGGGGATGAACAGCACCTCGGCGGCCATCAGTGTCCACGCCAGGTACGCCCCGAGTACCGACACGATGACCCCGACCCGGATGAAGACCGACCCCCAGGGGCCGACGATCGACTCGAGGACCGCGGCCATCGACGGCTGGCTGACTTCGGCGAGTTCACTCTGCGGCATCACACCGTAGGACACCAGGGTGACGAGCGCGAAAACGCTCAGCACGCTGAGGAATCCGAAGACCGTGGCGCGGCCGACGTCTTCGCGCCTGCGCGCCATCCGGGAGTACACGGCGGCGCCTTCGATGCCCAGGAAGACGAACACGGTGATCAGCATCGTGCCGGTGGCCTGCTCCCACAGCGACGCGAGAGAGTACCCGCCGCCGTCGCCCCAGAAGTTGTCGGCGAACACGCCGGCTTCGAACGCGATGATCGCGATCACGATGAACATCAGGATCGGCAACACCTTGGCGACCGTGACGATGTAGTTGATGACCGCCGCGTCCCGGACACCGCGCAGCACCAGCGACACGAACAGCCACACCCCGATCGCCGACACGACGACCGCCAGCACGGTGTCACCCGCCCCGAACGCCGGTACCACCGCGCTCAGCGTCGTGGTGATCAGCACCCAGTACGACACATTGCCCGCACACGCGGACGCCCAGTAACCGATCGCCGAGTTGAAGCCGATGTAATCGCCGAAACCGGCCTTGGCGTAGGTGAAGATGCCCGCGTTGAGATCGGGTTTGCGGATCGCGAGCCGTTGAAAGACGAACGCCAGCATCAGCATTCCGGAGCCCGCGATGGTCCAGGCGATCAGCGCGCCCGCAACGCCGGTTTCGGTGCCGAATCGTCGCGGGAGCAGGAAGACCCCGGAGCCGATCATCGACCCGACGACCATCGCGGTCAGGGTCGGCAGGCTCACCTTCTGTTCGTGCGCGGTCTCCGTCGTCGTCATGTGATCTCCCCCTCCGTCGGTGTGGTCCTGACGACCCGGAAGCCGGTGAACCCGTATACCACGCTGAGCAGAGGGCTGGCGATGTTGAACATCGCGAACGGCAGGTAGGAAAGTGTCGAGACGCCGAGCACCGCGCTCATGAATGCACCGCACGAGTTCCACGGCACAAGCGCCGAGGTCACCGTTCCGCTGTCAGCCGCCAGCCGCGACAGGTTCTGCGCCGCGAGGCCACGCTTCTCGAACTCCATCCGGAAGACGCGGCTCGGCAGCACGAGCGCGATGTACTGGTCTCCTGCGACGATATTGAGGCCGATGCCACTGGCGAACACCGAAAGATAAAGCTGCCCTGTTGTTTTCGCGGAGGCAATCAGCGGTCGCACAAGGCGGTCGATCAACCCGAACTGCTCGAGCAACGCGCCGAACGTGACTGCACCGATGATCAGCCAGATGGTGAGCAGCATGCTGTCCATACCGCCGCGCGAGAGCAGACGGTCGATGTCGGCGATCCCGGAGTTCATCGTGAAGCCGTTGGCCATCGCGCGCCAGACGGCCTGTACCGGTCCGGCGATCGTGTCGGTGCTGCCGTGGATTTCGGCGACGAAGCCCGCCACCACGTCGCGTTGCAGGAACACCGCCTGCACCCCGGCCCACAGCGAGGCCGCCAACAGCGCCAGCGAGGCCGGCGCCTTCCGGATCGACAAAATCACCAGAACAGCCATCGGCAACAGATTGACCGGGGTGATCGCGAAGATCTCGCCGAGCTTGGCCAGCTCGACGTCTTCGCCGACGGTGTCGCGGACCGGCGGACCGACGATGCCAAGGAGGGTGAAGAACACCGCCGCGATGACGAACGCCGGCACCGAGGTCCACGCCTGGCTGCGGATATGGGTGTAGATGTCGACCTTGACCATCTGCGCGGTGAGGATCGTCGTCTCCGACAACGGTGAGAGCTTGTCACCCAGATAGGCCCCGGAGATCACCGCTCCGGCGGTGATGGCCGACGACACCCCGAGCATGGTGGCAATCCCGACAAGTCCGACACCGACGGTGCCCGCGGTCGTCCAGGAACTACCGATCGACATTGCCACGATGCCGCAGATGATGGCGGTAGCAACGTAGAAGTAACCCGGCGAGAGCACCTGAATCCCGTAGTACACCAACGTCGGGATGGTGCCGGACAGGTTCCAGGTGCCGATCAACGCGCCGACGGCGAGCAGGATGAACAACGCGCTGGTGATCGACGACATCGCACCCTGGCCGGCCTCCTGCACGGCGGTCCAGCGGTGCCCGTTCTTCAGGGCGATCAATGCCGCGACCGCGCAACACATCACCAGCGCGACCTGGATGGGACCGTCGAGGGCGTCGAGCCCGAACAACGTGATCGAGCTACCGATCAGAAGTGCGAGCGCAATTAGCGGAACAACCGCGTCAGCCAGCGACGGACTCCGAATCGCCTGATGCTCCAGCGAGTCCGTCATCGCAGCACCCCCCGGGTCCCGCTACGCGGCACGGACCGACCGTATCAGCCCGCGGCGGATCGCATGCCGGAAAAACTACAGTTCAGCGATGATCTGCTGCCGTTTGGCGGTGTACTCGTCATCGGAGATCGCCCCGGTGGCACGCAGCGTCTCGAGTTCCTGCAGTCGCTGGGCGGTCGACGGTTCCGGCGGCGCCGGATAGGGAACTCCCGGTGCCGATGCCGCCGGTTGCGGCGCCGGCGTCGCCGTCTGCTGCGCGGCCCGTTGTACGACGGCCTGAACCTGTTGGCGGGCAGCAGGATTGGATCGCAGGTCGATCATGCTGTCGAAGCGGATGTTGTGTGCCTTGAGGATCTGCAGGATCTCCATCAGCGACTCGGTCTGCCCGGTCAGGTCGTAGGTGCGGTTGTCCTCGGCGATCGTGAAGCTGGCCGGCATCATCCCGCCGATCAGAGCGCTTCGCTCCCAGTCGATCTGATACTCCAGGGTGGTGGGGTCGACGAGCGCCACCAGCTTGCGGTTGGTGATCATCGGCAGCCGGGAGATCGACGCGATCACCTTGTCCTGGCTGGCGAACGGGGCGATGCCCGGGCCGCTGATCTGCAGGTCGAGTTTGACCAGCGGCTGCTCGTTGATCCGGGTGTTGGTCTCGTTGATGCGCGTGACCAGGGCCAGCGCCAGCACCCCGGTATGTTCGAGCGCGGCGGTCCTGGCCGACTTGCGCACGCCCACAGCGGTGATCGCCAGCGCGATCAGCACATCGAGCGCGGTGACCAGCAGACCTGTCCAGAACATCCACTGCAGCGACGGGTCACCGGCGGAGAAGTAGATGACCAGGAAGATCGGGCCGACGATGCCGCACAGCAGCATGAACGCCTGGATTTTGAGGTAACGCCAGAATGTCGACACTGGCCCCGGCTCCTGTCGGTCGCGTTTTTCCCGCGTCAGATTACCGCCAAACGGTGGCCTGCGAGCCGTATCGTCACCCGATGACGTCGGAGGCGGACACCAGGTCGCGGTGGATTCTCGCGGCCGTGGCGCTGGCCTTGTTCTGCGTACAGATCGACTACTTCGCGATGAACCTGGCGCTGCCGCGGATTGCCGCGGAGTTCGACCGCAGCGCGACGGATCTGCAGTGGCTGGTCAGCGCGTACATGCTGGCGTTGGGCGCATTCATGGTCCCCGCGGGCCGCATCGGTGACATCTTCGGGCGCCGCCGCGCGCTGCTGTGCGGGATCGCGCTGTTCGGTGTGGCGTCGGTGGCGTGTGCGCTGGCGCCGTCGGCGCTGCTGCTCATCGCGTTTCGGGTGCTGCAGGGTATCGGCGCGGCGTTCATCTTCCCGGTGTCGGTCAGCGTGCTGACCAACGCCTACGGTTCCGCACGCGCAGGCAAGTCGATCGGAACCGCCTACGGCATAGCCGCTTTGGGCAACGCCGCCGGCCCGCTGGTCGGGGGTCTGCTCACCGACTCCGTCGGCTGGCGGTGGATCTTCTGGTTGAACGTCCCGCTCACGCTGGTGTCTCTGGCGATCGCGGCACGGACGGTCACCGAGTCGTTCGACGAGACGGCGCCGCGTCACCTCGACGTGACTGGGCTGGCGTTGATCAGCACCGGAATCGGCCTGTTCACACTGACTTTCGACCGGGCTCCGGAATGGGGTTGGGTGTCGGGCTGGACGTTGGGCGCGTTCGCGGTCTCGGTGGCGACGCTGGCAGCTTTCGTCGTCGTGGAGCGGCGGGCACGGTGGCCGCTGGTCGACCTCGCGCTGCTGGGCAACCCGCGGTTCACGCTGCTCGTCGTCGCCGGCACCGTCGCCAACGTCGCTTACGTCGTCACGATCTTCGTGTCCACGTTGTTCATGCAGCAGGTCCTGGGGCTCGACCCGTTGGCCGCGGGGTTGGCGTTCCTGGGCCCGTCGGTCGGCGCCGCGGCGGGCGGATGGTTGGCCGGGCGGCTCGCGGCGCGTCGTTCACCGGCGCTGGTGATGGGCACGACGATCGTGCTGGCCGCGTTCAGCGTGGCCGCGTTGGCGCTCTCGGGTGGGTGGATCGCCTATCTGGCGGCACTGACGGCCGGCGGCGCGACGCTGGGTTTGGTGTACGCGTTCACCACGGTCGCGACGCAGGCCGTCGTCCGGCCCGAGCGCGCCGGGGAGGCGGCGGGAATCACGCTGACGGTACTGGTGTCGGTGGCCGGCGTGGGGGTGGCCGTCGCGGGCACCGCGCTGGAAGTGTTGCAGAGCAACGGTTTTCCGGCGGCCGACGCCTCACAAACCGTGCTGACGGTGCTGGCCGCGCTGTTGCTCGCCGCGGGTGCCGCGGTGTTGTGGACTACTCGGCCGGTACCGTCGCGCCCAGCGGCGTGACCGGCTGGGCTTCGGGTGCGACGGGCGCGCCGCCGAGGAGCTGATACAGCGGCTGCGTCCAGCGGTAGCCGCCGCTGGCGGTGGTGTAGCTGGTGTGGATCATGGTGGCGACCTTCGACACCTCTTCGGCTTCGGGGTCGTAGTCGCAGACGGCGTCGCCGAGTTCGCACACGCTGATCGTGCGGGCGCCGATCTCCGGCGGAAGGCCCTGCGGGGCGCGGGCCAGGATCGGCCAGTCCTGCGCGACGCCCTTGCCGGCGCCGGGGACCGCGGTGACCGAGCCGATGTTGAACGTCGTGTCGGTCGGCAGCCGGTCACCATCGGCGATCAGCAGCGCACCCGCGACGTTCGGGTTGGCCCCGAGCGCGTGCAGGTTGCGGTGCACGACCATCGCGCCCTGCGAGTAACCCGCGAAGATGACCTTCGATGCCGGGCACTTCGCCGAGAACGCCGCATACTGGGCGTTGAGCGCGGTCGCACCGGTGTCGACGCTGCCCATGAAACCGAGCCAGTCGCCGACTCCGCCGTCGTCGTCGGGAACCGCGACCGCGGGATACTCGACGGCTTCGGCGGTCATCGTGCGCCCGTCGGCGGCGACCAGTTGCTGCAGATCGAGGAACGACTGGTAGACGTCGTCGCCCATGCCCGCGTTGGCGGTCAGGTTGCCGTCGCGCTGGCCGGAGCCGGCCGCGCCGAACCAGTGCACGTCGGGGCAGCCCGGGTCGGCCGAAGCCAGGGACATGCCCGACATTCCTGCGAACGCGGCACCCGCGACCGCTGCGGCGCTGGCGAACGCAGTGAGACGACCGAACATGAAACCCTTACCTTCCTGGCCCGACCAGGGCATACGCGAAGTACATCGGTCGCGCAGGTGTCGGCGTTACAGCTGAGGCGCCCGCTTGCCCTCGAGCCGCCGACTTCGACGCCAGGGTCGTTACTCGTCGACAATCGCGACCCTCACGCAGAAATCGGCGCACAAGAACAGCCGCGCCAAACACACGAAAGCGGCGCCCACCCGAAGGTGAGCGCCGCAATCGCGTACTGGTCTTACTTGTGGATCTTGGTCACCCGGCCGGCGCCGACGGTGCGGCCACCCTCGCGGATGGCGAACCGCAGGCCCTCGTCCATGGCGACGGGCTGGATCAGCTTGACGGAGATGTCGGTGTTGTCACCGGGCATCACCATCTCGGTGCCCTCGGGCAGAGTCACCACGCCGGTCACGTCCGTGGTCCGGAAGTAGAACTGCGGACGGTAATTGTTGAAGAACGGCGTGTGGCGGCCGCCCTCGTCCTTGGACAGGATGTAGACCTGGCCGTCGAACTCGGTGTGCGGCGTGGTGGTGCCGGGCTTCACGACGACCTGGCCGCGCTCGACGTCCTCACGCTTGATGCCGCGCAGCAGCAGACCGACGTTGTCGCCGGCCTGGCCCTGGTCGAGCAGCTTGCGGAACATCTCGACACCGGTGACGGTGGTCTTGGTGGTGCCCTCGCGGATGCCGACGATCTCGACTTCCTCGTTCACGTTGACCACGCCGCGCTCCACACGACCGGTGACCACGGTGCCGCGGCCGGTGATCGTGAAGACGTCCTCGACGGGCATCAGGAACGGCTTGTCGGTCTCGCGGACGGGGTCCGGGATGGACTCGTCGACGGCCTCCATGAGCTCTTCGATGCTCTTGACCCACTTCTCGTCACCCTCGAGCGCCCGCAGCGCCGAGACACGGATGACCGGGGCGTCCTCGTCGAACTCCTGGGCGGCCAGCAGTTCGCGGACCTCCATCTCGACGAGCTCGATGAGCTCCTCGTCGTCGACGGCGTCGGACTTGTTCAGCGCCACCAGGATGTAGGGCACGCCCACCTGACGGGCCAGCAGAACGTGCTCACGCGTCTGCGGCATCGGGCCGTCGGTCGCGGCGACCACCAGGATCGCGCCGTCCATCTGGGCGGCACCGGTGATCATGTTCTTGATGTAGTCCGCGTGACCGGGGGCGTCGACGTGCGCGTAGTGGCGCTTGTCGGTCTGGTACTCCACGTGGGAGATGTTGATCGTGATGCCGCGCTGACGCTCCTCAGGCGCATTGTCGATCTGGTCGAATGCGCGCGACTCGTTCAACTCGGGGAACTTGTCGTGCAGCACCTTGGTGATTGCTGCGGTCAGCGTCGTCTTGCCGTGGTCAACGTGACCAATGGTCCCGATGTTGACGTGCGGCTTCGTCCGCTCGAACTTCGCCTTCGCCACTGTGTGGTCCTCCTGGACTGTGTTGGTGCTTCTTCTAAAAGCAGTGTTGATCTTTGCAGTTGTGCGGTCCCGCCAAACCGGCGGGCCAGTTTACTGACCCGTCGCCTTCGCGATGATCTCCTTCGACACCGTCGCCGGAACCTCGGCGTACGAGTCGAACACCATGGAGTAGTTCGCCCGGCCCTGGGTCTTCGACCGCAGGTCGCCGACGTAGCCGAACATCTCCGACAGCGGCACCAGCGCCTTGACGACGCGGGCACCGGCCCGCTCCTCCATGGCCTGGATCTGACCACGGCGGGAGTTCAGGTCACCGATCACTTCACCCATGTAGTCCTCGGGCGTGGTCACTTCGACCGCCATGATCGGCTCGAGGATCACCGGCTGAGCCGCTTGCGCGGCCTTCTTCAGCACCTGTGAACCCGCGACTTTGAAGGCCATTTCCGACGAGTCCACCTCGTGGTAGGCGCCGTCGAGCAGCGTCACCTTGAGGTTGACCAGCGGGTAGCCGGCCAGCACGCCGTACTGCATGGCGTCCTGGGCGCCGGCATCGACCGACGGGATGTACTCGCGCGGGATACGACCGCCGGTGACCTTGTTCTCGAACTCGTAGGTCGCTCCGTCCTCGCCGGTGAACGGCTCGAGGTCGATGAGCACCTTCGCGAACTGACCGGACCCACCCGTCTGCTTCTTGTGGGTGAACTCGACCTTCTCGACCTTGCGCTTGATGGTCTCGCGGTAAGCCACCTGCGGCTTGCCGACATTGGCCTCGACCTTGAACTCGCGCTTCATGCGGTCGACGAGGATGTCGAGGTGAAGCTCGCCCATACCGCCGATGACGGTCTGGCCGGTCTCCTGGTCGAGGTGAACCTTGAACGTCGGATCCTCTTCGGCCAGCTTCTGGATCGCCGTGCCGAGCTTCTCCTGGTCGCTCTTGGTCTTGGGCTCGATGGCCACCTCGATCACCGGGTCCGGGAACGTCATCGACTCGAGCACGATCTGCTCGTTGGCGTCGGACAGCGTGTCACCGGTGGTGGTGTCCTTGAGGCCGATCACCGCGTAGATGTGCCCCGCCGACGCCCGCTCAACCGGGTTCTCCTTGTTGGCGTGCATCTGGAACAGCTTGCCCAGCCGCTCCTTCTTGCCCTTGGTGGAGTTGATGACCTGCGAACCGGACTCGACGGTGCCGGAGTACACGCGGACGTAGGTCAGCTTGCCGAAGAACGGGTGCACCGCGATCTTGAACGCCAGCGCCGAGAACGGCTCGTCGACCGACGGCTTGCGGCTGATCGCCTCGTCCTCCTTGCCGGGCACGTGACCCTGCACGGACTCCACGTCCAGCGGCGACGGCAGGTAGTCGATGACCGCGTCGAGCATGGGCTGCACGCCCTTGTTCTTGAACGCGCTGCCGCACAGCACCGGGTACAGCTCCGAGTTGACGGTCAGCTTGCGGATCGCGGCCTTGATCTCGTCGACCGAGATCTCCTCGCCGCCCGCGTACTTGTCCAGCAGATCCTCGTCGGTCTCGGCGACCGCCTCGATCAGCTTGGTGCGGTACTCCTCGGCCTTCTCGGCCAGGTCGGCGGGGATCTCCTCGACCTCGTACTTCTCGCCGAGGGCGGTCTCGCCGCGCCACACCTTGGCGCGCATCTCGACCAGGTCGACGACGCCGATGAAGTCGTTCTCCGCGCCGATCGGCAGCTGGATCACCAGCGGGGTGGCGCCCAGGCGCTCCTCGATGGTGCGCACGGTGAAGTAGAAGTCCGCGCCGAGCTTGTCCATCTTGTTGACGAAGCAGATGCGCGGCACGTCGTACTTGTCGGCCTGGCGCCACACCTGCTCGGACTGCGGCTCGACACCTTCCTTGCCGTCGAAGACGGCCACCGCACCGTCGAGCACGCGCAGGCTGCGCTCCACCTCGACGGTGAAGTCGACGTGGCCCGGGGTGTCGATGATGTTGATCTGGTTGTCGTTCCAGAAGCACGTCACGGCCGCGGAGGTGATGGTGATCCCCCGCTCCTGCTCCTGTTCCATCCAGTCGGTGGTCGAAGCGCCGTCGTGCGTCTCACCGATCTTGTAGTTGACGCCGGTGTAGTACAGGATGCGTTCGGTCGTCGTGGTCTTACCGGCATCGATGTGCGCCATGATGCCGATGTTGCGGACCTTGTTCAGGTCGGTAAGCACGTCCTTCTGTGCCACAGCATTCCCTTCGGGAAGTAAACGGTCTAAAGGCTGGTCTGGATCGCCGAGCTCGCTACGCTCACGCGCCGAAGCGAGCTTCGACGCTCACCAGCGGTAGTGCGCGAACGCGCGGTTCGCCTCGGCCATCTTGTGGGTGTCCTCACGCCGCTTCACGGCGGCACCCAGGCCGTTGCTGGCGTCGAGGATCTCGTTCGCCAGGCGCTCGATCATGGTCTTTTCGCGGCGGGCCTTGGAGAAGCTGACCAACCAGCGCAGCGCCAGGGTGACCGAACGATCCGGACGCACCTCGACGGGAACCTGGTAGGTCGCACCACCGACGCGGCGGCTGCGGACCTCGAGGGCCGGCTTGACGTTGTCCAGAGCGCGCTTGAGGGTGACCACCGGATCGGTGCCGGTCTTCTCACGAGCCTGTTCGAGCGCTCCATAAACAATGCGCTCGGCCAGAGATTTCTTCCCGTCCAGCAGAACCTTGTTGACCAGCTGGGTGACCAGCTGCGACCCGTAGACCGGGTCGTTGACCAACGGACGCTTGGGCGCGGGTCCCTTGCGCGGCATCAGCTCTTCTCCTTCTTCGCGCCGTAGCGGCTCCGGGCCTGCTTGCGGTTCTTGACGCCCTGGGTGTCGAGCGAACCGCGGATGATCTTGTAGCGCACACCCGGCAGGTCCTTCACACGGCCGCCGCGCACGAGCACCATCGAGTGCTCCTGCAGGTTGTGGCCCTCGCCCGGGATGTAGGCGGTGACCTCGACGGCGCTGGTCAGCTTGACGCGAGCGACCTTACGAAGCGCCGAGTTCGGCTTCTTCGGGGTGGTGGTGTACACGCGTGTGCACACTCCGCGGCGCTGCGGGCTGCCCTTGAGGGCCGCGGTCTTCGCCTTGGCGGGCTTGTCGTGGCGACCCTTGCGGACCAGCTGCTGGATGGTTGGCATCTACCGGCTTCCTGTGTTGCGTTCCTGCGTTGTTGCTAAGTCGTTCGTCGTTCAAAGTCTCTGTACTGCTGTTTTGTCCCGGTCACGTACCCCGCGATCGGGTGTGTCGCACGCGTCCGCCCGAGACAACTCGGCATTGCCTCAAGTTCTCAAGGGCATGGCGACATGCGAATAACCCGGCGTGCAGGCACGCTTGCGCTCCGAAACAGCCGCCAGCGCCTTATCTGCCAGGCACGATCGTCCACAATACCAGCACCGGGGCAGCGCTCCAAACCCGTCGTACGCGCTCTAACCGCAGGTCAACGAACGTTCTACCGACGTTCCATTCCTGATGCCAGTCGCATCACCATATCGCTGTAGACCGCATCGCTGTCGATACCCTCCATCGCGCCGGTCATCTCGAGCAGCACGAAGCCGTGCATCGCCGACCAGAACTCCAGCGCCGCATAGAACGCGTTCTCACCTTCGAGCCCGTAGGACGCCAGCACCGCGATCACCGGTTCGGCGGCCGCCCGGGTGGCCTCGGTGAAGTCGGGATCGTCGCCGCCCAGCGGCATCCGGGTGAACGCCGAGTACCGGCCCGGGTGGTGGTGGGCGTAGCTGCGGTAGGCACTGGCCATCGCGGTCACCGCGTCGTCTCGGGTGCGGCCCTCGGCCACGTTGGTGAGCATCCCGATGATGTCGCCGACGACCCGCATCCGCACGGTGCGGCGCAGGTCATCGAGGCTGTGGACGTGGTTGTACAGCGACGGCCCCTTGGTGCCGAGCTGGGTGGCCAGGGCGTTGATGGTCAGCGCGTCCCAGCCGTCGCGGTCCAGGAACGTCAGCGCCGCGTTGACGATCGAGTCGCGGCTGAGCCGGGGGGCCTTGCGGGGGGTCGACGGCTGAGCCATGCGCGCGCCCCCCTGCCGTGTCATCGATGCAAATGTGTCCCGGAGAAAAACTAACACCTCTAGTTCCCGGGACTCAGTTGACGCGCTCCTGGCTGAGTTCCGCGAGTTGTTCGGTGATCGCGCACAGGTCGGGCAGCGAGGCCGGGTTGATGGTCTGGATCGACCAGGTGATGACGTCCTCGCCCTTGGCGACGTAGTAGCTGCACGCGTTGCCGTCGTACGCCTTGAAGCCCTTGTTGCCGTCCAGCGACAGCTCGGTCAGCGTGCGGCCGGCCTGCTGTTCGAGCTTGCGCTCGGTGTCCATGTCGCTGCCGCGGTACCACCACGTCGAGATGCCCATGCCGGCGCCGACGGTGCCGAACAGGGTGTCCTCCTGCCAGAAGCAGCCCGCGTCGCTGACGACGGCCTTGGTGAACTTCGCCGAGCCGACGGCCGCGGCGATGTCGGCATCGGTGATGCCGTTGCAGTCGACGCTGTTGAACCCGGCGGCGGTCGACGACGGCGGCTGCGCCGGTTCCTCGCCGGCGGAGCCGCACCCGGCCAGCGCCGCCACGCAGGCCGCGACCGCCCAGATTTTCAGGTGCCGGGAAGCCATGGTCACAGGTCCGACTGCAGGGTCGCCGACAGCAGTTTTTCGGCGTCGACGCACGGGTTGCCGCCGGACTCGTCGCGCATCTGCACCCACCAGCTGAGCACGCCGCTGCCGGCGGCCGCGGTGGCCGAGCAGGCCGCGCCGGTGACGTCGCGGCGCGCGGTGAACGCCGGGTGGCGTTCGACGACGAGTTCGGTGACTTCGGCGCCGCGTTCGGCGGCCAGGCTGCGCTCGCGGTCGAGGCTGCCGGTCGCGAACCAGGAGAAGGTCAGGTCGATGGTCTGCTCGCCGCGGAACAGCACGTACTGGCAGACGGCGCCGCTGTAGGGGCGGCTGATGTTCTCGGCGGCCAGGGTCACGCGGATGGTGTCGTCGGAGAGCAGGCCGCAGCGGTCGTCGACGTAGCCGTAGTTGCGGTCGGGATCGGGGACGCCGGCCAGCGCGCGTTGCGCGTTTCCGTCGACGGTCTGAGCACACCCTGCCACCGTCAACATTGTTCCGACCGCCGCGACGAAAATCCGGCCGACCCGCCAACGCATCGCCGCTCACGGTACCCAGCGCAACCGTTAATAGCGACTCGGGTGAACCTTGCAACGACCCGCACCGTGCGACGTACCCTTTCTGCCATGACGTGGACTGTTGTAGCCCGCTCACTCGCGGCGTCGGCCATCGTGATCCCGCTGGCGGGGGTCGCGCCCAGCGCGCAGGCGGAGCCGGTGATCTGCAACCCGGTGCTGCGTCAGTGCGCCGACAACAGCGTCGTCGGGAGCGAGCGGGGCACCGACACCCACATCACCGGCATCGGCATCGTCGATACGATCGACTGCAAGAACTCGACGCTTCTGGTCAACGGCGCCAACAATCAGATCACCGCGCTGGGCACGTGCTGGGCGGTGACGATGCAGGGCAACGGCAACATCGTCGTCGCCGACAACGTGATCAACGACGTCACGGTGTACGGCTGGGACCAGCAGGTGCTCTACAAGAACGGCAACCCAGCCGTCGTGGACCGGGGTCGAGAACTCGGGATGACCAACCGCATCGATCGGGTGCCCGCATGAGCGCGCGGCTTGCGGTCGCCGGGGCCGTCGTGGCGCTGATGTTGGCCGGCTGCGGCGCCGAGAGCAGCGACACCAACACCCCGACGGCGACGGCGGGCTCGTCGGGCGCGCAGGTCGAGGTCGGCAACACGATCAACTACGGGTCGTTCGGCACCACCGCCGAGATCGACTGTGCGGACGGCAAATCGCTGAACATCGGCGGGTCCAACAACACGCTGACGGTGAAGGGCACCTGCGCGAACGTCAACATCGGCGGCGCGGACAACAAGGTGATGTTCGACCGGATCGACAAGGAGATCAGCGTCGTCGGGCTCAACAACACGGTGACTTACAAGGACGGCGACCCGAACGTCAACGACACCGGCAACAACAACACAATCACCAAGGGCTAGCCCCCGTTTCGGCGAGCGTGCGCTCACGCTTTCGCGCCGTGCCGCCCCGCCCCGGATGCGAATCGCGCTGCGCCCGCCAGGGATTCGGCGGCGACGCGCGACATGCTGCCGAACTCGAAGTCCATCGCCTCGGGTTCCGGGCGGCCCCACTGGTTGAGCGCCGACAACCGGTCGGCGCGCATGCACTGTTGCGGCAGCTCGGCCAGTTCGGCGGCGAGTTCCTCGGCGCGCTGACGGGCCTGCCCCTTCGGCACCACCCGGTTCGCCAGCCCGATCGCCAGCGCTTCGGTCGCGTCGACCGCTCGGCCGGTCAGGATCAGGTCCATCGCGCGGCTGTGCCCGATCAACCGCGGCAGGCGAACGGTGCCGCCGTCGATCAGCGGCACCCCCCACCGGCGGCAGAACACGCCCATGACCGCGTCCTCTTCGACGACGCGCAGATCGCACCACAGCGCCAGTTCCAGTCCGCCGGCGACCGTATCCGCTGACCGCCGCGATGACCGGCTTGGACAGCGTCATCCGGCTCGGCCCCATCGGCCCGGGTCCGGTGCGGTGCACGGGGTTGGCGTCCGGCGTGCCGAACGCCTTGAGATCAGCTCCGGCGCAGAAGGTTTCGTTGTCCCCCCACAGCACGGCGACGGCCGCGTCGTCGTCCTTGTCGAACTCGTCGAACGCCGCGAACAGCTCTGCGGCCGCGGGACCGTTGACCGCGTTGCGCGCCGCGGCCCGGTCCATGATCACCGTCGTCACCGGGCCGCTCTTTTCGACCCGCACTCCACCAGCCGTCACGTCGCCTCCATCAGTCGATTACCGTCGCGCCGCGTCGACAGCTCCGCGGCGAAGTCGTGGTAGGCGCTTCGCAGCGCCGCACCGGGCCAGTTCGGTGGTAGCAGTTCTGCGGGCAGCACCGGATCGGTGAGCAGGTGCCGCACGATCGCCGCGGCGACGACGAACCGCGCTGGAACGTCGGCGGCCGCGGATATCTCGCTCAGCAGGCGATGACCCGTGCGCGCCCAGCCGGCCAGATCCCACAGCCGGCCCGCGAGTTCAGCGGGCTCCCTGTCGCGCACCTGCAGCAGTCGCCCGCGCCGCAGCACATCGGCGGGCAGCGCGAGGTCGAGGTTATGCGGGCGCAGCCACACCCCTTCGCGCAGCTCGGCGAACCGGTTGTCCTGCAGCGTGTTTCGCAGCGATGCGCGGGTCCGTGCGTCGTCGCCGACGCTGGTGACCGCCAGCATCGTCCAGTCGCCGTCCCAGCTGCGCAGGGGAGGGTCCAGAGCGTCGTCCTGCCGCCGTTGTCGCGTCAGCAGCCGGTCCGACAGCCGGTAGCCGTCCTCGGAGCGCACCAGGTCGCCCGCGCTGACCATCCGCGTCAGCGCAACCCGCACCGTCGGCTCTCGGATGCCGAAATCGGCTGTCAGCCGGATGAGTTCGCCGGCCGTGGCCCACGCCGGGTGCGCGCCGAGCAGCACGCTCAGCACCACCGAGCGGGCCGTCATCGACTTCGGCATCAGACCCCGGACGTGGTGCGGCCGTGATCGCCGAACGGTTCGTCGCGCTGACGGACCGCCTCGCGGAAGCCGTGCTCGCGGGACTGCGCGACGAACGCGTGCCCCTCGGGCGTGTGGCGGGCGATCCCGTCGAACACCGTGGAGACCATCGCGCTGTTGGCGGTGCCCTGGTTGTACAGCGCGGAGTTCATCGCGAGCTTGACCATGATCAGCTGGTTGATCGGGACCTGGGCGATCCGGGAGACCAGCCGCTCGGTGCGCTCGTCGAGTTCCTCGGGTGCCGGCGCCTCGATCGCCAGTCCCCACTCGGCCGCTTGCGCTCCGGTGATCGAATCACCGGTCAGCAGAAGGCGTTTGGCGCGCTGGTCGCCGAGGCGGTGCGCCCACATCCCGGCGGCCGGCACACCCCACACCCGCGTCGGCGGGTAGCCGATCTTCGCGTCGGCTGCCGCGATCACCTGGTCGGCGTGCAGTGCGATGTCGGTGCCGCCGGCCACGCAGTAGCCGTGGATCTTGACGACGGTCGGTTTGTCGCAGTGCATCAGGCTGGAGAAGCCGCGGACGAACCGGCTCATCATCTGGTAGTCGATCATCGGGTCCCACGGCTGATCCGGCAGATGGTTGACGGCCTGTGTCCTGCCGGACAGCACGGTGTCGCGGTAGGGGCTGCCGCCGCCGGCGGACGAGGACCCCTCGGCGTATGCCGACAGGTCGAAGCCCGCGCAAAACCCTTCTCCCCGACCGGAAACCAGGATGACATGCACGCTCGGGTCGAGGTCGGCGCGTTCCACCAGCGCGGACAGTTCCAGCGGCGTGTCCGCGACGATCGCGTTGCCCTTCTCCGGGCGGTTGAACGTGATCCGGGCGACCCGGTCGGTGACCTCGTAGGTCATGGTCTTGAGGTTGTCGAAGTCGACGGGCCTGATCGCGTGCGTCATGAGCGGGTCACCTTCTCCCGCGAGCAGACATAGAATCGCACTCCTGGCGACAATTCCGTGCGATTCTGCGTCTGCTCGCCAACAGTGGTCACGCCTTGACCAACGCGCGCTCGATGATCGGCGCCAGGTCCAGCCCCGTCGGCAGCGTGCCGAACGCGCCGCCCCAGGCCCCGCCCAGCCGCGTGGCCAGGAACGCCTCGGCGACCGCCGGGTGGCCGTGACGCACCAACAGCGACCCCTGCAGCGCCAGCGAGATGTCCTCGGCGACTTTGCGGCCGCGGTACTGGATGGTCTCCAGATCGCCCAGCGAGACGCGCAGCCCATTCACAAAGGCGTCCAGTCGGGCGTCTGATCCGGCGCAGAGACCCAACTCGTCGAACAGCACGTCGACGCATTCCGGTCGAGTTGCCATAGCCCGCAACGTGTCCAGCGCGCTGACGTTGCCCGACCCCTCCCAGATGCCCATCAGCGGGGCTTCGCGGTACAGCCGCGGCATGCCCGACTCCTCGACATAGCCGTTGCCGCCCAGGCATTCCATCGCCTCGGCCGCGTGCGGCGTCGCGCGCTTGCACACCCAGTACTTGGCCGCGGCCAACCCGATCCGCCGCAGCAGCGTCTCGCGCGCGTCCCCGCGCACCGCCGCGTCGGTCGCACCGGCCATCCGCATCGCGACCATCGTCGCCGCCTCCGCCTCCACCGCGAGGTCAGCCAGCACGTTACGCATCAGCGGCTGGTCGATCAGGTACTCGCCGAACGCTTTTCGATGCTGCACGTGATGGATCGCGCGGGCCAGGCCGTTGCGCATACTCGTCGCGCTGCCCAGCGTGCAGTCCAGCCGGGTCAGGTTGACCATCTCGATGATCGTCGGCACACCGCGGCCCTCTTCGCCGACCAGCCAGGCCACCGCCCCGTCGTACTCGACCTCCGACGACGCGTTGGCGTGGTTGCCGAGCTTGTCCTTGAGCCGCTGCAGGAACATCCGGTTGCGGGTGCCGTCCGGCAGCACCCGCGGCAGCAGGAAACACGACAGCCCGCCCGGCGCCTGGGCCAACACCAGGAAGATGTCGCACATCGGCGCGGAGGTGAACCACTTGTGCCCGCGCAACGAGTACGTCCCGTCGCCGTTGGGCACGGCTTCGGTGGTGCCCGCGCGCACGTCGGAGCCACCCTGCTTCTCGGTCATCGACATGCCCGCGGTGATGCCGGCTTTCGTCGTCGCCACCTTCAGCTCGGGATCGTAGACGCGGCTGACGAGCAGCGGTTCGTACACCGCAGCCAGTTCCGGGTTGTGCCGCAACGCGGGGACGACGGCGTAGGTCATCGAGATCGGGCAGATGTGTCCGGGTTCGGGCGTCCACACCGAGGTCTTGGCCGCGCGCACGACGTGGGCTCCGGGCCGGTCGTCGGCCCACGGCGCGGCGTGCAACCCGTGCCCGACCGCCACGCTCATCAGCGAGTGGTAGGCCGGGTCGTACTCGACCTCGTCGATGCGGTGGCCGTACCGGTCGTGTGTGTGCAGGATCGGCTGGTTGCGGTCGGCCAGTTCGCCCCACCGCTGGGCCTGCCGCGAGCCCGACAGCGCGCCGAGTTCGGTGACCTCGTCGAGGCCCCATTCGCCGCCCTCGCGGATCAGCGCCTCGGTCAGTACCGGCGAGGTGGCCGGGTTGTAGTCCTCCAAGGGCGGGACCTGATTGGTGACGACGTGTGTGTCCGACATGACGCCACTATTACACTCTGGCCGACAGTTGCACAAGAGTCGTAACAGCGGTGGTCAGCTCGCGGGCTCCGGTGCGACGACCGGCCGGTCATCGAGCGGGACCACTAGTTCCCTGCGCGACGCCCTGGCGCGTTTACGCGCTTCGTACCGGTTGAGTGCGACGACGACGACCGCGGCCAGCGCCCAGCCGAGCAGGATGTCGATGACGTAGTGCTCGGCGGTGTAGACCAATGTGAACGCCATCAGCAACACGTAGGCCACGAGCAGCGGGCGCCACGCTCCGTGCACACGCCGCCACAGGAACGCTGCGACGGCCGCCGTCATGCCCGCGTGCAGCGACGGTATCGCCGCCACCAGGTTGACGCTGGCCTGACCGGCGTCCAGCAACGCGCTGGCGGTGTGCATGTTCAGGTTGCCCCAGCCGCGGCCGACGATCCGCTCGATCCACGCGTTCGCGCCGTCCTGACTGGACTGCATCGCCCCGAGGACACCGCCGTCGGGCACCCCGCGCGCCGAACGGAACATGCAGCGGGCGTCGGCCGGTCCGCTTGCGACCTCGGCCGGCGTGCACCGGGCCGCGGCCCACGGCGGTGCGGCCGGCACCAGGGCATAGATGGCCAGGCCCACGAAGTTCAGGCCGACGAACAGCCGCACGAACGCTTTCCACTCCGCGCGATCACGCAGCCACAGCACCCCGGCCACCGCGTACGGCAGGATGAAGAACGACATGTAGACGCAGCTCAAGACCACTTCCCACCACGGCGGCTGGCCCTGTTTGAGCTGCTCCTGCAGCCAGACGGTCGGCACGATGCCGGAGAACATCCAGCGGTCGACCTCGGCCGGCCACTCCCACAGCGTCGGTCGTCCGATCATGTCGGCCGCGCCGCGGCTCAGGTCGTAGGCGAGCAGCACCAACGCGAACGGCAGCCAGTCGCGGATGACGTAGAGCATCCGGCGGCCCTGGCCGATGCTGGCGGCCAGCAACCCGGTGGCGATGTAGAGCAGCACCAGTTCGCGGTTGAACGCGAATCCCGTTGTGATGGTGCGGTAGATGATCACCGCCGCCCAGGTCACGACGGCGATGCGGCGGATGACCGTCAGCCGGCGCGGCCACGCGCTGTCAGGTCTCGGCTGGTCAGCGGGTTCGGGCGGGTGAATCGGTCGCGGCTCGAGGTCGGTCAGGAGCGGCTGCTCGACGGCAGCACGGGGCCGCACGATCGATGACTCGTCCACCGCGGCCACCCGGACGAATCTAGTTCACCGGGAGGTCACCGTTAGTTACCGGGCCGTTCGGTTAGCGTTTCGTGACCGAACTCTCGCTAATCGAGGTTCTCGCGGAGGAAGGCGATGTCGTCCTTGCGGCCTTCGTCGGAGGTCTCGCAGATCACGGGCGCGTCGGCCGCCTTGACGACGGCCACCAGCAGCTGCGGGTCGATCTGTCCGGTGCCGAAGTTCGCGTGCCGGTCGGCGCCCGAACCGGCAGCGTCGCGCGAGTCGTTGCAGTGCACCAGGTCGATGCGCCCGGTGATCGACTTGATCCGCTCGACGGCGTCGATCAGTGCCTCGCCGGCCGCCCACGCGTGGCAGGTGTCGAGGCAGAACCCGATGCCCTTGTCGCCGATGTGGTCCCACAGCCGGGCGATGGTGTCGAAGTGTCGCGCCATCGCGTGGTCACCGCCGGCGGTGTTCTCGAGGTAGACCGGCACGTCGGTCTCGAGGTAGTCGAGCGCCTTGACCCAGCGTTCGAAGCCGGCGTCCCAGTCCTTGTCGTCGGCGTGCCCGCCGTGCACGATCACCGCGGCCGCGCCGACGTCGGCGGCCGCATCGCAGGTGTCCTGCAGGATCTTGCGCGACGGGATACGCACCCGGTTGTTGGCCGAGGCCACGTTGATCAGGTACGGGGCGTGTACGTAGATCGGTATCGGCGAGGCCTTCAGCGTCTCGGCGTCATCGCGCGGTTTCGGCTTCTTCCAGCTCTGCGGGTTGCCGAGGAAGAACTGCACGACGTCGGCGCCGTCGGCCTGGGCAGCAGCGAGGGGGTCGTCACCGTGGACGTGCGAACCAATGAGCACGGCCCCAATCCTAGGCGGGCGACGATCAAGCGGCGAGGAACGAGCCGCGTTGAGGAGCCGCCCATCAAACCTAGGCGGGCGCTCTGACAGTGGCGCCGTCGATCAGGTGGGCGGCCGCCGAGCGCGCGTGCAACAGCGCCGCGGTGTCGTTGAGCGTCGTCGCCAGGGCCGCCGCGCCCTCGAACAGCACCAGCAGTTGGTGGCCCAGCGCGTACGGGTCGGCGGCGCCCGCCTCCGCTGCCAAGGCGACGAGCCGCTCGGCGAAGCGGCGCTTGTGCGCGCGGATCAGCTCGTCGACCGTCGGCCACGTCCCTGCCGACTCGACCGCGGCGTTGTGGAACGGGCACCCGCGGAAGCGCTCGACCGGCGACGCGTCGAACATCGCCAGCAGCCGCTCCCGCGGAGCGAGGTCGGTGCGCTCCAGAAGCCGCTCCATCGGCGTTCCCGACTCGTCGAGCGTGCGCAGGTAGTTCTCCACCAGCTCGGTCTTGCTCGAGAAGTGTTGATAGAGCGTGCGTTTGGACACCTTGGCGTGTCGGATGACCGCTTCCACGCCGGTCGCGTGGATGCCGTTGCGGTAGAACAGCTTGGCGGCGGTGGCGGCGAGACGCTCCCGCGCGCCCCGGCCCCCGCCGCGCGCGGGCGTCTGGGCGGTCACATCGGCGAGTATACCGATCGGTACCCTAAAGCTGGTACACGTTTCAGGAGGCACGATGACCCACCCGTTCGACGCGGCGATCGATCTCACCCCGCGCCCCGATCACCGCCTGGTGGGCCGCACCGTCCCTGAATACGCCAACATGGTCGGCCCCTTCGGCGGCGCCACGGCCGCGGCCCTGCTGCACGCGGTCGAACAGCACCCCGACCGCGCCGGCGACCCGATCGCGCTGACGGTGAACTTCGCCGCACCGGTCGCCGACGGCGAGTTCACCATCGACACCACGCTCGTGCGCGCCAACCGGACGAACCAGCACTGGACGGCCACTCTGAGCCAGGATGACGGCGTGATGTCCACGGCGACCGCGGTTTTTGGAACCCGCCGGGACGCCTGGTCGGCGACCGAGGCATGGCCGCCCGACGCGCCGCAACCCGACGCGGTCGAACGGAGGCACGGCCCCGAGGGAATCACGTGGATGCAGAACTACGATATGCGCTTCGTCAAGGGGCTTCCGCCCGTCGACGGCGTCGCCCACGAATCGTCGACCTCGACACTGTGGGTGCGCCACGACCCGGCGCGCGTCATCGACTTCACCGCACTGGCCGCCCTGGCGGACGTCTTCTACCCGCGCGTGTTCCTGCGCCGTGGCAGGCCGGTGCCGGCCGGGACCATCTCGATGACGACGTACTTCCACGTCGACGGTGCCGAACTGGCCGAGGTGGGCGACGACTTCGTGCTGGCGACCGCGCGGGGACACCAGTTCGCGCGGGGGTATTTCGACCAGACCGCCCAACTGTGGTCCCGCGGTGGGGTTCTGCTCGCCAGCTCCAACCAGACCGTCTACTACAAGGACTCGTTCAGCCGGTGATGCCACCTGGCGCGCAGAACACCGATCGGTGTACTTACCTGTAGGCGTTCACCGGCACGGTGCTGTTCACGTTTGCGCGATGAGCAGGTAGGTCAGGTACGCCACGTACGCCGAGACCATCAACCCGCCCTCGATGCGGCTGACGCGTCGGCCGGAGATGAAGATCGGGATGCACAGCAGCGCGACGGCCACCATGATCGGCAGGTCGATCGTGACCAGGCTGGACGGCAGCACCAACCCCTGCGCGGGCACCAGGCAGGTGATCCCGAGGATCAGCAGGATGTTGTAGATGCTGCTGCCGATCAGGTTGCCGATCGCGATGTCGCGGTCGCCGCGCACGGTGGAGATCAAGGTGGTGACCAGTTCGGGCGCCGACGTGCCGATCGCGACGACGGTCAGCCCGATCAGCGCGTCGGAGACGCCGAACTGACGGGCCATCCCGACCGCGCCGTCGACCAGCCAGTCCGCCCCGACCACGACGACCGCGATCCCGCCGATTGTCATCGCGACGTTGACCGTGGTGCGGGTCTTCACCGAACCCGGTTCCTCGGTGGTGAACTCGCTGGCCAGTTCGGCGGCGAATTCCTGTGCCACTGCCCGGGACTCGCGGCGCGCCGACCAGATGACCGCGACGGTGTAGACCACCGCGAGACTGACCAGTATCGCGCCGTCGATCCGCGTCAGCACCCCGTCGGCCGCCAGCACCAGCAGCAGCAGCGCCGCGGCGGCCATCATCGGCAATTCGAAGCGGATGGTCCGCGTCTGCAACGCCAACGGCAGCAGCGCCGCGCTCAGGCCGAGGATGAGCAGCACGTTGACGACGTTGGTGCCGGCGATATTGCCGACCGCCAACGCGCCACTGCCCTCACCGGCTGCCACCACGCCGACCGCGAGTTCGGGCATGCTCGTGCCGATCGACACCACGGTCAGCCCGATGACGATGGGGCTGATCCCAAGTCGGACCGCTACTCCGGCGCCGCCGCGGACCATCACTTCGGCGCCGACGATCAGCAGCGCCAGGCCGGCGACGAACCAGATTGTGTTCGCCAGCATCAGTCGATCAACCGCCGAGTGTGGGATCGTGTCACGCCAAACACGTATACCGCGTGCGGGTAACCCACGTTCGGCCCACCCCCAGCCCCAGCCCCAGCCCCACCCCCAGCCCCAGCAGCCTGAGTCCAACTCCGGGCACGAAAAAGCCCCCGGGTCGAAACCCGGAGGCCTTTCCGTGTACTGCTAGCGGTAATCGCTGTAGCCGTAGTCGTCCAACGGCACCGCGGCACCGGTGGCCTGGCCGAAGTCCGGGCTGTAGTACTGATCCTCGTAGGACGGGATCGTGTACGCCGCAGCGCGGGCTTCTTCGGTCGGCTGCACCTGGATGTTGCGGTAGCGGTTGATACCCGTACCGGCCGGGATCAGCTTGCCGATGATCACGTTCTCCTTCAGACCCATCAGCTTGTCGCTGCGGCAGTTGATCGCCGCATCGGTCAGCACGCGAGTGGTCTCCTGGAACGACGCCGCCGACAGCCACGAATCGGTGGCCAGCGACGCCTTGGTGATACCCATCAGCACCGGACGCCCGGCCGCGGGCTCGCCACCCTCGGCGACCACGCGACGGTTCTCGGACTCGAACTCGGACCGCTCGGTGAGCGAACCGGGCAGGAACTCCGTGGAACCCGAGTCGATGATCGTCACGCGGCGCAGCATCTGCCGCACGATGACCTCGATGTGCTTGTCGTGGATCGACACACCCTGGGCCCGGTAGACCTCCTGGACCTCCTTGACGAGGTGGATCTGCACCTCGCGGGGGCCCTGGACACGCAGCACCTCGTGCGGGTCGGCCGCACCTTCCATCAGCTGCTGGCCGACCTCGACGTGGTCGCCGTCGGTGAGCAGCCGCTCGGTGCCGTCGTCGTGCTTGAACACCTTCAGGCGCTGACGACGAGACAGCTTGTCGTACACCACTTCTTCGCCACCGTCATCCGGGATGATGGTGATCTTGTAGAAGCGGTCGCCTTCCTCGAGCTGCACGCGTCCGCTGACGTCGGCGATCGGGGCCTTGTTCCGCGGGATGCGGGCCTCGAACAGCTCCTGCACACGAGGCAGACCACCGGTGATGTCCTCACCGACGCCGCCCTGGTGGAACGTGCGCATGGTCAGCTGCGTGCCGGGCTCACCGATCGACTGCGCGGCGACGATACCGACCGCCTCACCGATGTCGACGAGCTTGCCGGTCGCCATCGAGCGGCCGTAGCACATCGCACACACGCCGGTACCGGTCGCGCAGGTCAGCACGGAGCGGACCTTCACCTCGGTGATGCCGGCGGCCAGCAGTGCCTCGATCGCCGGGTCGCCCAGGTCGTGGCCGCGCTCGACGACGACGTTGCCGTCCTTGTCGACCGCGTCGGTGGCCAGCGTGCGGGCATACGCCGAAGTCTCGATGTGCTGATCGCGCACCAAGGCTGCGTCTTTTCCGGAACCAGCCAGCTCGGCCAGCGTGACATTGATGCCGCGCTCGGTCTCACAGTCGGTCTCGCGAACGATGACGTCCTGCGACACGTCGACCAGACGACGGGTCAGGTAGCCCGAGTCGGCGGTACGAAGAGCGGTGTCCGCCAGACCCTTTCGGGCGCCGTGGGTGTTGATGAAGTACTCCAGCACCGTCAGGCCCTCGCGGAACGAGGACTTGATCGGCCGCGGGATGAACTCACCCTTCGGGTTGGTCACCAGACCCTTCATGCCGGCCAGCGTCCTGGTCTGCGTGAAGTTACCCGTGGCACCCGAGTCGACGATCGTGATGATCGGGTTGTCCTTCGGGTAGTGCGCACGCAGCGCCTCGCCGACCTCTTCGGTCGCGTCCTGCCAGATCTTGACCAGGGCGTCGTTGCGCTCGTCGTGGTTGAGGGCACCGCGCTGGTACTTCTTCTCGATCTGGTCCGCTTCCTTCTCGTAGCGGTCCAGGATCTCCTGCTTCTGCGGCGGCACCAGCACGTCGGCCATCGACACGGTGACACCCGAACGGGTGGCCCAGTAGAAGCCGGCGTCCTTGAGCTTGTCCACGGTCTGCGCAACGACGATCATCGGGTAGCGCTCGGCCAGATCGTTGACGATCCGCGCCTGCACCTTCTTGTGCATCTGCTCGTTGACGAACGGATACCCAAGCGGCAGAAGCTCGTTGAAGAGCACCCGACCCAGGGTCGTCTCGGCGGTCCAGGCATCGCCGGGCTTCCAGCCGTCCTCGAACAGCTCGGCCTCGATGTCGGCGGGCGGACGCAGCTGCGTCAACCGCACCCGGATCTTGGCCCGCACCGACAGCGCGCCGCGGTCCATCGCCATGATCGCCTCGGCCGGGCTGCTGTACACACCGGACTCCGGCTGATCCTTGGCGGCCGGCGTGTACTCGCCGGGATCGCCCTCGATCATCGTGGTCAGGAAGTACAGGCCGGTCACCATGTCCAGACGCGGCATGGCCAACGGGCGGCCCGACGCCGGCGACAGGATGTTGTTCGACGACAGCATCAGGATGCGCGCCTCGGCCTGCGCCTCCGCGCTCAGCGGAAGGTGCACGGCCATCTGGTCACCGTCGAAGTCGGCGTTGAACGCCTCGCAGACCAGCGGGTGCAGCTGAATGGCCTTGCCCTCCACCAGCTGCGGCTCGAAGGCCTGGATACCGAGGCGGTGCAGCGTCGGTGCGCGGTTGAGCAGCACCGGGTGCTCGGCGATGACCTCTTCGAGGACATCCCACACCTGCGGGCGCTGCCGCTCCACCATGCGCTTGGCGCTCTTGATGTTCTGCGCGTGGTTCAGGTCGACCAGACGCTTCATCACGAACGGCTTGAACAGCTCGAGCGCCATCAGCTTGGGCAGACCGCACTGGTGCAGCTTGAGCTGCGGGCCGACCACGATGACCGAACGGCCCGAGTAGTCGACGCGCTTACCGAGCAGGTTCTGGCGGAACCGGCCCTGCTTGCCCTTGAGTAGATCCGACAGCGACTTCAGCGGCCGGTTGCCCGGCCCGGTGACCGGGCGGCCGCGGCGGCCGTTGTCGAACAGCGCGTCCACCGACTCCTGAAGCATGCGCTTCTCGTTGTTCACGATGATCTCGGGCGCGCCGAGGTCGATGAGTCGCTTCAACCGGTTGTTGCGGTTGATGACGCGGCGGTACAGGTCGTTGAGGTCCGAGGTGGCGAAGCGGCCACCGTCGAGCTGCACCATCGGGCGCAGCTCCGGCGGGATCACCGGAACCGCGTCGAGCACCATCCCCATCGGCGAGTTGCTCGACTGCTGGAACGCCGCGACCACCTTGAGCCGCTTGAGGGCGCGAAGCTTCTTCTGCCCCTTGCCGTTCTTGATGACGTCGCGCAGTTCCTCGGCCTCGGCCTCGATGTCGAAGCTCTCGATGAGCTTCTTGATGGCCTCGGCACCCATGGCGCCGGTGAAGTACTCGCCGTAGCGGTCCTGCAGCTCGCGGTAGAGCACCTCGTCGACGATCAGCTGCTTGGGCGCCAGCTTGGTGAAGGTGGTCCAGATCTCCTCGAGCCGGTC
The DNA here is from genome assembly GCF_001722335.1 of Mycolicibacterium flavescens. GTDB lineage: Bacteria > Actinomycetota > Actinomycetes > Mycobacteriales > Mycobacteriaceae > Mycobacterium > Mycobacterium flavescens. Next base: position 124,176 of record NZ_MIHA01000005.1, read on the forward strand.
CAGCTCACGCTGGGCCCGGTCACGGATCTGGCGCATCTCACGCTCGCCGCCGTCGCGCACCTTGCGGCGCACGTCGCTCTTGGCGCCTTCCTTCTCCAGCTCGGCCAGGTCGGCCTCGAGCTTCTGCGACCGCTCGGCCAAGTCCAGATCACGCTGGTCCTCAACGGCTTTACGCTCGACGACCATCTCCGCCTCGAGCGTGGACAGCTCGTTGTGGCGCATCTCGTCGTCGACAGCGGTGATGACGTAGGCGGCGAAGTAGATGATCTTCTCGAGATCCTTCGGCGCCAGGTCGAGCAGGTAGCCCAACCGCGACGGCACACCCTTGAAGTACCAGATGTGCGTGACGGGTGCGGCCAGCTCGATGTGGCCCATCCGCTCACGACGCACCTTGGCGCGGGTCACCTCGACGCCGCAGCGCTCACAGATGATGCCCTTGAAGCGGACGCGCTTGTACTTGCCGCAGTAGCACTCCCAGTCGCGAGTCGGTCCGAAGATCTTCTCGCAGAACAGGCCGTCCTTCTCGGGCTTGAGCGTGCGGTAGTTGATGGTCTCCGGCTTCTTGACCTCGCCGTAGGACCAGTTGCGGATGTCGTCCGCGGTCGCGAGACCGATACGGAGTTCATCGAAGAAGTTGACGTCTAACACGTAACTCCCTTTCCCCTTTCGGGACTAGAAAACTATTAGGCCAAATCCTCGACAGAGGCAGATTCGTTGCGCGACAGGTTGATTCCCAGGTTCGCCGCAGCGCGCTCCAGGTCCTCGTCGTCGCCGTCACGCATCTCGATTGCCGCACCGTCGCTAGACAGCACCTCGACGTTCAGGCACAGCGACTGCAGTTCCTTGAGCAGCACCTTGAACGACTCCGGAATGCCCGGCTCGGGGATGTTCTCGCCCTTGACGATCGCCTCGTAGACCTTGACGCGGCCCACGGTGTCGTCGGACTTGATGGTCAGCAGTTCCTGCAGCGTGTATGCCGCGCCGTAGGCCTGCATGGCCCAACATTCCATCTCACCGAAGCGCTGACCACCGAACTGCGCCTTACCGCCCAGCGGCTGCTGGGTGATCATCGAGTACGGCCCGGTCGAACGCGCGTGGATCTTGTCGTCGACCAGGTGGTGCAGCTTGAGGATGTACATGTAGCCGACCGTCACCGGGTACGGGAACGGTTCGCCACTGCGTCCGTCGAACAGGTTCGCCTTGCCGTCGTCGTTGACGAGCTTCTCGCCGTCGCGGTTGGGCAGCGTGGCCGACAGCAGACCCTGCAGCTCGTTCTCGCGGGCGCCGTCGAACACCGGCGTGGAGACGATGCTGTCGGGCTCGGCCTCCAGCAGCTCCTCCGGCAGGCCGTTGGCCCACTCGGGTGAGCCGTCGACCTTCCAGCCGGCCTTGGCCACCCACCCGAGGTGGGTTTCCAGGATCTGGCCGATGTTCATACGACGCGGCACACCGTGGGTGTTGAGGATGATGTCCACGGGCGTGCCGTCCGGCAGGAACGGCATGTCCTCGACCGGCAGGATCTTGCCGATGACGCCCTTGTTGCCGTGGCGTCCGGCGAGCTTGTCGCCGTCGGAGATCTTGCGCTTCTGGGCCACGTAGACGCGGACCAGCTCGTTGACACCGGCGGGCAGTTCGTCGTCATCCTCGCGGCTGAACACGCGGATGCCGATGACCTTGCCGGACTCACCGTGCGGCACCTTGAGCGACGTGTCGCGGACCTCGCGGGCCTTCTCACCGAAGATCGCGCGCAGCAGCCGCTCCTCCGGGGTCAGCTCGGTTTCGCCCTTCGGGGTGACCTTGCCGACCAGGATGTCGCCGTCGCGGACCTCGGCGCCGATGCGGACGATGCCGCGCTCGTCGAGATCGGCCAGCACCTCATCGGAGACGTTCGGGATGTCCCGGGTGATCTCCTCGGCGCCCAACTTGGTGTCGCGGGCGTCGATCTCGTGCTCCTCGATGTGGATCGAGGTCAGCACGTCCTCTTCGACCAGACGGTTGGAGAGGATGATCGCGTCCTCGTAGTTGTGGCCCTCCCACGGCATGATCGCCACGAGCAGGTTCTTGCCCAGCGCCATCTCACCGTTCTCGGTGCACGGCCCGTCGGCGACGACCTGTCCGGCCTCGACACGCTGGCCGGCGTCCACGATCGGACGCTGGTTGGCGCAGGTGCCGTGGTTGGAGCGGGCGAACTTACGCATCCGGTAGGTCTGGCGGGTGCCGTCGTCGGCCATCACGGTGATGTAGTCGGCCGAAACCTCTTCCACCACACCGGCCTTGTCGCTGACGACGACGTCGCCGGCGTCGATCGCGGCACGCAGCTCCATACCGGTGCCGACCAGCGGGGCCTCGCTGCGCACCAACGGAACCGCCTGGCGCTGCATGTTGGCACCCATCAGGGCGCGGTTGGCGTCGTCGTGCTCGAGGAACGGGATCATCGCCGTCGCGACCGACACCATCTGGCGCGGCGAGACGTCCATGTAGTCCACCTCGGCCGACGACACGTACTCGACCTCGCCGCCCTTACGGCGGACCAGCACCCGGGCCTCTTCGAAGCGGCCCTGGTCGTCGGTGGGCGAGTTGGCCTGCGCGACGATGTAGCGGTCCTCTTCGTCCGCGGTCAGATAGTCGATCTGGTCGGTGACCACACCGTCGATGACCTTGCGGTACGGCGTCTCGATGAAGCCGAACGGGTTGACCCGCGCGTACACCGACAGCGAACCGATCAGGCCGATGTTCGGGCCTTCCGGCGTCTCGATCGGGCACATGCGGCCGTAGTGCGACGGGTGCACGTCACGGACTTCGAGGCCGGCGCGCTCACGGGACAGACCACCGGGGCCCAGCGCCGACAGGCGGCGCTTGTGGGTCAGACCCGACAGCGGGTTGTTCTGGTCCATGAACTGCGACAGCTGCGACGTACCGAAGAACTCCTTGATCGCCGCCACGACGGGACGGATGTTGATCAGGGTCTGCGGCGTGATCGCCTCGACGTCCTGGGTGGTCATCCGCTCACGGACGACGCGCTCCATCCGCGACAGGCCGACCCGGATCTGGTTCTGGATCAGCTCGCCGACGGTGCGCAGACGACGGTTACCGAAGTGGTCGATGTCGTCGACCTCGACGGGCACCTCGACTCCACCCGGGACGGTCATCGTCTTGTCGCCCTGATGCAGCCGCACCAGGTACTCGATGGTGGCGACGACGTCCTCTTCGGTCAGCGTGGTCGAGGTCGTGTCGGCCGGGTTCTCGGTGATGCCCAGCTTCTTGTTGACCTTGTACCGACCCACGCGGGCCAGGTCGTAGCGCTTCTCCTTGAAGAACAGGTTCTCCAGCAGGGTCTGCGCGGACTCCTTGGTCGGCGGCTCGCCCGGACGCAGCTTGCGGTAGATGTCCAGCAGCGCCTCGTCGGTGCCTGCGGTGTTGTCCTTCTCCAGCGTCGACATCATGATCTCGGAGAAGCCGAACCGCTCGGTGATCTGCTCATTGGTCCAGCCGAGCGCCTTGAGCAGCACGGTGACCGGCTGACGGCGCTTGCGGTCGATGCGCACGCCGACGGTGTCGCGCTTGTCGACGTCGAACTCCAGCCACGCACCGCGGCCGGGGATCACCTTGACGCTGTGCAGCGTCTTCTCGGTGGACTTGTCGATGTTCTCGTCGAAGTACACACCCGGCGAGCGGACCAGCTGGGACACCACGACACGCTCGGTGCCGTTGATGATGAAGGTGCCCTTCTCGGTCATCATCGGGAAGTCACCCATGAAGACCGTCTGGCTCTTGATCTCACCGGTGTTGTTGTTGATGAACTCGGCCGTGACGAACAGCGGGGCCGCGTACGTCATGTCCTTGTCTTTGCACTCGTCGACGGGTGCCTTGACCTCGTCGAAGCGCGGATCGGAGAAGGACAGCGACATCGAACCCGAGAAGTCCTCGATCGGGCTGAGTTCGGTCAGCACCTCTTCGAGGCCGCCGACGGGCTTGGCGTCGCCGCGTTCCTTGGCCTTTTCCTTCCAGGACTCGGAGCCGATCAGCCACTCAAAAGATTCCGTTTGAACATCAAGAAGCCCGGGAACCTCGAGGGGCTCGCGGAGCTTTGCAAAAGAAATTCGGTTTGGTGCTCCGGGGACGGAGTTTTTAGTAGCTTCTGCTGTCTTGCTTGGGCGGGACCCTGCCAAGATGCATCCTTCCAGCACCTCATGCGACCATCGAGAAGCCCGGAGACCGGTTTCCTCCATTGCCGCGATATCTGCGTCGGTTCGGCTGGCCACTCACGACCACAAACTTCCCGGACAAACGGCACGCGACTAGATCACTGAGCGGGGCTCAGGCTAGGACCTCGGTGTCAGGTGCGGGTTTAGGTGGGCAGGATGCAGCCAGCGCAACGTCCAACAGTACCGCAGGACGGAGTATTCCTCAACATCCACGGCCCATCGGCATGTATGGCATACAGCGAAGCGCTGGCTGGCGACTCGGTCCTGCTTACCCATCCATACATTGCTGCCCAACAGATTGGCGCGTCCCGGCCTTCCCGTCAAGAGATAACACGGGGTTTGGTGTGGAGTTTTGCGCCGCCGGCCCGGGCGAGCACGTCACGAAGTCGTTGGAGTTGATCGAGTGCAACAGCTCGGCGAAGAACCGCTCGAGCGGTGACAGGGTCGACGGCGGGCCGGGCAGCACGTAGCCGAGCGCCGGGCCGGCGTCGGTGGGGATGTCGACCATGGACTGCCCCGGTTCTCCGACGTCGCCGTAGATCCCGGTGCGGGTGGCCGGGTCGTACACCCGCCCGGCGTACATGTCGGTCAGCCAGCCCTGGGTCAGCACCTGGACGGCCTCGACGTTCTGCGGGGCGGACTGCCCGAACACCAGCCCGACGAACGCCTGGACCAGGCCGCCGTAGGTGTTGCTCTGGAAGGCGTCGGAGTGCGCCCCACCGACCAACTGCACGCCGTTGAACTGGCCCGGCCGTTTCTGTCCCAGCACCTGGTTGGCCTCGCCGCCGTTGTTGATCACCAGCGGGTTGGCGGCGACGTGCAGCACCGGCACGTCGGTCGGCAACTTGTCGAGGGCGCGGGCCAGTGCGCCGTTGGCCGCGGACCCGTCGTAGAGCAGCACGCCGACCAGGTCCGCCTTCTGCTGCGCCGGCGCCGAGTCGTAGTAGTAGCCGCCCGCGCCCGCGGCGAGCATGGAGCCCGCCGACTGTCCGGCGAAGACGAACTCGGTCGGCAGCGTGCCCTCGAACCCGGCGGCGCCGGCGCTGGCGAGCAGCGCCTCCCGGTCGCCCTCGAACAGGCGCGCCACCGCGGCGTGCATCGGGTCGGCGGTCACGCTGCACCCGTCGCAGGCGAAGTAGTTCGAGGTGATCGTGGGTGCGACGACGATCGCGTTGTTGCGCTCGGCCAACTCGGTGAGCGTGACGTTGTAGACGGCGGCCGGCGACATGAACCCGTGCTGGAAGTAGATGAGCTTGTCGGGTTCGCCGCTGGTCGGGTAGTACCAGTCGGCGGTCGCGGTGTATCCGTCGCCGCAGTCGATCTTCAGCGTCGACCGGCCCGTGGTGACCGAGCTACCGGCCGGCACCGCCGGCGGGCCCACGACGAGGTTGATGAAGAAGTCGGCCACGCTCCAGGCCAGCGTGCCGATCACGTTGATCAGCGTCGGCCGCGCCGGTTCGTTGACAGCCGCGGTCATCAGCACCCGCGCGGTGGCCGGCGGCGGCTCGGGTGTCACCGCCCGGGTCGCGAGTTCCGGTTCGGCGGGCACGTCGGCCTCGGGGGCGGCGGGCTGTTCGGGGGTGGTCTCGGGCTCGCGGGTCACGACGGGCGGTGTCGCGGCTTCCGGGGTGTCGACGACGTCGGGTTGCGCGCTCTGGAACCGCACGGCCGCCGTGGTGTCGACCGCGGTCTCGTTCGTGTCGGAGCTGTCGCTGTCCTCGGGGACTTCCTTGTCCGCAGGAGATTCCTGGTCCGCAGGAGATTCCTGGTCCTCGGGAACCTCCTGGTCCTCAGGAACTTCCTCGTCCGCGGGAACCTCCTCGTCCGCGGGAACCTCGTCGTCCGCGGGAACTTCTTCGGCGACGTCGGGCTCCTCGGTGGTGTCCGGGTCCTCGGCGTCCGAGACGCTTTCGGCGGGATCCGAATCCTGCTCCGGGTCAGCGGGTTTCGTCTCCGACGATCCGGGTGTCCCGTCGTCGGCGAGCGCGAGGCCCGCGCCGACGAGCGTCCCCGCGGAGACCCCCGCGACGAGGAGGCCCGCACTCAGCCACACCAGGACCGTTGCGCCACCTGACCCCTAGGGCGCTTCATCAGGCGGCGATCGACGCCTGGCACGAGCCCGCGGTCCGCGATCCGACCGAGCTGGCGACACAATGCGGATCGAACGTGAAGATCCCGTCCATCAGCGGCACCAGCGGTTTGAGGAAGTTGAACGGGAACCACTTCGTCAGCGAGTTGGGCAGCGCCACCACCGACGCCTCTCCCCGCGGCGTCTCGAAGCTGAACTCCTCACCGGGCTCGAGGTAGATCCCCTCGTCCTGGTTGCCGGCGAACATGTCGTTGACCCAGCCGACCATCAGCATCCGCGCCGCCGCCGAGTTCTGCGGCGTCGAGAACCCGGCCACCAACTCCTGCGCGAACTGGATGATCGGGTTGCCGCCGCGCATCGCGTCGACGTGCGAGCCGCCGACCAGCGTGACCCCCACGAACGTGTCCGGCCGCGCCTCGACCAGCGCGTCGAGGCCCACCCCGAAGTTGTTCCAGAAGTACACCGGCGCCGCGAGTTGATAGATCGGGATCTCGTCCGGCACCAACCGCAGCGCGTCGGTCATCCGCTCCGGGTCGTCGAGCCCGACACCGTCGAGCAGCACCACCCCGGCCAGCCGGTCAATCGTCTCGCGCTGGACCATGTAGCCCGCGACACCCGACACCGCACCGCCGCCGAGCGAATGCCCCATCAGCACAACGCGATCCGGGATCGGCCCGGCGTAGCCGGCGGCCGCGGCGCTGTCGACCAGCGCGGTGTTGTCGGCGTCGAACAGTTTGGCCATGCCTTCGTGCATCGGGGCCGCGCCCAGCCAGCACGCGTCGGCGGCGAAGAAGTTCGACGTGATCGACGGCGCCACCACGATGCTGTTGGTCTGCTCGGCGAGCGCGGCCGCGGTGTGGCTGTACCAGGGGCCCGCGGCCAGGAAACCGTGCTGCAGATAGATCATCCGTTCGGGCGGGTTCTCCTCGGCGCCTTGGGGGATGTACCAGTCGGCCGGCACCTCGACGCCCTCGCCGTCCTCGCAGGCACAGTCGATGCGCAGCGTTGAACTGCGCACGGTCACAGTGCTGTTCGCGGGCAGGATCGGCGGCCCGCCGAACAACCGGGTCGCCACCCCGTACAGGTTGAACACCAGCGTGCCGATGAAGCGGATGATGCCGGGTATCCGCGGCGCCATCGCGGTGGCGCTGATGGCCGCCGTCGCGGGCGCCGACGCGAACGCCACCGCTTCGGCGACGGGCTCCTCGAGGTCGACGGCCGTCTCCTTGACGACCGGCTCGACCGCGGTTTCGACGACCGCCTCGACGGTGTCCTCGACCTTGACCGCCGGCTGCTCCTTCGAGCGGGTCTGGGTGGCGACGACGGCCTTCACGGCGGGGGCCGGAGCCGTCTCCTCCTCCGCGGCATCCCCCGCGTCGTCGTCGCGGTCGGATCCCTTGTCGGCGACCTTCTGGGGGTCCTTGTCCGGCGCGGGCTGCTCCTCCTCCTCGACGACCGGTTCTTCGGACTCCTCGACCGGTTCCTCCTCCGCGGGCTCTTCTTCCTCGGCCGGTTCCTCCTCTGCGACGTCGTCGACCTCCGAGTCCGGCGCATCCGTCTCCGCCGTGTCCGAATCATCCTCGCTGTCAGCGGGTTTCGCCGATTCGGAGGTGTTCGCACCGCCGGTGCCCGTCGAGCCGGTGTCGTCGGCGATCGCCGCGCCCGCCCCCGCAAGCACCGCCGCCGACATTCCCGCGGTGAGCACACCGACGCTTAACCACGTCACGCACCGGTCGACCATGACCCCTCCTGTTCGACGATTCCCGCGCGCCCGAACGTGAAAGTTTTCGCGCGCAAATTCACCTTCGAGCCACGGGGTTTGACAGGAAGATAACGCGCGTTCTCAGCCCGGCGAGGCGTTTCCAACCGCCGAAACTGAACTTATGTGCGCTATTTGCCCCGTCCGTCGCGCACAAGCTCAGTTTCGACGCGCGACACCCGCACCGGGACCCCGGTCAACCGGGCCATCCCGGCCAGGCTTTCGACGTCGTCGACCGCGCTCGACATCAGCCGGTTGACGTTCGCCCCGCCGGCGCTGTTGGCCACCCGCCACCCGGCGGTGCCCTTGTGGCCCCAGCCGTGCGGCACCGCGACCACCCCGGCCACGATGTCCTTGGTCACCACGACCGGCACCTCGATCTCGCCGTGAGGCGACACGATGCGCACCAGGTCGCCGTCGACGATGTCGGCGGCCGCGGCATCGTCGACGTGCAGCAGCGCGTGCTGCGCCCGCCCGCCGCGCATCAGCAGCGGCGCGTTGTGCATCCACGAGTTCTCCGAGCGTGCCTCGCGCATCCCGATCAGCCGCATCGGATAGCCGTCGGGGACACGACGCCGCGACAACTTGGCCACCTCCGCGGCGATCTGTGCGTGGCGCAACCGCACCCGGCCGGATCGGTAGACGACGGTGTCGGCCAGCACGCCGTCGCGCAGGTTCTCGGCCAGCACGACGCCGTGCGGGTGGTCGCGGGTCAGCTTCGCGAAGCTCAGGCCGCGGCGCAGCCCGAACCGGTCCCCACCTTCGGCGAGCCGGATCACCGCGTCGACCAGCGTCCGCGGCCGCATCCGAACATCGAACAGCGACAGCACTTTTCGGGCAGCGGTCAGTATCGCGAAGCCGGGCGAGGACCGCCACAGCCGGCCGGTCAGGTCGTCGATGATTTCCCATTCGGCGCGTGCCTGCCCGACCGGGGCGGCGACGGCCTCGGTGGCCTGTCGGAACGGTGTGGGCTGCAGAGCCTGGAACGGCAGCGGGAAGTCGTCGCGCTCGTACATCGACGTCGCGGGCAGCACGTAGTCGCAGTGCGCGAGCGTCTCGTTGACGTACAGGTCGATGCCGACCATCAGGTCCAGCGACTGCAGCGCGCGTTCGAGTTCGTCGCCGTCGGGCACCGACAGCACCGGGTTGCCCGCGCCGACGAACAGCGCCCGGATCTGCCCGCGCCCCGGCGTGGTGATCGACTTGGCCATCACCGCGGCGGGTTCGGAGCCGAGCACGGCGGGGAAGCCGCCGATGCGCGACCGTCGCCGCGCGTAGATCCCGCGTAGCAGCGCCCCGCCGGCCTTGTTCAGCCACCGCTCCCCGGGGGTGCCCAACCGGCCGAACATGGCGCCGCCGGGGACGTCGAGGTTGCCCGCGACCAGGTTCACCGCGTCGAGCAGATACGTTGTGAGAGTGCCGTTTTCACCGATACTGGTGCCGACGCGCCCGTACACCGCGGCGCGTTCGGTGCGGACCAGGTCACGGGCCAGCGCGCGCACGGTGTCCGGGGCGATGCCGGTGTGCGCCTCGGTGGTTTCCGGGCGGAACGGTCGCGCCAGGTCTTCGAGCCATCCGAGGCCGTCGGCCTGGCGTGCGATCCGGTCGCGGTCGGCGAGGTTCTCGTCGAACATCACCTGAAGCAGCGACAGCAGCAGGAACGCGTCGCTGTCGGGGACGATGCCGAGCCATTCGAACTGGGCGGCGGTCTCGGTCCTGCGCGGGTCGATCACCAGGACGCGGCCGCCGCGCTTGACGATGTCGTGCAGGCGGTCGCGGATCCGCGGGGCGGTCAGCACGCTGCCGTGCGAGATGACGGGGTTGGCGCCGATGACGACGAGCAGGTCGCTGCGCAGCACGTCGGGCACCGGCAGCGCCAGCGGCGACCCGTACAACAACTGGCTGGCCACGAAGCGGTTGTTGACGTCTTGGGAGCCCGCGGTGAACAGGTGCAGCCGCGGCAGCCCGAGCATCAGCGGGGCCATCGCGATCGTGTACGAGTAGTTGAACGCACCCGGGTTGCCGAAGTACCAGCCGACGCCGCCGGAGCCGTGTTCTCGCAGGACCACGGCCAGCCGCGAGGCGATGTCGGCCATCGCCGAGTCCCAGCTGACCGGTTCGAACCCGGACGCGGTGCGGCGCAGCGGCGTCGTGACGCGGTCGGGGTCGTTGACGACCTCGCTGAACGCGATGCCCTTCTGGCAGGCGAAGCCCGCCGACACCGGATGGTCCTTATCGGGTCGCAGCGAAACCAGCCGGCCGTCGTCGACGGTCGCGATCATGCCGCAGAGCGGCTCGCAGATCCGGCAGAACGTAGGTCTTTGGACTGCAGCCTTCAGCTCGACCGTCAGGTGCTCCTACTGCTGTGCGCGCGGGATGGCGCCGGTGGGGGCGTCGTCCTCCACGGTGCGGTGCCGAGAGGTCTCGCCCTCGGGGAACGAGCTCGCCGCGTAGGTGTTGGTGCCCTCGAGGTCGGCGCGGATGGCTTCCTGGGCGGCCGGGGGCAGGGTGTGCATGATCTCGCGCACCCGGGCCTGGCGACGAGCCACACCTTGACGCTCCGGCATACCCGGGGTGGCCTGGATCTGCGGGGGCACGCCCTCGATCTCCTCGACACCACCATCGTGGTGACCGGCGTCGAACATGGCCTGCTCCTCGGCCATCGTCGACTCGTCCTTCTCCTCCGACATACCGATCGGACCGATACGACGACCGTTGAGGAACTGGCGCACCACCGGCTCATCAGAGGTCAACAGCACCTCACGCGGGCCGAACATCACCAGATGCTTGCGGAACAACATGCCCATGTTGTCGGGCACCGTGCGCGCGATGTTGATGTTGTGGGTCACGATCAGGATCGTGCAGTCGATCTGGGCGTTGATGTCGATCAGCAGCTGCGACAGGTAGGCGGTACGCACCGGGTCCAGACCCGAGTCGGGCTCGTCGCAGAGAATGATCTGCGGGTCGAGCACCAGCGAGCGGGCCAGCCCGGCGCGCTTGCGCATACCGCCGGAGATCTCACCGGGGAACTTGTTCTCATCCCCGGCCAGACCCACCAGCTCGAGCTTTTCCATCACGATCTGACGGATCTCGGATTCCTTCTTCTTCGTGTGCTCACGAAGCGGGAACGCGGTGTTGTCGTACAGGCTCATCGACCCGAACAACGCGCCGTCCTGGAACATCACCCCGAACAGGGTGCGGATCTCGTAGAGCTCCTTGGCCGTGCACTGGATGACATCGGTGCCGTCGACGATGATCTTGCCGCGCTCAGGGCGCAGCAGACCGATCAACGACTTCAAGAACACCGACTTACCGGTACCCGAGGGGCCGAGCAGAACGCTCACCTCACCCGGAGGCAGGTCGAAGGTGACGTCCTCCCAGATTCGCTGGGGGCCGAAGGACTTCGTCAGTCCCTCAATCTGGATACCAATGCCCACGCGAGATCCTTCCGCCAATCATCGTCACAGGCCACATGCTCAACCGCTTGTGGCTTGAGTCACTGTAGCTTACGCAGTCAGGCCACGACACTTGTCTGCACTCAGATTGTGACCCATCGCGAAAATGGCCGTGGGGCCGACCCATTTGCTGGATCGACCCCACGGGTGTGGTAACGCGTGTTGCTGCTACTTGACGGTGACCGATGCGCCGGCGGCCTCGAGCTTGGCCTTGGCGTCGTCGGCAGCGGCCTTGTCGACCTTCTCCAGCAGCGGCTTGGGAGCGCCGTCGACGAGGTCCTTGGCCTCCTTGAGGCCCAGGCCGGAGACGATCTCGCGGACGACCTTGATGACGCCGATCTTCTTGTCGCCGGCACCCTCGAGGATGACGTCGAACTCCGACTGCTCCTCGGCGGCCTCGGCGGGGGCACCACCGGCGGCGGGGCCGGCGGCCGCGACGGCGACCGGGGCAGCGGCGGTGACCTCGAAGGTCTCCTCGAACTTCTTGACGAACTCGGAGAGCTCCAGCAGCGTCAGTTCCTTGAACGCGTCGAGCAGCTCGTCGGTGGACAGCTTGGCCATGGTTGGTCCTTTCCTTACTTACTTCTTGTCTGGTGGGGGTGGTTACGCGGCTTCTTCGCCGGCCTTCTTCTCCTGCAGCGCAGCAGCCAGCCGGGCGACCTGCGACGCCGGAGCGTTGAACAGGCCGGCCGCCTTGGACAGGTTCGCCTTCATCGCGCCGGCCATCTTGGCCAGCAGCACCTCGCGCGACTCCAGGTCGGCGATCTGCTCGACCTCGGCGACGCTGAGCGGGCGGCCATCCATGTAGCCGCCCTTGATGACGAGGGCCTTGTTGTCCTTGGCGAACTTCTTGATCGCCTTGGCGGCGTCGACGGCCTCGCCCGAGACGAACGCGATCGCGGTGGGGCCGACGAACAGGTCGTCGAGCCCCTCGATGCCCGCCTCCGCCGCGGCACGCTTGACCAGCGTGTTCTTGGCGACCGTGTAGGTGGCGGAGTCACCGAGCGAGCGGCGAAGGTCCCGGAGGTTGGCCACCGAGAGCCCGCGGTACTCGGTGACGAGAGTCGCCGAAGCCTCCTTGAACTGCTCGGCGATGTCGGCAACCGCGGTGGCCTTGTCAGCCTTGGCCATGCATGCCTCCTCGTGGTGGGTGACCATCGGGCGGCTGAGCAGTGGTTTCGGGGCCGGAAACGACGAACGCCCCGACGCAGACAGGTCGGGGCGCGCACGGTTGAGCGTTAGCCTCGTCCTCCTGCGTGGGCCGCCCGGAGTGATCCGGGACCTTCAACCGATTGCTCGAGCTCTTACTCTTCGCGCAAGCGCTCATCGGCGACCGACGGTCTTCGGTGGAACGCCGCCCAGACTAACCGACCCCGGCCCGATCAGCCAAAACGGAGCGCCCCCCGTTGGCGCGAGCGTGCGCGTCTGCGCAAGACACGCCGCGCATTTTCAGCAGTTTATGCACGCTCACGCCGCCGTGAGCGCGACAACCACCAGCCCGACCACCAATAACCCGAACACCGCGACCAGCAGTCCGACCCGCCGCCAGTGCAGCCGGTCCCACTGCCGCGCCAGCCCGCGGTCGACGTCGGCGCCGGAGGTCCAGCGCCCGATCCGGTTGTTGATCGGCACCATCAGCGTCACGGTCGCGATCACGACGACGGCCATCGCCAGCGCCGCGGTGACGAAGAACCAGTCGGCCCGCAGCAGCACGGCCGCCGCGATCAGCACCACCAGCGCCGCGGCGTACCAGAACGGCATCACCTTGCCCAGGACTCGGCCGCTGTCGCTGCGGGCCTGCGCGAACGCCTCGTCGGGCAGCCTGCCCAACACCGGGTTGAGGAACGCCGCGACGGCGATCTCGACGCCGACCATCGGTCCGACGATGAGCAGGGCCAGCACTGCGACGGTTGCTTCCATACCTCCGACCGTGCCCTCCGCCCTTCTCGCGAGCAGACACAGAGTCGCACAGAATTCGCCTAGAGCGTGCGATTCTCTGTCTGCTCGCGCAACAAGGGCGCAACAAAGCGTGACCCGTCAGTGCCGGTGCGTGTTGTCGGGCTGGCGCGGGTCACCGGGGTGCTCGTAGCCCGGCGCCAGGTCGACGACGGCCGCGCACCGCGCGTCGAGCCAGCGGCGGAACTCCCGACGACGCGCGGCGGCACGCAGATGCTCGGCGGCTTCACAATTGTTGAACCGCAATGGGTTTCGCGACTGATACGACGCCACCTGCGACTCAGTCACCTCGACCGCGGTGGTGACGTCGACGTACACCGCCCGCGCCAGCGGGTCCGCCAGCACCGACGCCGCCACACTGCCGATCTCCATCCGCACGGTCATGTCGGGCAACAGGTCGGCTTCGTCCGGCGCACCGTCGGCGGTCAGTCCGCGCGTCGCGGCCTCGTCGGCGAGCACCCGTTCGGTCACCGCCAACTGGGTCAGCCACCGCCGCAACTGCCGGCCCTCGCTGGTGCCCGGGCGCGGCAGCGAAGGCGCGATCCGCGACGCCCGCAACCGCGCCTCCCTGGCGTCGATCTCGGCGATGGGTACGGGCACCCCGGCCACCGTCGCGGCCACCTCGACGCTCATCGCACGGTCACCTTCACCGCCGGCGAGTACACCAGCTGCCCCGCCGCGCCGACCCGCACCAGCGCCCACCACTCGCCGGGGTCCACCCACTCCGGCGGCGCGACGTCAAACTGAAGCGAAATCGTCCCCCGCGCGGGGATTTCCGCACCAACCGCCGCCGGTCCCATCCACTCCCAGGTGCCCCACGGGGTGATCAGGTGCGCCTCAGCCGCGATGTCGGCGTGCGCGTCGGTGCCGACGGTCACGCTCAGCGACGCCGTCTCACCGGCGGCCACCTCGACCGCCTCCGGCCCGGAGACCAGGCGCAGCATGCGGTCCTCGGGCGTCGCATCGACCGCGACGACGCACACGTCCTCGACGACCTGCCGCCACGACGGCGGGATCGGATCGTGCGCACCGGTCAACGCCAGTTCGGCCCGCACCGGATACAGCCCGGGCTCAGCCCCGTCCGGTGGTGTGACGACGACGGCCGTGTCGACGTATCCGCCGGGCGGCAACATGAACGGCAGCACATTCGGTTCGGCCGTCCACCCGCGCGGGCACAGCATCCGCACCCGGCCGTGCAGCACCTCGTCGGTGCAGTCGCTGGCGACGGTGAGCCGAAGCCGAACCGCGCCATCGGCGATCACGTGCACCGGATGCAGGTGCGCGACCGCGGGCAGACCACCCAGCGGGGCCGGTCCGCGGTTGTGCAGCCAGTACCGCGCGTACAGCGGCTGCGCCTGTTCGGCGTCCGGCGCCAGCACGACGTGGTCGGCCTCGACCATCCGCGGCAGGTCCAGCCGGGTCAGTGTGGTGGCCACCTCGAAGCCCTGCAACTCCAACACGTTGCTGACCTGCACCCGCGGTTGCTCGAGCAGATCGACGCGCGCGGCCCGCACCTCCCGCAACCGCGACCTGACCAGCACATCCGTTTCCGCGCCCAGAGTTTCGACCAGGCGCATCGCCACCCCGTCGGACGGGTGGACGGCCTGGCTGCGCCCGCGGGCCAGCGGATTTCCCGCCGCCTTGAGCGCGCCGAGCCGCACCACTCCCTGCGGCTCGACCTCCAGAAGCGTTCCCACGAACGGCAGGCTGCCGCCGACGTTGCGCCGCTCGCTCACCGGTAGTAGCGGCCGTGAGAAGTCGGCGCTGAGCGCGGGCATACGCATCCGCCGCCAGTCCCCGTCGCCGCTGACCACCGCGTACTCGAAGGTGTGCGTCCAGTGCTGCAGCTGGAAGTTCGACCCGTCGGGTGCGGTGCGTCGCGGCGGGTCGATCCATGTGCCCGACGGCCATCCGGTGCACGACCGCATCAGCGAAAGATGCATCGTCCCATCGGATTCCACCGCAAAGCCGGGGATACCACGGTTGAGCACCGCGACGGTGCGGTCCTCGAAGCCGCCGATGTCCGCCGGCGCACGCTGATCAACGGTGATCTCGAAGTCCTCGAGGTCCTCAGCCACCGCCGTCACCACGTCCTCGCCCGCGATGATCAGCAGCGGCAGCGCCCGCACCCCGCGCAGATCGGCGCCGGGCACCCACACCGATTCCAGTGGAGCGGCCGGCGGCACCCACACCCGCGCCGCCCCGGTCTCGCGCAGCTGCCGGTGCAGCTCCTCGGTGTAGAGCTGAGGGGCCTCGGCGAGAACCGCTGCGGCAAAGGCGTTCTCCGTGGGCCCGCCGATCACGATGCGGGTGTCGGGCAGGTTCGAGTCGACGGTCAGGTCGCCGTAGCGCGGGCCCGTCGCCGAACTGCACGTCGCGGTGACGCCGGCGCGGGCCAGCGCGACGATCAGCGGACGCGCCAGGTGCGGCTCCGGCGCGACGACCTCGGCCACCGACACCGCGCATGTCGACGCGCCCACCCGGATCCGCGCCGGCGACGACAGCCCGAACCAGCCGTAGGCCGGATTGTCCAGTGTCCAGGGGTGTTCGGCGGAGTCGACGGCCGAGTCACCCGCGTGCAGCAGCGCGAATCCTCGTCCGATCACCGCGTCGCCGACCTCGCTGACCGGCCGCGCGCCCGGGATCGGGCAGGGCCACCGCAGCCGCAGCAGCCGGTCCTCGCCGGTGAACTCGTCGATCCTGGTCGAGCAGTCCACCCGGGCCACCTCGTCCCACAGGGTCAGGGTCTGCGTGTAGCGCAACAGATTCCCGATGCGGCCCTGCACGACGAGCTTCGATCCCAGCGGCCCCCGGTACGCCTGCACCGATGCCGGGGCCGACGACGAAACCACTACGGGGCCGCGCGGCAGCAGATGCCATGGCCCCTCCCCCGCTTCCGGGTGCGCGGGATACTCGTCGTAGACGGCCAACTCGTTGCCGACCCGCCCGCCGGCCAACAGCTCCCGGCCCGAGTCGACCAGCGAGTCGACCGCCCCGCCGCGGTCCGGGTCCACCCGCAGCCGGTACCGCGAGTTGGCGATCTCGTTGCCATCCACGGTTTCCCATCCCGACGTGCTACCCGACTCCTCGATCCGGTACGACCGCCACCCCAGCGACGGGATGTTGCGCGCCAGGAAGCTCACCGAGCGTCCGTCGACGTGCGTGGGCACCTCCGCGCCCTCGGCGTCGAGCACCCGGACCCCGCCCGACGGAATCCTGACGGTCACTACATCAGATCGCCAGTGTGCCAACGAGTTCCACACGACGATGTCACCGTCGACGGCCCCGGACATCACGGCGAGCGCGTTGTCGCGAGCGGTGCGGCCCAGTTCCCAGGCATCGCGCCAACCGGTCAGCAGGTCGAGGTACACCTGATCGGACTCGCTGCCGGTGATCGCGTCGTGGTGGGCGCCGTAGATCAGCTGTACCCACGCCTTGGCCAGCGCCGCCTGCGGATAGGTCGCACCGCCGAGCAGTCCGGCGCACACCGCGAACTTCTCGGCGTCGAGCACCGCGTCCTCGGCCGCCCGGTTGGCCTGTTTGGTGTCGATATAGGAGACGTCCTTGCCGGTGTAGATCGGGTTCATGTCGCGGGTCTGCGGCGAGGCCGCCACACCGCGCAAGTCCATCTCCGCGCGCACCGCGGCGAAGAACTCGCTGGGCAGCGCGCACACGAACCGCGGCCACGTGTAACGCCACGACCGGTGAATCTCGGTGACCCACTTGTTCGGTGGCGTGTAGTCGGTGCCGACGGGCAGTAGCACGTTTCGGGTCAGCGCCACCTTCTTCAGTGACAGGAACAGTCCGTAGGTTTCGGCTGAGGCGTCCTCCAGCGTCGGCGCCGAGTCCATCCACCAGCCCGCCGCGTAGTGCGCGGGCATGTAGTGCGTGAGCAGCCCGCGCCCCGACGGCGCGATCCACTCGAACTCGCTGGCGAACTGCATCCGCGACGGGTCACCGCCGCCGGCCATCGGGCCCCACTGGTGGTGCGGTCCGCGGGCCCACGAACTCGAGGTCAGCCCGGCGTCGGCGGCCATCCCCGGAAACTGCGGGTCGTGGCCGAACGCGTCGAGCTGCCACGCCGTGGCGGGCAGAGCGCCGAGCACGTCGCGCTGAAAACCGAAGCCGTGCACGAAGTTCCGGATTGTCGTCTCGGGACTGGTCAGGTTGGTGTTGGGCTCGTTGTAGGTGCCGCCCATGATCTCGACGCGGCCCTCGGCGATGAAGCGGCGCAGGTCGTCGCGCTCCTCGGGGTGGGTGTCCCAGAACGGTTTGAGGTAGTCGACCTCGGCGAGCACGAACTTGTATTCCGGTTCCCGACGCGCCATTTCGAGGTGCGCGCTGACCAGGTCGAAGCCGTTGGTCTGCCGGCACCGGCCCGGCGGGTCCTCGCTCCACACGCTGGTGTACGCGGCCTGGGTGTTCCACCACACCGGGTCGTAGTGGAAGTGGCTGACCATGAACATCGTCCAGCCCGGCTCGGCGACGGTGAATTCGAACGGCGTGATGTCGTCGCTGGTGACGACGCGCGCCGCCCGCCGCTGCCCGACCACCGCGCCGGCCACCACCACCGGCACCTCGACCGCCTCGGAGCCCGCGGCCGCGTGCGCATGTCCGCTCAGCCCGTCGCCGTCGACACGGACCTCGCCGCCGCCGCCGGTGAAGGCGACGCGCACGATCTGCAGCGGCGCGTCGGCCGGCCCGACGAACAGTTCCGTCGACTCCGCCGAGGTGACCCGCACGCCCCGACCCTACGTGCCGTACTCATGGTGAGAAGACGCAAAATGCCCCAATCCGCCGAAAAGTAGGTCACTTTGCGTCTGCTCGCCAGCTCACCGGACCACATCGACGACCAGCGCCCGGTGATCGCTGATCGGCAGCTCGGGCGTGCAGCAGCGCGAAACGCGCAGCGAGCGGTCGTCGGTCAGGATGTGGTCGAGCTGACGGTCGGGCGCGTCGGCGGGAAACGTGCATCCCGAGGCCAGCGGCCGCAGCCGGGTCCACCGCTGGATCGCCTGCGGCACCATGTTCAGGTCGCCCATCAGCACCCGCGGCGCCGGGAAGCCCTGCAGGTCGCGCACCAGCCGGCGCAACTGCATCCGGTTCCAGCCCGGCACGAACGACAGGTGCGTATTGGCGACGGTCATCGGCCCGAGCGGGGTGTCCAGGCAGCCGACCATCGCCGCGCGCGGTTCCTCGTCGACGATCTGCACGCGGTTGGGCCCCGGCAGATACATCGGGAACGGCACCGGAATCCGCGGCAGCCGCAGCACCTGCCACGACTCGGCGGGAAACCGCGACAGCAGCGCGATGCCGTAGGCCGCGGTGCCGGGCTGCTCGTCGCCGGTGGCGGCCATCCAGGTGGCGCCCGGTGTCCCGGAGATCGCCGCGACGAACCGGTGGCTGACCGCGCCCATCGCCTCGGCGGCCACCGCGGTCAGGTCGGCCATCCCCGAGCGCGGCTGATCCAGGTCGACCTCCTGCAGAGCCAGCACGTCGGCGTCGAGTTCGCGCACCGCCTCCACGAGCCGGTCCCGGTGAACCAGGCCGTCGCGGACGGTGCGGCCGTGCAAGATGTTGAAGGTGGCCATCCGCATCTGCATGGGTACTAGCTACCCACAATGACCGCTAGGTGATCAGTCGGCCCCGGGAGAGTAGTGGCTGCGAGAAACGATGATCTGCGCGACGCGCTCAAACGCGCCGCGTCCGCGCTGCGCGCTGCGGGCCCGGACTTCGCGTTGGCGGGCAGCTACGCGCTGTGGGTGTTCGGCGGGCCCGAACCGGTGCACGACGTCGATTTCGTCGTCGCCGAACCCGACACCGAGAAGGCCGCCGCGACGCTGGAGGAAGCCGGCTTCCGCGTCGAGCGCACGCCGGAGGACTGGTTGTTCAAGGCGTGTGTCGAGGACGACTTCGTCATCGACGTGCTGCATCGCCTCAACGGTGTCCCGGTCGACAAGGAGAAGGTCCTGGCCGCCGAGGAGCACGACGTCATGGCGATCCGGATGCGGGTGCTGCCGCCGACCGAGGTGTTGACCGAGAAGCTCAACTCGCTCAACGAACACCACTGCGACTTCGCGGCGCTGCTGCCCGGTGTGCGGGCGGTGCGCGAACAGCTGGACTGGGACCACATCCGCGAAGCCACCGCCGACAACCCGTTCGCGGCGGCGTTCCTGATGCTGGCCGACCGCCTCGAACTCACCGGCTGACGCTGCGCTGCAGCCGCACCGACACCGTCTCCACCGCCCGCACCACGTCCTCGGGTTCGAGCACCTCGAAGTCGCAGCCGACCGTCGCGAAGTAGAACACCATGCGTTCGGGGTCGTCGGCGCCGGTGGTGACGACGCACGCGTCGGGGCCGTCCGGTTCGATGCTCACCGATGCAGGTGAGAAGTGTTGCGCAACAACACTTTGCGGGGCGTGGAATCGGACCCGCGCGACATACGGGTACGGCGAGCTGCTGATCGCGCGCTGCACGTAGGTGGCCGCGTCGGGCGCCTCGCGCGGGGTGAACGTGCTGCCGGCGGCGCGCACGTCGGCCATCCGGTCCAGCCTCAGGCTGCGCCAGTCGGACTTGTCGCGGTCGTACGCCAGCAGGTACCAGCGCCGCCCGGTGGTGACCAGTTGGTACGGCTCGAGACGACGGTGGGTGGCGTTGCCGCGGATGTCGACGTAGTCGGCGGTGACGTGCTCGTGGTCGCGGCACGCGCGGGCCAGGGTCATCAGCACATCGGGGGCGACGGGGGTGTCCGACGACGAGGCGAGGCTGACGGTCGAGTCGTGCACCGCGGCGACCTGTGAGCGCAGCCGCGACGGCATCACCTGGTCGAGCTTGCTCAGCGCCCGCAGCGCCGACTCGCCGACCCCGGCGATCGTCCCGCCCGCCGCCAGCCGCAGGCAGACCGCCATCGCGACGGCCTCGTCGGGGTCGAGCAGCAGCGGCGGCAGTGCCGCGCCCGCGCCGAGTTGGTAGCCGCCGCCGTGGCCCTTGCTGGCGTGCACGGGATAGCCGAGGTCGCGCAGGCGTTCGACGTCGCGGCGCACGCTGCGGGTGGTCACCACGAGCCGCTCGGCGAGCTCGTCGCTGGTCCACACCCGGCGGCTCTGCAGCAGCCCGAGCAGCTGCAGCACCCGGCTGGTGGTCTCCGACATCCGCCCAGCGTGTCACAGTTTTAGGACAGTTTCTGTCCGCTGTTGGCGACTTTTTCCAGCTGGCGTGCGCCGTGCCGGTACAGCGCCCACCGGCGAGTCATGCATCCATCTAGTCATAGGACCGAAACTGTCCTATAGCCCTGCGAAGCTCAGAGCATGAGCACAACAATCACCAACGAGCTCGCCGAGCAGAGCGACTTCCACTGGACGAGGTTCCTGCGGCCGCGGTTCCAGGGGCTCACCGACGACGAGTACTTCTGGGAGCCGGTGCCGAACTGCTGGACCGTGCACCGCGACGGGTCGATCGACTTCGCCGACCCCGAACCGCAGCCGCCGCCGTTCACCACAATCGCCTGGCGCATGGCCCACCTCATCGTCGGTGTGTTCGCGATGCGCAACCACAGCCATTTCGGCGCGCCGCCCGCCGACTACCAGAGTTGGTCCTACGCCACCGACGCCGCGACCGCGCTGCGCCAACTCGACGAGCAGTACCAGACCTGGATCGACGGCGTGCGGGGACTGTCGGCCGATGATCTCAATCGGCCGTGCGGACCGGCCGAGGGCCCCTACGCTGACTATCCGATGATCGCGCTGGTCCTGCACATCAACCGCGAGTTCATTCACCACGGAGCCGAAATCGCTTGCATCCGAGACCTTTACACCCACACCACCAACCGAGAGGGACATTAACCATGCCAGGAATGCCGCCGCCGGCCGCCGACGAACGCCAGACGCTGATCGAGTTTCTGGCTTTCCAGCAGAATGCGTTCTTCTCGGTGGCGTACGGGTTGACCGACGAGCAGGCGCGCTCGACGCCGTCGGTGAGCGCGCTGTCGATCGGCGGGTTGGTCAAGCACGCCGCCGGCGTGCAGAAGGGCTGGACCGAGCGGATGGCTGCGGCGCCGGACTTCCCGCCCAAGGACGAGCGCCCGATGGACGAGATCATGGCCGAGTACGCCGACCAGTATGTGATGCGCGACGACGAGACCCTCGCCGGCCTGCTCGACGCGCTGCGGGCACAGAACGAGCTGACGCTGCAGACGCTTCGCGAAGCCGACCTCACGACGCCGGTGCCGGTGCCGCACGAGGTGCCGTGGTTCCCCCACGACATCGACCACTGGGACGTCCGATGGGCCGCGATGCATCTGATCGAGGAGCTCTGCCGGCACGCCGGCCACGCCGACATCATCCGCGAATCCATCGACCGCGCAACGATGTACGAGTTGATGGCCGCCAGCGAGGAGTGGCCGGAGACCGACTTCATCAAGCGGTGGCGCCCCGCTGTGGTGTCATAGCTCGTCGCCGCACAGTCGGTCCCAGAACGAGCGGAGGTCGCCGTCGACCGCCATCGCGGCGGCCTCCTCGCGCAGGTCGAGCGCGTGCTGGTGGATGTAGTGCTCGGTGGAGCGCGGCATTGCGCCTGGCCCGTAGTGGCCGCGCCGGAGACGACGGACCCGGCCGCGCCGGACCTCCCACCGCAGGGCGTCGGACACCGTCTTCGAGGGCCGGCCCGCGACCGTGAACAAGTGGTAGTCGAGTAGCTCGAGCAGCGCGTCGACACTGCTCGGCCCGTGCACCGCGAGATACGTCGTCAACACATGGCGTAGCTCGGTGCCGCGCAACACCTTCCGTTGCGTCATACCTCGAAGGTCGCATCCCGGACCGACACAAACGGCGTCGCCGGGGCCGGCCCTGTGGACAACTCGGCCCCGCCGGCAACCCCGCCCCACCGGCCACCCGCGCGTCCTCCGGGAGGTATGTGCTCTCTCTGCCAGCCTCGGAGCGACAAAGTCGCTCACCTACTACCGGCCGTCGCAACTTCAGCGACAATGTCGCGCAGAGGCTGGCACAGAAACAGGTACTACCCCCGGTGCACACGCCTACCGCAGCCACTGCCGCACCGCGTGGTCAACGACGACGGACAAGTCCGTCCCCAACCGCCCCGCCAGCCACTGCTGGGCGAGTTCGGCCATCGCGCCGGTGTACATCGCCGCACCGACTTGCGTCGCGACCGGATCGGAGTCCGGGTGCAACCGCCCCTCCTCGGTCAACACGCTCTCACGCAGCAGGTCCTGCGTCGCGGCTCGGCGCGCGGCCAGCACCGGGTTGGACCGGGCGTCGGTGAACAACACGCGCCCACGACGCGGATCCTCCGAACTGAATCCCAGCACCGCCGCGATCCCGGCCCGCGTCCGCGCGCGCAGCGAATCCGGCGCCGACGTCATCGCCTCGTCGACCGCCGCGGCCAGCGCGGCACTGACCTCGTCGTAGACCGCCCCGAGTAATTCGTCGGTGTCGGCGAAGCTCTCGTAGAAGTAGCGGGTGTTCAGCCCGCACGCGCGGCACACCGACCGCACCGACAGCGCCGCTTCCCCACCGTCGCCGAACAACTGGAACGCCGCGTCGATCAACCGGGCGCGCCGCTCGGCGCGCCGATCCGTCAAAGGCACTCCGGCCCAGCGCGTGGGACTCGACACCCCCACAGCGTAGACAAGTCTGGTCACATACGTGACCAAAATGTATTCTGGTGACAACCGTGACCAAAGTTCGCGAAAGGGCGACCGTGATCCTGCTGCCGCATCAGTTCATCGGCGAGTTCCTCAACCAGCGCTTCGACAAGGACGTCCGGCGCAACTACTTCAAAGGCATGGAGTTCGCCGCCCCGGTCGGCGACCCCGGCTGGTTCGGGCCCGGCAGCGCGGTCTGGCACGTGCACTCGCACATGCAGTCGCTGATCTTCGGTCTGCAGTGCGCGGCGTTCATGGAGCGCCTCGACCCGTCGATCTTCTGGATGGGCATGCACCACTCGCGGCTGGTCAAGCGCGACGACAATGGCGTCGCCGTCCCGGAGATCGATCCCAAGGGCGCGGTCGTGCGCCTGGGCCACTCGATCGCGTTCTTCATCGGTACCGCCTACGGGTCCACCGAGACCGCCGAGCGCCTGGCGCTGACCGTCCGCTCCATGCACCACACCATCAAGGGCACCCGCCCCGACGGCGCCCGCTACGACGCCGACGACCCCGACTGGCTGCGCTGGAACTACGCCACCGTGGTGTGGGGCCTGGCCACCGCCCACGAGCTGTACCATCCGAACCCGTTGCGCGGCAAGAAGATCGATCAGTACTACCGCGAGTTCATCCGCGTCGGCCACGCCCTGGGCGGCACCGACCTGCCCGAGACCAAGGCCGAGGTCGCCGAGTGCCTCGAGTCGTATCTACCCAAGCTCGCCGTCACCCACGGCACCGCGGTGGCCACCGGACCCGAGCTGCCGATGGCGCAGGCGGCGATCAACTGGGCCATCCGCGACACCATGCCGCGCTGGGCCAAGCAGTTGATCCAGCACAAGGACCCCAACATCGTCGAGCGCACCGCCCGCCGCGCGGCCGTGTGGAGCGTCATCAACGGCCTGCACCTCGCACAGGGCCCGATCCCCGAGTTCCGGCAGGCCCAGGCCCGGGTGAAGTCCGGCACGACGGTCAAGCACACGCTGCCGGCGTACCGTCTGGGTGACGACCCCGTGCGCAGCCGCGACGAGGTCGAGCGCGCGTTCGCCGACGCCTGAGCCTGCAGAAATACAGTTTCGGCGCACCGCCGCGATTGGCCGCGACACCGTCGACTTTGAGAGACTGCAACCTATGAGTGCCACGCGAAAGACGCAGCACCGCGACATCGCCAGGCTGGACCGGGTCCCGCTTCCGGTCGAGGCCGCGCGCGTCGGAGCGACGGGTTGGCAGGTCACCCGCACCGGAGCGCGGGTTCTGGGCAACATCACCGGTCGCGGTTCGCTGCAGCAGAAGATCCTCAAGCAGGTCCCCCAGACGTTCGCCGACCTGGGGCCCACCTACGTCAAGTTCGGCCAGATCATCGCGTCGAGCCCCGGCGCGTTCGGCGAGCAGCTGTCCAAGGAGTTCCGCGGACTGCTCGACCGGGTGCCGCCGGCCGACGCCAAAGAGGTGCACAAGCTGTTCCTCGAGGAACTCGGTGACGAGCCCTCGAAGCTGTTCAAGAGCTTCGACACCAGGCCGTTCGCCAGCGCGTCGATCGCGCAGGTGCACTACGCGACGCTGCACAGCGGCGAAGAGGTCGTCGTCAAGATCCAGCGTCCGGGCATCCGCAGACGAGTCGCCGCCGACCTGCAGATCCTCAAACGCGGCGCACGCCTGGTCGAATTCGCCAAGCTCGGCCAGCGCCTGTCCGCCCAGGACGTCGTCGCCGACTTCGCCGACAACCTGGCCGAAGAACTCGACTTCCGGCTCGAGGCGCAGTCGATGGACGCCTGGGTGTCGCACATGCACGCCTCGCCGCTGGGCAAGAACATCCGGGTGCCGCAGGTCTACTGGGATCTCACCAGCGAGAAGGTCCTGACGATGGAACGCATCCAGGGCACCCGCATCGACGACGTCGCCGCGATCCGCAAGAAGGGCTTCGACGGCACCGAACTGGTCAAGGCCCTGCTGTTCAGCGTCTTCGAGGGCGGTCTGCGCCACGGCCTGTTCCACGGCGACCTGCACGCCGGCAACCTCTACGTCGACGACGACGGCAAGATCGTGTTCTTCGACTTCGGCATCATGGGCCGCATCGACCCGCGCACCCGCTGGCTCCTGCGCGAACTCGTGTATGCGCTGCTGGTCAAGAAGGACCACGCCGCCGCGGGCAAGATCGTCGTGCTGATGGGCGCCGTCGGCACCATGAAGCCCGAGGACGAGGCCGCCAAGGACCTGGAGAAGTTCGCCACCCCGCTGACCATGTCGACGCTGGGCGACATGAGCTACGCCGAGATCGGCAAGCAACTGTCGACGCTGGCCGAGGCCTACGACGTCAAGCTGCCGCGTGAGCTTGTCCTGATCGGGAAACAGTTCCTCTACGTCGAGCGTTACATGAAGTTGTTGGCGCCGAAGTGGCAGATGATGAACGACCCGCAGCTGACCGGGTACTTTGCCAACTTCATGGTCGAGGTCAGCCGAGAACACAAGGACGAACTGGAGGTCTGAGCAGTGGATGTGCGGGAAGGTAAAGCCCCGTCCGGAGATCTGAACATCCACTACGAGGACATCGGCGATCCCGACGCCCCAGCGGTCCTGCTGATCATGGGTCTGGGCGCGCAGCTCGTGTACTGGCGCGACGGCTTCTGCCAGAAACTCGTCGACCAGGGCTACCGGGTGATCCGCTTCGACAACCGTGACGTCGGCCTGTCCAGCCACCTCGACGGGCAGCGCACCAAGGGCTCGCAGATCGGCAACATGGTGCGCTCGGTGCTGGGCATCAAGAGCCCGGCGGTCTACACGCTCGAAGACATGGCCGACGACGCCGCCGCGGTGCTCGACCACCTGAACGTCGACACCGCGCACATCGTCGGCGGGTCGATGGGCGGGATGATCGCGCAGATCTTCGCCGCCCGCCACGCGCGTCGCACCAAGACGCTGGGCGTCATCTTCTCGTCGAACAACCGCGCCTTCCTGCCGCCGCCCGGCCCGCGCCAACTGCTGGCCGTGGTCACCGGGCCGGCGCCGGACTCTCCGCGCGAGGTGATCATCGAGAACTCGATCCGGGTCAGCAAGCTGATCGGCAGCCCGGGCTTTCCCGTCGACGACGAGACGCTGCGCGCGGACGCCGTCGCGTTCTACGAACGCTCCTACTACCCGCAGGGCATCGCGCGGCAGTTCAACGCGATCACCGGCAGCGGCAGCCTGCTGCACTACAACCGGCAGACCACCGCGCCGACGGTGGTGATCCACGGCAAGGCCGACAAGCTGATGCGCCCGTCGGGCGGCATATCGATTGCCAAAGCAATCCCCAACGCGCGGTTGGCGCTGTTCGACGGCATGGGCCACGAGCTGCCCGAATCGCTGTGGGACGACGTCATTGGCGAATTGAAGAGCAACTTCTCCGCCATCGCGTAAGAATTTCGCCGGTTTCTGACTGCCCGGGTAGGGCGTATCGTCGAGCCGAGTGCTTCAGGGCTTGCAGCTGTCATTGGCGACGCCGAGCTACTGATCCGCCCACGAAAGGCACCGACATGGCTTCCCGCCGCAATTTGAAACCGCATTTCGACGACGTACAGGCCCACTACGACCTGTCCGACGACTTCTTCCGCCTCTGGCTCGACCCGTCGCAGACCTACAGCTGCGCGTACTTCGAGCGCGACGACATGACGCTCGAGGAGGCGCAGCAGGCGAAGGTCGACCTGGCGCTCGGCAAGCTGGGTCTGCAGCCGGGGATGACGCTGCTCGACATCGGCTGCGGCTGGGGTTCGACGCTGCTGCGGGCGCTGGAGCGCTACGACGTCAACGTCATCGGCCTGACGCTCAGCGAGAACCAGTTCGCGCACGTCCAGGAGCGGTTCGCCGCCAACGACAGCCCGCGGGAGAAGCGGGTGCTGCTGCAGGGCTGGGAGCAGTTCGACGAACCGGTCGACCGGATCGTGTCGATCGGCGCGTTCGAGCATTTCGGCAAGGACCGCTGGGACGATTTCTTCGCGATGGCGCACCGGGTGCTGCCCGACGACGGCGTGATGCTGCTGCACACGATCACCGCGCTGACGCTGCCGCAGATGGCCGAGCGCAAGATGCCGCTGACGTTCTCGGTGGCCCGGTTCGTGAAGTTCATCCTCACCGAGATCTTCCCCGGCGGATATCTGCCGACGATCGAACTGGTCGGTGAGCACGCCGAGAAGGCCGGTTTCACGTTGACCCGCCGCCAGTCGCTGCAACCGCACTACGCGCGCACGCTGGACTGCTGGGCCGAGGCGCTCGAGGCGCACCGCGACGAGGCCATCGCCGTGCAGTCCGAAGAGGTCTACGACCGCTACATGCACTACCTGACCGGATGCGCGAACGGTTTCCGCGTCGGCTACATTGACGTGAACCAGTTCACGCTGCAGAAATAGGCGTTGACAGCCCATTCCCCGCCTGGTCAAACAGCGGCCGGCCGGGGAAGTCCGCACGTTTCGGGGGCGTACTGGAAGTCGAGGCACACGCGTCGGGTAAAGACCGCCGGAGTGGCGAACCCGCGAATTAGGGTCAAGCTCTGAGCGACGGCTAGGGTGTACGACCAGACCATCAGGTGACGAACCGTGAGCGGCTCGCGTCATTGGGAAAGGCCAATCAGGGGAAATATGTCTGACAACTCCACCGGCACGAAAGACCTGCGGCCCCACTTCGAGGACATCCAGGCGCACTACGACCTTTCCGACGACTTCTTCGGCGTGTTCCAGGATCCGACTCGCAAGTACAGCTGCGCGTACTTCACCGGTCCGGACGTCACGCTGTCGGAGGCACAGATCGCCAACGTCGACCAGCACCTCGACAAGCTCGACCTCAAGCCCGGCATGACGCTGCTCGAGGTCGGCTGCGGCTGGGGTTTGACGCTGCAGCGCGCGATGGAGAAGTACGACGTCAACGTCATCGGCCTGACGCTGAGCAAGAACCAGCAGGCCTACTGCAACGAGCTGCTGGGCAAGGTCGACACCGAGCGCACGTTCGACGTCCGGTTGGAGGGTTGGGAGCAGTTCCACTCCCCCGTCGACCGCATTGTGTCGATCGAGGCGTTCGAGCACTTCGGTTTCGAGCGCTACGACGACTTCTTCAAGACCTGCTACGACATCCTGCCCGAGGACGGCCGGATGACCATTCAGAGCAGCGTCGGCTACCACCCGTACGACCTGGCCGCGCGCGGTAAGAAGCTGACCTTCGAGATGGCCCGCTTCATCAAGTTCATGATCACCGAGATCTTCCCGGGTGGGCGGCTGCCGACCACGCAGATGATGATCGAGCACGGCGAGAAGGCCGGCTTCCAGGTGCCCGAGGCGATCTCGCTGCGCAACCACTACATCAAGACGCTCGGTATCTGGGCCGACCGCCTCGAGCGCAACAAGGACGCCGCGATCGCGGCCACCGACGAGGAGAATTACCACCGCTACATGCGGTACCTCAAGGGCTGCCAGTACTACTTCATCGACGAGGGCATCGACGTCAGCCTGGTCACCTACCTGAAGCCGGCCATCGCCGCCTGACGTTAGGCCGCCGCTTTGTCGGCGGGGTCCGTGTCGGCGGTGTCGTCAGCGCCGGCGTCGTCGGCCTTTGTGTCAACGTCGTTCGTGTCGACGTCGTCCTCGGCGCCGATGTCTTCGGTGTCGTTGTCCGTGACGTCCTCGTCCTCGACGCCCTCGGGATCGGTGATGACATCGTCCCCGACTTCCTCGTCCCCGACTTCCTCGTCCACGACCTCGTCGTCCACGGCCTCGTCGTCCTCAGTACCGTCGACGTCGTCGTCCTTGGCGCCGTCGTCGCCGGTCAGCCCGTCGTCCTTCACGCCGTCATCGGTACCCTCGTCGACGCTCTCCGGCACGGGTTCGGGCTTCGGCGGCTCGCCGGTGATCTCGGCGGAGCGGCCGGAGCGCTGCGACGACGTGGCCGCCAGCGTCTCGACCTCCTCGGCCGGAATGGCGATCGTCGCGCCGCCGTTGATGGCGTCCGAAATGCCTTGCACCACAGCCACAGCCAGGTCGACGCCGACCTTGAGCCAGTTGGTGGTCGGGCTGAACGGCAAGATCGACAGCCAGCGGGTCTGGCCGGGGTCGCCGCTCCAGTTGTAGGCCAGGTCGATGAGCACCTTGGCCGCCGGGCTGGTCAGGTCGACGAGCGGTTTGACGAACGGGCGCAGCGGTTCGGGCACCGCCGACATGATCAGGTTCATCATCGGCAGGCTCTTGGCCGGGATCATGTAGTACTTGTTGTCGAATTCGTCGACGCGGCAGTACGCGCCGGGGCACCCGGAGGCGAGGATGTCGGCCAGCTCCGTGTCGTCGTACCCGTAGGCCATCGGATCGTTGGGGCCTTTGCCGTTCGGCGTCAGGTAGTAGCCGTGCACGTTGTCGAACGCCGCGAACGCGTTGAACAACGCCAGCGGGTTGCCCCAGTACAGCGGCGCGTACATCACCGGGTCGTACTGGAAGCCGATGGTCGTCATCTCCACACCGAGGTCGGTCGGCGTCGCGGGCCCGAAGGTGATGTTGAGGAACGGGATCGTCGGCAGGAAACCCAGCCGGGTGAACAGCCCGCCGTCGGGGTTGTAGGCGTTGCCGATCATCACCACCGAGTTGATCTTGTCGAGCAGGTCGGGGTTGTCCTTGGCGATGCGCCGCAGCGTGTTCGACACCACCGCGCCGCCCTGTGAGTAGCCGAAGAGGGTGAACCCCTCGGGGTCTTCCATGGTGTCCAGCGCGGTGTAGAGGTGGTCGACGCCGATGCCCACCGAGGTGTTCCAGGTCTCGCAGCGCCCGGGTTCGCACCAGCCGGGGAAGATGACCAGCGGGAAAAACGATGCGGGATAGTTGATTCCGTCGAGCACGCACGTCGCGTCGTCGCAGTTGGAGAACGGTGCGATATACCGGGTCTGCGCGTTCTGCTTGAACTTGTCGACCACGTTCGCGTCCGGGGTTCCGGTGCCGGGCACGATCAGCGCGGTGGCCGCCAGGCTCACTGCCGACAGCAGCGCCGCGACGACGCCCAGCACCGCGGTGCTCAGCAGGCTCAGGAAGAAAAGTACGATCACGCGACCCGCTTTACGCATGGGTCAACTGTCACACATCGAGCGAGATCGGACGCGTCATTCTGACCGAATTCAAAGCAGTGGCGCGACGGATCGCGACGACGCTGGCGGTGGTGGCGCTGGTCCTCGCGGCGGTCGCGTTCGCGGTGCGGTTCGTGCCGATCGTCAACCGCCCGCTGCTGGTGATCGCCGCGCTCGCGCCGTACCTGATGCTCGGCGCGCCGGTCGCGGTGCTGGTGTTCGCGGCGCTGCGACGTTGGGGCGCAACGCTGTTGGCGGTCGCGCTGACCGCCGCCGTCGTCGCCGTCCAGGCGCCCTTATATAGCGCCGACGACGCACCGGCCGGGGTGACGGTGCGGTTCGCGTCGGTGAACCTGCGGTACGGCGAAGCGGATGCGACGGCCGTCGTCACCCTGGCCCGCGAGCAGGTCGACGTGCTCGCGGTGCAGGAGCTCACCCCGCAGTTGGCCGAGAACCTTGCCGAACTCGGCGCGGATTTCCCGTTCCAGGTTCTGCAGCCGCGCGACGGGCCGGCCGGGGTCGGCATCTGGAGCCGCTACCCGATGCGGGCCGGCACGTCTTTCGACGAGTTCTGGCTCGGCCTGCTCACCGCGCGGGTGCGGATACCGGGCGCGGCGGCGGAGACGACGGTCGTCACCACCCACCTGTCGGCGCCGTGGCCCGACCCGTTCGAGGGCTGGCGGCAGGACGTGACGCGGCTGCCGACCGTGCTGCAGCAGATCGCCGCCGACGCCCCCGGCGCGGTGCTGGTGGCGGGCGACCTGAACAGCACACCGGACATGCGCGAGTTCCGCGCGCTGCTGCGCGACGGCTACCACGACGCGGCCGAGCAGGCCGGTGCCGGCCTGACCCGTACACATCCCGCCGACATAGCGGTGCCGCCGGTGTTCGCCGTCGACCACATCCTCACCCGCGACGCCACGGCAACTTCCGTGCGCACGGTGGCCGTTCCCGGATCGGATCACCGCGCGCTGATCGCCGAGATCGTCCTGCCCGAGCTTCTTGCATAGGGAAGAAGTCGGTCGTGGAATGTAGGGAAACACCGGATTCCGTTTCGTTGACAAATGGCTACCGTCTGTCATGTGGAGAGCAGTCAAGCGTGCTATCTGGCGGAGTGGTATCTGCCGGAGTTGAGCGAGCAGTCGGTCGACGACATCGTCGCCCGCCTCGACGAGGCCGCTGAGACCGCCACCGGCGAGGGCACTCCCGTGCGGCTGCTGGTCACGCTGTCCGTACCGTCCGACGAAGTGCTCTATGGAGTGTTCGGCGCCGACAACCCGGAGATCGTCGTGCGCACCTGCCGTGCCGCCGGGGCACCGCATCAACGGCTTTCCGCGCACGTGGGCACCCGCATCCGGCAGTGCCGCCACTGACGTTCTTGCGTTCGCCAATTCTTTCTGGCTCGGACCAGTAAAACTGTCCGCCGAATGGCCTAACTGCGTCACCGAACCTGCACGGCCCTCCTCGAGCGCGGTATCGTCGGTTGCTGCGAGGGGTGGGGGTCATTGGTAAAAGGGGTCATCGAAAGGCCGGCCGAATTCCGGGCGGTGGCAGAGTTACTGTCGTGCGCCGAACGCTGTCCGTGTGCGCTCGTCATCGAGGGGCAGGCCGGCGTCGGCAAGACCACGCTGTGGCTCGAGGGCGTGGAAGCGGCGCGTGAGCGCGGTTTTCGCGTGCTTTCAGCGCGCGCGGCGCAGGCGGAGACGGCACTGGCCTACGCGACGGTCGCCGATCTGTTGGGCGATGTGGACCACGAGGTGATCGACGGCCTGCCCGAGGTGCAGCGCATCGCGGTGGACCGGGTGCTTCTGCGCGCCGACGACGCCGGGCCCGGCACCGATCAGGGTGTGGTGGCGGCCGCGTTCACCACGGCGCTGCAACGGCTCATCGAGGACGCGCCGCTGCTGCTGGCCCTCGACGACGTGCAGTGGCTCGACCCGTCGAGCCAGGCGGTGGTGGCATTCGCGGCGCGACGCCTGACCGGTCGCGTGGGTCTGCTGCTGACCGAGCGCAGCGAGCACGAAGGCGAGGGCGCCGCAGGCTGGCTGCAACTGTCCACCACCGACGCCGCGGGCCGCGTGCACGTCGGCCCGCTGAGCCTGGGCGGCCTGCACGCGCTGGTGTCGGCGCGGCTGGGCCGGACGTTCCCGCGGCCGACCATGGTGCGCATCGCCGAGATCTCCGGCGGAAACCCGTTCTACGCATTGGAATTGGCACGCGCTATCGAAGCGGGCGGTTCGCAGTCGGTGCTGCCGGCGACGCTGGCCGAACTGATGCGCCAGCGCATCGGCCGGCTGGAGCCCGAGACGCAGGTGCTGCTGTTGGCGGCAGCCTCGTCGGCGGCGCCGACGCTCGACCTGCTCGCGCGCGTCACCCGCAACACCCCCGAGCGGACTGTCGAACTGCTTGACGAGGCAAAGACCAAGGGCATCATCACGTTTGAGGGCGACGATGTCGCGTTCACCCATCCCCTGCTGGCCCGAAGCGTGTACACCGACGCGAGCCGACGGGAGCGCCGCGCGATGCACCGCGCGCTGGCCGAGGAGGTCGACAGCCCGGAGTCGCGGGCCCGGCATATGGCGATGGCGGCGTCGAGTGCGGATGCGACGACGTTGGAGGCACTCGACGAAGCCGCGGCCACGGCGTGGACCCGCGGCGCCCCGGCCGCCGCGGCCGAATTACTGGAACTGGCGATCGGGCTGGGCGGTGACACCCCGGTGCGGCGGATCTACGCAGCCGACCAGTATCTGCACGCCGGTGATCTGCCGCGCGCGGAGAAGCTGCTGGAGGGCCTGACCGACAGGGTGGCGCGCGGAGTGCACCGCGCGATGGCGCTCAACCTGTTGGGCGCCATGCGGATTCACAACAACAGTTTCACCCAGGCTGTCGAGATGCTCGAGGACGCGCTGAAGAACGACGGCGGCGACCGCGAGGTCCGGGTTCGCACACTGCTGCTGTTGTCGTACGCCCAACTCAACGAGGGCGAGTTCGGTAAGGCCCTGCAGAACGTCGAGCGGGCCGCGGCCTACGCCGAGGACGTCGGGCACAACGACCTGACCGCCCAGGTGCTGGCGGTGCGCGCCACCATCGCCTGCATGTGCGGCCGCGGCATCGACTGGCCGAGTGTTCAACGCGCCCTGGTGTTGCAGGATCCGCACAGTCAGGCGCCGATCGCGTTCCGGCCCAGGGCGAATCACGCGCTGCTGCTGGCGTGGGCTGGCCGGCTGGACGAGGCCAGCCAGCAGATGACCGTCGTGCGGGACCGGTGCGTGGAGCGTGGCGCAGAGACCGATCTGATCTTCGTGGCGGTGTTCACCGCGCTGATCGAGGTGTGGCGCGGCCGCTACGACGAGGCGCGCCGGGTGGCGACCGAGACCGTGGAGCGCGCGCAGCAGCTCGGCGGTGAGCACATGCGGGTGATCGCCAAGGTGATCCTGTCGGCGGTGGCGTCGTATGCCGGCGACGAGGCGCAGACTCGTGAGATGGCGCAGAGAGCCATCGACCTCGCGCATGCCTGCGGTTCGCCGCGGCTGGCGGACTGGGCGGCGGTGAGCCTGGGTTTCCTCGAGGTGTCGATGGGTCGTCACGAGCAGGCGGTGCAGACGCTGCAGCCGCTGATCGAGCGGTTCCCGTTCATCCCGGGCACCGAAATCATCACTGTCGGCTACGTTCCCGACGCGGTGGAGGCGATGATCGCGCTCGGCCGCGCCGACGACGCGCTGCAGATGATCGAGGCGTTGGAGACCAACGGCCGGATGGTGGACCGGGCGTGGATGCTGGCGATAGGTGCGCGGGGTCGCAGTATGTGGCTGGCCGCGCACGGCGACGTACCCGCGGCGGTGGACATGGCGCAGCAGGCGCTGGGCCATCACGAGTGGTTACCGATGCCGTTCGAGCGGGCGCGCACGCTTCTGCTGCTCGGTCAGTTGCAGCGCCGGCAACGGCAGAAGGATGTCGCGCGGGTGACGCTGACCGAGGCGCTGGAGGTGTTTGAGTCGTTGGGCACGCCGTTGTGGGCGAAGCGGGCGCGCGCGGAGTTGGCGCGGCTGAGCACCGTGTCGGGCGGGAGCCTGGGCCTGACGGCGTCCGAGCAGCGGGTCGCCGAGTTGGCGGCGACCGGGATGACGACGAAAGATGTGGCTGCCGCGTTGTTCATCAGCCCGAAGACAGTCGAGACGAACCTGTCGCGGATCTACCGCAAGCTTGGCATCAAAACGCGCGCGGAGTTGGGACGGGTGTTCGGGGACGGCAGTTAGAGCAACGGACAGGCGCGTCGCGCGAACTTCGCGGTGCCCCGCCTGACCAGGCGGGGCATCGGGTCATCGAGAGTGGTTACGCCTCGGCGAAGTTACGCGTCACCGACGGGTCGACCGGGATGCCCGGGCCGGTGGTCGTCGAGATCACGATCTTCTTCAGGTAGCGGCCCTTCGACGAGGACGGCTTGGCCCGCAGGATCTCATCGATCGCCGCACCATAGTTCTCGGCCAGCTTCGTCTCATCGAACGACGCCTTGCCGATCACGAAGTGCAGGTTGGCCTGCTTGTCGACGCGGAAGTTGATCTTGCCGCCCTTGATGTCGGCCACGGCCTTGGCCACGTCCGGGGTCACCGTGCCGGTCTTCGGGTTCGGCATCAGACCACGCGGGCCCAGGATGCGCGCGATCCGACCCACCTTGGCCATCTGATCCGGCGTCGCGATCGCGGCGTCGAAGTCGGTCCAGCCGCCCTGGATCCGCTCGATCAGGTCATCGCTGCCCACCGCATCGGCGCCGGCCGCCTCGGCGGCCTCGGCCTTGTCACCGACCGCGAACACCACAACGCGGGCGGTCTTACCGGTGCCGTTCGGCAGGTTCACGGTGCCACGCACCATCTGATCGGCCTTACGCGGATCCACGCCCAGCCGGATCGCCACCTCCACGGTCGCGTCCTGCTTCTTCGACGAGGTCTCCTTGGCCAGCTTCGCCGCCTCCAGCGGCGTGTACAGCCGGGTGCGGTCCACCTTCTCGGCGGCTTCGCGGTAGGCCTTGCTGTTCTTGCTCATTGATGTCTCCTTGTAGTTCAGAAGTTGTGGTTGGCGGGCCGCAGCTGGCCCTCCCACGGGGTGGGCCGAATTATTCGACCGTGATCCCCATCGACCGGGCGGTGCCGGCGATGATCTTGGCGGCCTGATCGATGTCGTTGGCGTTCAGGTCTTCCTTCTTGGTCTCGGCGATCTCGCGCACCTGATCCCAGCTCACCTTGGCGACCTTGGTCTTGTGCGGCTCACCGGAACCCTTCTGCACACCGGCTGCCTTGAGCAGCAGCTTGGCGGCGGGCGGGGTCTTCAGGTTGAACGTGAAGCTGCGATCCTCGTAGACGGTGATCTCCACGGGGATGACGTTGCCGCGCTGGTTCTCGGTCGCGGCGTTGTACGCCTTGCAGAACTCCATGATGTTGACGCCGTGCTGGCCGAGCGCCGGACCCACCGGCGGGGCGGGGTTGGCCTGCCCGGCCTGGATCTGCAGCTTGATCAGCCCGATGACTTTCTTCTTCGGGGCCATGGGTGTGGTGTTTCCTTTACTTGATTCGAAAGTGGAGGGCCCGTCCCTCCGAAACTAGATCTTGGCGACCTGGTTGAACGTCAGCTCGACAGGCGTCTCGCGGCCGAAGATGGACACCAGCACCTTGAGCTTCTGCTGTTCGGCGTTGACCTCGCTGATCGAGGCCGGCAGCGTCGCGAACGGACCGTCCATGACGGTGACCGACTCGCCGACCTCGAAGTCGACCAGGATCTCCGGACGTTCCAGCGTCGCGTCCGTCGAGGCGGCGCCGGCGGCCGTCGAGGCGGCCTTGCCCGGCTTCTTGGCCGCGGCCGGCGGCAGCAGGAACTTGACCACGTCGTCGAGGCTCAGCGGCGACGGCCGCGACGTCGCCCCGACGAAACCGGTCACGCCCGGCGTGTTGCGCACCGCGCCCCAGGACTCGTCGTTGAGTTCCATGCGGACCAGGATGTAACCGGGCAGCACCTTGCGGTTGACCTGCTTGCGCTGCCCGTTCTTGATCTCGGTGACCTCTTCGGTGGGCACCTCGACCTGGAAGATGTAGTCGCCGACGTCGAGGTTCTGCACGCGGGTCTCGAGGTTGGCCTTCACCTTGTTCTCGTAACCGGCGTAGCTGTGGATGACGTACCAGTCACCGGGCTTGAGCCGCAGCTCCTTCTTCAGCGCGACGGCCGGGTCTTCTTCCTCTTCCTCGGCGGCCTCGCCGTCGGCGGCGGCCTCCTCGGACACCTCAGCCTCACCGGCAGCGTCGGCGGCGGTGGCCGCCTCGTCGCTGACGGCGTCGCCGGCGACGTCGGCATCTTCGGTCGCGGGATCGGTGGTCGTCTCGTCGACCAGATCGACACTCTCGGCCGAAGGCGTATCGCCCTCGAAGCTAGTCACTTGTCAGTCCTCTCAATACTTCGTCCGTGCGCCCTCGTCACCCGAAGACCCACATCACGAGCTTGGCCAAGCCGAAGTCCACACCGGCGATCAGGGCGACCATGAACGCCAGGAAGACCAGCACCACGATGGTGTAGCTGACCATCTGCTTGCGGTTCGGCCAGATCACCTTGCGCAGCTCGGCGACGACCTGCTTCAGGTAATTCCAGACGAACAGGAACGGATTGCGGGACGGGCCGTCGCCGCGCTTCTTGGCGGTCTTCTTCGCGCCGCCCGAACCGTTCTTGGTGGGCCCGTCCTTGGTGGGCGAAGCCTCCGTGCCGGTGTCCAGGTCGATCGCGGAGCCGACGTCCTCGCCGACCGCGGCGCGTCGGGACCGCTTACCCGACGGCCGGTTCGGCCGGGTCACCACCGCGCCGCTGCCGGTGTCCTCGGTCCCGCCCGTGCCTGCGGAGCCGGCACCATCGCGCTCGTCGCTCACCGCATGCCTTTCGTCTGGTCATTTTGTGGGGTCACTGTCCAGTGTCCACACGTTGTCGAGTATTCGCCTTCAGCAGGGGCGACAGGACTTGAACCTGCAACCTGCGGTTTTGGAGACCGCTGCTCTGCCAGTTGAGCTACGCCCCTTCGGGAAAGACACCGCTGGCACTGCGATATCCCTCGCCTGTTCGGGGCTCACACAATTCGCGCGCTCCCCGATCGGTCGATCTTCAAACCGACGGAAGCGCGCTGTACTGGGAAAACCCCGAGGTCCGAGTGTAGCGTGCCTTCCGTCGGAGTTACTAATCCGCCGCCTGGTCGGTTTCGGTGCCGGCGTCCGACGCCTCGTGCATCACCGGCTTGCGGGTGACCTGCCCGGTCTTGGGATCCCAGCCCGCCGAGATCGAGTTGTCGCCCTCGTGGCCCATCAACGTGGTGAACGACTCCATCACCAGTTCGCCGTGCTGGTCGACCAGCGTGTTGCGGGTGGTGACGATGTCGGCGCCGAAGCGCTCGTCGACGGTCAGCACATACAGCGTCCCGGTCAGCTCGTCGCCGGCCTTGATCGCCCGGTGGAACTTGAACTTCTGGTCCACTTGCACGATCTGCATCGTCTCGAAGCCGATGTCGTTGTGCTGGAAAAAGTGCCGCTGAATCATCACCGCGAAGATCGACATGAACGTCGGCGGTGCGATGAGCGCGTCGTGGCCGGCGGCCTTGGCGGCCTCCAGGCTGTGACTGGTCGGGTCGTCGGCCTTGACGGCGTTGGCGTACTGGCGGATCTGCTCGGTACCCACGACGTAGGGCTCGGGGTACTTCCAGACCATGCCCCTGATGTCGATTTTCAGCGCCATGGGCTACGCCAACTTCGCAACAGCGACGGCGCGGCCGAAGATCTTCTTCCCCCCGGTCGTCGCCGACAACGCGATGGTGACCGACTTGGTCTCCGGCTCAACCGCTTTCACGCGGCCGTTGAAGACGATCTCGGCGCCCACCCCGTCGTTGGGCACCGGCACCACCGCGGTGAAGCGGACGTTGAACTCGGTGACCGCGGCCGGGTCGCCGACCCACGACGTCACGTAGCCGCCGCCCAGACCCATGGTCAGCATGCCGTGCGCGATCGCGGTGTCCAGCCCGACCTGCTTGGCGATTTCGTCGTCCCAGTGGATCGGGTTGAGGTCACCGGAGACCCCCGCGTAGTTCACGAGGTCCGCGCGTGTCAGCGGGATGACTTTCTCGGGAAGCAGGTCACCCACCTTCACCGAATCGAACTCACGCAGTGCCATCAGAAAAGCCCTCTTCTCCGTCGCCCGTCCGACCCGCCAGGGTCGTGTATGTCTCCTGCAGGACGCCACCGGCTTCGTTGGTGACGATGGTCTTGAGCACGACCAGGTCGGTGCCGTGGGCCTGGCGCACGGCGTCGACGGACACGTCGGCGTAGATCTTGTCGCCGGCGAAGATCGGCGCGGTGTACTTGAACACCTGGTCGACCTGGACGATCTTCATGTCGGTGAGCCCGATGCCGGCGTGCCGGAAGAACCCCGTCTGCGCCTTGTAGCCCAGCACGCTGGTGAACGTCAGCGGCGCCGGCAGCGCCCGGTGGCCCAGTTCGGCCGCGGCGTCCTCGTCGAAGAACACCCGGTCGTCGTTCTTGACCGCGGTGGCGTACTCGCGGATCTTCTCGCGGCCCACGACGTAGTGATCGGGGTAGCGATAGCTCATCCCGACGATCCGCTCGGACAACGACACAGTTAGTGAACCTACCTAGTCAACCCGGGCGATCGCCCACGGGTTGGGCGCGTCTTAGCGCGATTCCTTGTGAGGCTGGTGCTTGCCGCAGTTCGGGCAGAACTTCTTGATCTCGAGGCGGTCGGGATCGTTGCGGCGGTTCTTCTTGGTGATGTAGTTGCGGTGCTTGCACACCTCGCACGCCAAGGTGATCTTGGGCCGTACATCGGTACTGGAGGCCACGGTTGCTCGTCCTTTGTCTACGCGTTCAGTTGCCTGTAGCGGTGGGGGGGCTCGATCCCCCGACCTCACGATTATGAGTCGTGCGCTCTAACCAGCTGAGCTACACCGCCCCGGGATCCGGGCGTTCACGCCCGCTCACCGAGCCCCCTAACGGAATCGAACCGTTGACCTTTTCCTTACCATGGAAACGCTCTGCCGACTGAGCTAAGGGGGCCTGCCTACTTCATGTCCCGCGCACTGCGGCGCGAGCCTTAAAGAGGGTACAGTCTCGCGGTTTGCCACGCCAAACCGCAGGTCACTTCCTCGACTGTAGTCCCTTCGGTCGTGCGCAGTCCCGGCGGGGAGGGGCCCTTCAGTGATAGGACGGAGCGGTGACCGAACCCAACCCCACGCGCGTCGCGGTGTACCTCGACTTCGACAACATCGTGATCTCGCGCTACGACCAGGTGCACGGTCGCAGCTCGTTTCAACGAGACAAGACCGCGGGCTTCCACAAGCACCCGGGGCGGCTGACCCAGGCCGTCGTCGACGTCGGCGCGATCATCGACTACGCCTCCTCGTTCGGCACGCTGGTGCTGACCAAGGCCTACGCCGACTGGTCCACCGACGTCAACGCCGACTACCGCGACCAGCTCGTCGGCCGCGCCGTCGACCT
The DNA here is from genome assembly GCF_001722335.1 of Mycolicibacterium flavescens. Lineage (GTDB taxonomy): Bacteria > Actinomycetota > Actinomycetes > Mycobacteriales > Mycobacteriaceae > Mycobacterium > Mycobacterium flavescens. Next base: position 163,889 of record NZ_MIHA01000005.1, read on the forward strand.
CGTGCAGCTGTTCCCCGCCGCCGCCTACAGCAAGAACGGCGCCGACATCCGGCTGGCGGTCGACGCCGTCGAGGACATGTTCCGGCTGCCCGACCTGACGCACGTGGTGATCGTCGCCGGCGACTCCGACTACATCCCGCTGGCCCAGCGGTGCAAGCGGCTCGGCCGCTACGTCGTCGGCATCGGCATCACCGGGTCGATCAGCAAGTCGCTGACCGCGGCCTGCGACGAGTACGTCTCCTACGACGCGTTGCCCGGTGTCCCCGAGGTCAAGACCGAGGCGCCCAAGAAGCGCCGCACCAAGGCCGACGCCGAGGCCGAACCCGAGCAGCCCGACCCGCAGGCCGGCGCGACCGCGCTGCTGCAGCGCGCGCTGTCGATCGCGCACGGCAAGGACGACTCGGACTGGCTGCACAACTCCGCGGTCAAGGCGCAGATGAAGCGGATGGACCCGTCGTTCTCGGAGAAGTCGCTCGGGTTCAAGTCGTTCAGCGACTTCCTGCGCTCACGCACCGACCTGGTCGAGCTCGACGAGAGCAGCACCATCCGGATGGTCCGGCTGCGCAACCTCGACTGAGCCGTCGATACGCTGGCGGGCATGGCCACCGACCGCCTCTACTTCCGCCAGCTGCTGTCCGGGCGTGACTTCGCCGCCGACGACATGATCGCCCAGCAGATGCGCAACTTCGCCTACCTGATCGGCGACCGCGAGACCGGCGACACCGTCGTCGTCGACCCCGCCTACGCCGCAGGCGAACTCGTCGACGCCCTCGAAGCCGACGGCATGCGGCTGTCGGGCGTGCTGGTCACCCACCACCACCCCGACCACGTCGGCGGCTCGATGATGGGCTTCGAGCTCAAGGGCCTCGCCGAGCTGCTCGAACGCACCAGCGTGCCCGTGCACGTCAACAGCCTTGAGGCCGACTGGGTTTCGAAAGTCACCGGCATCGCGCGCAGCGAGCTCACCGAGCACCAGCACGGCGACGTCGTCACGGTCGGCGACATCGACATCGAACTGCTGCACACCCCCGGCCACACGCCGGGCAGCCAGTGCTTCCTGCTCGACGGGCGCCTCGTCGCCGGCGACACCCTGTTCCTGGAGGGCTGCGGGCGCACCGACTTCCCGGGCGGCAACGTCGACGACATGTTCCGCAGCCTGCAGGCGCTGGCCAAACTGTCCGGCGACCCGACGGTGTTCCCCGGCCATTGGTACTCGGCGGAGCCCAGCGCGTCGCTGTCGGAGGTGCGCAACACCAACTACGTCTACCGGGCGAGCAACCTCGACCAGTGGCGCATGCTGATGGGCGGCTGACTTCGCCATCAGCGGCGATGGCGGACACAATTGTCCGACCACTGGGCGCGTCTGCGCTATCCTCCAGTTTGCTCCGCTTGCCTGGGAGGACCGCTTGCGATGACGACACCGCCGACGCCCGGCTGGTATCCCGATCCTGAATCCAATGCTCCGTCTTCGGCTTTAGACCTGCCCTCGGACGTCGACCGTAGGCTGCTCAACCGCTATCTGGCCGCCTGCGCGGCGATGCTGCTGGTGCTGGCCGGCGCCGTCGTCTACGGCGTCTTCATCAACGACCCCGCCCCGGCCTCCCAGACCGCCGCGGTCGCGAAACCCGCTACCGCCGGCGGGTGGGGTGAGCCCCCGGCGGATCCGACAACGGAGGCGGTCGGGGTCAGCGCCGCAGCCGTCGACGGGCCGCTGGCGTTCACGGTCGCCGACGTGGACGTCGGCACGATGGTGTCGTCGACCGAGGCGCCGCTGCGCAAGGACGCGGTCGGCGAGTTCGTCGTGGTGCGCCTGTCGGTGATGAACGTCAGCGATGCGCCCGCCCGGTTCCTCGGCGTGTTGCAGACGCTGGTCGCCGACGGCACCTCGTTCACCGTCGACGAGGAGGCGACGTTCTACGTCGACGGCGGGTCCGTCGAAATCCCGGCCGGCGCCGAGGCGCAGGTCGGTGTCGCGTTCGACGTTCCGCACGGCACCACACCCGAGGTGATCGAACTGCGCGCGGACGCGGCGAGCCCGGGCGTGCAGATCTCGCTGTCGTAGTTCTCCGACAGACTGGCAGGCGTGCCCGACACGCTCTATGCCGACGTCTCCGAATGGCAGGTGGGTGTCGACGACACCTACCCCTACCCGGTGCTGTGCATCCGGTCCAACGACGGGACTCATCGAGATCGCCGGTGGCGCAACAACTATGACTGGTGCGTGCGCAACGCCGACAGCGGCCGACTGACGTTCTTCATCGTGTACTTCGTGTGGCGGCCGAACTGGCGTCAGGCGGTGGACACCTTCATCAGCCAGCTCGGCACGCCGCACCCGAAGATGGCGGTGATGCTCGACGTCGAATCGTGGGGCGGCCAGATCCGCGGCAACCAGTCGGCCGGCATCAACGCCGCCCACCGCGCCGTCGGCGACTACGTCGGCAGTCCCGCCAGGGTCATCGGCTACGGCAACGTCGGCGACCTGAACAAGCTGTGGCCGGACAAACCGCCGGGCATCCGGTTGGTGATCGCCGCCTACGGGCACAACCCGCCGTATCCCGGCAAAGTCGCCCATCAGTACACCGACGGATCCGGCTACGGCGGCGGCCTGCCAGAAGGTGCGCCGCCGTTCGGTAACTGCGACATGAACTCCGCCGACGGCTACACCGCCGAGGAGTTCGCCCGGGCCTGCGGGGTCCGCATTGACGCGTCCGCTGAAAACGGCGTTCCGCCCGACGCGCGGCTCGCGAGGAGGAGAATCCAGCGAAGAAGCCGCTAATTAGTTTGCCGAATCCAGAGACAAGATCAGTGATCTTGGGCACACTGTAACGCGAGCGTCAATTTACGGGACGGGGGCCTCGTGAAGAAGCTGGTGTTGTGCTTCGACCGCGCACGTCGTCATCCCACTCCGGGCGACGCGACCAACGCTCACCGACTCTTCCACCTCCTCGACGACCGCAAAGACCAGCTCACCTGGTATCACCCCGGCGTCGGGACTCACCCGCTGACGCGGCTTAACTGGCGCGAGACCGCCGCCGACGACGCCCGCGCCGCGATCGCGGAGGCCTACCAGTTCCTCGTCGACCGGTGGGAGCCCGGCGACCGGATCTACATGTTCGGGGTCGGTCGCGGCGCCTACTGCGCGCAGACCCTGACCCGCCTGCTCAACATCGTCGGCGTGCTGCCCGACCTGATGGACTACGCGCTGGCCGCCTACACGCTGCCGCGCACCGTCCGCACCGCGCAGGACTGGGCGCGGGTCCGCGAGGTCACCTCGGAACTGCTCGAGCAACGCGGTGTGGGGATCCCGGTCTGGTTTCTGGGCCTGTGGGATTCGATGACTATCCCGGGTTTCACCCGCCGCTCGTTGCCCGCGCCGCTGTCGAACGTCGAGATCGGCCGCCACGCAGTGGCGATCGACGGGCGGCCCGGCGTGAAGCTGGTCGGGTCGGCGTCCGAGCGCATTGACGAGGTGTGGTTCCGCGGGGCGCACTGCGATATCGCGGGCGGACGCGGCGCCTGCGCACCGCTGGCCGAGATCACCTTCGACTGGATGCTCGACGGGGCCGTCGCCGCCGGCTTGGCGATCCCCGCGGCCCGCCGCACCTCGGCGACCGGCCAGCTCGCCGCGCTGACCGAGACACCCCCGACCATCGCGCTGCGCCGCCTGCCCGACACCGCTGCCGTGCACGGCAGCGTCGAACCGTACCTGCGTGAGCATCCGCAGTACTGGAAGCGGTTGCCCGGCGAGGTGACATGGTCGGACCTGGACTGGGCGGCGCGGGCCGAGCGCAACTGTGCTTCACAACCCGGTCAGCAACAGCGGCGTACCGAACCTGGTGAACGCCACCGGGCCGCCAGTTTGCGGATGACCGTCGACTGATCGCCCGATCACGGTCAGTCAGCAAATTCGGGCTGGTCCGGGTTAGCAAAGGCTGTGCGAACGGCCCCGGCGTGATATACAGCGGGGCGTGGACGCGGATCAAGAACTGCTCGGCCTGTCGGCCGGCATGTGGACGGCGCTGGCCGCCTGGCTCGCCGTGCTCGTCGGGGTTTTCGCCCTCATCTACGCGTGGCGGCAGTACCGGCGGGCGAAACAACAGAGCGCCGAGCTCATGCAGCCCAACGTGGCGATGTTCATGGAGCCGGCCGCCAACGACTGGCACCTGATCGAACTCGTCGTCAAGAACTTCGGGCGCACACCGGCCTACGACATCCGGTTCGACTTCGCCAACCCGCCCACCGTCGCCAAGTACGAGAACGTCTACGACGACCGCTACGTCGACATCGTCCACCTTAACCTGCCCGCCGAGATCCCCTACCTGGCCCCGAGCCAGGAGTGGCGGATCGTCTGGGACTCCGCGTTGGACCGAAAGGAACTGGGCGAGAGCATCGCATCGCGGTTCGACGGCGCGCTGCGCTACTACGACAAGCCCGACGTCGGCAAGAAGCGCGGCCGCACCCAGTACCAGTCGACCGCGGTGCTGGACTGGTCGACACTGCATCCCGTCGAGCGCCTCGAACTGCTGACCACTCACGACATGGCCCGGCAGGAGAAGCAGAAACTCGAACTGCTGCGCCACCTGCTGACGTACTACCACTACGCGGCCAAAGAAAGCCGCGAAGAGGTGCTGCGTAAGGAGATCAACCAGGTCCGGGCGGCCGCCGACGAGCTGCGCGAGCGCTACCGCACCGAAATCGAAGCGCCACAACGGCAGTCGTATCAGTACGCTCCGGCCAACGGCGCCGCGCCCGCCCGGGCCGGCGAGGTCGACATCGACGCCGAGTTCGAAGAGGCGCACACCCAGATCCTCAACGGCCGCGCGCCGCGTCACCGCGCCCCCTGAGTAGTGCCCTAAGTCATCCGCCGCCGGGCCCGACGACGACGTCTCGTAGCATCGACCCGAATTACGTGTTCTAGGGAGAAGCGATGACCGCTGGCTATGACCTGACCGAATCCGTCGCGACGATCACGCTCGACGACGGCAAGGTCAACGTGCTCGGCCCGGACATGCAGGCCGCGATCAACGAGGCGCTCGACCGCGCCGAGAAGGACGCCGCGAAGGCGGTCGTGCTCGCGGGCAACAACCGGGTGTTCAGCGGCGGGTTCGACCTGACCGTGTTCCAGTCCGGTGACGCCAAGGCCGCGCTCGGCATGCTGTCCGGCGGGTTCGAGCTGGCGCTGCGGTGCATGACGTACCCGGTGCCGGTGTTCATGGCGGCGACGGGCCCGGCCATCGCGATGGGCTCGTTCCTGCTGCTGTCCGGCGACCACCGGGTGGGCCAGCCCAAGACCCGCTGCCAGGCGATCGAGGTGGCGATCGGCATGACGATCCCCAACGCCGCGCTGGAGATCATGCGGTTCCGGTTGACGCCCGCGGCGTATCAGCGGGGCGCGGCGCTGGCGTCGACGTTCGTCGGCGATGAGGCGATCGCGACCGGTTGGCTCGACGAGATCGTCGAGGCCGAGCGCGTCGTCGCCCGCACCCAGGAGCTGGCGGCCGAGGCGGCGTCGACTCTGCATACCGGCGCGCACCTGGCCACCAAGCTCAAGGCCCGCGATTCCGCGCTGAAGGCGATCCGGGTTGGAATCGACACGCTGACAGAGGAATTCACGCTGTTCTAGTTTCGCGGGGTTGCCCTCTCGCGTCGTCCCCCCGCGCCGCGATTTCTGCACCAGGGTCGCGATTTCACTCGGACAACAGCCTTGGTGTCGATCTCGACGAACGCCAACCGCCGCGGGCGGCCCCTTCCCCGCGATTTCTGCGCGAGGGTCGCGAATCCGCCCGAACAACAGCCCTAGCGTCGATCTCGACGAACGCCCGAGCCGCAACCCGCCACAATTGGGGCGATTGCCTCATGTGCTCGACGCGCCGCCGCGCCACGCTCAGACCATGACAATCACACCGCAGGCGGCCGCAGCCGCCACCAGAACCACACCCCTTCCCGACGGCGACGAGGAGCGCGTCATCGGCTTCGGCGTCATGGGCCTGCCGTTCGCCAACGGGCACTATCTCGCCTACCGCGACTTCCCCGACACGTCGTTCGCCCCCGCCTACAAATCGGTCTGGCATCGCACCCCCGACGGGGTGTGGACCTTCTACGCCACGACCCCCGGACCGCAGAGCTGCTCCCGCTATTTCAGCTCGGCTACCACCGTCGAACCCGTCGTCTGCACGATCGACACCACATGGATCACACCCTGGTCGCTGACGATCTCGATTCCGGCAGTGCTGGATTGGAGCGTCGACATCACCACTACCGCTACCACCTCGGCGATGAGCGTCATCGCGTCGCGCATCCCCGCCGCAGCCGCCCGCAACCGCACCCTGCTGCGGACCATGAGCCACTTCGTCGGCCCGATCATGCGGATCGGCAAGGTGCGCCTGACCGGCCACTTGCCCAACGGGCAGGAGTTCCGCATCACGCCCAGGCGGGTGTGGGCGGTCGCCGACTCCACCGCGGTGCTGCGCGGCGTCGACCTCGGCCCGACCGGACCGCACCGACCCCAGGGCACTCTCGCCGACTTCCAACTGCCGCAGCGCGGGATCTGCGTCGTCGCGCATGGCCTGTTCGAGGCGTTCGACGTCGCCAAGCACCGCGACGCCGACCGGCTTCACCTTTCCCGGTAGACCGGCGGGCACCGCGGTGCACAATCAGGACGTGGCCAGCAGTTCCACCCGGCAAGAGCTTCCGACGCGGGCGGAGGTGCTGGCCGCGTTGTCGGTGGCCGTCGACCTCGGGCTCGGTCAGCCCGCCGAACACATGCTGCGTTCGGCACTGATCGCGCTGCGACTGGCCGATCGACTGGGTTTGACTGAGCAGCAACGTGATTGCGTCTACTACACGACGCTGATCATGTGGATCGGCTGTCATGCCGACTCGCACGAGTACGCCCGCTGGTTCGGCGACGACATCGCGGTGCGGCGCAGCTCGTATCTGGTGGACTGGTCCGGCCTGCCGTACCAACGGTTTCTGCTGGCCAACATCGGCCGCGGCGAGTCGCTGCTGACCCGGCTGAAGACGATGGCCACGCTGTATGCCAACGCACGCGGCAACATCACGGCGCTGATCCACTCGCACTGCACGTCAGCCGGACTGCTCGCCGACCGCATCGGCCTGAGCCCCGCCGTACAAGACACGCTGCGGTTCACGTTCGAACGGTTCGACGGCGGCGGGCTGCCCACCGGGGCCTCGGGTGACCAGATTCCGATCGAGATGCGGATCGCCCAACTCGCCGACATGGCCGAGGTCCATCAACGCGAGTTCGGCGTCGACGGCGCGGTCGCGATGGTGCGCAGCCGCCGCGGCGGGCAGTTCGACCCCGCAGTGGTCGACGCGTTCGTCGCCGACCCGGCCGGGGTCGCGCCGTCGACCGGCGATGTGTGGACCACCGCGCTGCGCTACGCCCCCGACCGCGGCACCCGCCTCGACGCTGAGTCCCTGGACGCGCTGCTGGTTGCGCTCGGCGAGTTCGTCGACCTGAAATGTCCGTTCACACTGGGGCATTCGCAGGCGGCCGCGACGCTGGCACAGGCCGCGGCGGAGACCCTCGGGCTGGACGCGGCCACCGTGCGGCGCGCCGGCTACGTTCACGACATCGGCCGCATCGGGGTGTCCAACCAGATCTGGTCCAAGCCGGCCCGGCTCAGCATGGCAGAGTTCGAACGGATGCGGCTGCACCCGTATCTGACCGGGCGGATCCTGTCGCAGGTGCCGGCGCTGACGGACATCGCCGCGGTCGCGGCCAACCACCATGAGTGCCTGGACGGTTCGGGGTATCCGCGCGGGCTCTCGGCGCGGCAACTGGGCACGCCCGACCGGGTGCTGGCGTGCGCGGTGAGCTATCAGAGCGCGCTGGAGCCTCGGCCGTACCGCGACGCACTCGGACCCGCCGGTGCGGCGCGCCGACTGCGGGAGCGGGCAACCAACGGCGAGTTGGATCCGGCCGCCGTCGACGCGGTCCTGCACGCCGCCGGCCACGCCTCGAGTAAGCGTTCCGCGCGACCGGACGGGCTCACCGCGCGCGAGGTCGAGGTGCTGCGCCTGGTCGCCCAGGGCGCCAGCAACAAGGAGATCGCCGCGCGACTGGTGCTCAGCGAGAAGACGGTGCGCAACCACGTCGAGCGGGTCTACGCCAAGATCGGCGCGGGTAACCGCATCGGCGCGAGCATGTACGCGCTCGAGCACGGTCTGGCCGCCAGCTGACGATTGAGTAAGAAGGCGCTGGAAGGCTAGGTGATCCACGATCGCCGGGGTAGCCTGAGAGCAGGTTGAACGTCACGACAGCAAGTGTGATTCCGCCCGCTTGGCACTCGGACGCAACCTCCTCGCTACTTTCTTCCATTGCTCGGAGCTTTCGTATGATCCGCACGACGTCGAACCAACCCCGTCGCACCCGACTGACCCTGTCCACCGAGCGGCCCGAACCATCGGTCGTCCGCATCACCGCTCACGGTGAAGTCGATGCGTCCAACGCAGCGGAACTGCGCGAGTACGTGTTCCGGCACGCCACGGATTGCCGCAATCTCGTGCTGGATCTGCGTGAGGTGACGTTCTTCTCGTCGGCAGGTTTCGCGGCCTTGCGCAACATCGACATCCGTTGCGGCGACACCAACGTCATCTGGACTCTGCAGTGCGGCTCGATCGTGTCCCGCGTCGTCGACCTCTGCGATCCCCACCAGACCATGCAACAGACTCGCGACTGATCACCGCCGACACGACTCCCCCCGAGCGCCTGGCGTGCCGCGAGTTCTACACCAGGGTCGCAAATCCACACGAACCACAGCCCTAGCGTCGATCTCGCCGACACACGACGGTTCGGCCGTGGACTCCCCGCGCACTGACACAATGAAGCCGTGACGCATATCCGGGGCCGGGTCTGGCGCGGCGGCAAACCGCAGGACGATTTCGACTTCTCCGCGATCTCGGACTATCTCGCCGACGACGACACGCTGGTCTGGTGCGACATCTACGACCCCGTCCACGACACGCTCGAGGTGCTCGCCGAGGAACTGGGCCTGAACACCTGGGCCGTCGAGGACGCGCTCGCCGAGTCCGAGCGCACCAAGGCGGTTGTCTACCGCACCCACACGTTCTTCACGGTCTACGCCGTCACCGACGGCGCGGCCGACGAGACGCTGTCGACGCACCGCATCTCCGCTTTCGTGCTGCCGCGCGGGCTGATCACCGTGCGACTGTCGACGGAGTTCGACATGGAACCCGTCTCGCAGCGCTTCGACGAACTCGGCGGCCAGGAGTACGGCGTCGGTTCGCTGGTGCACGGTCTGCTCGACGTCGTCGTCGACGGGCACTTCGACGCCGTCCAGAAACTCGACGACGAGATCGAATCCCTTGAGGACGATCTGTTCGAGGACAGGTCCCGGCGCGGTGATCTGCAACGCCGGACGTACGCGCTGCGCAAGGAACTCGTCCAACTTCGCCGCGTCGTGCTGCCGATGCGCGAGGTCGTCAACTCCACCCAGCACCGCCGCCTCGACGCCAAGACCGCACCCGAACTCGACCCGCTCTACGCCGACCTCTACGACCACGTGCTGCGGGCCTCGGAGTGGACAGAGTCGTTGCGCGACATGATCACCACCGTCTTCGAGACCAACCTGTCGCTGCAGGACGCCCGCCTGAACATGGTGATGAAGAAGCTCACCGGCTGGGCCGCGATCATCGCGGTGCCGACCGCGATCACCGGTTTCTACGGTCAGAACGTCCTCTACCCCGGTATCGACAGCGCGGAAGGTTTCATTGTCAGCACGGTGCTGATCTCCATCCTGGTGGTCACGCTGTACGTGATGTTCAAGAAGCGGGACTGGTTGTGAGTCAACGCTTTCGGAGGATGCCCTCGGCGCGGCGGTAGTCGTCGTCGGCGTTGTGCGTCAGCACCCCCACCACGTCGCCGTCGCCGGATTCGTACCACACGGTGAACCCGGTGTGGTGATCGACGAACCGGGCACGCTCATAGCCGGCGCCCCAACCGCGGTAGCGCAGCACTGCGTTGCCGATCACCGACGAGAACGACGGCACGATGTCCCACACCGCCGGGAAGCCCGCCGCGGTCATCCCGGCCACCCTGCCCTGATGGGCGGCGTCGCGCCAGTGCTCGGCGGGGATCGGCCGGCCCGCTGTCACGTTGTGTGCCAACGCCACATCGCCGGCCGCGTAGACGTTGCGCGCCGAGGTGCGCATGTGCTCGTCGACGACGATGCGCCCGTCGCGGATGGTCAGGCCCGCGGTCTCGGCCAGGCGGATGTCGGGCCGCACCCCGGTCGCGCTGACCACCAGGTCCGCGTCGACGGTCTCGCCGCTGCCCAGCACCACCCGATCGCCCTCGATCGCGGCCACGGTGGTCTCCCCCGCGAACCGAACCCCGTTGTCGGACAGGATCTTCGCCACCCGCTCGCCCGCCTCGACTCCGAACCGACGCTGCAGCGGCACGTGTTCTGCGGCGACGATCATCGTCGCGACACCCCGCTCGGCCAGACACGACGCCGCCTCACAACCGATCAGCCCGCCGCCGATCACCACCGCGCAGTCGGAATAGCGCGCCGCCATCTTCAGCGCCACCGCGTCGGCGAACGACCGCAGCGTCAGCGCGGACTCGATCCCGCTGATCGGCGGGCGCACCGCCGCCGAACCCGACGCGACAACCAGATGCCAGTACGGGTAGCGCCGCCCGCCGGCGGTCACCACCTCCTGACGGTCGACGTCGACGCCCCGCACGGTCACCCCGCGGATCAGCTCGATGCGGTTGCGGTCGAACCACTGCGCGCTGTGCAGGTCCAGGCGGGTGTCTCGGTCGCACAGGAAGTCCTTGCTCAGCGGCGGCTTGGCGTACGGCAGCGCCGGGTCGGTGGTCAGGATCCGCACCGGGATGCCGGGGTGCCGGGCGCGGAACGTCTCGGCGGCGCTGACTCCCGCTGCGCCACTGCCGACGACCACCAACCCGGACACGACACTCAACCCGTGGTGTTGAAGACCAGACAGAACGTGTGACCGGCGGGGTCGCGGAACACGCGGAAATCGGTTTCGGGCACACCGGTCACCCGCGTCGCACCCAGCGCCAGCACCTCGCGCTCGGCCGCCTCGGGGTCCTCGACGAGGATGTCGAAGTGCAGCTGCTGCGAGCCCTTCGGGTCGGGGAACTGCGGCGGCTCGTGCTCGGGTGAGTGCTGGAAAGCGATCCGCCGGCCCTGCGGGTCGGTGAGCACCACCCAGGTGTCGTCGGCGTCGTCGAGGTCTCCGCCGATCACCGCGGCGTAGAACCGCCCGAGTTCCCGCGGATCGCGGGCGTCGAGGACGACGGTTCGCAGTTCACCGATCATGGTCGCCGGGTTACCGCTGGGCGTCCGGGTCAAACGGTGCTACTCGCGTTGCCCGCCGTAGGAGTTGGCGTTCTCCAGCATCTCCTGCAGCCGGTCGCGCGGCTCACCGTCGCCGGGTGAGAGGCTCAGCGGCGGGCCGGCGGTGTTGGGGTCGCCGACCGGCAGGCCGTCGGCGCCCACCTGACCCAGGATGCGGGCCGGGTTCGGCGCGTTCGGGTCGGCCACCGGGAAGTCGCCCGGCCCGGGACCCGGTCCCCCGCCCGGCTCGGGCGGCGGAGGCGGCGGCGGAGGCGGCGGCACCGGCAGGTTCTCGCCCGGCAACTCCGACCCCGGACCCATGACCGCACCCGGCACCTGGTCAGCCTGCCCGATCGGCGGCAGACCGGGCGGAGGCGGTCCCGGGGGCCCGCCGGACGACCCGGTTGGTGGCGGCGGCTCCGGTATGACGGTGGCCAGCGTCGGCGGCGGACGCTGCGCGGGGGGTGTGTTGATGTGCGCGATCTTGCGCTCGAGCCGGGCAGCGGTGTCGGCGAGCACCGCGCGCCGCTCGTCGACCGGGTCGGCGTTGTCGGCGAAGCAGCCGCCGGGCGCCTCGCCGACGACGGTCAGCGCGTCGTTGTACAGCTTGTCGGCGTCGGCGATGCGGCCGCTGTTGGCCGCGAGATCGCCGAGTGTCTCGCGGACCAGTTCGAGGTTGATCCGCACCGGACACGACGCCTCGGGGTCCGTCGCCTCCAGCGCGTCGGCGAACCGAGCCTGCGCGTCGACCAGCTTGCCCTCCAGCACCAGCACGTCGCCTTCAGCCAATCCGAGTGTGCCCGAGTCGATCACGCCGAAGCTGCGCAGCCGCTCGACGTCGCTGCGCAGCGTCGCGGTGTCGTGGTTGGCGAACGCCGACACCGCCGAGTTGCCGACGGTCACCATGTTGGCGATCGCGGCGGCCGCGACCAACAGCGCCAGCAGCACCGGCGCCGAGAACAGCAGCACCCGGCGTCGCACCCGCAGCCGGTGACGGGGCGGGTGGTACCACGCCCGCCAGCGCCGACCGGCCTCGCGGAGCAGGTTCTCGGGAACCCGTCGCAGCATCAGCGACCCCCGTCCGCTGCGGTGAAGTCGCTGCGCGACAACCTGTTCCGCCGGTACTCGCGCACGGTCAGGATCATCTCGACGAGTACCAGCGCCGACGCCAGCAGCGCGAACACCCAGTACCACTCGGTGCGCCCGACCATCGGATCGCCGCGGCCCGCGTCGACGACGTCCGGCATGCTGCCGGCGTTGACCGCGGGCAGCACCGGGGTGATGTCCTGACCGGCCTCGCGGTGGAAGTAGGGCAGTTTCAGGCTGTCGGCGATGCTCTCCAACCGCTGCTCGTCCACCGAGGAGTTCATCAGCGTCGACGTCCCGGCGACGGGCAGGTAGGCCTTGCGTCCCGCGGCGAAGCTGCCCGGGATCGGCCCGCCGTTCGCGGTGCCGTAGCCGAACACGGCGCCGCCGGTGATCAGATCCGTCGGCACATCGAACGGTTCGTACTGCACCTTCGAGCCCAGCGTGCCGTCGCCGAAGTAGAACACCACGTTCTGCGCGCGCGGATAACCCTTCCGGGTCTGCTCGAGTTGTTGGCGCAGCGGGTCGTTGGGCGACGTCGGGTTGATGTAGTCGACGGCGTCGAACGCGGTCAGCGAGTACGCCGACAGGTTCTTGGCGTAGGCGCGGAAGCCGAACTCGTCGGCCGACAACGGCCAGTCGACGGCAGCCTTGGTCGCGAAGCCGATCATGGCCACCCGGGCGCCGCGGTACTCGTCGAGCAGCGCGGTGATGTCGTCGCGGATGCCGACCATCCGGGCCTGCTTGTCGCCGTAGTCGGCGACCCGCGAGGTGACCGAGCGGTCGACGACGAGGATCAGGTTGACGTCGGACACGTAGGACGCCGTCGCCGACGCGGTGCGGTCACCGTCCAGCGGGTATCCGGGCCGCAGCGCGGCCAGCACCAGCAGCAGCACCGCGAACGTCAGCCCCGACCAGCGCAGCACCACCGTCCGGTAGCGGCCCGCCGGGGTGCGCACCAGCAGCCGGTACAGCGTGACCACCCGCACGATCACGATCACCGCGGCGAACACCGCCAGCACGTACACGGGAAGCACCGGAAGGAACGTCATCGCCGCAACACCACCAGGGCCACCGACAGCAGCGCCGCCGCGATCACCGCGACGGCGAGCGGGAACTGCGGCCTGTCGAAGTACCGCGGGGTGTCCTCGCTGACCCCGAGCGACGCCGCCGCGGGCGAGTTGTCGGTGATCTCGTCGAGACTGGCGCTCAGCACCTGGCTGGTGCCGCCCGCGGTGCCCGCCGGGTTGTAGAGCGTGAACCGCCCGCCGGTCGCCTCGGCGAGGGCGCGCAGGTCGTCGTTGCCCTCCTCGCTGGTCTCGGCAACGTCGGCGCGCGAAATCGCGTTGATCTGCACGCCGCCGCGCTGCGCCATGCCCTGCACCTGATCCGCGCTGAAGAGCGCGGGCCGGGTGTCCTCAGCGCTGCGCAGGCGGCTGTAGCCGAGATAGACCAGCTGGCGGCGGTGGTCACTGGCCTTGTCCAGATCGGGGAAACCGCTCAGGCACAACGCCAGAACATCCTCGAGGCTGGTGGCGTAGTCGACGTAGTTCACGGTGCGGCCGAATTCCTCGACACCCCCGGCCAGTTCCAGGCGCTCTTCGAGCGGGACGTCGCGGCGGGTGTCGATCTGCTGCTGGATCTGCGCCATCGAGGCGAAGTACCGCAGCCGCTGCTCGATGAACACGTTGTCGCGGGTCATCGGCATCACCCGCAGGCTGGTCGACGTCACACCGACCTGCTCGTTGGTGAACGACTTCGCCTGTTCGGCATAGTAATTGAGGAAGTCGGCGGTGGTGGGGTCGGTGATCGGTTGACCGACGCACAACATCACGTCGCGCGGGTGCGCGGCGTCGTAGCCGTCGTTCGCGGAGGCCAGCTGGACCGGGCGTGCGGCGGCGACGATCGCCGACAGGAACACGATCAGCAGCAGCCCCGCGGTGGCGGCCATCGTGATCAGGTAAATACGTTGCACCCGGGCGAATTCGGGAAGCCGGGTGAGCCGGTTGACGTGGGCCAGGGGCCGCAGCCGGCGCGCGACCCGCTCGACCGGCGTCAGCCAGGCCGCCGCGACACCGACCGCCAGGCACAGCAGACCGGCCGCGATCAGCACCCACCATCTCAGCTCCACGTGCGGATCAACTCCTCTGCCGAGCGGCCCAGCGCGGTGACGTCGGCCCGCGATTCGGCGTTGAACTGCGCGTCGTGCAGCCAGGTCAGCACGGGCACCGCCTTGGCCAGCTCACCGTCGCGCAGCTCGGTCAGATGCAGATACTGCGCGCGGATCCCGGTGGCCACGAACAGGAAACTGCGCAGGGTGCGGCCGTAGGCGGCGCTGGCCTGCGGCCCCGACATCGCCCGGGTCTGGTACAGCGCGGTGGTGTCGGCGATCGCGCGGGTGAACCGGCGCCGGATCAGCTTGGCGTGCAGGGTGCGCAGCACCGGGATCCTGCGCAGCCGCTCGGGTGGCAGCGTCCACAGCAGCACACCCACACACCAACCGACGGCGATCAGCACCAGAACGACGGCCAGCACCGTCCACCACACCGGCAGCGGCAGCGGCCCGCCGATGAAGCGCAGCAGGTCATCGCCCGGCATGGCTGTAGGCCTCCGTCAGTTCGACCATCCGCGAACGGATCTCGGCGCTGCTGTTGATCCGCACGAACGGCACGCCGCGGGTGAGGAAGAACTCGTCGAGTTCGGCGGCGCGACGCGCCTCGGCTCTGCGGTAGGCGGCCGCCACGGCGGGCCCCAGGGTGACACCGTCGGGCACGAACCGTCCGGTGGCCACGTCGTAGGCGTCCTGCTCGCCGGCGTCGGCGCCGACGGCGGGCATGTCGGCGACCGCCACCCACACCAGTTCGTGGCGGGCGGTCAGCCGGGTGACGACGTCGTCGAGGCGGTCGGTGATGTCGGGTTCGTCGCTGACCACGACGATCAGCAGCCGCCGGCGGTGGCTGTGCGCGACGTAGTCGAGTTGCGTGACGATGTCGCTGGTGCCGACGTCGCCGAGGCTGTGCGCGTAGTAGCCGTCGAGCATGCCCTCGATGTGGTTCTCGCCGCGGCGCGGTCGCACGTTCGCGCACCCCAGCGAGTCGCCGTAGACCATGCCGATCTGGTCGGTGCGGCGCATGCTGATCAGCCCGACGGCGCCCATCACCAGCGTGGCGACGTCGCGTTTGACCTCGCCGCTGGGGGCCAGCGCGCTCATGTCGCGGCCGGCGTCGCAGACCAGCAGGATCTTGTGGTGCTTCTCGGTGACGAACTGCTTGACCATCGTCTCGCCGGTCCGCACCGACGCCCGCCAGTCGATGTCGCGGATCTCGTCGCCGGGAACGTACGGCCGCAGGTCGTCGAATTCCATGCTGCGCGTGTGCAACAGCGCGTAGTGGCCGCCCTCGAGCATGCCACGGGTGTCGGTGCCGAAGTGCGCGATGGCCCGGTTGAGGTGTCTGCCCATGCGCGGTTAGGGCACCCGCACCGACTGCAGCACCGCGTCGATGATCGTCTCGGCGCTGACCCCGGCGCTGATCGCCTCGAACCGCAGGATCAGCCGGTGCCGCAACACGCGGTGCGCGACGTTGCGGATGTCGTCGGGCAGCACGTGGTTACGCCCGACCAGCAGCGCCGCGCCGCGGGCGGCCTTGGCGAACGCGATCGTGGCGCGCGGGCTGGCACCGTACTCGACGAGCCGGGCCAGTTGCGGGGCCAGCACCTCGGCCGGGTTACGGGTCGCGTATACCAGCTGCGAGATGTAGTGCACCAGAACCGGGTCCAGGTGAATGTTGGAGCAGATCCGCTGCAGCTGGCGCATGTCGTCGAGGCTGATCACCGGCCGGGTCGGCGCGTCGCGGTCGTAGACGCCGGCGTCGATGCGGAAGATGACCTCGGCCTCCTCCTGCGGCGACGGGTACCGCAGCACCTCCTTGAGCATGAACCGGTCGGTCTGGGCCTCCGACAGCGGATAGGTGCCCTCCTGGTCGACGGGGTTCTGGGTGGCGATCACCAGAAACGGTTCGGGCATCGGGTAGGTCTGCCCGGCGATGGTGGTCTGGCGTTCCTCCATCGCCTCGAGCATCGCGCTCTGGGTCTTGGCGCTGGAGCGGTTGATCTCGTCGAGCAGCACGATATTGGTGTGCACCGGGCCCAACTGCGTGACAAACGAATTCGACGTCGAGTCGTAGATCTGGGTGCCGAGGATGTCGCTGGGCAGAAGGTCCGGGGTGCACTGGATGCGGTTGAAGCCACCGGAGATCGATTCAGCGACGACGCGCGCGGCCGTCGTCTTGGCCAGTCCGGGAACGCCTTCGAGCAGGATGTGCCCGCCGGTGAGCAATCCGATCAGCAGGCTCTCGCGCAGGTTGTCCTGCCCGACCACCTTGGCCGAGAACGAACGTGCGATGGCGTCGACCACCCGCTGCGCGTTCTCCATGTCGGTGGCGTTGGGTTGCACGCGGGCGCTGGTGGTCATGTCGTCCTGTCGTCGGAGGTCAGTTGGTCTTGCGGATGGTGAACGTCGGCGGGATCTGGGCCATGTCGGCTTTGCCCTCGAACCAGAAGGGCGCCGGGGAGTTGTCGCGGCTGAAGATCGGGTCGGTGGCGTCCAGAGTCACCATGAACTCGACCGACCCCATCACGCCCTGCATGCCCTTGTTGTCGATGGTGCCGGTGAAGTCCAGGTCGTCGAGGTCGGTCGGCGCGGTCCAGCGCGCGGTGCCCTGCACGCGGGCCGATGCGGCGTTCTGCGGGCAGTTCGGCGGGGACAGCTCAGTCGATTTCGCGCATTCGACCAGCAGCGCCATGATCGCCTTCTTCACCGCCTCCTGCCCGGCCTCGCTGGTCTCGAACCCGTAGTTGACGTTCTCTCCGTAATCGAGCCGGTCGAGCAGGAACACCGGCTCCTCCGGCGCGATCAGCGTCGTGACGTTGGGGTTGGAATTGGCGATGTCGACCCAGCCCGGGAACACGTACGGCCGCCCCGACGCGGGCATCTTCTCGCCGAACAGTGTGATCTGATCGATCAGCGCGGGCGACTCGTCACCGCCGTCTTTGCGGAAATCCAATGGCAGCGCGGCGTTCTCGAGTTTCCAGCTGCCGCCGTCGGCGCTCTCCTTGAGGTACACCGTCTCGTCGATCGCGATGTCGCCGAAGGTGGCCATCACCTGCACGCCGCCGGTGCCGCTCGTCTCGGTGACGGTGATGTCGGTGATCGGCATCTTCTCCAGCTGCTTTTGCAGGATCTCGTCGGTCAGCAGCGATTTCTCCGCCGGCTCGTTGACCGCGAACGACAGCGCCTTCTCGGCGTCACCGGCGGCCAGCGCCTCGAGGTAACTGCGCATGGCCTCGACGGGAGTCCGGTTGCCGCCCGAACTGTCGCCGCTGCCGCCGAAGACGACGAACCCCGCGACGAGCACGATCACCGCGATCAGGGCGCCCGCGCCGGCGATGATCAGGCGACGGCGGTTACGTGCCGGCGGACGCGGGGTGATCGGCGGGCCGAACGACGGGCCGGGCGGGTACCCGGGTCCCGGCGGCGGCTGCGGTTGCCACTGCTGCTGCGGCTGCGGGGGCCATGGCTGCTGCGGCTGCGGGGGTGGTGGCTGCTGCGGCTGCGGTGGCTGTTGTGGCGGTTGCCATTGCGGGCCGCCGATCGGGTTGGGGCCGCCGTAGTTCGTCATCGCGACTCCACAACGGTCGCCGGGTCCTGGCCGAGGTCGACCTGCTGGGTGAACCACACCTCGGCGGTCAGCGGGACGGTCGGGCCGTCCTTGCGTCGTACGGTCACCGGCACGTTCTTGATGTCGCCCATCACCATCACGGTGCGCAGCACACCGTCGAAGGTGTACTTGAGCCCGCTGAGGTCCAGCGGGCCGGTCAGCTGAACCGTGGAGGTGTCGTAGTCGGCCCACTTCTCGCCGCCGACGACGCTGGTGCAGTAGCCGGGTTTCTGGCCGGGGCTGTAGCACTTGGTCAGCCAGGTCCGCACGGCGTCTTCGGCGCCCTTGCGACCCGCCTCGGTCATCGAGTACTTGAACGTGATGAACGCGAACCCGCCGAGCTGGTCGAGGCCCAGCGGTCCGGGCGGCGTGACCGCGAGGAACGGGGTCGACGTGCTGGCCTCGAGATAGCCGGGGAACGCGTAGAAGTGGCCCGCGCTGTCGAGCGGCTTGCCGAAGATCAGCAGCGTGGCGTCGGGACTCAACTCGTTCTTCTCGGCCAGCGTCCCGACGTTGACGAAGCCGTTCTCGAGCTTCCAGCCGTTGTCGTCGCGGACCATCCGGATGTCGCCTTCGGAGCGGCGATCGCCGAACCGTGCCGCGGCGCGGACGCTGACGTGATCGGCGTCCTCGCCGGCGGTCTCGCCGAGGATCTCGATGTCGGTGATCGGCATTGTGTCGATCTGCTTCCGGAGGACCTCGTCGTTCAGAAGGTCGTCGGACCCGGGTTTCGTCGAGCTCATCCCCAGCGCCGTTTCGGCGTCACCGTCGGCGAGAGCCTCCAGATACGACCTGACCACCTCGCTGGCGTCGCCGCTGGTTTTCGCGCTGCCGGCGGCCGAGCCTGCGCTGTCGTCACCGCCGCCGCCCGAGGCGAACAGCGCGATGACGACCGCCGCGATCACCACCAGCACCGCCGCCGACGCGCCGATGGTGATCAGCAGCGGCTTGCGGTTCTTCGGCGGCGGTGCACCGAACTGCGGATGCCCCTGTGGCGCACCGGGATAACCGGGCGGCGGACCCCACGGCTGCTGAGGGCCCCATTGCGGCTGCGGGCCGGGTCCCGGCGGCCAGGGCGGCGTCTGGTTGCTCACCGGCGTCGCGTCACCTTTCCAGCGTGATCTTGGGCGGGTCCTGCGTCATGTCGGCCTCGCCCATGAGGTACGCCGTGGTCGTGGTGCTGTAGGGCCCGCGGTCGGTCTGCACCGTGATGCCCCACTCGGTGGACCCGTACAGCCGCACGGTCGCGGTGCGCGGGTCGAGGAAGTCAGCCTCGATTCCGTCGAAAGACGTTGGCGCCGTCCACTTCGCGGTGCCTTCGGTGACGCCGCTGATCTTGAAGTCGTTCGGGCAGTCCGGCGGCTCCAGTTGGGTGGAGCGCGCGCATTCGTCCGACATCTTCTTCAGTTGGTCGCGGATGGCCTTCTGGCCGGCTTCGGAGATCCCGAACTCGGGGCGGTTCATCGAGTGGCCGAGCCAGATTTCCTGCAGCGTGGGCGGTTCGTCCTTGTAGGCGGCGATCTCTATGTTCGGATTGGACGAGCCGAACTCGACCCAGCCGGGAAACAGGTATGCCTTACCGGTTTTCGGGATCGGCTTGCCGAAGATCGTCACCATCTCGACGAGTTTCTTGCTGGTCATGTTGGCGATGTTGGCGTCGACCGAGGTCACGCCGTGCTGCAGTTTCCAGTCGCCGTCGGTCGCGGCGGGCAGGGTGATCTGCTGATCGGAGGTCTTGCCGCCGAAGTCGGCGCGCACCGCGACCGTCGCGCCCTTGGCGCTGGGGTTCTCGCCGAGGATCGTGATGTTGGTGATCGGGTATTTCTCGATCTGCTTCTTGAGGATCTCGTCGGTGAGGAACGTCTTGTCCGGCGGGACCTGCGCGACGAACGACAACGCCGCTTCGGCGTCCCCGCGGGCCAACGCGTCGAGGTAGCCCTGCACGGCCTGGCCCGGGGTCTCGGCCCCTCCCCCGCCTCCGCCGCCGGCGTTGAAGATCAGCACGCCCGCGACGACGAGGACGACGACCGCGGCGGCGGCGCCGACACCGATCAGCAGACCTTTGCGGCGCTTGGGCGGGCGCGGCTGGATCTGACCGGGCCCGAACTGGTTCGCGTACTGGTACTGCGGCGGCCCGGCGAACTGCTCGGGTCCCTGCGGGTAGTCCGGATACGGCTGCTGCCACGGTGTCTGCGGCGGGGGCGGCGGAGCCTGCGGGGGCGGCGGGGGCGGCGGTGGGAGCGGCGCAGGCGGAGGAGGTGACGGTGGCGGCTGACCGGCCGGTCCACCGATCGGGTTGGGCCCGCCGAAGTTGTGGCCCTCGCTCATCGGCACGGACCGCCGAAGAACACTCGCATCGGAAAACCCCCGACGGTCATGCGCACATGCGCTCTACACGAACAGTGGCCCCCGAGCGGAACAGAGGCCACAAAAATCCTAAAGGCGGCATGGGTATGGTCCGTGCACAAATTTTGCGGGGGTCAGCCTCCGCAGTGGGCCGGCCGCGGTGACTTCATCCGCGCGACGTTGCTCACCGCCGCGTCGACCCGCTCGGTACCCAGCTGACCTGCGGTGACGGCCTGCTCGAGCGCGTCGAGCACCGCGGGCACCTCGTCGGTGGTGATCCACAGCGCGACGTCCGCGCCGGCCTGCAGCGCCCGCAGCACCGCCTCGGCGACGCCGTAGCGCTGGTTGATCGCGGCCATGCTGGACAGGTCGTCGGTGAACACCGGCCCGGTGAACGCGGGTCCGCCGTACCCGCCCGAGCGCAGCAGGTCGTAGGCGGGCTTCGACAGGCTCGCCGGGTCCGAACCCGTCAGGCCCGGCACCTCGAGGTGGCCGAGCATCACCGCGACCGGCACGTCGTCGGTCAGCGTGCGGTACGGGATCAAATCGTCGTTCATCAACTGGTCGATCGCCGGGGTGCTGACGAAACCCGTGTGCGAATCGCCCGACCCGTGCCCGTGTCCGGGGAAGTGCTTGAGCACCGGCAGCAGCCCCGCCTCGCGCAGCCCCTGGGCGTAGGCGCCGGCGAACGCCGTGACCTGCTGCGGGTCCGAGCCGAACGAGCGGTCGCCGATGACCGTGTTGTCCGGGGCGTCGGTGACGTCGACGACGGGCGCGAAGTCGATCGTGATGCCCATGTCGCGCATTTGGCGGCCGCGGTCGAGCGCGATCGCGTACACCTGCTCAGGGGTCATGGTGGCGGCCAGCTCCCGCGGGGCGGGCTGCGAGCCGATCAGGCTCGACAACCGTTGCACGCGACCACCTTCCTCGTCGACGCTGACCGCCAGCGGCAGCGGGGCCGCGGAGTCCGCGATCGCCTTCAGTTCACCGTTCTGCAGCATCGACCGGTCGGTCCAGCTGCCGATGAAGATGCCCCCGACGCGGTGGTCGGTGACCACGGCGCGGGCGTCGTCGGCGCCGGTGACGCCGACCATCAGAAGCTGGGCGAGCTTGTCGCGCAGCGGCAGCGCGGTGGCCGCGACGGCGGGGTCCTCGCAGCCGGGTACCGGCGCCGGTGGCGGCGGGGCGGGTTGCGGCGCGGCCGACGGCGGTTGCGCCGCAGGGGTGTTGGACTCCAGCCGCGGCTTGACGACGATCCACCCGGTCACCGCCAGCACCGCCACGACGACCGCGGCCAGCGCGACCGGCACCCAGCGGCGCGTCGTGGGCCGGGGTGGTTCGGGCTCGCGCGGCGGCGGTGGTGTGACCGCTGCACCCGCCCGCTTGAGTTCCGCGGCGAACTCACGACACGACCGGTGCCGGTCGGCGACGTTCCTGGACACCGCGCGGGCGATCACCGGATCGAGCGGCGCCAGGTCCGGTCGCCGGTCGGCGAACCCGGACTCGATAAAGCTGCCCGGTGCGCTGCCGGTGAGCAGGTTGATCGCGGTGGCGGCCAGTGCGTACTGGTCGGTGCGACGGCTGAAGTTCTGCCGCGGGCGACCGGTGGCGAAGTCGGTCAACAGGATTCGGTAGGCACCCGAGAACGGGTCGGCGACCATGATGTTCGACGGTTTGACGTGCCGGTGCACGAGTCCGCGTTCGTGTGCGTGGTCGAGCGCCGCGGCGACGCCGTCGACGATCGTCGTCACCCCCTCGACCGGCATCCCGTCGGGGTACCGGTCGCGCATCAGGCGGGCCGCGTCGGGACCGTCGACGTACTCGGTGGCCACCCACAGCCGACCCTCGGCCTCTCCGTGGCCGAGCACCCGGGTGATGTTCGGGTGGTCGAGTCCGGCCGCGGCCTCGACCTCCCGGCCGAACTGGGCGCGGAACTGCGGGTCGGCGCAGACGTCGGCGTTGAGGATCTTCAGCGCGACCTGTCGTGAATCCTGTTGCCGCTCAGCGAGGTATACGGTACCGGTGCGGCCGGAGCCGAGCCGGTTCACGATCGTGTGACCGGCGAACACCGCGCCGTTGCTCAGGGCCACGCGGCCTATCGCTTCTGCAGCATCGTGGTGCCGTCGCTGCCCCTGGTGTGGCTCAACATCTTGGCGAAGCAGTGCTCCCAGTCGAAGTTGTGGTCGGCGCACCAGCCCAGTGCCTGTTCGCCGGAGTTGAACGGTACCCCCGACACCGTGACCCACCAGGTCCGGTCACTGTAAACCGGCCAGTCGCCCGACCACAGCAGCCTCGCGTTGGGGAACTGCTGGCGCATGGCCAGGTGCTCGCGCAGGATCTCGGGGTTGGTCCAGGTGATGCCGTCGGCGAACAGCCCGGGCCGCTTCGAGCTGAGCTGCGGCTGCCACACGTTGAGCAGCGTCGCGTCGAGGACCGACCGGTCGGCGGCGGCGATGTCGACGAGCGCGGACTGCACCGCGTCCTCGAGGTTCCCGTATTCGGGCGCACCGGCCTTGTCGGCGGTCACCTCGGTCGCCGAGCTCGCCGTCGAACTGGGTTTGGCGTCGTACGCGTCGCGGTGCGCGGTCAGTTCCAGGTTCCCGCTGATCGCGTCGGCGGTGCGCCAGTAGGTGCCCGCCGGATAGGTGAAGTCGACGGTGGTGCCGCCGCCGCCGACCGCGATGGGTGTCTTGCCGAGGTCGAAAACACCTGAGGCGACTTCGTTTCCGGCGTCGTCGACCGCGGTGACGCGGAACCCGCGGTTGACCAGCAGGTCGCCGTTGTCGCAGCCGGGGGTGATGTGGGTGGTGATCGTCAGGCCGCGGTTGGTGAACCGCACGGTCTCTGGCTGCAGCAGCGGTGCGACGTCGCAGGGGGTGACCTCGTCGACCGCGGGCGGCGGGGCCGCCGAGCCACCTCCCCCGGAGGCCGAGGTGGAGCTCGGGGTGTCGTCGGACCGGGTCAGTGCGAAGATCGCGGCCGCCGCGACGATGCCGACGGCGACGATGGCCCCGGCGATCATCACCGGATTCCGCGACGCCTGGCGGGACGGCGGCGCACTCGTCGGCGGGGCGGCACCGCCGACCGGGCGGGACACCGGCGGGACGGGCGCCGATTGCGTGGCCGCGAACGGCGACACCGGCGGTGGGGTCGCGGCGAGCGCCTCGGTCGGGATCGCCGTCGTCGGAGGTTCGAAGGCTGGGTGTTCGAACGCGGTTGTCGGGCCAGAGGTGGCCGCCTCCTCGGCCTGCCGGAAGGCGTACGCGGCGAGTTCACGCGCCTCGGCGGCGATGGTCTGCGCGGTGGGCGCCGGCGGCCCGACGGGAAACCGCAGGCACAGCGTCGCCATTCCGGCGATCATCTCCAGCGGATACCGGCCGAACGACCGTCCGCGGTACTGCGGCGGGACGGTGCCGTCCTCGCTGGTGCCGATCGGCGCCATCAACGCCAGGGTGTCGGCGCTGTGGGCACCGAAGATCATGGTCTGCAGACCACCGCCGGGCACCGTGAAGTCCTGGCGAAAAGCGTTGTCGCCGACATGGTCCCACCCCATCTCGCGCAGCCGGGCGGCCAGCTCCGGGGGCACGTCGGCGGATGCGGGTGCCTGCCCGGAGAACGACGACAGCTCCCACAGCGGCACCATCCGCGCGTTGGCGAAGATCGTGGCCACACCCGCGGGCACGTCGCCGCGCGTGCCGATGGCCCAGGCCCACTCCGCAGGCATCTGCTGGACCGGGGTGAGGAGCGTCTCGATGACGGTCTGTCCGTCGCCGCCGATCACGAAGAACGCGAGCAACGAACCGGTGGGGCCCTCGAAGCCCATCCACATGCCTTCGAGGTCCGGCAGAGGGCCCGCACCTCCGCCGTCGGCCACCTCGGTGTCGCGGAACCTCGGCGCAGCCGTGAGGAATGCCTGCACGTGCTGATCGAGCGACCGCGGCCCCCACGACAGGATGATCAGGCCGCACGCGTTGAACATCCCGTACGCCAGCTGTTTTGGATCCTCCTCGGCCAGACCGGGATCGGCCAGCGGGACCTGCGGGTCGGTCGAGGCCGGCTTGGCGGCGCCCGACGACGCCTGCACGGTCAGGGCATTCGGCCCGGCGAGCGGTGCAGCCGCGGCGGCCGGCGGTGCTGACGGCAGGGTCCCGCCGTTGGCGGCCTGCTCGGCGGCGCGCAGCGCCCGCGGTATCGTCCAGCGCTTCCAGAAGACCTTCTCGACGTGGCTGATCATCCCGAACTGGGTGTGCCACTCCGACAACCACATTCCGATGGTGGTGAGGTCATCGCCCTCGGGCTCGAAGACGTTGATCGACAGGATCGGCGGCTTGGCGCCGCGGAACTCGAAGCCGCGAGGCGAGTAGTTCAGCGTGCCGTCCCCGTCCACGCGGCGCCAGCCCACGCGCGAGAACCGACTGTCGCAGACCTCCATCGCGCGCTCGGGCTCGAGCGTGGTCGCGATCGTGAGCTGTCGCCGCGCCAGCAGCGACAGAATCCACATCGTGACCAGAATGCCGAACAGCACGAAGATCAGTGCAGCCGCGGCGTCCATTTCACATCACCTCAATAGTGTGCAACAGCAAGCGAATTGGTATGTCGAGGCCTATCTCCGGTTGCTGCCGCACGTGGCGCGCTTCTGCAGTGGGCGGTGACGTTTGGGGCAGTCCGCCATGGCGGGTCCTTCCTGCGGGCAGGCGCCCGCGCTTACGGGCATCAATATTTTGCTCGTCTTCCAAGATCAGGCATATACGCCGTTTGACCGACACAGTTTCGTCGGTACCGATACGCCAGTATCGGCCGGGGTGGTAGTCTTCGGCGGCCGAAGGCTATCGCGTTAGCGAGCGCCACACCTGACCTGCGGTCATGGCCGGTCGCACGCGGTAGCTGAACAGTTGTGTAATAGCTGAAGGATTTGACGCATGCGACAATCCGTCAACGCCGTTCATGCAGCCCGGCACCAGGTAAATATTGCGGAGTCAACGATTGGTTGATCTAATCGACAAAGCACTGAATTAGCTGAGAGTGGGGGGTTCGGATCGTGCCGGGGGCTACGGACACGCAAGCCGACGTTTCGGTCGCGGTAATCGACGGCCACGACGTGGTGCACGCCGGCATCGAGGCGTGGGCGACGGGAAGCCGACCCCGGATGAAGGTGGTCGGGCACTACTCGCATCCGCGGGAGTTCATCGATCACCACCCCGCCGCCACCCCGGCAATCGACGTCGTGCTGTTCGGCCTCAAATACGAGGGCGCCGGCCCGGAGTTCGACGCGCTGCGGGAGCTGTGCGCCCGCGGGTTCCGCGTCGTCGTGTACTCCTACCTCAGCGGTGACGAGATCATCCTCACCAGCCTTGACGCCGGCGCGGTCACCTACGTGCTGAAATCCGAGAGCGGGCAGCACCTCGCGGACGCGATCTACGCGGCCACCACCGACACGCCGTACGTCGCGCCGTGCATGGCGCAGGCCCTGCGCAACGGTGAGGTGCTGGGCCGGCCACGGCTGAGCACCCGCGAGCGCGAGGTTCTGGTCGCCTGGTGTCAGACCGAGAACAAGGACCGGGTCGCGCGGCGGCTGTTCGTCGAACCCTCGACAGTGCGCACGCACTTGCAGCGGGTCCGCGCGAAGTACGCGGCCGTCGGCCGGCCGGCCCCGACCAAGGCGTCGCTGATCGCCCGGGCCATCCAGGACGGCATCGTCAACGTCGACGACCTCTAGACCCGTCAGTCAGTTCGCCGCCGCCGCGATCCCGATGACGATCAGGACCACCACCGCCACCGCGACGATGCCCAGCGCGATCAGCAGCACGAAGCACAGCGCCGAGAGCGCCAGCGGCACCAGACACAGCCCGCCGAAACCGATCGCGGACTTGGTCGCGGTGTCCGCCAGCCGCGAATCCATCTCCGCGAAGTTGACGATGACCACCATCAGCACCAGCGCGGCGATCGCCAACACCAGGGCGACCTGCTGGAACGTCGCGCTCGGGAAGTTGAGGATCTCGTAGACCCAGCTGAACGGCCACTCGCGGGTCTTGGGCACCTTCGGGGTCAGCATGATGTGCGCGATCAGCGCCGCGACGGCGATGGCGGCCGCGCCGAGCGCGCGCAACGTCAAACCGTTCTTGATCTCCCGCTGACGCGCCCGCGCGGCTTCGGCGGCGGCGGCTTCGGCGGCGAGCTGCCGTTCGTGTTCGGCGGCTTCGGCGGTGGCGCAGGCCTGGTCGTAGTGCCGGGCGAGGTCGACGACGCCGGTGGCCAGCGCGGTCGCGGCGATCTGGCCGGGATCGGCGTCGGCGCTGTCCGGCGGGGTCTGGCGTGCGCCCGGTCTGGCCTGCGTGCACAGCGCGGCGAACCAGTGCGGGCCGCTGCGGTCGAGTTGGTTGAGGTCGCGGCGCAGATCGGCCAGCACAGCCGGTGACAGCAGCGCCGCGCGCGCGACGCCCTGAGCGCGGATGATGCGCCGCGCCATCGCCTCGCGCACATCGACACCCACGTCGACGCCGGCCACCCGCGTGGCCGCGGCCTGCACGATCGCGGCCGCGGCGGTGTCGATGCGCTGGTCGATGTCCTTCGCGTACCGCGACAACCGGGCCAGCGCGTAGTACTCCCCGGACTGGCCGGCCGGTCCGGCGTTCTCGTCGAACTGGGTCGCGACGAGCGCCGCGATCACGTCGGGTTCCAGCGTGTGCAGCAGCGGATCGCGCGGCCACGTGTCACCGGCCTGCAGGTAGCGCACGGCCAGGTCGCGCGAGTTGATCCGGGAACCGCGGTAGATCACGTCGCTGCCGCGGTAGTGCGCGGCGAACTCCAGGATGCGCGCGTCGATCTGGGACCGCCGGCCGCCGATCGGGGTCAGCAGGTTGGTCTCGATGTGGGTGTCGCGGACGTCCTCGCGGATCCAGGCGCGCAGCGCGTCGCACTGCTCTTTGGAGGTGAACAGCGACACCGCCGCGTCCCAGTTCGTCACCATGTGGGCGGCCAGTGCGACCGGATCGGTGAAGCGGCGCCCGTCGAACCGGAACGCGGCGATCGGCCCGCCCGCGCGGATCGGCGTCGCCCGTGCCGCCGCGACGGGCGGGGTGTCGCCGTCGAGCCACGCGTGGATCTGCGGGGCGCTCCACCGGTCGGCCGGATTGTGCACCAACAGCCCGCGGCACAACAGGTTCCAGCGCGGGTCGGCGACCGCCGACAGGTCGATGTCGCCCATCGTGATCGCGTGCCGGATGGCGTTCTCGTCACGCAGCGGCCGGCCCCTGCCGTCCTTGAACGGGTGCTGTCCGGTCAGGACCTCGCACATCATCATGCCGACTGCCCACCAGTCGCGGCTGCGGCCGGCGTTCGGCGTGTTGAGGGTTTCGGGCGACTGGTACACCAGGGTGCCCTTGATCCCGCCGCTGGTGTCGCGTCGCGACTGCCGGGTGGCGGCCAGTTCGGCCGCGATCCCGAGGTCGGCGAGCACGAGGTCGAGCGGTTGGCGCCGCCGGATCAGGATGTTGGCGGGTTTGATGTCGCGGTGCACGATGCCCATGTGCTGGTGGATGTACTGCAGCGCGTCGGTCATCTCGACGAGGATGTCGAGCGCGAGTTGCGGGGCCCGCCCACCCGAATTCGCCAGCAGCGTCTCCAGTGAGCCCTCGGGCAGGTAGTCCATCACCTCGATGAATCGCGGTGCGCCCCAACCGTGGTAGGTCGACCGGGTGACGGGCAGGACGTGCGCGGGGTCGGCCGCGGCGAGGCGGTCGACGAACGCCTGCGACAGCGTGATGCCGCGGTGGTAGATCTTCACGACTTTGCGCGCCCCGTCGCGGCGGCGCTGGATGACCGCGACGTTGGCCTCGCCGCCGGAGTCGAGGTCCTCGACGAGGTCGAAGTCGGCCTCCAGGTAGTCCGGCAGCCGCAGGGCGCTGCGCGGCGGGGCGGCGTACCGCGCGTCGCGGACGGTGGCGGGGCGCGCATCGCGCGCGGTGGGCGGGCGTTGGTCGCGCGCGGTGGGCGGACGCTGGTCGCGCGACGTCGGCGGACGCCAGGGAGGTGGTTCAGTCATGCACTGCCCCCACAGAGATCAACGCGAACGAGAAGTTGTCGTGGGCGCCGCCCTGGCGGGTGGCGTCGACGATCGATTCGGCGACCTCGGCGAAGTCGGCCTTCATCACCGCGGCGCGCAGACCGGCCGCGGTCATCACGCCGCTCACCCCATCCGAGCACAGCAGATAGCTCGTGCCGTCGCGGGGGCACAGCGTCACGTGCGGTTCGACCGGCAGCCGCTGGCCGAGCGACTGGGTGATCGTGCTCGTCGGGCGACCCTCGGCGTCGATAATCGCGTCGTCGGTCGAAACCTGCTGCAGGAAGCCGCTGTTCACGCTGTAGATGCGGCTGTCGCCGACGTTGAACACCGCCACCTCGCGGTCGAGCACGCAGATGCCCGCGATCGTCGTGCCCATTCCGCGCAGGTCCGGGTTCTGCCCGACCTGGAACACCCGCTCGTTGGCCTGGTGCAGCCCGGCCACCACGTCCTCGGGTGTGCGCCACGTGGTCGACACGTCGGCGATCACGCCGAGCGCCACCCGGCTGGCCAGATCTCCGCCGGCGTGTCCGCCCATCCCGTCGGCGACCGCCGCGACGAACGGCACATCGTCCGAGAACTCCATGCTGACAACGGTTCCCACCGCGGCCTGGCAGGTCCAGCCGCCGAGCAGCAGGGCGTCCTCGTTGCGGGTGCGGACCAGGCCGGTGTCGGTGAATGCGGTGGCGGCGATGCGGCTCACTGACCGGTCCCCCCGATCGATACGACGGCGCGCAGGTGGGCGCCGAAACCCACGACGTCGCCGTCGGCCAGTGCGGCAGGCCGGTATTCGTCGATCTTCTCGCCGTTGACCGTCGTCCCGTTGGTCGACGCCTGGTCCTCGACGAACAGTTGCCCGTCGCGCAGGGTCACCTTGGCGTGCAGCCGGGACACGTTGGTGAAGTCCTCGATCGCCGCGCCGCAGCGCTCGACGTAGTCGCGCCCGATGGTCAGTTCACCGGCGTCGACGGTGACCGGCCCCCACGGGAACCGCAGCTCCACACCCGATGCGGGCTGGTTCGTCGCGATGTAGGCGGCGGCCTCGGCGGCGTCGCGCCGGGCTCCGGTCGAGTGCAGAGGGCACGGGACCGGCATGTCGCATCCGGGTTCGGCGCACGAATCAGTCTGCGGGTCACCGCTGTCCACGTCGGGCTCGACGGGTTCGAAGCAGCCGGGCTGCTCGCACACGTCACCGGAGAGCCGGCCGTGGGCGCGGCACCTCATCGGGGTCGCCATGACACCTCCGCGAGCGCGACGCCGGCGCCGGCCAGGGCGGTTTCCAGGCGGCGCAGATCGCCGCGGCGCGGGACGCCGATCATCCACACCTGCCCGTCCTCGACGGTGACCTGCAGGGGTGGTTGTTCGGGGCGGGCATCGAGGTACGGCGCGTAGCGCTGCCGCCCACGCTCGCTCAGCGGGATCAGCCGCTGGTTGGCCGAACCGCGCCACAGCAAGTCGGTGGGTTCGGCGACGGCGAAGGGCCCGACGATCACCGCGTCGATCAGGTCGCCCGCCCAGGGGAGGACCGCGTGGAAGTCGGCTTCGTCGCGGCCGGTGTAGCACAGCACGTCGCCGGTGAAGACCCCGTCGCGGCGCAGGGCGTCGACACCTTCGAGCAGGGCTCGTAGGGCGACGGGCTGTTCGGTCGGTTCGCCGCCGGAGATCGTCAGCCCGTCGACGTCGCCGAGTCCGGTGAGCCACGCCAGCACGTCGTCGACGTCGAGCGCGGTGCCGTCCCCCGGTGCCCAGGTGTCGCGGGACACGCAGCCCGGGCAGCCGATCGAGCAGCCCTGCACCCACAGCCCCGCCCTGGTGCCCGGTCCGAGCGCGGTGACCGGGTGGTGCAGCCGGGAGATATTGATCCTCATCGCAGTTCGAGTTCCCAGTTCTGCCCGAGCTTGGTGGCCTGCGCGATCTCGACGGGGACGATGTCGGGCATCGCGAACAGCGCGCGTGACAGCGGGTTGATCAAAATGGTCTCGATCGCCGACACGACGCCGCGTCCGCCGTTGTTGGAGTCGGCGGTGGCCGCGGCCCGGATCGTGGTGCGCGCCTCGTCGGACATCGTGATCGGCACCCCGAACCGGGTGGACGCGGTGTCCAGGGCCCGCGAGATCGACCCCTCGGCGATGTCGGCGAGCACCTCGGTCGGCAGGAAGTTGAACACCACGACACCTTCGCGCAGGCGGTTGTACAGCTCGGGGCGGCCGAGGGTCTCGCGGAAGTGGATCTCGATGTAGTCGCGCACCTTGGTGTCGATGGCATCGGGCGGGTCGGCGATCGTCACGTTGTTGACCGGCCGGCCGTCGGGCCCGGGGATCACGATGCCGAGGTTGGTGGTGAACACGATGATCGACTCGGTGAAATGCACGGTGGCGCCGCGGCCATCGGTGAGCCGGCCATCGTCGAGGATCTGCAGGAACTTGTCGAGGATCCGCGGGTGGGCCTTCTCGATCTCGTCGAACAGGATCACCTGGAACGGCCGCGCCCGCACTCCGTTGGTGAGCTCACCGCCGGCGTCGAACCCGACGTAACCCGGCGGCGCGCCGATCAGCCTGGCCTCGTTCTGCTCGGCGGCGAATTCGCTCATGTCGAAACGCAGGTAGGCCTTCTCGTCGCCGAACACGATCTCGGCGATCGCCTTGGCCAGCTCGGTCTTGCCGACACCGGTCGGACCGGCGAAGAACAGCACCCCGCGCGGCCGGCTCGGCTGACCGCGCATGTGTGCGCCACCGAGGCCGATCGCCGCGCGTTTGAGGATGTCGAGGGTGCGGATCACCGCGTGCGGCTGCCCGAGCACCCGTTCGGCGAGCTCGACGTCGGCACCCGCGATACGTTCGCGCAGTTCGGGTTTCACCCACGGGTTGTCCGGCACACCGATGCGGTACGCGCGGACGGCGTCGGCGATCTCGGTGGCGGGCACCTCGCTGGCGGCGGCCAGCGCGCAGATGTCGCGGATCGCGCGGCAGTGCAGCCCGTGGGTCAACTCGGCGAACGTCTCGACCAGGGCGTCGCCGTCGTCGGCCGGGAAGCCCGGCACCCGGCGCAGCATCAGGTCGCACATCTGCAACCGCGCACCCAGATCCGGTGTGGGCACCACGGTGGTGCGGATCGCGTGGTTGCCGGAGCTGAACCAGGCCGGCAGGTCGCCGGGCTGGTCGATCAGCCAGACGATCACCGGATAACTGCCACCGAAACGCACAGCGTCGTAAGCCAATTGGTTGGCCGCCGCCAGAAACGTGCGCTGCTCCTCGGTCAGCGGATCGTCGAACAACCGTCCGGCGTCGGGGAACATCAGCGCGATCGGTGCGCCGGGGTCGACGCCGGGCTGCACGGCGGTGAGCGCCTCGAGCACCTGCCGCAGCATGTCCCACGACAGCCGGGCCCCGAGTTCGAGGTTGTTGACCGCGCCGAGGATCCGGCTGGCGTCGGGGGTGAAGGAACCGGTCTTGTCGGCGACGACGGCGAGCCCGGCCGAATGCGTGTAGGTCAGCATCGCCGCGAAACCCTGCTCGCGCAGCACGAACCACAGCGCGTCGGTCATCGACATCGGCCACCGCCGCCCGGCCGGGTCGTCGAGCAGATACATGTCGCGCAGGTTCCCGGTCAGGATGAGCTGCGGGTGCATGCGGGTGGCGAGGTCGATCTCGCGGATCCAGGCCGGCCGCTGCTGCGGCGCGGTCACAGCGTCCGCCTCTTCTCGGCGGGCTTGGCAGCCCTGGCGGCCGAGGGTTTCACGAGTTTGTCGTCGGCGACCTTCTGCACGGCGTAGGCGCCCGGGGCGTGCCGCAGATCGACGTCGAGGTCGACGCCGTCGCGCTTGGCCAGCTCCACCATCTTGTCCAGCGCGTCGCAGAACACCCGTTCGGCCGCGGCGTCCTCGTCGGCGGTGGTGATCACGGCGTCGGAGCGCACCGCCTGCGCGGTGAACCGGTTGGATCCCGGCTCCAGCCGCACCTTGACCCCGTAGTGCGACGAGCCGTTGCGCGCGAGCGCCGCGTTTGCGCCCGACAGGTCGGTCGAGAACTGCGGTCCCACCACGTAACCCAGCTCCTGCAGCGCCCGGTGCATGACGCGCACGACGTGCTGGCGGTCGGCCTCGGCGTCGGCCTGTGCGACCGCGGCGTCGACGGCGGCGATGAGGTCGTCGGGCACCGCGGTCGCGTCGGCGGCGATCAGTGCGGAGATGCGGTCACGCAATGCGTCGGCGGCGGGTACCTCCGCGAGGCGGGCCCGCATGGCGGTCAACTCGGCGCGGGTCGCCGCGACCGCCTCCCGGCGCGCGGTGGCGGCGCGGCTCCCGGTGATGACCAGGTCGAGTTCGTTGAGCAACAGGTCGATTCGCGTCTCCGACCCGGCGCGCTTGATGTCGGCGACGAGTTCCTGCACCCGGGTCGGGTCGTGGTCGAGGGTCGCGAGGTCACGGATGCGACGGCCGAGACGCTCGTTGACGCGGTCCCGGTCGACGGCCGCCGGTTCAGGCGTTTGGGGGCGTGTCGATTCCCATCGTGACGCGCGGTGCGTCGTCGTCGGTTGTGCTTGTGCCTGAACGCTTTCCACGAGGCCGGCGACCTGGGCGGCGTGTGCGCTCTGCGCGGCCTCCTCGCGGGC
The DNA here is from genome assembly GCF_001722335.1 of Mycolicibacterium flavescens. GTDB lineage: Bacteria > Actinomycetota > Actinomycetes > Mycobacteriales > Mycobacteriaceae > Mycobacterium > Mycobacterium flavescens. The sequence goes on from NZ_MIHA01000005.1 coordinate 197,059, forward strand.
CGCCGAAAGCGCGGTGGCCGCCTGTTCGGTCGCGGCCTGCAGGGCCTGCGCGGCGGCGGTGTACGCCGTCGAGTCCGCGTGCGCCGACGGTGGGGCGGGCCGTTCGCACGCCGGGGCGCTGCCGGCCACCTGCAGCAGCACCGCCCGGCGGGAAACGACGTCCTGCCAACGCGATTCGGCCCCCGCGTAAGCGGCCTTGGCGTCGCGCAGCATCCGGGCTTCGCGTTGTTCGGCGGTCTCGACGTGGTAGGCGCCGCCCTTGGGTCCACTCACAGCCGGCCCCGCCCACCGAAGGCCGCGGTCACAGCGCGGGTGGCGAAGTAGGCACCGCAGTACAGCAGGATCACCGTCAGACCGGCCGCGTTGCCGCCGCACGTGCCGCCGTCGACCGTGGAGACGAACACCGCGTGCGCGCCGAGCGCCACGGCCGCCAGGCTGGTCACCACGATCGGTAACCGGACAACCAGGAGCCCCAACGCGAATGCGGTCGGCACCAGCACGGCGAGCACCACCAGATCCGAGGTGGTGCCGTAGGTCAGAAACGACGTGACGGTCAGGAGCGTCTCCACCGATCCGAGCAGCGCCACGCCGAGACCGCGCCGGAACGGCTTGTGCAGCGTGACGAACGAGGCGAACGCGGCGACTGAAGCGACCGCCAGCACGAGGATCAACGCGGCCCACCGCAGCGGTGTCGCGACTCCGTTGCCGCACACCCCGGTGGCGAATGCCAGCGCGGCGGGGAAGACCAGCAAGATCGCCATGCCGTCGTAGAGCCACATCGCCGGGCCGCGCAGGAAGTTGGAGATCGCGAACACCGCCGAAGCGATGCCGATGCCGATCGCCACCATCAGCACACCGCTGTCGGTCGAGCCGGCCGACGACACCATGGCGCCGAAAGCCACCGCGGTGACCAGGCCGCTGACGAACGGGCCGATCGCGTCGGCGTCAGTTCCCAGATTCTTGGTGCTGATGCTCATCGCGGCGAGTGCTCCCAGTTATCGACCGCTCCGCTTACACGGAACATCTCATCGTCGCCGACACGGCGGGCCCTGGGTATCGACCGTTCGACTGACATCGCCTCGAGGTGGGCATTGAGCTGGGGCGTTGTGCTGTGGCAGCATCTGCCCATGAACCCGGAGGACGACCCGGAGGCCCGGATCCGCCAGCTCGAGCAACCGCTGGCCAACTCGGGCGTCGAACTCGGCACCACCGACCCGGCCGCGACACCGCCGACGTCGCCGCTGCCGCCACCGGTCTACGCCGGCCCGTATCAGCCGCCCTACGACCAGTCGCCCTACGCGGCGCCGCCGTTCGGTGTCGCCTATCCGCAGGTAGCGAAGTCCGGTGTGCCGGTCGGGCTCGTCCTGGCGATGATCGGCGTGGTCGCCGTTCTGATCGTCGCGGGCATCGGCGCCGTCGTCTGGATGGTGTCGTCGTCGAACCCCGGGACCAGCGCGCGGCCGGTCGGCAGCGGGTCGTTCGACGACGTGCCGACGTGGGTGCCGCCGAGTTTCCCGTCGGTGGTGGTGCCGACCGAGCAGCCTCCGCAGGTGGCGGTGGCCCCGGCGGGCGAGAATTACAGCATCTCCGGCGTCGACAACGTGGAGACCGTCGAATGCAACGGCAGCGAGATCAGCATCAGCGGGGTCAACAACACCGTGACGCTGCTCGGCCACTGCCTGAGCGTGAACGTCTCGGGTGTCGAGAACAACGTCGAGCTCGACAGCGCCGACCGGATCAGCGCGTCGGGCTTCGACAACGAGGTGATCTACCACAGCGGCGAGCCCGAGGTCGCCGCGACGTCGCGCAATATCGTCGCGAAAGGTTAGGTCCGCCAGTCGCGGATCCGCGCCGCCAGCTCCGGGCCGCAGTCCTCCTGGACGAAGTGGCTGCCGTTGATGCGGGCGTGCGGCTGGCCGGCCGCGCCGGGGACGTGCGCGATCAGCGGGCGGTCGGCGCGGCCGAGAATCGGGTCCTTGGCGCCGAAGATGCACAGGAACGGTTTCTCCCAGCGCCCCAACGCATCCCACGCGGCGCGGTTGGCGGGTAGCGCGGGGTCGTCCTGATCGGTCGGCACCAGTGCGGGGAACGCGCGGGTGCCGGCCTGAAATCGCTTGTCGGGAAACGGGGCGTCGTATCCGGCGCGGATGCGGGCGGGGACGTCGGTGACGGTGCCGAACGCGACGATCCGCCCGGCCGGAAAAACCGGGGTGTGGCGGGCGAACGCGCGCCAGATGCGGAACGGCAGGTTCGCCTCCATCTGGCCGGCCGGCAGGAATCCGTTGGCCACCACGATGCGGGCGACGCGGTGGTCCTGTTCGGCGGCGATCCGCAGGCCGATCAGCGATCCCCAGTCCTGCACGACGATCGTCGTCTCGCGCAGATCGAGCGCCTCGAACCACGCGGTCACCCACTCGACATGGCGCAGATAGGTGTAATCCGCTGTGCGAGTGGGCTTGTCGGAGCGGCCGAAGCCGATCAGGTCGGGCGCCAGCACGCGGTGACCGGCGGCGGCCAGCGGCGGAATCATGGTGCGGTACAGGTAACTCCACGTCGGTTCACCGTGCAGAAGGACGACGGGCGGGCCGTCGGCGGGGCCTTCGTCGACGTAGTGCATGCGCACGTCTTGGGTGTCTGTCGCGGCGACGTCGACGTAGTGCGGCGCGAACGGGTAGCCCGCGAGGTTGTCGAACCGGGAGTCGGGGGTGCGCAGCACGTCCATGTGTCTGCAGCGTAGACCTGCGGGTCCCCCGATCGGAGGACATCGGATTCCTCCCCCTGATCCACCGGTTGCCCGACAGATTTCGTCGCCGCGGTGCCGCATCGTTGAGTCATCACCGGAGCACGAACTCACCGAGGAGCTAACGACATGAACACCACCACCACCACCACCACCAGCCGCATCGCCCGCATCTTCGCCGTCCCCTTCGTCGCCGCCGGACTGCTCGCCGGCGCGTTCTGCTTCTCCGCCGCAGCGCACGCCGGCACCTACTCGCCGGACCACACCCCGCGGCCGGGCATCGTCGCGACGCCCGACACCCACGCCCAGCCGGTCGGCCCCGGTACGACGCATCACCGTCACGGCTACTTCCACGTCCAGGACCTGGGCCTGCTGCCGTAGAACCCTCCACATAGAGGCCCTCCCCGGGTGGCGTATTCGGGGAGGGCCTCGCTTCGTTGCTCGCGCCGTCGTCGTCGCCGCCCCACAATCGCCGACTTCTGCGAGAGGGTCGCGATTTCACGCGATCGACGACCCTGGCGCAGAAATCGGCGCGCGACGGGCCCCCACCCGCGGCCCTCCCCACCCCGCAGTCGAGTTATCCACAACCCTGGCGTGGAAACCGCCGACCGAGTGCTTATCTGTCGGTCGTCGCAGTGACGCTCCGGCCATGTGGCAACCATTTCTCGGCCCCGAGGCGATCGCCGATGGCAGACTCACCCGCGGCCAACTCCGCTGGAACAACACCGCGATCCTGCCGCGGGTCTACGCTCCCAACGACGCCAAACCGACGGTCTACACCAATGCCGTCGCAGCCTGGCTGCACACCGGGCGCAAAGGCATCATCGCAGGCAGAGTGGCAGCCTCCCTGCACGGCGCCAAATGGGTCGACGCGTCCACGCCGGTCGAGATCATCACAACCCACACCCGCCGCCGCTCGGGCATCATCGTGCACGAGGAACGCATCGCCGACGACGAGATCACCCATGTCAACGGTCTACCCGTGACCGCCGTCGCCCGCACCGCGCTCGACCTGGGACGACACCTGCCTCGCGGTGCGGCCGTCGCGCATCTCGATGCCCTTTCACGGGCGACGGGCGTGACCGCCGATGACGCCCTCAGCCTGATCGACCGCTATCGCGGAGCGCGCGGAGTCCGACGCGCCCGCACCGCGCTCGACCTGATGGACGGCGGAGCGCAGTCACACGAGGAAACCCGCGTCCGGTTGATCCTCATCGACGCCGGACTCCCCAGACCGCGTACACAGATCAGGGTCAGCGACGGCCGCGACGAGGCCTTCCTCGACATGGGCTACGACGAACCGATGGTCGGGCTGGACTACGACGGGCTGCACCACAGCGAGGACCGACGGCAATACGTCTACGACATCGGACGGGACGCGTTCGTCGAGCGCCAGGGCTGGATCGACATCCACGTGGTCAAGGAGCACAGCCGCGCATACATCTTGCATCGGGTCTATGAAGCGTTCGCCCGGCGCGGCTGGAACCCGCCGAAATCTGCACGAGGGTCGTGAAATCGCGAAATCTACGACCCTGGCGCAGAACTCGGCGCAGAACCGCGCTCCACCGGGCGCGACGGGTCCGCGCTCCACTCCGACCACGAGCCGGGAAACAGCGCGGCGTCCACACCGTCGGCCATCAGCGCCGCGACCACCACCGCCGCCGTCACCCCGGACCCGCAGTACACCGCGACGTCTGAGCCGGGCACCTCGATGTCGGCGCGCAGGGTGCCGTCGTCAGCCAGCAGGCTGGTGCTCGGCACGTTGACCGCGCCTGGGATGTGCCCGGCGACCGGGTCGACCGGTTCGACGTCACCGCGAAACCGCTCCGGCGCCCGCGCGTCGATCAGCACCTTCTCCGATAAGGACTCCGCGGTCACGGTCGGCAGCGCGCCGGCGTACAGGTCGTCGTGCGCAACGGTCACATCACCCGGCACCGGCGTGACGGCTCCGGACTCCAGCTCACCGCGCCAGGCCGCCAACCCGCCGTCGAGGATGCGCACGTCGGGGATGCCCGCGGCGGTCAGCACCCACCACGCCCGCGCCGAGCCCGCCCGGTTCCAGTCGTCGTAGACCACGACCGGCACACCCGTGCGCACACCCCACCGCCGCGCCGCCTCCTGCAGCGCCGCACCCGACGGCAGCGGATGCCGGCCGCGACCGGTCACGCTGTGGTCGCTGAGCTCGTCGTCGAGCGAGACGTACACCGCCCCGGGCAGATGCCCCTGCTCGTAGACGGGCCGACCGTCGGGCTCGGCGAGTTGCCAGCGGACATCCAGCAGTGTCACCGGCTCACCGGCGTCGAGCATCCGGGCCAACTCCGCGGCGGTGACGAAGACGTTGGAGCGTGTCATCCCTCCGACGGTAGCGCGACCGGCACCGGATCCCACGTCAGCTCCCGCGACGTGAAGTACCAGCCGCCCCGCTCGTAGATCAGCCGGTCGTCGAAGACGCCGGTGGACCGTGGCTGACCGTCGACGAACAACAGTGCCACGCAGCGCTGGGTGGCGTGCACACCGTCGACGACGATCTCGTTGTCCGCGGTCACCAACCGTCGCGCGTCACCGCCGTCGAACGCCGCCCGCAGATCGCTGAACTCCTGACCGTCTCGCCGGTAGGTGGCTCCGGAGTGCCGGAACGTGGCGATCCAACCGGCCAGGTCGCCCGCCGCGTACAACCGGTTGTGCCGAGCCGTCAGGTTCAGGATCTCCGCCCTGGCCTGCAACCCGTCGAGCACGTACTGCTGCTGATACGTCAGCGTCATGACCCTCCTTCACCGAACCACTTCGTAGCCGTGCGCTTCCCGGTCCCACGCGCCGGGCGTCAAACCCTTCGCCCGCAGCAGATCCTTGCGGACCCGACCGACCGCGTTCTTGGGCAGTTCGTCGACGACCTCCACATACCGCGGCACACAGAAGTACGGCATCCGCGCCGAGCAGAAGTCCAGAAGATCTGCGAAATCCATTGTCAGGCCGGGCCGCAACGCGACGACCACCAGGATGTCGTCCTCGCCGAGATCGCTGGGCACCCCGACCGCGGCGGCCTCCAGGATCGCCGGGTGCTTCATCACCGTCGTCTCGACCTCGACCGACGACACGTTCTCGCCGCGCCGCCGCAGCGAGTCCTTCACCCGGTCGACGTAGGACAGCTGACCGTCCGCGCCGAGGACCCCCATGTCGCCGGTCCGGAACCACTCCGGGTGTGGCTCCACCCGCAGAGCGGCCGGGTCCACACGCACGTAGCCATCGCTGATCACCCCGGGGCGCATTGCCCGGCAACAGATCTCACCGACCACCCCCGCCGGCACCGGCCGACCGTCAGCGTCGACGATCCACACCTCGAACGCGGGGTTCACCCGGCCCGAGGCGCCCGGCACACCCGGCTCGCGAACTCCCTTGTACGCGATCGGAAACGCCTCGGTCAGCCCGTACATGGTCACCACCCGCACGGCGTACCGCTGTTCGATGCCGCGGTACATCGCCGCGTCGATCGGCGCCGCCGAGATGAACCGCAGCGGGTTGTCGCTGTCCGCCGAATCCGCCGGCTGGTTGGCGAGCATCGACACCATCGCACCTGCCCCCGCGAAACCCGCTGCGCCACAGGACCGGATGTCGTCGAGCACCTCCCCCGGGTGAAACGACGCCCGCAGCACGGTCGTCGAACCCAGCAGCAGCGGCGTGAGCACCATCGGCGCCGCGCTCAGATGGAACAGCGGCATCGCCGACCACAACACCTCCCCCGCCGCCAGCTGCCACGCATCGGCGACCGCGTCGGCCGCCGAGAACAGGTACCGCCACGTCGTGGCCACGGCTTTCGACGGGCCGGTGGTGCCCGACGTGAAGAACAGCACGCCGACCTGATCGGCGCCGGGCGGGTCGAGCGGCCTCGAAAAGCGCTGCGCACCGGGCGAACCGTCGAGGGTCACCACCGTGTCCAACGTGTCCACGTCCGCGGCGATGTCGGCGACCCGCGGTTCGTGCTCGGCGTCGGTCAGCACCACCTTGGCCCGCGCCACCCGCAGTGCGTGCGACAGGAACTCCCCTTTGTTGGCGACGTTGACCGCGGCACTGATCGCGCCGATGTGCGCGGCGCCCAGCCAGAAGTACACCCACTCCGGGCAGGTCCGCGCGAACAACGCCACCGTCTCGCCGCGCTGCACACCCAACTCGACGAGCGTGGCAGCGGCCGCCCCCGCGCGGTCGCGCATCTGCGCGAATGTCACCGGGGTCTGGTCGACGACCATCATCACCCGATCGGGATGCTCGGCCGCACGTCGGTCGAGAAGCGTTGCGACGTCGGCTGTCTCGACCATCAGACCCCGTTTTCGGGTCCCTCGGTGTAGCCGAAGTCGTCGGGCCGCGGCTCGGCACCGGGATAGAAGCGGTGCGCCCACCGGCGCAGCGCGGCGTAGTCGCGGGCCTCCTCGGGCGCCAGGTTCGGCTTCTCCAGGTACTTCATGTTCTCCCAGGTGAAGAAGTCCTGCTTGATGACCTCCTGCTGCAGCTGGATGAACCGCGCCGCGCGCCCGCTCGGGACGTCGCCGGTGTCGCCGGGCTCACGGATCGAGGCCTGGGTGTAGAAGTAGTCGGTGTAGTCCTCGTCGACCGGGGTCTGCCCGGTGACCTGGACGGTGGCCAGCAGCTCGGACGGGAACCGGACGAAGCCGAGCCCCAGCGAGAAGTTGTCGTAGATGATCTTGGCGTCGACCGGCCCGTTCGGCGTCAGCCAGGTCTTGGGCCGCCCGCCGCCGAAGTTCGCGTTGACCGTGGCGTGCAGCCGGTAGCCGTTCACCTCGAAGTCGGCGGTGTGGGCCGCCCGGTCGGCCTTGTGCACGTACTGCACGTGGTACGGGTCGGCGGCGTTCTCGATGATCATCTGCGCGTGCACCTTGACCCGGTTGACCATCCGGCTGTGCGGGTGCAGCGGGTAGTACTCGTCGGTCTCGAGTTCGGGGATCGCCGGCGGATGCCAGTAGGGCGGCCGGCCGTGGCGCTCGTGCCACACCAGGATGAAGCCGTACCACTGCATGCACGGGTAGGCCCGCACGCGCACATTCTGCTTGCAGCCGATCTTGCTGTACGGGATCAGCACATTGGCCCCGTCGCCGTTCCAGTGCCACCCGTGCCAGGGGCACACCAGGTGCTCATCCTCGACGGTGCCGCCGACGGCCATGTTCGCGCCCAGGTGCTGGCAGTACGCGTCGAGCACCTGCAGCCGGCCCGACCGGGTCCGGAACAGCACGAGTTCCTCACCGAAGTAGTGCAGTCGCTTGACATCGCCGGGCGCGACGTCGGAGTCGAACCCGACGATGAACCAGCCGGTCGGGAACCGGTACGTCGACAGCGTGATGCCGGATCCGAACTCGCGATCGGACGGGTCCACGGCGGGTTCCGGGTGTGTCTGCGTCATCGGCCCTCCGTCCCGGATGTTAGTGATGCTTTCCTACCATGTAAGTGCCACAAACACAACGGAAACGGCCCGAGTCGAATCGTGGCTTGTCGCATCGGAAATCCCGTGATCGCCGACAGGACACTGTGCATGGTGTCCGCGTTCAGTAGACTGTCGCCATGCCGACCCGCGCCGCACGCATCCAGCAGGTGGGGCCCGAGCGTGAGGGTGTCCGGGACCGGTTACTCAAAGCGGCCCACGAACTGTTCACCGACCTCGGTTACCGGGCGACCACCACCAAGGAGATCGCCGCCCGGGCGCAGGTCGCCGAACTGACCCTGTTCCGCCACTTCGGTTCGAAGGTCGAGGTGTTCGAGGCCAGCGTCCTCGCGCCGCTGAAGTCCTACATCGAGCAGTGGAGCCGCTCCTGGGTCGACTTCTCCACCGAGGCGTCGCTCGAGGAGATGGCGACCCGTCTGGTCGAGGGGCTCTACCCGCTGATCCGCCAAGACCACCGGATCTTCCAGGAGCTCATCGCCGCGCGTTCGGACCCCCGCAGCGACCTCTACCCGGCCGCGGTCTCGGTCAGCGCCGAACTACGCAAGGGTCTGCGCGCGGTGCACGACGCGTCGTTCGACGTGGCCAACAAGTACGGCATTCCCGGCGACGACAAGCCGGCCACCATCGGCGCGGTCGCGGCGATGGTCATCGGATCGGTGGTGCTCGAGGACTGGGTGTACCCCGCCCAACGTCGCATCCCCGGCCGCGAGCGGATGGTAAAGGAGCTCATCCGCCTCATCATCGACGGCACCACCCACCGCGAGAAGCCCTGACTCGGACGTGAGTGTCACTTACCGTAGAAGTGAGTGACACTGACATCGAAGCGGCCGTTCTATTGCAATCGGCGAGCCGGCCTGCCTACCATCGGGTTCGACGCGCCGATGCGGAGGCAGGCCGAATGTCAACCGTCAGCAGCGCGGATCGTGACTGGGACAACGTTCTTCGCGGCTTCGAGCGCTGGCACTACCAGCGCTGGCCCGGCGCGCACGACGTCGTGGTCCGCATGGCCTCAGAGACCGATGCCGTCCGCACCAACGGCTTCTCCAGCGAGAGCGCGCTGATCGAGGTCTCCTGGCGCACTTCTGAGGGCGAGCACTCCCAGGGCGCCGTCCTGCGACTGCCGCCCGCCGGCGCGGGCGTGTTCCCCACCTACGACCTCGTTCGCCAGGCCCGCACCATGGAGCTGGCCCGCAAGCACGGCATCCCCGCCCCCGAGGTCTTCGCCGTCGAGGAGGATCCGTCGTACGTCGGCGCACCGTTTCTCGCCATGGACCTGGTGCCGGGTCGCATCCCCGCCGACGAGGCGCCGCAGTACTGCGTCGCGGGCTGGCTGTACGAGGCCGGCCCGGACCGGCAGCGCGAGTTCTACCTTGACTTCCACGACCGGCTCGCCGACATCGGCGCCGTCGCCGACACCGACGGCGCCCTGGACTTCCTGCACCGACCCCAGGGTCCGGGACTGGCCGGTGAACTCGCCTGGTGGCTCGACTACCTCGACTGGGCCACCGACGGTTCGCCGCCCGCCGAGATGGCCGAGGTGGCCGACTGGCTGCGCGGCCACCTGCCGGCGCCCGCCGCACCCGACGCGCTCATCTGGGGCGACGCCCGCTTCGGCAACATGATCGTCGACGACGACTTCCATGTGCGGGCGGTCCTGGACTGGGAGATGGCCGGCGTCGGCCCGGCGGAAGTCGACCTCGGCTGGTCGTTCGCGATCCGCCGCTCGATCCAGCTGGGCAACGGCTTGCCGCTCGACGCCGAACTCCCCGGCTTCCCCGACCGCGCTCAGACCCTCGACCGCTACGCGCAGCGCCTCGGGCGTCCACTCCAATCCCTGGACTGGTACGAGGTTTTCGCGATGCTGCGGATGGGCGCGGTGCTCAAGTCGCTGTCGCGGCTGCTGACCGAGCGCGGCATCACCGACCACATCGTCCACACCATCCCGCCGCTGCAGGACTGGATCTACGACCTGATGGAAGGGCGCACGTGACCTACACCGGACCGCTGGTGCCCGCCGACGATCACCTCAACCACCAGATCGCCGACACATTCGCGACCGTCGCGCAGACCGACCGGGCGTGGACCGAGAAGGTCGCCGCTTCGGCCTACAGCACCGACGGTGACCTGCACATGTTCTTCGGGTGCGGCAAGTACACCAACCGCGGGGTGATCGACGCGTTCGGCGGGGTCAGCCGCGGCACCGACCAGTGGACGGTACGCGCGAGCCGGGAGCTGTCCCCGGTGGTCGACTCGGTGTCGGTCGGGCCGCTGCACTACGAGATCGTCGAACCGATGAAGCAGGTCCGGTTCGCGCTCGACGAGAACGACATCGTGCCGATCAGCTTCGAGTGGACCTTCACCAAGGTGGTCCCGCCGGTGATGGAGAACCGGGAGCAACACCGGTCGCTCGGCGGCACCCGGCTGGACGCCGACTTGGTCCGCTACCACCAGATCGGTACGGCCACCGGCTGGGTCGAGGTCGACGGCCACCGCACCGAGTTCGACGACCGGACGTGGGTGTCCACCCGCGACCACTCCTGGGGGGTGCGGTATTTCGTCGGCCAGCCCCTCACCGACATCCCGCCGCCACCGCACCCCGGCGACGCGGCGAACCACATGATCTGGATGCCTGCGCTGATGCGCAACAGCGACGGGTCGCAGTACGGTTTGCACCTGTACTACCAGGCCAGCACGTCGGAGGCGGTGGGGTCCTCGCTGCAGGTGCAGGGTGGGATCGAATACCCCGACGGCCGGCGCGACGCCGTGATCGGCGCCGTCCCCGACCTGACGTACCAACCCGACAACCGCCGCCTCCTCGGCGGCACCATCACGCTGACGCTGGCCGGCGGTGAGACTCGCGAGATCACCGTCAAGCCGATGTCGGACACCGGTTTTCATCTCGGCACCGGGCTGTACTTCGGATTCGAGGGCGACATCCACGGGGTGTGGCACGGACCGCTGCACGTCACCGGCGAGCACATCGCCGACTGCGACGACCCCGCGGTGGCGCGCCGCATCCATCAACTCCGCGACTGCGTGGTCGAGGTCGTCGACCACGCCACGGGCGCGCGCGGCCGCGGCAACGCCCAGACGATGGTGATCGGCGCACCGGCCGGCCTCGGGATGGACGCCGAGTCGTCGTTCCTATGACATCGTGAGCGGAAATGCCTGTCCGACAGGAACTGTCGTGTCCAGGTACAGGACCGAGTATCGCCGCGTGGTGAACACCCAGCCGTCGCCGTCGCGGCGCAGCTCGTCCTCGTAGAGCGCGCGCACCTCCATCGCCGGGATCCCGGGCGGTGCGCCCTCGGCGGCGCGGCCCACCTCGTGGACCGTCGACCGGCTCGTCGCCGTATCGCCGTCGACGTGCACCACGATGTTCGCGGCGGTGAACACGAAGAAGTCCAATCGCGCGATTTCACCGCTCAATTCGGCGACGATCGCGTCGCGTCCGGAGACGCGGCGGTCGATCGGCGGCCCGACGATCCACACCGCGTCGGGGGCGTACATCGCCCCGTACGCCGCGGAGTCCCGACGGGTGACCGCGTCGGCGTATCCCTCGATGACGCGGCGCACCGCGAGCTCGTCGTGCATGACCCACCTTCCGTTACAGGGCGATCCAGACGTTCTTCGGGCGGGTGAACTCGCGGATGCCGTCGCGGCCGCCGATCCGGCCGAAGCCGCTCTGCTTGACCCCGCCGAACGGCATCGACGGCGGTATCCCGAAAAACCCGTTCACCCAGATATTTCCGGCCTGCAGCTGTGCGGCCACCCGGTGGGTGCGCTGCAGATCCGAACTCCAGATGTAGGCGGCCAGGCCGTAGGGGGTGTCGTTGGCCAGCCGCACCGCGTCCTCGGTGTCGGAGAACCGCATGATCGACAGCACCGGTCCGAACACCTCGTTCTGCGCCAGATGCGAACCGTTGTCGACGTCGGCGAACACCGTCGGCGCGATGAAGTAGCCGTCTGCGTAGTCACCGTCCAGTCGCGTGCCGCCGGTGACCAGCCGCGACTCGCCGCGCGCCCGCTCGACCACGCCCATGATCCGGTCGGCGGCCGTCGCGCTGACCACCGGGCCCATCACGGTCTGCGGGTCCAGCGGATCGCCCACCTGGACATGGTCGAGGAAGCTCGCGGTCATCTGCACGACGTCGTCGTACACGGAGTCTTCGACGATCAACCGCGTTCCGCACAGACATGTCTGGCCGGACAGCTGGACCAGTCCCCCGACTGCCTGCTGCACGGCGGCGGGCAGATCGGCGTCGGCGAACACCAGGTTCGCGCTCTTGCCGCCCAGCTCCAGCGACACCGGGGTCAGGTTCTGCTGTGCGCCGGCCAGCACGTGGCGCGCGGTGAGACCGCTGCCGGTGAAGTGCAGCTTGTCGATGCCTGGGTGCCGGGTCAACGCCTCGCCGGCCTCCGGCCCGCCGGGCACCACGTTGAGGACCCCCGGCGGAAATCCGGCCTGCGCCACCAGTTCCCCGAACCGCAGGCTGGTCCACGGCGTCAACTCGGGCGGTTTGAGCACCACGCAGTTGCCCGCGGTCAGCGCAGGCGCCACCACCATGCCGATCGACGCCAGCGGCCCGTTCCACGGAATGATCACGCCGACAACGCCGTACGGCTCTTCGGTGCTGTAGTCCAGCGCGGGCACCGGCCAGCTGGGCTCCACCGCGCCGCCGACCTTGTCCGCCCAGCCCGCGTTGTACTCGAACAGGTCCGCGGTGACCGCCGGGTTGTGCGTGGCGAGCATGAGTGGCATGCCGTTCTCGACGACGCTCATCAGCGCCAGTTCCTCGGCGTTCTCGCGCAGGAGTTCGGCGACCCGCCACAACAGCCGTCGCCGCTGATCGCGCGGCAGCGCCGTCCACACCGGCACGGCGGCGCGCGCGGCCTGCACGGCGCGGTCGACCTCCTGCGCGCCGGCCAGCGGGAACTCCCGGGTGGTCTGACCGGTGGCCGCGTAGCGGTGCTGCAGGGTGCCGCCGGAACTGGTCGTCAAGCGGTCTTCGCCGATCAGCAGCGCCGGGTCGGGCAGGACATCGACGGGCGGGGTTGTCATCGGCACGGTCGGCTACCCCGTGAACTCGATGGGAAGGTGCTCGAAGACGTTCATGTTCAGCGTCAGGTTCGGGTGGGTGACCGTCGGCTCACCGACCGTGAATGACGCCGGCCGGGTGAGGATCTCATCGAGGGCGGCACGGATCTCGGCCCGGGCCAGCATCGCGCCCAGACAATAGTGCGGGCCGCCGCCGCCGAACGTCACGTGGGGGTTGTCCGACCTCGTGATGTCGAACCGGAACGGGTCGGCGAACACGTCCTCGTCACGATTGGCCGACGCCAGGATCGACATCACCCGCGCCCCGGCGGGGATCGGCTCGCCGTCGATCTCGATGTCGGTTTTGGCCCCGCGCACCCAGAACGCCACCGGCGAGGTCCACCGCAGCACCTCCTCGACGGCCGAGGAGCGCACCGACTCGTCCTCGCGGTAGCGCGCCAGCTGGTCCGGGTTGTCCTCGAACGCGCGCAGGCAGGCCGTCAGCGCGTTCTTCGTGGTGTCGGCGCCGGCCAAACCGAGGATGAAGAAGAAGATTTCGAGCTCGTTCTCCTCGAGCGCATATCTGGTGCCATCATCGTCGGTGGCGGTCGCCGTGGTCAGCGCGCTCCAGATGTCGTCGGTGGGGTTCTTGCGTTTCTCGGCCGTGAGATTCATGGCGTACTCGAAGATCTGCATGTAGATCGCGGGCTCGTCCTCGGGCGCGACGCCGGAGTTGGGCGCCTTGGTCATGAGGATGTCGTCGAGCAGTGTGAAGATCCGCGGCCGGTCCTCCTGGGGGATGCCGACGATGTCGCCGATCACCGTCATCGGCAACAGACCGGCCACCTGGGTGACCCAGTCCCCGCCGCCGGCGTCGTACAGTTCGTCGACCATCTTCTTGGCCCGCCGCCGGATGCCTTCCTCCAGCTTGGCGACGGCCCGCGGGGTGAACGCACCGCTGAGGATCTTGCGCCGCCGGTTCACGTCGGGCGGGTCCATGTTGATGATGCTCGGGAACGCGGAGAAGGTCTCCAGCGGCTGGATGAGCGGGCCTTCCGAGGCGGTGAAGCTCTCGGTGTCGCGGTGCAGCCGCAGGCAGTGCTCGTGTTTGGTGGTGACCCAGAACTCGCGCTTGACCTGCTCGGCCACCCGGTCGTTGGACGGGTGGTGGAACACCGGCGTTTCCCGACGCAGCCGGGTGAACAGCTCGTGCGGGAATCCGTTGGCCCACAGCGCCGGATCGGACAGGTCGACAGTCGCGGTCGTCATGCGCTGACCTCCTCGTCGAACACGATGACGCCGCGAACGTTGCGGTCCCGGCGCAGATCCTCGTAGCCCTCGTTGATCTGGTCGAGGGAGTAGGTGGTGGTGATCATCTCGTCGAGCTTGAGCTGGCCGGACCCGTAGAGCTCCAACAGCATCGGGACGTCCGAGCGCGGGTTCATCGACCCGAGGATCGTGCCCGCCAGGGTCTTGTTCATCAGCGTGAAGTCCTGCACGTTGAAGTCGATCGACGTCAGCGTCTGCGACGACATCCCGGTGATCACGCACGTTCCGCCCTTGCGCGTCAACGCCAGTCCGGCGGCCGGGGTGTCGTGCTGCACCAGCGACGGCGCCAGGACGACGGCGTCGGCCATCACCCCGCGGGTGAGGTCGCGCACCAGTTCGACGGCCTCGTCCGCGGACGCCGCGGTGTGGGTGGCGCCGAACTCGAGTGCCGATTGCCGTTTGAACTCGCTGGGGTCGACGGCGACGATCTGCGCCGCACCGCGGATCCGGGCGGCCTGCACCGCGCACATCCCGATGCCGCCGCATCCGATCACCACCGCGGTGTCCCCGCCGCGCACGTTCGCCCGGTTGGCCATCGACCCGAAACCGGTCGGCACCGCGCAGGCCACCAGCGCGGCCGCGCGCAACGGGATGTCGGGATCGATCTTCACCAGCGACGTCTCGGCCACCACGGTGTGCTCGGCGAACGCGCCGACCTTGGACAGATGTCCGAGCCCCTGACCGGACAGCGTGTGGTGGCGGAATGTGCCGTCGGTCGGCATGCCCGGCACCATCGTCAACGAACCGCTGTCGCACAGATACTGTGCGCCCGACGCGCACCAGCGGCACCGCCCGCAGGTGGAGACAAACGACATCACGACGTGGTCGCCGGGCTCGAGATCCGTGACGCCGTCCCCGACTTCGACCACGACACCCGAACCCTCGTGACCGCCGATGAGCGGGAACATCTCCGGCATGCCCATCGCCTTCATGACGTCGTTGGGCGCCGAGAGGTCACCGGTGAGAATGTGCTCGTCGGAGTGGCACATCCCGGCGGCGGCGTTGCGGACGAGCACCTCACCGGCCCGCGGTGAGTCCAGCTCGAATTCCTCGACTGACCAGGGCTTACCGACTCCGTGCAGGATGGCGCCTCGTGTCCGCATCCGACCACCGTTCTCTCACGCGGACACTCAGGGCGCCGCTGTAGGTGTCACTTACACAGTATGTGTGTGACACTCACAGCAGGCAAGGGATTCGGAAAATCAGACGGTGGCGGCGACCGGCGGGCCGATCTCATCGGTGAGGGTGTCGATCACCCGGGCCAGCTCGTCGACGATCCAACTGTCGCTGCGCCGCCGGTACACCTCGAGCAGCGACCGGTAGTGCCAGAGGTGTTCGTGCGGGTCGTCGGTGCTGAAGCGCTGCCACACCGGGTCGCCGTAGCGCCGGTAGTCACGCAGGATGGCGCGGGCGTTGTCGAGCTTGTCGGCCATCGACACGCGAATCGCGCTGTCGGAAACCGTGTTCAGGTGCGCGATGTAGTTCTCTTTGCGCTCCCGCCACGGCGGCTTGGGGGTGATGACGGTGTCGCTGCACTCCTCGACGATGCCCGCCACCTCGGCGCCGAAGCGGTCGTCGATGTCGGCCAGCGTCGCCTCGCCGCCCTGGTCCTCGGCGGCGTCGTGCAGAAGCGCCGCGATCGCCTCGGTCTCGGTGCCGTCGGCCTCGATCACCAGCCCGGCGACCGACAGCAGGTGCCCGATGTAGGGCACGTCGCTGGCCTTGCGGGTCTGGGTGCGGTGCAGTTCGGCGGCGTAGCCGAGCGCCTCCTGAAACTTCGGGCCCAGTCGCGGTGTCGTCATCTCACCTGCCTACTCCGCCGACGGCGCGGGATCGAGCATCACGACGCGGTCGTCGTGCCACCGGTAGCGCACGGTCGACTCGTCAGGCGTCTTGTACGTGAGCACGACGGTGTCGTCGCTGCTGGCGTCGGCGTCCAGCGACGTGAAACCGTGCGCCTTGGCCGTGCCGGTGCCGACGAACTCGCCGTGGTGGAACATCAGCGCCTGGACCGGGGAGCTGCCGGTCGCGCCCTCGACGGTCACCAGGATCGTCGACAGCGTCGCGCACGGGTCGTAGTTGCTCGCGACCGGCGTCGGGTCCCACTTGGCGCCGGTCAGCGGTTCGAACGGCAGCTGGGCGAACGCGAACCGGATGGCGGCGGGCTCGTCGGGACCGCCGCAGTTCTGCGCGGCGGCGGCCGGGCTCGCGATCACCGACAGGCCGGTCAGCGCGGCAGCGGTCGTCGCGGCGAACCATCGGTTCATGTGTCCCGGCTTCCCGCGGCGGGTGCTGGACAAACGTCCCTCACGTCGGACCGACCTCCTATGGTGAACGGTGATGGCGCTTCATATTCATCGCGCGGAGCGCACCGACCTGCTGGCCGACGGCCTGGGTGCGCTGCTCGCGAGCCCGCTGGCCGACCCGTTCGCCGAGGAACTGGTCATCGTGCCGGCCAAGGGCGTCGAGCGGTGGTTGAGCCAGCGCCTGAGCCACGTCCTGGGCCGCGGCACCGGCGCCGACGGGGTGTGCGCGGGGATCGCGTTCCGCAACCCGCGCTCGCTGATCGCCGAACTCACCGGAACCGAGCGTGACGACCCGTGGTCGCCCGACGCGATGGTGTGGCCGCTGATGGAGGTCATCGACGCGCACTGTTCGCAGCCGTGGTGCACGCCGCTGGCGGTTCATCTCGGCCACTTCGAGGCCGGCGACGAGAAGGAACTGCGGCAGGGCAGGCGCTACGCGGTGGCTCGGAGGCTGGCCGGATTGTTCGCCTCCTATGCGCGTCAACGGCCCGGTCTGCTGATCGACTGGGAGAACGGCGACGACGGCGACGTTGCTCCCGACCTGAACTGGCAGCCGCCGCTGTGGCGTGCGCTGATCGAGCGTATCGACGCCGACACCCCGCACATCCGCCACGCCAAAACCCTTACCAGACTTGCCGAGTCGCCGACAAACCTGCCGCAGCGGCTGTCGCTTTTCGGCTACACGCGACTGCCCAGCACCGAGGTCGAACTGCTCGACGCGCTGGCCACCCACCACGACCTGCACCTGTGGCTGCCGCACCCCAGCGACGACCTGTGGCGAAAGCTCGCGGACACCCACGGCCAGATCCCGCGCCGCACCGACACCAGCCACCGCGAGGTCGGCCACCCGCTGCTGGCCACGCTCGGCCGCGACCTTCGCGAACTGCAGCGCACCCTTCCCGCCGACGCGCGGACCGATGAGTATCTCGGCGGCCGCGACCACCCGGACACCCTGCTCGGCTGGTTGCAGTCCGACATCACCGCCAACGAGGTCCGCCGCGAAGGCCGGGTCCACGACCGGAAAGACCGCTCGGTGCAGGTGCACTGCTGCCACGGGCCGGCCCGCCAGATCGACGTGCTGCGTGAGGTCCTGCTCGGCCTGCTCGCCGACGACCCCACCCTCGAACCGCGCGACATCCTCGTCATGTGCCCCGATATCGAGACCTACGCACCGCTGATCGTCGCGGGTTTCGGTCTCGGCGACATGATCAACGGCGTGCACCCGGCGCACCAGTTGCGGGTGCGTCTCGCCGACCGCTCGCTGGTGCAGACCAACCCGCTGCTCGGCGTCGCGGCGCAACTGCTCACGCTGGCCGGCGGGCGCGCCACCGCCAGCGAGGTGCTCAACCTCGCGCAGGCCGCGCCGGTGCGCGCCCGGTTCGGGTTCACCGACGACAACCTCGAAGACATCACCCGCTGGGTGCGCCAGGCCAACATCCGCTGGGGCTTCGACACCGAGCACCGCCGGCCCTACGGCGTCGACTTCATCCAGAACACGTGGCGGTTCGGCATCGACCGGGTGCTGGCCGGGGTGGCCATGTCCGACGACTCGCACGCCTGGATCGACACCACGCTGCCCCTCGACGACGTCAGCAGCAACCGGGTGGACCTGGCCGGTCAGCTCGCCGAGTACGTCGAACGGCTGCGGCGCTCGGTCGAATCCCTCACCGGCGCAAAGCCTCTCGCAGACTGGCTGGCGGCGCTGACCGACAGCGTCGCGCTGCTGACCCGGGTGGATGACGACGACGTCTGGCAGCGCGCGCAACTGGAACGCGAGTTCGCCGAGGTGCTCGCCACCGCCGGCCCGCGCGCCGACACGCTGATGCGGCTGTCCGATGTGCGCGCCCTGCTGGACCGCCACCTCGCGGGCCGCCCGACGCGGGCCAATTTCCGCACCGGCACGCTGACCGTCTGCACGATGGTGCCGATGCGGTCGGTGCCGCACCGGGTGGTGTGCCTCGTCGGCCTCGACGACGGTGTGTTCCCGCGCATCGGGATCGTCGACGGTGACGACGCGCTGGCCCGCGAACCGATGACCGGCGAGCGCGACATCCGTTCCGAGGACCGGCAGTTGCTGCTCGACGCGATCGGCGCCGCGACCGAGACGCTGGTGATCACCTACACCGGCGCCAACGAGTACACCGGCCAGGAGCGCCCGCCCGCGGTGCCGCTGGCCGAACTGCTCGACACCCTCGACCGGACGACCGACGCGCCGGTGCGTGACGACGTCGTCGTCGAACACCCGCTGCAACCGTTCGACGACCGCAATGTGCTGCCCGGCAAGCTGATTCCCGACAAACCGTTCACCTTCGACTCGACCGTCGTGCACGCCGCCCGGGCCCGCGCCGGTGACCGCGGCCCGCGGCCCGGCTTCGTGTCGGGCATGCTGCCCGCTCCCCCGCCCGACGACGTGGTGCTCGCCGACCTCGTCTCGTTCTTCCGCGATCCGGTCAAGGGGTTCTTCCGGGCGCTCGAGTACACGCTGCCGTGGGAGGTCGACGGCGTCGACGACGCGATGCCGGTGGAGATCGACGCGCTCGAGGAGTGGACGGTCGGTGACCGCATGCTCGGGGACATGTTGCGCGGCATGTCCTCCGAGGAGGCCCGGAACGCCGAGTGGCGCCGAGGCACCCTGCCGCCGGGCAACCTCGGGTGGCGGCGGGCCAAGGACATCTGCGAGCGGGCCACGCTGATCGCCGAGGCCGCCCGGCCGTACCGAGGTGAGCGTGCGGGCGCGGTCGACGTCGACGTCGAGATCGGCGGTGGCCGTCGCGTCACCGGAACCGTCGGCCCGGTCTACGGGGACCGGTTGATGTCGGTCACCTACTCCAAGCTCGACGGCCGTCATCTGCTGCAGCCGTGGATTCCGTTGCTGGCGTTGCACGCTCACGACCCGGGCCGACTGTGGAAGGCGGTCTGCATCGGGCGCCCGCGCCGCGGCAACGATCCGCGTGTCGAGGTGATCGGCCGCCCGCACGAACAGGCCCGCGCGCTGCTCGCCGACCTGGTCGCAATGTACGACGAGGGCCGCCGTCATCCGCTGCCGCTGCCGGTCAAGACGTCGTACGCCTGGGCCGAGGCCGTGCACGGTCACGGCGATCCCGAACAGCGCGCCGGATACCGGTGGCGCTCCGGCAACTACCCCGGCGAAGAGGAAGAACCGGCGTACCGGCAGGCCTTCGGCGAACGCACGTGGCTCAAGCACCTCGTCGACCGCGGACTGGACACCTACGCAGGCCGGTTGTGGCTGCCGATGCTGCGGGCGCTGGAGAGCTGATGGAACCGTTCGATCTGTCGGGGGATCTGCCCGCGCCCCGCACCACCACGGTGCTGGAGGCCAGCGCGGGCACCGGAAAGACGTTCGCGCTGGCGGGTCTGGTCACCCGCTACCTCGCGGAGGGCGTCGCGACGCTCGACCAGATGCTGCTGATCACGTTCAGCCGCGCCGCCAGCCAGGAGCTGCGCGACCGCGTGCGCCGCCAGATCGTCGACGCCGTACAGGCATTCGGAGACCCGGCCGGCGTCGAGACCAACGAGATCATCGACTACCTGCGCCGCGGTTCCCCCGAGGAGATCGAGGTGCGCGAACGCAACCTGCGCGACGCGCTGGCCGCGTTCGACGCCGCCACGATCGCCACCACCCACCAGTTCTGCCAGCTGGTGCTGCGGTCACTGGGCGTGGCCGGCGACAGCGACTCCGGGGTCACGCTGGTCGAGAGCCTCGACGAGCTGGTCACCGAGATCGTCGACGACCTGTACCTGCACCACTTCGGCCGCCAGCGCGACGACCCGCTGCTGACCTATCCCGACGCGCTGCGGCTCGCCAAAGAGGTCGTGAAGAACCCGGCCACCGAGCTGCGGCCCGCCGACCCAGAACCGGAGTCACGCGCCGCCGTGTGCCTCCGGTTCGCCAAAGACGTTCTCGCCGAACTGGAGAAGCGCAAACGCCAGCGGGGAATTCTGGGCTACGACGATCTGCTGAGCCGACTGGCCGACGCGCTGGCCGCCGACGGCTCGGCAGCGCAGGTGCGGATGCCGCAGCGCTGGCCGATCGTGATGGTCGACGAGTTCCAGGACACCGATCCCGTGCAGTGGCAGGTGATCGACCGCGCGTTCACCGGGCGCTCCACGCTGATCCTGATCGGCGACCCCAAACAGGCGATCTACGCGTTCCGCGGCGGCGACATCGTCACGTATCTGAGCGCGGCGTCCAAGGCCGACGTGCAGAAGACGCTGGCGACCAACTGGCGCAGCGACGCGGCGCTGGTCAACCGGCTGCAGGCGGTGCTGCGCGGCGCGCAACTGGGTCACTCGAAGATCGTCGTGCACGATGTCGCCGCCAAGCACACCGGCTCCCGGCTGGCCGGCGCCCCGTGCACCGATCCGTTCCGCCTGCGGGTGGTGCGCCGGGAGACGTTGGGGCGCAGCGGAACCGGTGTCATCCCGATCGACCAGCTGCGCACCCACATTCCGCGTGACCTGGCCGCCGACGTCGCGTTACTGCTGGATTCTGACGCCACGTTCGACGGCCGGCCGCTCGGGGCGGGCGACATCGCGGTGATCGTGGAGACCCACAAGGATGCCCGCGCCTGCTACCGCGCGCTGTGCGACGCCGGGATCCCCGCCGTCTACACCGGCGACTCGGACGTGTTCACCTCCGACGCCGCCAAGGACTGGCTGGCGCTGCTCGAGGCTTTCGACCAGCCGCACCGGCCCGGCGTGGTGCGCGCGGCCGCCGCGACGATGTTCTTCGGTGAGACCGCCGCAACGCTGGTCGCCGGCGGTGACGAGCTGACCGACCGCATCGCGGAGACGTTGCGCGAGTGGGCCAGTCACGCCCGCGAGCGCGGTGTCGCGGCGATCTTCGAGGCCGCGCAGCTGGCCGGCATGAGCGACCGCGTGCTGGGCTGGCAGAACGGGGAGCGGCAGATGACCGACCTCGCGCACATGACCCAGCTGTTGCAGGAGGCCGCACACCGCGAGCACTTCACGTTGCCCGCGCTACGCGACTGGCTGCGCGCCCAGTGTGAGGAGGGCAGCGGCACCGCCGAACGGTTCCGCCGCCTCGACAACGACGCCGCCGCGGTGCAGGTGATGACGGTGTTCGTCGCCAAGGGCCTGCAGTTCCCGGTGGTCTACCTGCCGTTCGCGTTCAACCGGCACGTCCGCGAACCCGAGATCGTGCTGTACCACGAGGGCGAGACCCGCTGTTTGCACATCGGCGGCAACGACAGCCCGGACTTCCACGCGGTGTCCAAACTCGGCCGCCAGGAGGACGCCAGCGACGACAGTCGGCTGATGTACGTGGCGATGACGCGCGCACAGTCGCAACTGGTGACGTGGTGGGCGCCCGCCCACGGCGAACCCCACGGCGGCCTGTCGCGGCTGCTGCGCGGTCGACGGCCCGGTGAGGCGATGGTGCCCGATACCGTTGCGCCGTTGCGGGTTTCCGACGACGACGCGATGGCACGGCTACAGGAGTGGGCGGCGATCGGTGGCCCGTCGCTCGAGGACTCGGTGCCGCGACCGATACCCGCGCGCCCGCGGGTGTCCGAGTCCGGGGACTTCGACGTCCGGCACTTCCACCGGCCCATCGACGCGGCCTGGCGGCGCACGTCGTACAGCGGGCTGATCCGCGCCGTCGAGGCGACACCGGTCAGCAGCGAACCCGAGGTGGTCGAACTCGACGACGAGGTCGCCGAGATCGCGTTGACCTCGCAGACCGCCGGCGCCGATGTGCCCTCGCCGATGGCCGACCTGCCCACCGGGGCGAAGTTCGGCACGCTGGTGCACGCGGTGCTCGAGGACGCCGACCCGTTCGCCACCGACCTGGCCGCCGAACTGGAGGCCCGGATCCGTGAGCACGCCGTGTGGTGGCCCGTCGACGTCTCAGCGGAGGAGTTGGCGGCGGCGCTCGTGCCGTTGCACGACACGCCCCTCGGGCCGCTGGCCGACGGGGTGACGCTGCGGCAGATCGGGCTGGAGGACCGGATGCGGGAGATGGAGTTCGAGTTCCCGCTGGCCGGTGGGGATCTGCGGACTTCGGCGCCCGACATCCGGCTGGCGCACGTCGGGGCGCTGCTGCGTGAGCACCTCGATGTCGGGGACCCGATGCGGGTGTACGCCGACCGGTTGGCCGAGGCGGGCCTGGGAACGCAGTCGCTGAAGGGCTACCTGTCGGGATCGGTGGACGCGGTGCTGCGCGTCCCCGATGATTCTGGCGGGCGCTATCTCGTCGTCGACTACAAGACCAACTGGCTGGGTGACCCGGCGCGGCCGCTGACCGCCGCCGACTACGCGCGGCCGCGGCTCGTCGAGGCGATGCTGCACTCGGACTACCCGCTGCAGGCCCTGCTGTACAGCGTTGTGCTGCACCGGTTCTTGCGCTGGCGGCTGCCGGGCTATGACCCGTCGCAGCATCTGGGTGGGGTGCTGTACCTGTATTTGCGCGGCATGTGCGGTGCGGACACTCCGGTGGTCGACGGCGATCCGGCGGGGGTGTTCAGTTGGCGGCCGCCCGCGGCGTTGATCACCGCGCTGTCGGATCTGCTCGACGCGGGACGGGCGGCGGCATGACGAGCCTGGAGTGGCGGCGGTCGGTCAGCGCGACGGGTCTGCTGCGGACGTTCACCGACGCCGAGGTGCTCGATGCCGCCGATGTGCATGTCGCGCAACGGCTCTGCGAGATGGCGAAGGCACCCGACGATGTCGTCGCGTTGGCGGTGGCGTTGACGGTGCGAGCGCTGCGCAACGGGTCGGTGTGCGTGGACCTCGCGGCGATCGAGGAGCAGGTCGCAGTCGAGGGGTTGCCGTGGCCGGCGCTGGACGAGTGGCGGGCGGCCGTCGTCGCGCATCCGTTGTCGGGTACGCCGCCTGCGCTGCGCCTCGACGGGGACCTGCTGTACCTCGACCGGTACTGGCTCGAGGAACAGCAGGTGTGCGACGACATCCTGGCGATGGTGGCGGCCAGGCCCGTCGCGGCGGCCCCGGACGTCGACCGGTTGTTCCCGCCGGGCTTCGAGGAGCAGCGGGCGGCGGCGGAACGCGCGCTGGCGCAGGGTTTGACGGTGCTCACCGGCGGACCCGGCACCGGTAAGACGACGACGGTGGCGCGACTGTTGGCGTTGCTGGCCAGCGGGACCCAGTTGCGGATCGCGCTGGCGGCGCCGACCGGCAAGGCGGCGGCGCGGCTGCAGGAGGCGGTGCAACTGGAGGTCGACAAGCTCGGCGCGGCCGACCGGGAGGCGTTGTCCGGGATGCACGCGACGACGATGCACCGGCTGCTGGGCAGCCTGCCGGAAACGTCCGCGCGGTTCCGGCACCACCGGGGAAACCGGTTGCCGCACGACGTGATCGTCGTCGACGAGACGTCGATGGTGTCGCTGACGATGATGGCGCGACTGCTCGAAGCGGTGCGCCCCGACGCCCGGCTGGTGCTGGTCGGCGACCCGGACCAGTTGGCGTCGGTGGAGGCCGGCGCGGTCCTGGCAGATCTGGTCGACGGGCTGGGCGCCGACCGGATCGCGCAGCTGACGACGTCGCACCGGTTCGGCGAGTCGATCGGCGCGCTGGCCACCGCGATCCGCTCGGGTGATGCGGACGGGGTGGTCGAGGTGCTGCGCGCCGGCGGTGAGCACATCTCGTGGATCGACACCGAGACGCCGGCCGAGGAGCTGCGCAAGGTGGTGCTGCCGCAGGCGGTCGGGTTGCGGCAGGCGGCGCTGCTCGGCGACCACGAGGCGGCGCTGGCGATGCTGGCCGAACATCGGCTGCTGTGCGCGCACCGGCGCGGCCCGTTCGGGGTGCGGTACTGGAACCATCAGGTCGAGCGGTGGCTGGCCGAGGCGACCGGCGAGCCGATCTGGTCGGCCTGGTACGCCGGGCGTCCGATCCTGGTGACCGCCAACGACTATGGGCTCGGACTGTACAACGGCGACACCGGGGTGACCGTGGTGCGCGGCGGCGTGCTGCGCGCGGTGA
Source organism: Mycolicibacterium flavescens (assembly GCF_001722335.1). GTDB lineage: Bacteria > Actinomycetota > Actinomycetes > Mycobacteriales > Mycobacteriaceae > Mycobacterium > Mycobacterium flavescens. The sequence continues at coordinate 221,898 of NZ_MIHA01000005.1, forward strand.
TCGCCGGCACGCAGCGCTACGAGTTCGCGACCAGCAGGCTCGCCGATGTCGACACCATGCACGCGATGACGATCCACAAGTCCCAAGGCAGCCAGGCCGACGAGGTGACCGTGCTGCTGCCGCCCGAGGATTCGCGACTGCTCTCGCGGGAGCTGTTCTACACGGCGGTCACCCGCGCCAAGCGCCGCATCCGGGTGGTCGGCCCGGAGGCGTCGGTGCGTGCGGCGGTCGCCCGCCGGGTGGTGAGGGCCTCGGGCCTGGCCCGCCGCCTCCGCCTTTCCTAGCCGCGCGAACGTGGGTTACCCGCACGTCTTCGGCGACTTTTGCGTGCGGGTAATCCACGTTCGGCGGGGACTCAGGCGATGTTTAAGCCCACGTGGGGACCGGGCACTCTCGTGCGGCGATTGTGGCGCAGTACACACCACCGGGTGGACGGAGCGAGCAATGAGCACGGAGAACCGGGTCAAACCGACCGACGTCGACAAGGCCCTGCTCGGCAGCGCCACATACCGAAGTCTCGGCGAGCAGAAACTCTCGCCGCAGGAGGAACGCTTCGAGAAGGGCCGCCGCACCATCGGCCTGTTCCTCGCCCCGCTGCTGACCGTCGTGTTCCTGGTCCTGCCGATCGACATCCCCCGCGAACAGCAGGTGCTGGCCGCCGTACTGCTCGGCGTGATCGCGCTGTGGATCAGCGAAGCGGTGCCGATCCCGATCGGCGGCCTGCTCGGCGTCGCGATCGCGGTCTTCCTCGGGGTGGCCCCGGTCGACGACGTGCTCGGCCCGTTCGGCTCGTCGACGGTCTTCACCTTCATCGGCGCGTTCATCCTCGCCCAGGCAATGCTCAAACACGGCCTGGCCCGCCGCTTCGCGTTCCGGATCCTCTCGCTGCCGCGCGTCGGCCGCTCCACCACCGGCGTCATCATCGCGTTCGGCGCGATCACCTGCCTGCTGTCGGCGTTCGTCTCCAACACCGCGACCGTCGCCATGCTGTTGCCGACGGCCATCGGCATCCTGTCCGTCGTCGCCAAACTGCTGCAGCAGCGCGGCGACGTCGAACCCGACTTCGACCCGCGACGCCTGCGCGTCGGCACCGCACTGATGCTGATGCTCGCCTACGGCGCCAGCGTCGGCGGCCTACTGACCCCGGTGGGCAGCCCGCCGAACCTGATCGGCCGCGGCCTGATCGAAGAGGCCACCGGCGAGCGGATCAGCTTCGGCCAGTGGATGGTGATGGCGGTCCCGATCTGCGCGGTGATGTTCGCACTGCTCACGCTCATCCTCCTGCGGCTCAACCGGCCCGAGATCAAGCAGATCGAAGGCGTCACCGAGTACGTCGCCAGCGAACGCGAGAAACTCGGAAACCTCTCCCGCGCCGAGAAGAACACGCTGATCGCGTTCGGCATCACCGTGGCTCTGTGGATCCTGCCCGGCATCTTCGCGCTGATCACCGGCACCGAGTCGAGCACCTACGAGTTCGTCAGCGACCGGTTGGACGAGGGCGTGGTCGCGGTGTTCGGCGCGTCCCTGCTGTTCCTGCTGCCCACCGACTGGAAGTCCCGCGAGTTCACCCTGCGTTGGAAGGACGCCGCCGAAATCGACTGGGGCACCATCATTCTGTTCGGCACCGGCATCATCTTCGGGTCGCTGATCTCGTCGACCGGGCTGGCCGAGACCATCGGCACCTCGGTCAACGACGCGCTAGGCCTCTCCAGCGTCATCCCGATCACGATCTTCGCGGTGATCCTGGCCATCGTCGTGTCCGAGACGACGAGCAACACCGCGTCGGCGGCCGTCGTCGTCCCGATCGTGATCCCGGTGGCCGTGGCCGCGGGCGTCAACCCGTTCGTGCCCGCGCTGGCGGCGACGTTCGCCGCGTCGTTCGGGTTCATGCTGCCGGTGTCCACACCGCAGAACGCGATCGTCTACGGTTCAGGCGTGGTACCGATCACCAAGATGATCCGTTCCGGTATCAGCTTCGACATCGCCGGCGCCATCCTCATCATCATTCTGCTGCCGATGATGATCAGCCTGCTCGGGTTGGGCGCATGACGGTGCCCGATGCTCTTCGCGCAAGCGGCTCATCGTCAATCGCGGTCATCCCCGGCGACGGTATCGGCACCGAGGTCATCACGTCGGCGCGCGCGGTGCTCGACGCGGTCGCGCGCAAGCACGGTATCTCGTTGTCCTACACCGAGTTCGACTGGTCGTGCCAGCGATACCAGCAAGAGGGCGCGATGATGCCCGCCGACGGGATCGAGACGCTGAGCGGGTTCGACGCGATCCTCCTCGGCGCGGTCGGCTGGCCGGGGGTGCCGGACCACGTGTCGCTGTGGGGACTGTTGATCCCGATCCGCCGGGCCTTCCGCCAGTACGTCAACCTGCGGCCGATCCGGGTGTACGACGGCGTCGAAAGCCCTTTGCGCACACCGGGTGAGGTCGACTTCGTCGTCGTCCGGGAGAACGTCGAGGGCGAGTACAGCGAGATCGGTGGACGGCTCAACCGCGGCTTCCCCGACGAGATGGCGGTGCAGGAGTCGGTGTTCACCCGCGTCGGGGTGAGCCGCATCGCGGACTTCGCGTTCGAGCTCGCCCGCAGCCGGCGCGGCTACGTGACCTCGGCGACGAAGTCGAACGGCATCGTGCACACGCTGCCGTTCTGGGACGAGGTGGTCGCCGAGCGGGCCGCGGCGTTCCCCGACGTCCGGTTCGACAGTGAGCACATCGACGCGCTCGCAGCGAAATTCGTGCTGCAGCCGCAGCGCTTCGACGTCGTCGTGGGCTCGAACCTGTTCGGCGACATCCTGTCCGACCTCGCGGCCGCGGTCGCCGGGTCCATCGGGATCGCACCGTCGGCGAACCTCGACCCGACCAAGCAGTACCCGTCGATGTTCGAACCGGTGCACGGGTCGGCGCCCGACATCGCCGACCAGGGTATCGCCAACCCGATCGGCGCCGTGTGGTCGGCGGCGCTGATGCTCGACCACCTCGGGCACCCGCAGGCCGCCGCCGAGGTGATGGCCGCGATCGAGGCCACGCTGGCCGACCCCGAGACCCGCACCGGCGACCTCGGTGGCCGCGCGAAGACGACCCAGGTGACCGACGCGCTCGTCGCGCATCTCTCCTAGGCCGCGAAGCGCGCCGAGTGTGAAATGACGGCGAGAAATCCCGCTGATTCTCGCCAAGGATTCACACTCGGCGCACCGCCGCGCCTTGCACACCGATGCCGCGAACACCGAGAGCCCAACCGCCTGACGGCGACGTCATTTTCACCTATCGTGGGCGCGTGGCCGAAATCGACCGCAGCCGTACCATCGCCGCAACTCCCACCCAGATCTGGGCCGTCCTGTCCGATTTCGGTGGGCTCAGCGGGTGGGTCGACAAGATCGACCACTCGTCGATCCTGACCCGCGGCCCCGACGGCGAGATGGTCGGCACCACGCGCCGCGTGCAGATGGGCCGCAACACCGTGGTCGAACGCGTCACCGAGTGCGACCCGCAGTTCGTGCTCGCCTACGACATCGAGGGGCTGCCGAAGTTCCTCGGCCGGCTCGGCAACCGCTGGACCCTGGAGGCCACCGGCGCCGGCGAGACCGTCGTGACCATCACCAGCAGCGCCCGCCTCGGCGCCGGCAAGACCCAGCGACTCGTCGAGCGCCTGGCCTGCCGGCTGGTGGCCCGCGAGTCCGACGCCATGCTGGCCGGGCTCGCTCAGCGATTGGAGAACCCGTGACCGACCGCCCCGACATCGTGATCGTGATGACCGACGAGGAGCGGGCGATCCCGCCGTACGAGGCACCCGAGGTCCTGGCCTGGCGCAACTACACGCTCAGCGGCCGCAAGTGGTTCGACGACCACGGCGTCAGCTTCGTCAGGCACTACACCGGATCGCTGGCGTGTGTGCCCAGCCGCCCGACGATCTTCACCGGCCACTACCCCGACCTGCACGGCGTCACCCAGACCGACGGGCTCGGCAAGTCCGCCGACGACTCCCGCATGCGCTGGCTGCGGGCCGGCGAGGTGCCGACGCTGGGCAACTGGTTCCGCGCGGCCGGCTATGACACCCACTACGACGGCAAGTGGCACATCTCCCACGCCGACCTCACCGACCCCGCCACCGGCCGGCCGCTGGCCACCAACGACGACGACGGCGTCGTCGACCCCGACGCGGTGCAACGCTACCTCGACGCGAATCCCCTTGACCCGTACGGCTTCTCCGGATGGGTCGGACCGGAGCCGCACGGCGCGTTGCTGGCCAACTCCGGGATGCGACGCGACCGCCTGATCGCCGACCGCGTCGTCGCCTGGCTGACCGACCGCTACGCGCGCCGCCGCGCCGGCGACCCCGAGGCGATGCGCCCCTTCCTGCTGGTCGCCAGCTTCGTCAACCCCCACGACATCGTGCTGTTCCCGGCCTGGCAGCGCCGCAGCCCGGTGCGGCCGTCGCCGCTGGACCCGCCGCACGTGCCGCCGGCACCGACCGCCGACGAGGACCTGTCCACCAAACCCGCCGCGCAGATCGCCTACCGCGAGGCCTACTACTCCGGCTACGGCCCGGCCCCCGCGGTCGACCGCACCTACACCCGCAAGGCCCAGCAGTACCGCGACCTCTATTACCGGTTGCACGCGGAGGTCGACGGGCCGCTGGACCGGGTGCGGCGGGCGGTCACCGACGGGTCGACGGACGCGGTGCTGGTGCGCACGGCCGATCACGGGGATCTGCTCGGCGCGCACGGCGGCCTGCACCAGAAGTGGTTCAACCTCTACGACGAGGCCACCCGGGTGCCGTTCGTCGTCGTCCGCATCGGCGCCCGCCAGACCGAACCGCGCACCGTGACCGCACCCACCTCGCACATCGACATCGTCCCGACGCTGCTGGACGCGGCCGGCGTCGACGTCGAGGCGACGGCCGCCAAGCTGGCCGAGGAGTTCACCGAGGTGCACGAACTCCCGGGGCAGGATCTGATGCCGGTGGTCGACGGCGCACCGGCCGACGAGTCGCGCGCGGTCTACCTGATGACCCGCGACAATGTGCTCGAGGGCGACACCGGCGCCTCCGGTCTGGCGCGCAAGCTCAAGCGGGGTACGAATCCGCCTGCGCCCCTGAGGATTCGGATCCCGGCGCATGTGGCGTCGAACTTCGAGGGCTTGGTGGTGCAGGTCGACGGGCATCTGTGGAAGCTGGTGCGCACCTTCGACGACCCGGCGACGTGGACCGAACCCGGGGTCCGGCACCACGCGGCCAACGGTCTCGGCGGCGACGCCTACCGGTCGTCGCCGCTCGACGACCAGTGGGAGCTCTACGACCTGACCGACGATCCCGCCGAGAGCACCAACCGCTGGGCCGATCCGGATCTGCACGAGCTTCGTCAGCACCTTCGTATGCAGCTCAAGCAGGTGCGGGCGGCCTCAGTGCCCGAACGCCACCATCCGTGGCCGTACGTGTCGCGCGCCAAACTTTGATCCCTGACCGCCAAACGCGGTACGGTTCGACCAGGTTGATTCCCCAGCCTCGCGGAAACGTCACGGCGGCGATCTGACTCCCCGCCGGAGGACACCGGACCTCGACGTCAGCCGACCGACCACTGGTTGACGTGTTGGGGGTTGATGTCCGGGAATCCGCTTGAGGGCATCTGCCCGGCGCGCTGCCACGATCCAGCGGCGCCGGGTGGGTACAGTCGGGATGCTCGATCAGCACTACAGCTCGTTTCGGCCGAAGCGACGCATCATCTCCGGCGGCGGCGAAAGCCCCGCCGGACAACCCACTGCGCGTCGTCGTGTGACACGTACCGCTGAAGGACTGTAGTGAGCGAATTTACCGAGACCATGTATCGCAATGCCCGGTGGAGCACCAACGGGATGGTGACCGGTGAGCCGGGCGCCCCCGTCAAACACACCTGGGCCGAGGTCAACGAACGCGCCAGCCGCATCGCCGGCGGGCTGGCCGCCGCGGGTATCGGGCACGGTGACGCGATCGCCGTGCTCGCCGGTGCACCGGTCGAGATTGCGCCTACCGCACAAGGCATTTGGATGCGCGGCGCGAGCCTGACGATGCTGCACCAACCGACTCCTCGCACCGACCTGGTGCGCTGGGCCGCCGAGACCACCGCGGTGATCACGATGATCGCGGCGAAGGCCGTCGTCATCTCCGATCCGTTCATGGCCGCCGCGCCCGTGTTGGCCGATCTCGGAATGACCGTGCTGACCATCGAATCACTGCTGACCGGTCCGTCCATCGATCCGGTCAACACCACCGACGACGACGTCGCGCTGATGCAGCTCACGTCCGGATCGACGGGTTCCCCCAAGGCCGTTCAGATCACGCACGCCAACATCGTCGCCAACGCCGAGGCGATGACCGTCGGTTGCGATTTCGACATCAACACCGACGTGATCGTCAGCTGGTTGCCGTGCTTCCACGATATGGGCATGACCGGCTACCTGACCGTGCCGATGTTCTTCGGCGCCGAGCTGGTGAAGGTGACGCCGGTCGACTTCCTCAGCGATACGTTGTTGTGGGCCAAGCTGATCGACAAGTACAAGGGCACCATGACGGCCGCGCCGAACTTCGCGTACACGCTGTTCGCCAAGCGGCTGCGCCGTCAGGCCACCCCGGGTGAGTACGACCTGTCGTCGCTGCGGTGGGCGCTGTCCGGCGCCGAACAGGTCGACCCGCTCGACGTCGAAGACCTCTGCGAAGCCGGCGCACCGTTCGGGCTGCGGCCCGAGGCCATCGTTCCCGCCTACGGGATGGCCGAGACGACGGTGGCCGTGTCCTTTTCCGAATGCGGGCGCGGAATGGCCGTCGACGAGGTCGACGCCGACCTGCTGGCTGTCCTGCATCGCGCCGTGCCCGCGGTCAAGGGGCACACCCGTCGCCTCGTCAAGCTCGGCCGCCCGCTGGAGGGCCTCGAGGTGCGGGTGGTCGACGAGGACGGTGCAGAGATGCCGCCTCGCGGCGTCGGTGTCATCGAGGTCCGCGGCGACCCGGTGACCAGGGGTTACATCACGGTGGCCGGGTTCATCCCCGCCCAGGACGAGCGTGGCTGGTACGACACCGGCGACCTGGGATACCTCACCGAGACCGGCGAGGTGGTGGTGTGCGGGCGCCTCAAGGACGTGATCATCATGGCCGGGCGCAACATCTACCCCACCGACATCGAGCGGGCGGCAGGCCGCGTCGACGGCGTGCGGCCCGGCTGCGCGGTCGCGGTGCGCCTGGACGCCGGGCTGTCACGCGAGACGTTCGCGGTTGCGGTGGAATGCAAGAACTACGCCGACAGCGACGAAGTCCGCCGCATAGAGCGGCAGGTCGCGCACGAGGTCTTCAGCGAGGTCGACGTGCGGCCGCGCAACGTCGTGGTGCTCGAACCGGGCATGATCCCCAAGACTCCGTCGGGCAAGTTGCGGCGCGCGCACGCGTTGTCGCTCGTGAGCTGACTGTCGGCGCCGCACGCCGGGTACATTCGGGCACAGCATGGCTGATTACGACGCCCAAACGGGTCGCGAGTCGGTCCCGGACACGGATCTGTCCAGCGCGCAACGCGACGCCGACGAGGCCGATCTGCATGCCGGGCTCGCGGGTGTGGCGGGGCTGGTGGCCGGCGCCCGCCCGGTGGTCGATCTCCTCGGCGACGTGGCCGGGTTCGCCGCACGCGCCATACCGGACGTCGACGGTGCCGGTGTCGCGCTCGCATCACTCGACGGTCGCGGAAACCTGGAGACCCGCGCCGCCACAGCCGATTTCGTGTGGGAGATCGACGGCGTCCAGTACGACGAGTTGAACGAAGGACCGTGTCTGACGGCCATGCAGACCGCACGGCCGACGGTCAGCGGCTCGCTGGGCAGCGATCAGCGGTGGCCGCACTTCGGTGGGCGGGTGGCGCGCATGGATGTCCATTCGGCGCTGTCACTGCCACTGGTCGTCGACGACCGGGTGATCGGCGTCATCAACGCCTACGCCAGACAGCGCGACGCGTTCGGCGAGCACGCCGTGCAGCTGGGCACCCAGTTCGCGGGGCCGGCGGCGGTGTCGGTGTACCACGGCCAACTGCTCGCGCACGCCCGGGAACGGACGGCGCAGCTGCAGCGGGCGCTGGCCAGTCGCGCGGTGATCGACCAGGCGATCGGGATCATCCGCAGCCGGTCGGGCGTGACGGCCGAGGAGGCGTTCGACCGGCTGACCCGGTTGAGCCAGGCCGAGAACATCAAGCTCTACGTGGTCGCCGAGCGGTTGGTGGACGAGGCCGTTCGCCGCGCCCGGGCCCGTCAGCAGCCGTGATCAGGGCTCCAGCGTCAGCTGTCCGCCGAGGATGTCGCGGGCGACCTCGCTGCCGCTGCGCCCGCTCGAGTACGCGTGGGCGCGGAGCCGCGCCAGTGCGGCGGCCGGCTCGATCCCCAGCTGCGCGACGAGCATCCCGGTGGCCTGGCTGACGTCGGCACGCGAGACCGCGTGCAGGTCGGCCCAGGCGCTGCTGTCGGGGTTGGCGACGGCGGCCGCGAGATCGCTGTCGAGCAGGTCCAGCAGAGCGGCACCGGCGATCTCAGCGGCCACGACGGCACCCGCGTGATCGTCTCGGCTCAGCGGGCCGGGCCGGGCCCGGAACAGGTCCAGTGCGCCGACCGATTCACCGCCGACCGCGACGGGCAGCGCGAACACCCCGCGGACGAAGAGGTCGACCATCGCCAACGCGTACATCGGCCACCGTCGCTCTTCGAGGTCGGCGAGGTCGTTGACCAGGATGTGCATCTGCTCGGTGACGGCGTCCAGACAGGGTCCTTCGCCGAGGCTGAACTGCATCTCGTCGTACCTGCGCGCCGCCGCGTCGCTGCACCCCAGCGTGCCGGTGTTCACGCCGTCGAAGACCAGCGAGATCGCTGCGGCGTCGACGTCGAACGCGCTCACGCACGCTTCACAGAGCCGGTCCGCGGCGGCCACCCCGTGTAGGCCGTCGACGGCCGACAGGAGCTGCTCGCGGATCACCATGATCAGTCGGGCGCCGCCGACGCCCCCGCCAGCTGCGCGACGAGCTCGTTCGCCAACCGCAGGTACTCCGCGGCCACCGCCGACCACGCCATGTCAGGTGCCAGCCGCCGCGCCTCGGCGGCCATCGCGCCCGAGAGCCGCGGCTGCGTCACGACCTGGCGTAACACCGCGGCGAGGCCATCTGCGTCGTCGTGGTCGACCACCGCGCCCGCGCCGTTGCTGAGCAGTTCCACCGCGTGCGGGAACGCCGTGGCCACGACCGGCCGACCGTGCGCGATCGCCTCGACGAGCACCGCGGACGCGGTCTGCTCGGTGGTGTCGTAGGGCAGTACGATCACCGCGGCCTGCTGCAGCAGCGTCGACAGCATCACCCCGTCGTAGTGGCGCGCGTCCAACGACACCGACCCGGTGACGCCGGTGCGGCGCGCCTGTTCGATCCGGGCGTCGCGGTAGCTGTCACCGTCGACGGCGAGCACCCGCGGATGGGTGGGTCCGGCGACCACGTACCGGGGCTGACCGGGAACGTCCTTCAGCGAGGCCATCGCGTCGATGACCCGTTCGACGCCGTCGCCGGGAGCGAGCCACCCCCAGGTCAGGATGGTGGGCCTGCTGGGCCGCTTCATCCGCATGGGACCGGGAATCGTGGCGCCGTAGGGGACGACGGCGATTCTGCCGCGGTCCACCGCGTACTCGCGGCTCAGGCACGCGTACGCGGCCCGCGACATGACGACGAGCCGGTCGGCCGCTGCGGCGATCGCGTGCACACTCGAGCGTTGTTGTGCGGTCGGGCTTTTCGGCACGGAATGCAGCACGGCGATCGACGGCACGGATAAGCGGCCGACGTGGTCGGCGAGCTCACCGGACGCGGCATCGCAGTCGTGCTGGACGATCGCGACGTCGGCATGGCCGAGCAGCGAGGCGTCGACGACGCGGGTGTCCACATGCGCACGTTCCATCGCGCGCGACAGCCCGGCGCCGAACCGTGCCAGCGCACATGCGTCCGGGGTCGGTGTGTCGAGGATGCTCAAGCGGCGAACGCGTTGCCGGGCAACGGGCTTGACGGCCTGGATCGTGGGCATCGCGTTCAATGCTGTCCCAACTGAAGGTTGGTTTCCGGCGTGTCCGGCGTGAGCGGATGCTCGGCGAGATCAACGGATGTTCGGCTGATCATCTGCGGATTAGCTGGGTTTCCAACATCTGCGACGGTACACCCTCTTCACTCCGACACCCGGGGTAGGGTCGTGGCATCGGGACCATTCAGGCCCCCACGATCTGATCAAGGGGCCAGCCGTGTCTGACAAGTCTCCTCGCCAGTCCATGACCAAGAAATCGGGTAAGTCGCTCAAGGAGAAACGGGCCGATAAGCACGCGAAAGCCGCAGCCAAGCTGTCGGCCGTCGAGTCGACCATGGAGCGCAACAAGCGCTGAGGCGTCAGCCCGCCGCGAACTTGCGCTCCGACGCGGTTTCCGGCGCGTCGTCGCTCGTCGCGATCAAGAGGCTGTCGGGAAGCGCGAGTTTGTGGATCGTGCGCAGCGTCAGAAGGTACTGGCGCGCAAGCGGACCCGTCGTGTAGGGCAGGCCGTACTTGTCGCAGATCGCCCGCACCCGCACCGCGATCTCGGCGTAGCGGTTGCTCGGCAGGTCGGGAAACAGGTGGTGCTCGATCTGGTAGCACAGGTTGCCGCTCGAGAACGCCATCACCGGCCCGGCGTGAAAGTTGGCCGCGCCCAACATCTGACGGAGATACCACTCGGGGCGGGATTCTTCTTTGAGCACATCGGCGGTGAATTTCTCGGCGCCGTCGGGGAAGTGCCCGCAGAAGATCACCACGTACGCCCACAGGTTGCGCAGCAGGTTCGCGACGACGTTTGCGCCCAGGGTGCGCCGCCACCGTCGACCGGTCAGCGCCGGGACGACGACGTAGTCCTTGACCGCCTGGCGGGCGATCTTGCCGACCAGCCGCCGCCGTTCGCGGGTGATGCGCTCGGTGTCACCCTCGGCCCGGTCGCGTTCGGAGTGCACCCCGTGCAGCGCGATACCCCACTCGAAGATCAATGCCAGCAACATATTTCGAACCGGCTGCAGCAGGTGTACCGGCTGCCAGGGGATGTCGCGCGATATCCGCATGATCCCGAAGCCGAGGTCGTCGTCGACTCCGACCACGTTGCTGAACACGTGGTGGCGGTAGTTGTGCGAGTACCGCCACTGCGCCGAGACCGCGACCATGTCCCACTCCCAGGTGCTGGAGTGGATCTCGGGATCGTTCATCCAGTCCCACTGACCGTGGCCGACGTTGTGCCCGATCTCCATGTTCTCGACGCTTTTGGCGTAGGCCAGCGCCGCGGTGCCGGCGAGCCAGCCCGCCCTCGACCGGGTGCCGGCGATGAGCAGACGCGCGGCGACCTCGAGCGCACGCTGGAAGACGATCGTGCGCCGGATGTAGGCGGCGTCCTTCTCGCCCAGCGACTCCTCGATGTCGGCGCGGATGGCGTCCAACTCTGCGCCCATCGCCTCGATGTCGGCCTGGGTGAGATGGGTGTAGGCACCGATATCGGTGATTGCCAATGGATTCCCTGTGTCGTCGCGCGGATGGTGCGGGTGGGGCTTGTGTGCAAACCGGGTAGGGCGGACCACCGGCCGAAAATGACGGCAGCGCTCGGCGTACCACCACTGTAATGAGGTACCGCGCCGGTGTCGATGTGGCGGACGGACCTGTTCAGCCGATCGACACCAGTTCGTCGACCGAGTCACCGGGTAGCTCACCGTCGACGACCGCGGTCACCGCCAGCTTGTCCAGCGCGATGGTGCCGCTGTGGTTGGACAGGAACGCGGTGTCGGCGGCGTCGCGTCCGGTGGCGATGCGCACCAGCGACGAGCGCGGCGCCAGCAGGGTGCCGTCGACCACCCGCCACTGGCCCTCGACGAATGCCTCGACCACCGCATGGAAATCCATCGGATACAGGCCCGGGGCGTACACCGACACCATCCGGGCGGGCACGGTGACCGCGCGCAGCAGCGCGACCACCAGATGGGCGAAGTCGCGGCACACGCCCGCACCGGAGAGCAGGGTGTCGACCGCCCCGTCGATCGGATCACTGGACCCGGGCACGTAGTTGAGCCGCGTGCCGACCCAGGACGACACCCGCTCCAACAGCGTGGCGGAGTCGGCGAAGATGCCGAATTCCGTTGCGGCGAAACCGTAGAACTTGTCGGCTTCGGCGTAGCGGCTGGGCCGCAGGTAGGCGAGCAGGTCGTATGCGGTGACCGGCGGCGGCTCGGCCCGGCCGAGGATCGTCGCGGTGTACTGGACCGACAGTGTGCCGCCACCGGCGGGCAGCGTGTGGATGCGGGTGCCGTGCGGACCGGCGATCTCGACGGGCTCGACCTGTTGGCCGTTCAGGGCGACCGACAGCTGTTCGGTGACCTCGACGCCGGGCTGCTGCGCGACCGCGATCTGCAGTTCCAGGTGCGTCGGCTCGGTGATCTCGACCTGCAGCTCGACGCCGACCTCTCGTCTCATCGTTGGAGGATCAGCTGCCTGTCGACAGCAGCGAGTCGACGGTCGAGGTGTTGTCGGGGGCGGCCGCGGCCATCGTGATGGCGTGTGCGAGGTCGGCGTCGGTGCGCGACGGCACCACGAGCAGAAGCAACTGGTTGCCCAGGTTGTCGAGGACGCCGATCGTGTTGGCCGGCTGCCGCTGATATCCGTCGAGTTTGACGAAGCGCTCGTTGACCAGCATCTTTCGTGGCGCTTCGGTCCACTCGTTGAGGTTGTAGGTCACCCGGGCCACCCCGCCGAGGCGGATTGACAGGACGCTCAGCAGATCGGGCAGCTCGACAGGCAGATCCTCGCTGTGCGGCCACCACGCGCCGTCGACGTGCCCGTTGGCGGGCGCTTTGCGCTTGAGCCGAAGCCGCGGGGTGTTGTCCGGCCCGTCGTGGGGGCCGTCGTGGCGGTGCCCGGAGTCGGTGGAAGTTTGTTGTCGTGCCATGGGGTTGATCCCGCCTGAGCCGACGCGCGGCTCATCAATCGAATCGGCGACGACACGATCCCAGATGGCCGTATACGAGGAGCCGCCGATACGTCCAGCCTACGGCACAGATCACCGGACGGCATTTCCGTTACGGCGCTTCTGAATACGTACCCGCAAAACGAAATGTGGGCCGGTGGGTAAACCCACCAGCCCACAAATGTTCGATCGTGACTAGACGGCGCTTACGCCGACTGCCTGAGGTCCTTTAGCGCCCTGTTCAATCGTGAACTCGACGCGCTGGTTCTCCTCCAACGAGCGGAAACCGCCACCCTGAATCTCGGAGTAGTGGACGAAAACGTCCTTGTCGCCGCCGTCAGGAGCGATGAAGCCGAAGCCCTTTTCGCCGTTGAACCACTTCACAGTTCCCTGTGCCATACTTTTCCAACTTCTTTCATCTTGACTGGATGTCGAAGAACATCCCGTTGAAGGCTAGCACGGCCGGCCGGAAATGCCGGTGTAGTGTCAGCAATGAACCGTTTCGTTTGTCGAGGTGTTCCCGCCCCGGCAGGGCTGACCTGATCACCGAGCGATCCGATTCGTCTTGCAACGAAGGAAATTTCAGTGAAACAGGCGACCCAGCGGCGTAGCGCCAGTCCGATCCGGCTCACCATGGTCAGCGCTCCGGGCGAGGGCCTGGACGGTGCCTGGTGGCCGCGGACCCCGTCGATCGCCCGCGAACTCCCCCAGCTGATCGACGCGCTGCGCGCCTCGCTGGGACAGGTCGTCGACATCAACATCAACTGGTCGTCGGCCAACGCCGTTCCCGATCTCGACATGCTGACCCGCCGCGGTATCGGCGCGCTTCCCGGGTGGAAGGACCGCCCGCAGCGGGTGATGTGTGTGGTCGGTGAGGAGGCGCGGGCCAAGCTGTTGGTCGTGCCGTGCCACACCACCCCGGCGCTGGCGGTGATGGTGCTGCGGCATGCCGCCGGCCTGCCCGTCGACAGCCGCCACTACGACTCGGCGCGCTATCTGGCGGCGTTCGACATCGTGGAGGCCGCCCGCGCGGTCTGCGCCGGCCAACCCGAGCCCACCAGCTAACCCCCAGTCGGGGCCGCGAGCGTGCGCCGCGGTGTTTCCACCGCTTGTGCACGCGCTTCGAATCGCGCTGAACCTAACCGGTGACGCCGCCGCGATCGCCGGGCAGCCTTTCCGGGTGACTCGTGTGATCCGCTTCAACGCCTTCGACATGAACTGCGTCGCCCATCAGTCCCCCGGTCTGTGGAAGCACCCGGACGACCAGTCGTGGCGCTATAAGGACCTGGAGTACTGGACCGAACTGGCCAAGCTGCTCGAGCGCGGCCGCTTCGACGGGCTGTTCATCGCCGACGTGCTCGGCACCTACGACGTCTACGGCGCCGGCGACGAAGCCGCCATCCGCCAGGCCGCCCAGATCCCGGTCAACGATCCGATGCTGCTGGTGTCGGCGATGGCGCTGGTGACCGAACACCTCGGCTTCGGCGTCACCACCGGCACCGGCTTCGAGCACCCGTACCCGTTCGCCCGCCGGATGTCGACGCTCGACCACCTCACCAAGGGCCGCATCGGCTGGAACGTCGTCACCGGATACCTGCCCGCCGCGGCACGCAACATGGGCCAGACCGACCAGCCCGCACACGACGCCCGCTACGACCACGCCGACGAGTACCTCGAGGTGCTCTACAAGCTGTGGGAGGGGTCGTGGGAGGACGACGCCGTCGTGCGCGACGCCGCCGGCGGGGTGTTCACCGATCCGGCCAAGGTGCACCACATCGGCCACCAGGGAACGCATTTCAGCGTGCCGGGTGTACACCTGTCCGAGCCGTCGCCGCAGCGCACCCCGGTCATCTACCAGGCCGGCTCGTCCCCGCGCGGTGTGCGGTTCGCCGCCGAGAGCGCCGAGGCGATCTTCACCGCGTCGCCGACGAAAGCCATTCTGCGCCAGACGGTCAGCACCATCCGCCAGGAACTCGAGATCGCCGGCCGTGACCCGTATTCGGTGAAGATCTTCAACCTCTCGACGATCGTCACCGCCGCCACCGACGAGGAGGCGCACGCCAGGCTCGCCGAGTACCTGTCCTACGGCGATCCCGAGGGCGCGTTGACGTTCATGTCCGGGTGGATGGGTGTCGACCTGTCGCGCTACGGGCTCGACGAACCGGTCGGCAACGTCGACTCGAATGCGATCCTGTCGGCGGTCAAGGCCTTCCAGTCCGCCGATCCCGACGGGCGCGAATGGGCGGTGCGGGACATCGCCGAGTGGGGCAAGATCGGCGGGATGGGCCCGCGGTTCGTGGGTTCCGGTGTCAGCGTGGCGGATTCGCTGCAGGAGTGGGTCGAGGAGACCGACGTCGACGGTTTCAACCTGGCGTACGCGATCACACCGGGTTCGTTCGCCGAGTTCGTCGACCATGTCGTGCCGGTGCTGACCGAGCGCGGCGCCTACCAGTCGTCGTACACGCCGGGCACGTTGCGCCACAAGCTGCTCGGCAACGGCGACCGCCTACCCGAGGACCACCGCGGTTCCGGCTATCGGGTCGGCGGGCATCGCTCGACGATCATCGACCGGCCATCCACGGTGCCGTCGTCCTCGGCATCGACCGCTTCGCAGCCGACCGGAGGGCGCTGACATGACGATCCAACTGCACTGGTTCCTGCCCACGTACGGCGACAGCCGGCTCATCGTCGGCGGCGGTCACGGAACGCCGATCGGCGCCGCACACGGTGACCGCGACGCGTCGATCGACTACCTCGGTTCGATCGTGCGCGCCGCCGAGAGCTTCGGGTTCACCGGGGCGCTGATCCCGACCGGCGCCTGGTGCGAGGATGCGTTCATCACCGCCGCGCTGTTGGCCCGCGAGACAACGTCGTTGGCGTTCCTCGTCGCCTTCCGTCCCGGTCTGGTCAGCCCGACGCTGTCGGCGCAGATGGCCGCGACGTTCGCGCGGCACGCGCCGGGCCGCATCCTGCTCAACGTGGTGGTCGGCGGTGAGGCGCACGAGCAGCGCGCGTTCGGCGACCACCTCGACAAGGACGGCCGCTACCACCGCTGCGACGAGTTCCTCGAGGTGGTCCGCCGGCTGTGGGCCGGCGAGAAGGTGACGGTGAACGGCGAGCACATCAGCGTCGAGGACGCCACGATTCCGACGCTGCCGAACCCGGTGCCGCCGTTGTACTTCGGCGGCAGCTCGGCGGCCGCGGGTCCGGTCGCGGCCCGGCACGCCGACGTGTACCTGACGTGGGGTGAGCCGCCGGCCGCGGTGCGCGAGAAGATCGACTGGATCCGGGGTCTTGCCGCCGAACAGGGCCGCGAGGTGCGGTTCGGCATTCGCCTGCACACGATTTCGCGTGACACCGCCGACGAGGCGTGGGCGCAGGCCGACAAACTGGTCGCCGCCTTGGACGACGAGACGGTCGCCAACGCGCAGAAGGGCCTGCACCGCAGCCAGTCCGAGGGGCAGAAGCGGATGCTGGCGCTGCACGAGCAGGCCCGCAGCGACGGCAGCTGGCACGACGCCCGGTCCCTGGAGATCGCGCCGAACCTGTGGGCCGGTGTCGGACTGGTCCGCGGCGGCGCAGGCACGGCGCTGGTCGGCAGCCACGCCGACGTCGCCGAACGCATCGCGGAGTACGCCGACATCGGCATCGACGAGTTCATCTTCTCGGGCTACCCGCACCTGGAGGAGCTCTACTGGTTCGGCGAGGGAGTCGTGCCGATCCTGCGCGAACGCGGCCTGTACAAGGGTGCGGCGACGACGGCCACTCCGGCGTCGATCCCGTTCGTGAGCGGCTCGCGGTGATCACGACGGCCGACGAGGCGCTCGACGTCGCGGCCAAGCTGTCGGCCGAGTTCGACGCCGAAGCCTCCACCCGCGACGCCGAACGGCGCCTGCCGCACGAGCAGGTCGCCGCGCTCAAGGAGTCGGGGCTTCTGGCGCTGACCGTGCCCGTCGCGTACGGCGGGATCGAAGCACCGGCCACGGTCCTGGCCGAGGTGTTCCGGCTGATCGCGCACGCCGACCCGTCGCTGAGCCAGATTCCGCACTCGCACTTCGTGTTTCTCGAAGCGCTGCGGCTGCAGGGCACCGACACTCAGAGGGCGTACTTCTACGGTCAGGTGCTCGGCGGCGCGTTGCTGGCCAATGCACAGTCCGAGCGCGGGCCGCACACCATCGACGTCGACACCACCACGCTGGTCCCCCAACCGTCGGGCGACTACCTACTCACCGGCCGCAAGTTCTATTCGACCGGAGCGCTGTTCGCCGACTGGGTGCTGGTGCGGGCCTCCCTCACCGACGGCGCGACCGTCCCGACCGCGACGACGCCCAAGGCCGTCGCGTTCGTGGCGCGCGGCGCCGACGGCGTCGAGGTGGTCGACGACTGGGACGGTATGGGCCAGCGGACCACCGCGTCAGGAACCGTCACCCTCGACGGCGTCGCGGTGCCCGTCGAGCACGTCGTGCCGTTCTCCCCGATCTTCGACGGGCCGTCGGTGTACGGCGCGCGAGCGCAGTTGCTGCACAGCGCGATCGACGTCGGCATCGCCACCGGTGCGCTCGCGGCAGGGATCCGCCAGGCCGAGCGGGCGCGGCCACACTTCGAGGCCGGGGTCGCGACCGCGGTCGAGGACCCGACGCTGATCACCGTCGCCGGGGAGTTGGCGATCACCGTGCGCGGTGCGCAGGCGCTGCTGGAGTCGGCGGCGAGGGCAGTCGATCACGCGTCGGCGAACCTGACCGCCGAGTCGGCGGCCGAGGCGTCGATCGCCGTCGCCGCGGCGAAGGTCGCGGCGGTGCGGGCGTCGCTGGAGGCATCGAACGTGTTGTTCGAATTGGGCGGTACGAGAAGCGCTTCGGCGTCAGCCAATCTGTCGCGCTACTGGCGTGACGCCCGCACACACACGCTGCACGACCCGACGCGGTGGAAGGTGCAGCACATCGGCCGCTACACACTCTCGGGTACTCCGCCGCCGCGCCACGGCCAGCTCTAGGACCGCAGGTACGGGTCGAGCAGCTGAGACCACGCGTTGTCGAGCCGCTCCCATTCGTGCTCGCAGCCGTCGGCGCGGTCCTGCGGCAGCCCGCCTTCGCCGACGAGCTCGGCGCTGCCGTCCGGATCGGCGCCGTAGATCCAGCACTGCAGGTTGTAGACCCTGGTCTCGTCGAGTGAGTGCGGGTCGGCGAAGTCCTCGGCGCCCAGCTCGCCGCGTTGTTCTCCGAGCGCCTGGAAGGTGCGGGCGAAATCCTTGACCGCTTGGACAGATTCGGGGTCGGGCTTGCCGTCGTCGCCGGGCTGCAGCAGCACGTAGGCGGCGAGCTGGTCGGCGACGTCCTCTTCGCGGCCGGTGGCCGGAAGGTCGTAGAGGCTGATCACCATGTGCCCGACCTCGTGGTAGAAGGTCGCGGTCTCGGCGTTGAGCATCGCGGTGGTGGGGTCGGCCACACCGTCGTCGGTGAAGGTCCGCAGCGCCTCGTCGGCGTCCTCGTAGCAGATGGTGACGCTGTCCTCCGAGGAGTCCCAGAACGCATTGGCCTCACCGCATTCCGAGCCGAGCAGCGCGACGTCGCGCGGCAGGATCAGCGACTCGTTGATGCCGGCGGCGAGGTCTTCGAGCAGCGTGTTGTCCTGCACCAGTTCTCGACCTCGCACCGCTTCGGGGCTCTGCGCATCCTCGTAGGTCACGATCATGGTGCCGCCGTCCTCGACGTCGGCGTCCTCGATGCCGGCGACCTCCTCCTCGGTGACTTGCGCCTGGGGAGATGGCGAGGCCGGCGGCTGCTGTTGCGGGCCCGCACATCCGGCGACCACCAGCGCGAGCGCTCCCACCGACACAATGCCACGACGCATGACCACTCCCTAGCTTCCCTACTTAATTGACACCGTCGCAGATTCTGCCACGGCGGAGGGTCGCTTCGCGGAAATTGGCCGTGCGGGGCGGGTTATCCGTCGGTGTAGTCGGCGCTGAGCCAGCGCAGCGGTCGCATCCGGATCGCGATCGAGGTCGGCGTGAGGTTCTCGTCGGTGAACGTGTTGCCCTCTTCCTCGCCGAGGTACCGGATCGCCAGTCCGCGCACGTCGGCGTCGACCGCCGGGCCGATGCTGGTGACATCGCCCTCGGCGGTGACGTAACGGTACGGCGGCGCCTCGTCCTGCGCGGTGATCGCGAACCGGCCGGCGTCCCGGATGAGCCGATGCTTGACCGTGGCCTCCTCGGTCCACAGCAGCACCTCGCCGCCGGGCTCGTAGCCGTACCAGATCGGCACGCTCAACGGCGCCCGGTCGGGCCGTTCCACCGCGATCACGCCCACGTGCACGTCGGCGAGGAACTTTTCCCGGTCGTCCTTGCTCATCTTGGCCATGACTCAGCCAACCGCTGCGACGCCGGTCACATTCCCGCGCCGGTCCGGTACCCGCGAAAGTCCCAGGTGACCGCGCAGCGTGGTGTGCCGGTATTCGCGACGGAACAGCCCGCGCTCGCGCAGGATCGGCACCACGTGGTCGACGAACAACTCGAGTCCCGACGGGAACACGTCGGGCATCAGGTTGAACCCGTCGACCGCCCCCGCGACGAACCACTCCTCGATCGCGTCGGCGATCTGTTCGGGGCCGCCGATCACCAGCCGGTGCCAGGTGATGACGCGGTCGAGCAGTTGGCGCACGGTCAGGTTCTCCCGCCGCGCCAGGTTCACCACGATGTCGCGGGCGCCCTGTGATCCGGTGTCGGTCACCGCGCCGTCGAGCAGATACCGCGGCAGCGGTTTGTCCCACGACAGCTCCGACGGGTCCACCGAGATCTGCCCCGCGAGGTGCGCCAGCCGGCGCTCGCCTGCCAGGTCGTTGAGTTCGTCGTTGCGCCGGCGGGCCTCCTCCTCGGTGCTGCCGAGCACGAACGACAGTCCCGGCATGATCCGCACGGCGTCCCGCGGCCGTCCGTATGCCGCTGTCCGCGTGCGGATTTCCTCGGCGTTCCGCAGCGCGTCCGGCAGCGACGCCTGCGCGGCGAAGACGCCGTCGGCGTACTTGGCCGCCAGGTCCAGCCCGCCGGCGGACCCGCCGGCCTGGAACAGCACCGGATGCCCCTGCGGGGGCCGCGGCAGGGTCAGCGGCCCGTCGACGCGGTAGAACTCGCCGCGGTGGTCGATGGTGTGGATCGCGCCGATCCGGCTGAACGCGCCGCTGGCCTTGTCGGCGAGCACGGCGTCGTCGTCCCATGAATCCCACAGCGCGCGAACCACATCGATGAACTCGGCGGCCTGACGGTACCGGTCGCGCCGGTCGGGCTGCCCGGAGCCGCCGAAGTTGTTCCACGCGTATGGGTCGCTGCTGGTGACGACGTTCCACGCCACCCGGCCGCGGCTCAGATGGTCCAGCGTCGCGAACCGTCGCGCCAGGTTGTAGGGCTGCTCGAACGACGTCGACACCGTGCCGATCAGCCCGAGATGTGTGGTCACCGAGGCCAGCGTGGACAGCAGCACGATCGGATCCAGCGCCAGCGGCGGCGCGGTCAGCGGCGCGTCCGGCGGCTGGAACAGCGAGGGGCTGTCGGCCAGGAACAGCGCGTCGAGCGTGCCGCGTTCGGCGATGCGGGCCAACTCGATCCAGTAGGCGGGATCGGTGAACCAGTTCGGGTCGGCGTCGGGGTGCTGCCACGCCGCCGGGTGCATCCCGTCGGAGAGCACGTTGACGCCGAGATGCAGCTCGCGTTCGGTCATGTCGGATCGCCCGGCAGCGCGAGCTTTTTCACCTCGGGGTCCTCGGCGATGTAGATCTGCACGCGGGGGTCGGTGAACGCCTTGATCAGGTTCTGGACGTTCTCGGAGTCGACGTAGTCGCTGCCGACGGTCAGCACCGAGGCGAACTCGTCGGGCGAGGTCGGCGCGAAGATCAGCTTGTCCTCGGGCACCCCGGCGGCCAGGAACGATTCGGCGTAGCCGACGATCGCGTCGAGATCGCGCAGCGCGCGCGGTTGGGCCGCCAGGTCCAGCAGCGTGAATGTCAGGTTCTTGGGGTTGTCGACGATGTCTTTCGTCGTCAGCGCCGTGATGTCGGCGTCCGGTCGCAGCGTGATCAGCCCGGCCTGACTGAGATACCACAGCGCCTGCGCGTTGTTGGCGGGGTCCGACGGCAGCGACACGCTCGCGCCGTCCGGAAGGTCCTGCGGCGTCTTGTACTTGTCGGACCAGATGCCGAACACCCAGTGGAAGAACGGCCCGGTGACGGCTTCTTCGCGGAAGCCCGGATTGGCGTCGAGCACCTGCTGCAGCCAGTGCCGGTGCTGGAAGATCGTTCCGGCGTAGCGACCGTCGCTGACGGCCTGGTTGATCTGGGTGCTGTCACCGAGTCCGACAGCACCGACCTTGACGCCGTAGTCGGGGGCGATGTTTTCGGCGATGTACTCGATGATCAGCTTCTCGGCGGGGTTGGAGTCGAGGTAGACGACGTCGAGTGTGGCGCCTGCGGTTTCGATCGGTGACGTGCTGTTGCCGATGCGCGCGACGACGAATGCGGCGACGACGGCCACCACCACGATCGCACCGATCACCAGGTAGGGCCACTTGCGCCGCTTGCCGATCGTGAAGCCGTGGGGTTCACCGCTGACCGAGACAGACTCGTCGATGCTCATGGCGCAAGCGTGCGGTCCGACCCCTTCGCAGACCACGGTTTGAATCAGGGTGAATCGTCGGTCATTGATTCATGCTGAGCGCAAAGGTATTGACGGGGACCGCCGTTTGGCACGGTCGTGGCGGCGATGCTCCCTGCGCGCCGAACCCTTCCCGCAAGGACTTTCCTTCCCCATGATCGAACTGACCGACCTGACCAAGGTCTACGGACGCGGCGACGACCGCACGGTGGTGCTCGACCGGATCAACTTCCGCGTCGAGCAGGGCGAGATCCTCGCCGTCGTCGGCCCCAGCGGCGCCGGCAAGAGCACGCTGGCGCAGTGCATCAATCTGCTGACGTTGCCGACCGCGGGGTCGGTCGTCGTCAACGGCGAGGACCTGACGACGTTGTCGTCGCAGAAGCTGCGCGTCGCGCGTCGGCGGATCGGCACGGTGTTCCAGTCGTCGGGGCTGTTCGAACGGCGCACGGCGGCCGAGAATGTCGCGCTGCCACTGGATTACCTCGGGGTGACCGCCGACGAGTCGCGCAGGCGGGTCGCCGAACTGCTCGACCGGGTCGGCTTGACGTCGCGCGCGAACCACTACCCGTTTCAGCTGTCGGGGGGTCAGCGGCAGCGGGTCGGGATCGCGCGGGCGCTGGCGCTGCGGCCGTCGGTGCTGCTGAGCGACGAGGCCACCGCAGGCCTGGACCCGACGACGACGTCGTCGGTGGTGGACCTGCTGCGCGAACTGCGTGACGATCTGAACCTGTCTATCGTGTTCATCACCCACGAGATGGACACCGTGCTCAAGATCGCCGACTCGGTCGCGCGGCTGGACCACGGCAGCATCGTCGAATCGGGCCGGGTGGTCGACCTGTTGACCGACCCGGCGTCGTCGTTGGGCGCCGAGCTGCGCCCGCAAGGCGTCGCCGCCGATGCTGCTGACGGGCAACGGATCTGGCAGGTGGTGTACGACGCGCCGGATGTGCCGTCGGACTGGATCTCTCGCGCGTCGACCGATCTCGGCGCCCCAGTGGCGGTGCTGGGCGCCTCGGTGCAGTCGGTCGGCGGGGTGACGGTCGGCAGCGCGACGCTCGGTATTACCGAGGCGTTGAGCGCACGGGTGCCGGAGGTGTTGCGGCGCTACGGCCTTGCCACCGTCGGAGCGAGAGCCGCGCAGGAACTGGAAGGCGTGGCATGACCGAGACCGTCCTGGCCAACGCCAAGGTTCCGGCCAACGAGCTGCCCGCTCTGCTGTTCCCCGCGCTGCTGGACACGCTGATCATGGTCGGCATCGTGATGACGATCGTCGTGCTCGTGGGTGTCCCGCTCGGCGCACTGATCCACAACCTCGCCCCGGGTGGACTGTTCGAGAACCCGACACTGCACACAATTCTGAGTTGGATCATCAGCATCGGGCGGTCGCTGCCGTTCCTGATCCTGATGGCGTCGATCATGCCGTTCACCCGGTTCATCACCGGAACCAACATCGGCATCGCCGCGGCGGTGGTGCCGATGTCGCTGGCGGGTATCGCGTTCTTCACCAGGATCGTGGAGAACTCGCTGCGGTCGGTCCCGCCGTCGGTGGTGCAGGTGGCGCGCGCCTCGGGCGGGTCGCGGTTGCAGATCATCCGCACCGCGCAGGTCAGCGAGGCCGTGCCGTCGATCCTGGGCGGCCTGACCATCAACGTCATCGCGATGATCGAGTACTCCGCCATCGCCGGCACCATCGGCGCGGGTGGGATCGGCTACGTCGCAGTGACATACGGATATCAGCGGTTCGACCAGGGCGTCATGCTGGCCACCATCGTCATCCTCGTCGTCACCGTCGCGGTCGTTCAGCTCAGCGGCGACGCGCTGGTCCGATTCACCACTCCCCGTGCGCGGATCCGCGCAGCGGCGGCCTGAAAGAGGTAGTCATGACAACGACAACGACGCCGGTCGACGGTGATCACGGATTCGAGCTCAAGCGGCGCCCGAAATGGGTGTGGATCGCGCTGAGCCTGCTCGTGGTGGTGGCGCTGGTGGTGGCGGCACGATTCGTGTTCTTCGATAAGGCGCAGTCGGCGAACGAGATTCCGGGTGCGACGCTGGTGGTCGCGACCAATGAGGGCAACACCGCCGAGCAGGCTCTGATCGAGTTCATCGCGCGGGAAGTGGCGCCGCGGCACGGGATCACGGTGGCGTTCCGCGGGCTGGCCGACAGCAATACGATCAACCGCGCGGTCAGCGACGGCGAGGTTGCGGGCACGATCTATCAGCACAAGCTGTGGCTGGGGCAGGTGCTCGAGGCGAATCCCGACTTCCGCGAGGAGGCCGCCACCCCGGTGTTCCGGTGGGGCTTCGGCATCTGGTCGGACAAGTACAAGGATCCCGCGCAGCTGCCGGATGGTGCGACGGTGTCGCTGTATTCGGATCCGGCGAACGAGGCGCAGGGGTTGTGGCTGCTGGAGCGCGCGGGGTTGATCACGCTGGACCCGGCGGTCGACAAGTGGACGGCCACGCAGAAGGACATCGTCGCGAATCCGAAGAACCTGAAGTTCACGCTGCTGGACTTCGCGGCGCAGTCGCGGTCGCTGCCCGACCTGGACGCCGCGGTCGGGTACACGGAGTACTACCTGGCGGCGAAGGTGCCGCTGGAGCATCAGATCTTCGCGCCGCCGGCGCCTGACGAGTTCGCCGGACAGCTCACGATCGGCAGCCGCTGGGCCGATGCCGACAACATCAGGAAGCTCGTCGCGGCGTTCAAAGACCCGGCGGTGCAGCAGTTCCTGGCCACCGATCCGAGCGTCAAGGGGATCCTGCTGCCGCTGTAGGTGCGTCTTTCGCCACAGTTTCGCCGTAGTTTCGCCGAGATCTGCGCGAGGGTCGCGATTCTCGAGGAATCGCGACCCTGGCGTAGAAATCGGCGGTGGTGCAGTCGCCGCGCTCAGACCAGTTCGAAGACCGGGATGACGCGGTCGGTGCGCTGCTGGTACTCACCGAAGCCGGGGGCACGTTCGACGACGGTCGCGTAGATCCGGTCGCGCTCGTCGCGCGGCAGCTCCCGGGCCGTGACGGCACGCGGCGGGTCGGCGCCGATCTCCACCGACGCAGTCGGATTGGCCCGCAGGTTGAAGACCCACCCGGGACTGGATTCGCGCCCGGCTGCCGAGCCGACGATGTAGATGCGGCCGTCGATGTCGAAGTACCCCACCGGGCTGACGCGTTGCTCCCCGCTCTTGGCGCCGGTCGAGGTGAGCAGCAATAGCGGGAAGCCTTCGAACGGCCCGCCGACCTTGCCGCCATTGCGGCGGAACTCCTCGATGTTGCGTTGGTTGAAGTCGCGCTCGGCGGCCATGTCGTCGGACATCGCTACATCGTGGCAGATCGCGCCCGCTCACTCCGTCTACTCGGCGTCGTTGGCCTCACGCCAGGCCTGCCAGATCTCCGGCCGCAGCCGGCCGCGATCCGGTACCGGCAGCCCGGCGTCGCGTGCCCAGGCTCGCACGTCGGCGGTGCTGGGCCCGGTGTCGATCGCAGGAGCCGCGACCGGGACCGGCGAGATACGCTGCAGCGCCGCCTCTTCGGAGACCGCCCAGGTATGCGCGGCCGCCAGGAACCGGTAGGTCCACTCCTCGGCGAGTTGACGTGTCTCGCAGAACACGATCGGCACTGTGGGCCAACGGATCTGCAACTCGGCGAGGTTGTCGGCGGCGATCGCCGGCCGGATGAACGTGTTGCGGAACAGCTGCGAGTAACGGTCCTCCACCACCACCGCCGCCCGCGGCAGCGACGCCAGATGCCCGACCTGATACCGCAACTTGCCGCTGGTCAGGCTCGACGTCAGATCCGACATCGACTTGCGTTCGACGCTCGCGACCAGGGTTCCGTCGACGGCGACCGCGTAGTCGCCGCACGGCAGCGCCTGTTTGACGAGGTCGACCTGCTGCGTGTTGAACGTGTACGCGTACCGCTCATGCGCGTCGACGAGGATCTGCAACCGCTCGATGCCCTGCGCGCGGGCGGTCGGCGTGCGCACATTGGGTCGCGCCTGCTTACGCGTGCGCGGCGACTGCCAGAACACCGTCTCGCGTCCCCGCGTGGTGGTGAACACGATCTGCGAGCGGTTCTCCCGCCCGCGCGTGAGGATCACGTCGATCGCGGCACCGCGGCGCTGGCACGACTGCAGCGGGAGCCGCTCGACGATCTCAGGGTCGGCCGGCCACTCGTCGAGGCTCATCGGATGGCAGTACAGCGCCTTGACTCGCGGCCACGTGCCTGAGGTCCGAAACAGCAGGTCACCGCCGGGTTGCGGCAGCCGTACCAGGTAGGGCAGCCGCGAGTCCCGCTGCGGATTGACCGCGATCAGCAGTTCGGCCACGAAGCCCAGTGTGCCCCGACCAGGCCGCGAGTGTGGGATTGGGACACGCGAAAGTGCCCGACGGCGTGACACAACCCCACGCTCGCCGCAAAGACCGGATGACATGTCGGACCCGGTCCTTACAGTCCCGGACATGGACACCATCGAGAAGACTGCAGCCAAGCCGGTGGCCAGGCCTCGCCCGGCCGACGTCGTGCCGGCGCGGCCGCGCCCGGTGACGACGGTGGCGATCGTCGTCGCGGGGCCCGGCGACACCGCGTTCCGCTATTCGGCCTGCTCGGCGGATCAGAACTGGACCGGCACGGTGACGGCAGACTCCGCCGAGACCGCGATCCTCGACGTGATCAAACGGGTGCGCGCGCAGTCCGACGCGCCGCGGCTGCGGTTCGTCGTGCAGCTGCCGCCGCGCAGCACGCTGTGGGCGCTGCGCGACGAGATCCCGGTGCTGATGCCCGGGGTGTTCGTGGAGCGGCCGACGCTGGTCGACGAGCCGCTGATGACGGCCGCCCGCCGGGGTCTGCTGCGCAGGCCGGTCACGCAGGAGCCGGTGTGGGTGGCGACGGACGGTTCCGTGCGCGGCAAGGTGACCGGCTACGGCTGGTTGGCGTCGACGGGCGAGTACGGGCTGATGGGATTTCGTCACTCGCGCAAGCAGATCGGGCCGAACGTGGTGCTGGTCGCCGAGCTGCGCGCGATCGCCAAGGCAGTGCAGTATCTGCGCGGACGCGACATCACGGTGCTCAGCGACAGCAAGCTGGCCGTCGCGATGGTGCAGCGCTGGATGGCCGGCGACGACGTGCTGCCCGACGGCTACAGCCGCGTCCGCGACAACGGCAGGACCCCCGGGCTGGTGACCGCCCAGCGGATGATCTTCGCCGAGCGCGACCGGATCCACCCGGTGTGGGTCAAGGCGCACGCCGGAGAGCCGCTCAATGAGGGCGCCGACGCGCTGGCTCGGCTGGCGTCGCGGTACGTACTGGGCGACAGCGGCCTCGACGGCACCGAATACCGCTGTCGCGCGGACGATCTCGCTGAGACCTTCGCAGCGGAGTTCAACCGCCGCAAATCCGCCTGATCACGGCCTTACGAGGACTGCGACATCGCGGTGTAGCTGGGCGAGCCCTTCGTCGAAGGTGGCGAGTTGGCCCTTGCGACTCCGCGCCAGCGCGGCCAAGTAAGCGTCTGTCACCTGGCGGTGCCCGACGACCCCGGTGGGGTCAAGGTCGGAGTAGGACAGTGAATCTGGCCAGAAGGCGTGCCGTTCTGCAG
This sequence comes from Mycolicibacterium flavescens, assembly GCF_001722335.1. Taxonomy (GTDB): domain Bacteria; phylum Actinomycetota; class Actinomycetes; order Mycobacteriales; family Mycobacteriaceae; genus Mycobacterium; species Mycobacterium flavescens. The sequence goes on from NZ_MIHA01000005.1 coordinate 249,129, forward strand.
CGGCCAAAGTCTTGATGACCTCGCGGGCCGCAGTCACCGGTTGGCCGGCGCGTACCAGAAACCGAGTCAGACTTCCCTCGGTGATCGGGCAGGTTGCAAAGGCGAAATCGCCTGCGGCCAACCACTCCACGGCCCGGTCGTGGTGCACGTGGTCAGCGACGACGAGCGCAATGAGCACGTTCGCGTCGAGCAGCGTGGTCACTCGTCCTCCAAAGAGCGAACATCCTCGGAGGTCACCACCGTTCCGACGGTGACGAGCGGCAACCCCGTCCGCGGGTCACGCGAAACCGACGTCGCGTCCCCCGACGAAAGACCGCGACGCATCAGGTCAGCCACGGTTTGACTCAACGACCGACCGGTGTCGCGGGCGATCGCGAGCGCCTGTTTATGCAGGTCCTCCGGCAGATCGATGGTGGTACGCATGGCTCCACCGTAGCATCGCCGCATCATGATGCGATGATGCGGAAGCGCTCAGGCTGCACGGGAGTCCCGCAACCGCGCGCACGCCTCTTCGAATCGCGCCCACTCAGCGGTCGTCGGTCTCACAGCGAAGTCGGTCAACGCGTCCGCGCCCACCTCCAGTCCCGGCGCTAGCGGCGCCAGCATCCCTGCCAGGTTGGCGAGCTGCCCGGCGGGACTGTCCGCATAACTCTCGAACACCCGCTCCCGGATCCAGGCTTCGGCGACGTCCACGCCCTCGACAAGATCCAGACCCGGCACGCCCAATGCAGGTCCGCACGCGGCAACGTGGTTCTCGTAGCGATCGTCCCATCGCTCTGTGCGCCAGCCCGGCCACAGCTCCGGCAGCGCCTCGAAGAAGCCCATCGTGTCGGCGGTCTGCCACGCGCCGATCGATTGGGCGGGCACATCGATGTGTGCACCGCCCTCCGGGATTTTCTTCAGCCGGATTCGGCTGATCCCTGGACCGGGCAGCCTGTCCAGAAGCGCCGGACCATGCCAGGACTTGCTGAGATGCCACCACAACGGCCAGAACCGCAGTCGACCGTCGCTATCGACCACAGAGATCAAGTGACACAGGTGATTTCGCCCGCGCGCCAACCGCAACGTCGGCTTCATACCCCACTGCGACGGCCGCAACTTCGCACCGACATACTTTGCGAGCTCCGAGGTTCCGTCGTAGGCCCATCGGACGTCGAACCCCGGCCACAGCTCGGCCAGTACGGCCAGCATCGCGCGGCGCATCGGCATCTCCACCATGAGTCCGTCACCGAAGAACAGCACTCGGGGCTCGTCGAAATCGATGAGAGCGCCGCCGTCGGCCCAGGCGGCGTCGGTCCATTCGTGTTTCGGGCACCTACGGAGCGAATTGACGTACCGACGCGCGAGATCCGGGCCGCCGATCAACGCGTCGAGCAGACGACACCCACCCCAGTGCGAGTAGTACAGCCGCCAGTCACCGTCCTCGACCACGACAACGTTTGCTCGGTTCCCCATATCTTCTCCCCATCGGGTGCGTCGCTTCTGCGAGTGTCGGATGCGACCGCGACAAAATCACGCCTGCCGAACCCGGCCTGGGGATAACCCGGAGGTTGTCCACAGCCCCCGCCCCGCCTCGCGCGGCGGTCGGCGCCGTGCCTTATGTTGGACCATCGCGTGGAGACAATTGAGGGGCATCGAGGACACCAGGTGGACGACACCGCCGACATCGGGGGGCTTGCGGCAGCTGACCTGCTCGAACTCAACCGCGACCTGCAGTCCAGCCCGACCATTCGGCTGCTGGCCACCACCAACCTGAGCTCGTACGCCACGCTGATGGAGCGCCACCTGTCCGACGGCGTGACCACCGAGACCGAACTGGTCGTGCGCCTGGAGCGCGACCTCGGCGACCTCGAGCATCCCGACGGGCAGTCCGGGCTGGCGCTGATCAAGTCGTGGGCCAGCCAGGGCTGGCTGCACCGCATCGTGGACCCACGCACCGACCAGAACGTCTGCTACCTGACCCAGGAGGCCCGCCGCGCTTTGGACTTCCTGCGCGGGATGCGCCGCCAGGACACCATCGCCACCGGCGGCTCCATCCAGGGCATCGCGTCTCGGCTCAAGCAGGTCGCGATCCGCGTCGGCAGCGACCCGGCGCGGGTGCGCAAGCACATCGAGGCCGAGATCGCCGCGCTGCAAGCCGAACTCGACGAACTCGACGCCGGCGAGCGCCCCCAGCCCGACGTCACCGACGCCTACGACGAGGCCCGCGCGATCGCGCTACAGATGGAACGGCTGATCACCGACATCGGCCAGTACGGGACGATGATCGAGCAGGCCACCGCGGCCCTCGACGAGCCGATCGACAGTAACGAGGCCTACCGCGACCGTCAGCGCCAGATGTACGCCGACTACCAGGCGGCGTGGGACTCACAGGGCCGCGACAGCCACCGCGCGTTCCTGCGGATGATCAACGACCCCGACCAGCGCGCCGAGTTCGAGGCCGACGTGGCCGCGGTCGCCGAGGCGCTGCCCGCGCTGGACCCGGCGCTCCGCAAGGTGATGGCCGGCTTCTTCGAACTGGTCGGCCACCAGATCGACGAGGTCGAGCGAATCCAGCAGCGCTGCGCCCAGCGGGTCAAGCGGTTCACCGCGTTCGGCACCCTCGAGCAGAGCCGCGGGGTGGCCCGCCAGCTCAACGAGGCGATCGGGGCGGCACGGACCCTGCTCAAGTCGAGCCTGACCGACTCGCGGCTCGACATCGACGTGCCGCTGGCCCGGCACGCGATCAGTTCCGTGGGCGCGCTGAGCTTCAAGATCGGCGATCTGTCCAACCCGAAACCGGCCGTCGCCGCCGACGGCGACGTCGACCTGACCAGCTTCGCGGCGCTGACCACCCAGGTCGACGCGCCCGCGATGTCGGAGATGCTCAACGCCGCGGTCAGTGCCGGGCCGGTGTCGCTGCCCGACGCGGTCGCCATGCTCGGCCGTTCAGGACAAGGGGCCTATCTCGGTCACGTCATCGTGCTGTGGTCGTGGGCGCTCAAGCAGCCCAACGACTCTGACGCCGCAGCCCGCTCCACCACCGTGCGGTTCCGGTCCCTCGACGGCCCCGACCGCGAGATCGACGTGCCCGACCTACTGTTCACCGAACCGATCACCACCCTGGCAGGAGTCACGCAGTGACCGCTGAACCCGAGGTCGACTTCAGCTCGCTGCCCGAGGTCGACCAGAACGCCCGTCCCCCGCACCAGCGTCGGCCCCGCTTCGACGGCGATGTCTCCGAACTGCCCGACCGCGCCTGCTGGGCGCTGCAGCACCTGTTGACGCGGCGCTACATCAGCGCCGACGCCGACAGCGACATCTACTCCTGGGTGCTGGAGTACCGCGACCAGCTCAGTGTGCGGCTCTCCGAGCTGGACCTGATCCTGCGCATCGTCGACGGCACCGACGTGGCGTTCGTCGAGCAGGCCCGCTACGAATCCGCCAGGGGCATCAAGCTTCTGCGCCGCGAACCGCTGGGCACCTACGACTCGATCCTGGCGCTGCACCTGGCGCAGATGATGCGGGCATCGGGTGGGCAGGCGGTACTGATCAGCCGCGAGGAGATGCACGGGCTGTTCTCCGGTGTGCTCAACGACACCGACCGCGACACGGTGACGTTCGCCGCCCGCATCGACGGCGCGATCGCGCGGCTGGCCGGGCTGGAGATCCTGCGCCGCAGCCGCGACGACGAGGACAGCTACACGATCAGCCCGGTGATCACCGCGATCATGACGGCGTCGGTGATCACCGAATTGCAGCAGCAGTTCGAGCAGCTGCTCACAGGCGGAGTGCCCGCCGAGGAGGTCGACAGTGCCTGAACAGTTCCACCTGTCCCGGCTGCAGGTCATCAACTGGGGCGTGTTCGACGGCTACCACTCGATCCCGATCAGCGCAGGCGGCGCGCTGATCGCCGGCGCGTCGGGCAGCGGTAAATCGTCTCTGCTGGATGCGATCTCGCTGGGCTTCCTGCCGTTCAACCGACGTAACTTCAACGCCTCGGGCGACAACACCGCGGCCGGGTCGAGCGCGGGCCGGCGCACCGTCGACAAGTACGTGCGCGGCGCGTGGGGCCAGCGCAGCGACGGCGGCACCAGCCGGGTGATGTATCTGCGCGGCGACGGCACCGCATGGTCGGCGGTCGCCGTGACCTACACCGGCGACAGCGGGCGCACCGTGACGGGCCTGGTGCTCAAGTGGCTGACCGGGGAGTCGCGCAACGACTCGTCGAGCCGGTTCGTCATCGGCGACGGTGACCTCGACATCGAGGAGGTCTGCAACCGCTGGGCGGCGGGGCGTTTCGACACCGGGGTGTTCAAGGATGGCGGCTGGCGGTTCACCACGAAGGTGGAGTCGCAGTACCTCGCGCAGCTGTACGCGACGATCGGCATCCGCGCGTCCGACGCCGCCCAGCAGCTGCTCGGCAAGGCGAAGTCGCTGAAAAGCGTTGGCGGGCTGGAGCAATTCGTCCGCGACTTCATGCTCGACGAGCCCGAGAGCCTGGCCCGGCTGCCTGAGGCGCTCAAGCAGATCGACCCGCTGGTGGAGGCCCGCGAGCTGCTGGCCGTCGCGCAGCGCAAACGCAAGATCCTCGGCGACATCGACAAGATCCAGCAGCGCTACGCCTCGGAGTCGACCGACCTGGGCATCATCGACCTGGTCGATTTGCCGATGGTGCGCGCCTACACCGACCATGTCCGGCTGGCGCAGTGCCCGGCGCAGATCTCCCAGCTCGACACCACGATCGAGCAGCTCGACAACGAGTACGAGGATGTCACCCGGTCGCTGAATCTGGCGAAGGCCGAGGCGGATTCGCTCAATGCGCAGATCAGCGGGGCCAGCTCGAGCATCGGGCCGCTGCAGTCGCAGGTGACGGCCGCCGAGACCGAGGCCGAGCAGGTGTCGCGCCGCCGCGGCGCCTACGAGGACATGCTGACCGCGCAGGGCCTCGACACCCCCGAGACCGCCGAGGACTTCTGGAACCTGCGCGAGGAACTGCTCGCTGAGGCCACCGAGCTGCTGGCCAAGGTGGAACGTAACCGGGAGGCCTCGACCGACGCCGAGTATGCGCAGAAGGCCGCGCGGATCGCCCGCGACGACGCCGCCAAGGAACTCAAGCGCGTCGAGCACGTCGGCTCCGCGCTGCCGGAGTTCGCGCTGGCGATGCGCGAACAGATCAGCGCCGCCGTCGGTGTCGACACCGGAGAGCTGCCGTACATCGCCGAGCTGCTGGACCTGCGGCCCGACCAGACCCGCTGGCGCACCGCGGTGGAGAAGGTGTTGCGCGGCGCGGGGCTGCGGCTGCTGGTGCCCGATCAGCACTGGGACGCGGTGCTGCGGTTCGTCAACGAGACCAATATGCGCGGACGGCTGCAGCTGCATCACGTCCGCGCCCGGTTCCTCGGCGCCGAGCCGGTCGACCCCGAGCCGAACACGTTGGCGGGCAAGCTGTTCGCGGTGGACCCGAGACATCCGTGTGCGGCCGAGGCCGTCGACGTCATCACGGCCGCCGGTGACCACATCTGCGTCGACACCCCCGACGTGTTCGCGCGGTTCCGGCGCGCGGTCACCGACACCGGCCTGTACAAGGACAGCGACCGGCTGGCGGTCAAGGACGACCGTCGTCCGCTCAAGCAGTCCGACTACCTGTACCAGGGTGACGTGTCGGCGAAGATCAACGCGCTCACCATCGACTTGGCCGCCGCCGAGGAGGCCTACCAGAAGGCCCGTCGCGTCGCCGACGACATCGCCGCGCAGCGTCAGCAGTGGCGCGACCGGGCGGCGGCGTGCAAGGCGATCTGCGAGCAGTTCCCGCAGTGGAGCCAGATCGACATCGAGACCGCCGACGGGCACGCCGACCGGCTGCGCGAGCAGTACGAGCTGCTGATGGCCGACCACCCCGACATCGAGGCACTCAACGCGCGCGCTGACGAATGCTGGGCGCAGATCCAGACATTGATGACCCGGCGGGGCGCGATCCAGACCCGCCGCGACGACCTCGACGCGCGACGCACCGCGGTTCTCGAGCTGTCGGAGCGGCTGTCGCCGGCGTTCGTGTCCGAGCCGCTGACCGAGCTGTTGACGCGGTACGCGGCGCAGCTGCCGGTGTCGCTGGAGCTGCTCGACCCCGAACCGCACCGCGACGCGTTGTTCACCGCGATCAAGAAGGAACGAGAACAGCTGCGGGAGAGCCGCCGTCGCTCCTACGACGAGCTGGCGCGCATCCTCAACACCTTCGACACCGCGTTCCCCGACTCGATCCCCAACGACAGCGACAACTTCGACGAGCGGGTGCACGACTACGTCGCGCTGTGCCGCCACATCGACGAACGCGAGCTGCCCGAGGCCTACGAGCGGATGATGCGGCTGGTGACCGAGCAGGCGCCCGACGCGATCCTCACGCTGCACCGGGTCGCCGAGCAGGAGGCGCGGCGGATCGCCGAGCAGATCGAGCGGGTCAACACGGGGCTCGGCGCGGTGGAGTTCAACCGCGGCACCCGGCTGACGCTGCGGGCCACCCCGCGGTCGCTGACGGCGGTGTCGGAGTTGACCGAGATCGTGCGCGCGATCTCGCGGCGCATCGCCGAGGTGGGCCTGGGCGACAAGCAGGCGATCCTCGATCAGTACGCCGACATCCTGCGGCTGCGCAACCGGTTGGCGTCGACGACGCCCGAGGACAAGGCGTGGACGCGCGACGCGCTGGATGTGCGGAACCGGTTCACGTTCGACTGCGCCGAATGGGATGTCGCGACCGACGAGCTGATCCGCACGCACTCCAACGCGGGTGACAATTCCGGCGGCGAGCAGGAGAAGCTGATGGCGTTCTGCCTGGCGGGCGCGCTGAGCTTCAACCTGGCCAGCCCCGAAAGCGACGACAACCGACCGGTTTTCGCGCAGTTGATGCTCGACGAGGCGTTCTCCAAGTCCGACCCGCAGTTCGCGCAGCAGGCGCTGTCGGCGTTCCGCAAGTTCGGGTTCCAGTTGGTGATCGTGGCGACGGTGCAGAACGCGACGACGATCCAGCCCTACATCGACAGCGTGGTGATGGTGTCCAAGACGGAGCCGACGGGCCGCAATGCGCGACCCGTCGCGACCGTCGCCACCCGGACCATCTCGGAGTTCAGCGCGCTGCGCCGCGAGATGCGGGAGAAGGTGCCGGCGGGCGTCTAGTTGCGCGCCGACTGTGAAACCACAGCGAAAATTCGGCCGGAAAATCGCAACAGTTTCACACTCGGCGGCCCGGTAACGTGCACCTCGTGAGCGAGTTGATCCTCACCGACGAGTTCCGGGAGGCGTTGGCGCTGCTGGCCGGCGGTCGGCACCTGTTCCTGACGGGTAAGGCCGGGACCGGCAAGTCGACGCTGATCCGGCGGTTCATGGCCGAGACCGACCGCAATGTCGTGGTGGTGGCGCCGACGGGGATCGCGGCGCTCAACGTCGACGGCTACACCATCCACCGGCTGTTCGGGTTCCGCACGACGACGACGCTGAGCGACGTGACCGGCGGCGAGTACCGGCCGGGCCGGTTCGCCAAGACGCTGGCGTCGCTGCAGACGTTGATCATCGACGAAGCGTCGATGGTGCGCGCCGACGTCTTCGACATGGTGGCCACCGCGCTGCAGCGGTTCGGCCCGCAACCGGGTGAGCCGTTCGGCGGGGTGCAGATCGTGCTGGTGGGCGACCTGTACCAGCTGCCACCGGTGGTCGGCGACGGCGAGGAGTCCTACTTCGCCAGCGTCTACGAGACGCCGTACTTCTTCTCCGCGCGCCACTTCGACCGTGACGACTTCCCGACGATCTCGCTGACGACGGTGTTCCGCCAGCTCGGGGACGACCGAATGACCGCCATTCTCAACGAGATCCGCGAGGGTGTGCTGCTGGGTCACGCGCAGGAACAGCTCAACGCCCGCGCGGACAAGGACTTCGTGCCACCGGACGACGAGCTGTGGCTGACGCTGGCGCCGACCAATCGGTTGGTGACCGCGCGCAACCGGCAGGCCCTCGAGCGGCTCGACGGCGACGAGCTGCTGCATCGCGCCCGCGAATCCGGTGACCTGTCGCTGTTCGACAAGCCGATCGAGGACGAGCTGCGGTTCAAGGTCGGCGCGCAGGTGATGATGCTCAACAACGACCAGGGCGACCGCTGGGTCAACGGCTCGATCGGCCGCGTGGTCGGCGTCGGCTACGACCGTTACGGCGTGGTAGTGGAGGTCGAGTTCGCCGACGGCACCTGTGCGGAGGTGACACCGTTCACGTGGGAGGCGACCCGACCGGTGGTCGACGGCGGGTCGCTGCGGCGCGAGGTGATCGGGACGTTCACGCAGCTGCCGTTCAAGCTGGCGTGGGCGATCACGATCCACAAGAGCCAGGGCCAGACGCTGGACCGGGTGGTGGTCGACCTGACCGGCGGCATGTTCTCGACCGGCCAGCTGTACGTGGCGTTGAGCCGGTGCACGTCGCTGGCGGGGCTGGTACTCAAACGCCCTGTGCTGCCGAAGGATCTGAAGACCGACCGGCGGATCGCGCGGTTCCTGCGCACGTCGACCAGCGATGCGCGCGCCCGCAGGTACTGCGCGATCGGCATGCTGACCGTCGGCGACGAGGGCCGGATGTCGCGGCCGCGGCCGGTGGAGCTGGCGGTGGCGTTCGACGACGGCACCGCGGTGTCGACGTTGATCAACCCGCAGCGGGATCTGGCCGACGCGCGAAATGCGTACGGCATCAGCGTGTCCGACGTGCTGTTGGCGCCGACGCTGCGGGAGGCGTGGGCGGTGATCGCGCCGATGCTCGCGGGTTGCACGCCGGTGGGTCCCGGGGTGGACGAGACGCTGGGGCTGATCGATTTCGAGCTCAAACGCCTCGGTCACGTCACGCCGATGCCGCTGGGTGTCGAGTTGCGGCGGGCTCCGGTGTTCGGGCGCACGGCGTTGGAGCGGGCACAGTCGGCGCTGGCGGCGATGGGGTCGGCGCAGGTCGAGGAGGGGTCGTCGCCGTTCGAGGAACCCGAACCGGCGGAATCGGTTTCGGGACTGCTGGTGAGCCGCGACCCGGAGGTGCCGACGCCGAGCGCCGAGCATCTGCCCGGGCTGTCGGCGCTGCTGCGGATCAGCCGCGACGTCGGGGCGGTGCTGTTGGGCGCGTCGGTGCGCCGGGATCTCGACTCGTCGTGGGACGCGGCGGCGCGCACAGCGGTGGCCGATCAGTTGCGGGCGGCCGCGAGCCGGGCGCTGCTGCCCGACGACGTGGTGGCGCGGTTGCACGAGGCGTCGGCGCTGCTCGGTGCCGACGTGATGAGTGACATCGCGACCGTCGCGCGCCACGATATCGCCGAGACGTTGGTGCCCGGCGCGCGGATCTGTTTCACCGGAACGGCTTTGGACCCGTCGGGCCGGGTGGTCGAGCGCGACGAGATCGAGCGGATGGCCGAGTCGGCGGGGCTCACACCCGTGCGCTCGGTGACCAAGACGCGGTGCGAGGTGCTGGTGACCGCGGAGGCGGGCACGCAGTCGGGCAAGGCCCGCAAGGCGCAGGAGTACGGCAAGCCGGTGTTCACCGCCGAGGAGTTCTTCGGCTGGCTCGCGCAACGTGTCGGACCGCGGAAGTAACGTCGGGTCATGGGGGTCAAGCACGCCAGGGAATCACCGCACACGTTCGAGTGCGCCGAGTGTCACCGCACGGCTGAGATGCTGCTGCAGACCCGTGGCAGCCAGTCGATGTGCCTCGACTGCCTCGGGATCGGTCACCTGCAGTTCCTGCCTGCCGCCAGCGCACCGCTGACACGTCGCGCGGTGAGAGCCAGCCAAGAGCCTGTCGTCGTGATGCGGTGGAACACCCGGTGGAGTCGCTACGAACGGCAGGGCGTTCTGGCCGAACCGGCGGTGATCGAGGCGGCGGCACGGGACAGCCTCGTCGATGCCGACGTGCCGGGGCGCGACGAGGTCGCCGCGGTGATTCGGGAGCAGTTCCCGGGCTGTCCGGTCGAGCGCGCGGAGGCGATCGCCCTGCATACCGCCGCCCGGTTGGGTGGACGCGGGCGACAGCGGAGGTTCGTCGTGAAAGTCGCACCCGACGAGGTCTGTGAGGCGGTCGAGGCGTCGGTGCTGCATGTCGACACCGGTTACGACGACCTGCTGATGTCCGGGGCCGACCGCGACGAGGCGCGGGCGCAGGTGGCCGACCGCGTCGCGGCGATCCTGAGCGCCTGGCGCGACGGGGTCGCGATGCTCGACCCGTGACGCGTCGGCCCGCGTAGGGTGATCGCCGTGACGGCGGCGCAACACGCGATTGAGGCGATCACGCGGATACTCGCGCAAGACAGTCCTCTGGACAAGGACCAGATCATCGCGCGCCTGCGGGCCGACAGTATCGACGATTCCGTAGTGCCGTGGAACCTGATCGACATGGACAGTCCGGCGGCGCAGCTGGTCGATGACCGGTGGGTGTGGCTGCCTGCGCTGCTGACCGGGCGGGTCTTCACCCACCGGCTGACGGCCCCAGAAGCACGCCACGACATGCTCACAGTGGTACCCGACCTGAGCCCGATCGCCACGCTGTGTGAGCGCGCGGACTATCAGCGGTTCGCCGATGGATCGCGCGCACAGATCGCCGTCCTCGGCTACGACGACGAGCTGCTCGACGAGCGCGGCATTCCGCCGGAGGTCCTCAGTTCAACTGTGTTGCTGCTCGATCCCGGCACGCTGTCGGGACTGAACGCGCAAACCGGCAACCTCGTGGGCCTGCGGTTGACCGCCGACGGATTCGTGCTGGACAGAGTCGAGGTGACCGCCGAGCACACCGCAGGGCAGCGGTTGGCCGCAGTTCTCCGCCCGCACCAAACAACTCTCCTCGACGCGGCAGTGTGGACCGCATGCGCCACCGACCCGGACCTGTTCACAAAGCCGCTGCCGCCGTTGGCTGAGATCGTCGATGCCGCTGGCCTCCCGCGCCGCGACGAATGGGTCGCCCCGAGCGGATTCGACATCGATCGCTGGCAGTTCGAGCTTCGATGCGAGCTGCTCGCGGAGCGGCACGGCATCGATGCCGATGACGCGTTCGCGATCAACGCACTTGTCCAGCTGCACGACCGGATAGAGTTGCAACTGGCCGAATCGGACGATCCGGTGAGTGCGGTCAACGCCGAATTCGATTCCTTCGAGCAGGTTTTCGGTCCGCTCGCGGAACTCGGCGCCGTGCTCGCCGACCCCCACCTGGCTCAGATACTGGTCGCCGAAACCATTGATACCGACTCCAGCGGTCCGGATGCGCTGCAGGTGCTGGCCACCACACTCGAGCGCGGGGTGCCGCGTACTGCCCGGGTGGCGTGCAAGTGGATACGCGCGGTGATCCTGCAGCGGATCGGTGACATCGCCGAGGCCGAGCAGGAACTGGACGCCGCCGAATCCTTGGACCCCGAATGGCCGCTGCCGTTGCTCGAGCTGGCTCGCATCGCGTCCGACCGCGGCGACGCTGAGCGGGGGTTGAGCCTCCTGCGCCGCGCGGGCGTCGAGTCGGACCATCCGCTGATGCTCCTGTTGCAGGATCATCGCATCCCGCCGCGCACCGACCTCGGCCGCAACGAACCGTGCTGGTGCGGGTCCGGTCGCAAGTTCAAGAAGTGCCACCTGGGCCGGGAGCAGCTGGCGCTGGCGGAGCGAGTCAATTGGTTGTACGAGAAGGCAATTCACCACGCACTCGGCGGCGGATGGCGGGATGTGTACGCAGAAGCGTCGTACGAGCGATACCGTCACACACACGAGCTCACGGAAGTGTTCGAACTGGGGATGGCTGACCCGCTCATCCACGACGTCGTGCTGTTCGAGGGCGGCGCGTTCGCCGACTTCCTGGACACGCGCGGCTCGTTGCTGCCCGACGACGAACGGCTGTTGGCCGAGCAGTGGCTGCTCACCGACCGCTCGGTGTTCGAGGTGGAGGCGGTGGAGCCCGGGGCCGGCGTGACCGTTCGCGACCTGCGGACCGGGGACACGCACGAGGTGCGCGAGCGGATCGCCAGTCGCCAACTCAAACCCGGGCAGTTGATCTGCGCGCGGGTGCTTCCAACCGCTGATTCCCCGCAGTTCTATGGCGGCATCGAAATGGTCCCCCTCCACGAACGTGACGCGTTGATGGACCTTCTCGATGTCGATCCGGACCCGGTCGAGTTGGTGGCGGCACTGAGCCGACGGTTCGCCCCGCCGACGCTGACCAACACCGAAGGGGAGCCGCTGACCGCCTGCGAAACCACGCTGCGCGTCAGTGATCCGGTCGCCGTCGACGCCGCGTTGGACGACGTGTACGAACGGGCCACGGGCGCGGAGCCGCCGCGATGGCATGAGCAGATCGAAACCAAGGGCATGCCGCACGTCCGTGCGACGCTGGTGCGCGAGGGCGACACACTGCAGGTGGAGACCAACAGCGAACCGCGGATGGACCGGGTTCTGAGCACACTTCTGAAGATCGATCCGACGATGCGGGTCATCGATGAGTCGCGCCGCGCAATGCCCGACCCGAAAGATGCCGCCGAGCTAGCCCAAAACCCGGGGGCACTTGAGCCGGACGACCCGGAAGTCGCGGCGATGCTCAACGCGTACATTCGCGAATACGAGGCGAAGTGGCTCGACCAAAACATCCCCGCCCTCGACGGTCACACGCCGCGCGAAGCAGCGGACGACCCGACTCGTCGCGGTGACCTGATCAAACTCCTGGACAGCTTTCCTGCCGACGACGGCACACCCGGGCGCATGAGCCCCGAGCGGTTGCGGTCAGCGTTGGGCCTCGACTAGGTGCTGATCCGTCAGCTGTTGCGGGCGAGAATCTCTCGGAGCGTCGGCAACACCCGTAGATCTTTCGGTCGGTTGGCGGCCTGCTTAGAACGAATCACGTCGGCCAGCGACGCGATCTCGACGGTGACGTCGTAGATTTCCGCTGCTATGGCATCGCGGCGTAGATCCGCGTATCCGCGGGTTCCGGATGGCCGGAACGCGATATCGATGTCGCCGGCATCGGTGACGAGGTTCCAGGTCTGCGCAGCCGCCAATGCTTCCACGTCACAGGCAAACTCGAGCCCTTCCGGCATACCGTCAACCCTGATCCGGGCCTTGAGTTCGCGTAGCGCGGAGGCGAGCCGGCCGAGGTTCACAGGGTCAGTATCCGGGGTGATATCGGCATCTTCGGTGGGAAATGGCGAACCGTGGTAGACCGCGGCGAGGCCACCGATGAGTACATAGGTCACACCATGGCGGTCGAGTGTGGCTAGAAGCCGCGGAAGATCGAGCTCCACATCATCCTCGTTCGCCGGCTGCACGTAAATCGCTGAGCTGGCGGGCTGTTCGAGCGTGCCGGTCAAGCCGTTGCTGCCCGGACAATCGAGCGAGCCGTGCCGCCTGGGCGAGATCACTGTCGTCGCGCTCGACGAGGTGGAGTTCCAAATCGAGGTGGCACAGGCGGACAAGCCGTATGACGTCGTCGAGGCTCACTGCCGTACGGCCAGACTCCCACCGCGCAATCGCCGGCTGCGCGGTGCCAGCGCGGTCCGCGAGCTCTGCCTGTGTCAGACCTGCGCGTTTGCGGGCCTCGCGGATCAGATCGCCGCCATAGGACATTGGCCCACTATAACAGAACTGTTATATGCCTACTGGCATCAACGCACCTGACCCGACGCCAGCGCGAGCACTTCCTCCGGCGACAGCGGACTGGGCGGATGGTAGGTCAGACACCACGGCGCGACGATGCGGTGGAAGGCCTGTCCTTCGGTGGCGACGTAGAAGTTGCCCGAGCGCAACCGGCTGATGTCGGACACCAAACCGCCTTTCGCTCTTGCCATTTCCTTGGCGGACTCGATCTGCGCCGGCGCGTTGAGCAACCCGTAGAACTGCGTGGTCGCGTTGCCCGGGATCTGGTTGTGCAGCGACTTGGGCGCCTGCGTCGCGAACACCAGGCCCAGCCCGTACTTGCGGGCCTGCGACGCCAGCGCCAGCGTGCTGCGGGTGCACGCGGTGTAGCCCTTCGACGGCGCCAGCGTCTGCGCTTCGTCCATCACCAGCAGCCCGCCCAGCGGTCGGTCACCCGCCGGGTTGCGCTTGATCCACGCGAACAACGCCATCTGCAGCTGGTTGACGAACCCCTGGCGCTGCTCATCGGACGGCAACCCGATCATGCTGATCACCGACACCCGCGCCCGGTAACCCGGCGACGGGGTGAGCAGCACAGCCGGGTCGACGGGTGTGCCTGCTCCGCCGAACAGCGGGTCGTTGACCATCGACGCGCGAAGGTTCTGCCCGAGATCGGAGGCGATCTTCCGCGCGTCGGCCAGGCCGCTGGCGTCGTCGGGCAGGTCGTTGAGCACACCGATGAATCCGGCCAACGTGGGATCCGGTTGTCTTCCGTAGTGCTGCAACGCCTCTCGCAGCACGGCTCGGGCGCGGTGGCCCTTCTGCGTCTGCCCGGTGATCGACGCCCGCGGTTCCAGCGCCGCCGCCGCCGACTCGACCGCGTCGTTGAACTCGTCGTCGTCGTCGAGCACGCTGGCGAAGTCGGGCAGCGGCTGAAACGCCAACGGCCGCCCGCTGTTTCGCCGCGGTGTCCACACCACCACCTCGGTGTTGGCCAGGTACGCCTCCGCGCGCTCGCCGTCGGAGCGCCGCCACCCGTTCGGCGGTTCGGGCCACGCGGTGCCCAGCCGGGCCAGGTCGTTGTTGGGGTCCAACACGATCGACGACACCCCGCGCAGCGCGCACTCCTCCACCAGCCGCCGGATCAGCACCGTCTTGCCCGACCCCGATCCGGCGAACACCGCGACGTGCTTACGCAACGTCGACAGCTCCACCGACACGGTCGCGTCGCTGCGCAGATCGGCGCCCAGCGGCAGTTCGTCGTCGGGCACGAAGTCCGGGGTGTCGTCGATGACGACGGGCGCCACCGGTTCGGGTTCAGCCGGCGGCGGAGGCGCGACCCGGCCGTCGTCGCCGAGCACCTGCTGCAGCAGCGCCAGACCGTGCGCGGGACGACGCGCGCGCAGCCAGCCGGGCAGGTCCGGGTCGTCCTCGGCGATCAGGTCGCGCAGCGCGATCATCGACCGCAGGTCGTCGTCGGTGAGCGCGACGGTGCGCCCGCCGGCGCGGTGGAACTCCTCGACCAGCGCGGCGGTCTTCGGGCCCGTCGGCCACGGCGTGTTGCGCAGCAGGAAGAGTCGGCGGCGGTTGGATCCCTCCCCCATTCCCGTTGCGCTCCAAGTCTTCTTGATCCGGTTCTGCGCGGCCAACGCGTTGGTGGCGGCGATCGCGCGGAACGCCCAGTGCCGCTCGTCCTCGGTGGTGGGGTCCAGGCTCTGGCGCAGCCGCGCGTGCAGCACGACGTGGCTGCCCGGCGGCGGGTCGCACGAGTACGACTGGTAGTCCTCGTCGCGCTCGGCGATCCACGCCGTAAGCGCGGCGGACAGCAGTTCGGGCATCGCGGTGTCCTCGCCCTCGGCGTCGAGGGCCGCCGCCGGGACCGCGCGCTGCCGGTAGTCGGCGAAGCGGCGGTCCAGCGCGGAAGAGACCGGCCCGGGCTCCGGGTCGGGCGGATCGACCGGTTCGATGCTGAGACGGTCGAGTTCGGTCACCGCACCGCGCTTGAGGCACAACCGCACATGCGCGTCGGCGATCTTGAGCAGGTGCCGCGGCGTCTGGTCGGGCGCGTCGGCGAACGCCTCCGGCCGGATCGGCCAACTCGGATACGGCGGAATGAAGCCGACCTCGGCGTAGGCGGCGGCGAACCGTCGCTCCAGGATGGCGCGGCCGAGGTCGGCGCTGGGCAGGCCCTTGAGCGGGGTGGGCTCGCGGAAGCGGTCGGCGACGCTGGCCGTCGCGTCGCGGCGGATCCGCTCCCACACCGCGGGCAGGCACGCCACCACGCCGACCGTGCGCCGCATCGTCTGCCGCACCGACATCAACCCGTCGGCGACCTGGTGCAACACGTCGTCGTCGTGCTCACCCGGAGCGTCGGTACGCGAAACCGATTGCGCCAGAAGCGTGTCGATCTGGTCGAGCGCCAGCACCGAGGGCCCGGCGAGTGCGACCAGCCGGGACACGTCGCGCACGCACTCCTGCGCCGACTCCGGTGACGCGCGCAGACCCCAGGTGCTGCGGTCGTCGCCGCCGAACTCGTCGCTGGCCTGCAGCCAGGCCTCACCGATGTCGTGCACGCTGAGGTCGGTGGCGGCCAGCAGCACCAGCGCGCGCAGCGTCTGGTGGCAGTCGCGCACGGGGTCGCGACGGGCCTTGGCGAGCGCGTTGACGAACTTCGTCAGCGTCTCGGGCTCGAGGTCGTCGTCGCCGATGATCGCGCGGCGCTCGGCGCGGCTGACATGCGCGATCGACGACAGCTCCCACAGCAGATCCTTGAGCTGGGTCTCGCGCGCCGCGCCCGGGCGGCCGAGGCTTTCCAGCACACCGCTGCGCACCGACTCCCAGAAGCTGGCGGCGTCGAGCAGTTCGACGACGAAGAAGAACCCGCCCTCGGCCTGCACGCGTTCGCGGACCTGCCCGAGCAGATGCGTCTTGCCGGACCCGGCCGAGCCGCGCACGACGACGCCGAGCGGCGCGGAGACCGGATCCTTGGCAGCGTCGCCGAACGCGTCCATCACGTCGTCGACGGCGTACTCGTTGAGCCCCGGCACGTGCGTGCGGGCCTGCGGGCGCCAGAGGTCGTCGGTGGTCGGAGCCCAGGTCAGCCGAAGCGAGGCGAGCGCTTCCCGTTCCGCGTCGCGCATCAGCCCTCGATCGCGATGAGGTGTTTGGGCTGACCGCCGATGTCGACGGCGGCGTCGCGGTCGGCGGCGGTGAGCACCTTCTGGTTCTCCTCGGGGATCAGGCTGACCCCAGGTTGGCGGTACAGCGTGCGCAGCGCGGCGTCGACGTCGGCGCGGTCGGCGTCGGGCACGGCGGACCGCAGCGTGGTCAGGCTGACCCAGCCGCCGGGGCGCGGTGCGAGGTCGACGTAAGCGCGGCGGATGCGGTCGTCGAGCGTGAGCACGTCGTCGGTGTACCCGAATACGTCGGCCAGGCTGAGGTCGGCGCCGTCGAGGTAGCGGCCGAGCGCGCCGAGCACGGTGTAGAGCGTCTTGGCGGCGCCGGCGGCGCGCGGCGGCGGGCCGGCGGTGACGAGGTCGCGGCAGGTGCGCCAGCCCTTGTCGGTCAGCTCGTGCACGAGGCGGTTGCCCTGGCGGGTCGACTCGATCAGGCCGAGGCGGTTGAGCTTGTCGCGGCCGGGCTTGTCGAGCTTGGGCCCGAGCGCGACGAGGTCGGGGTTGGGAACGGGCCGGGACCGGGCCATCAGCACGAGAAGGACGGCTCGTTCGGTTCCGGTCAGGTCAGACGGTGCGACACCCACCCTTGCCAAGTTAACGACTCCGCCGACGCAAATCGACACGAGCGTAACGATCGGCGCAGAGGTCCCGATAACACCGGCAGCAACATCAACCTCATGAACCTCAGTCGGGGAGGTCGCATGCGACGGCAGTGGAAGACGATGCTCGGTGCGGTGATCGTGGCGGTGGCCGCGGTGCTCGCCGACGTGGGGGTTGCAAGCGCGCAGCCACCGATCGTCGCGGCGAAGGACTTCTCGAAGCCGGCGATCGTCATCCTGGGTTATGGCCTCATCGACAACGGGACGATGCGCCCGGTGCTGCGGCGACGGGTGCTGACCGGGCTGACCGTCGCGCAGTTCTTCCCGCAGTCGCCGATCATCGTGACGGGCGGCAACCCGCGCGGCGGTAACACCGAAGCGGGGCAGATGCGCAAGATGCTGATGATGCTCGGCTTTCCGGACAATCGAATCATCGTGGAGGACAAGGCGAACAGCACCGTGCAGAACGCGCGGTTCTCGGTGCCGCTGGCGAAGAAGGCGGGCGCGTCGGGGATCATCCTGGTGACGTCGTCGACGCATCAGGACCGCGCCGACGGCAACTTCGCGGACGCGGGCGGCAACGTGCTGGCCACGGTGAGCTACCCGGACGGCAACCCGTCGGTGAACGTCGCGCAGTTCGCGCGCGACGCGATGAGCCCGTTCCTCAACATCACCTAAATCTGCGCCGAACGTGGGTTACCCGCACGCCAATCGGCGCATCGGCGTGACACGAGCCCACACTCGCCGCGGGGATAGGCGGCGTAGGGTGCGAGCCGTGCACGTCGACGTGATGACCACCCCGCAGCCACTCCAGGACATCGGCGGCCTCGCCCGCCGGACGCACGACGCAGGCTTCTCGGGGATGCTGTTCACCGAGACCGGCCGCACGCCGTACATGAACGCCGCACTCGCGGCGCAGGCGGCGCCGGACCTGGAATTGTCGACGGGCGTGGCGGTGGCGTTTCCGCGCAGCCCGTTCATCACGGCCGCGACGGCGTGGGAGCTGCAGGAGGCGACGGGCGGCAAGTTCCGGCTCGGCCTCGGCACGCAGGTGCGCACCCACGTCGTGCGCCGCTACGGCGTCGACTTCGAACACCCGGGCCCGCGGCTGCGCGACTACGTGTTGGCCGTCAAGGCGTGCTTCGCGGCGTTCCGGACCAACACGCTCGACCACCACGGCGAGTTCTACAACCTCGACTTCATCACCCCGCAGTGGAGCGCGGGCCCGATCGACGCGCCGGATCCCAAAGTCGATGTCGCAGCGGTGAACCCGTGGATGCTACGGATGGCCGGCGAGGTCGCCGACGGTGTCCACGTCCACCCCCTCGGCGAGCCGGGTTACATCGCACGCCATGTGGTGCCCAACGTCGCTGCGGGAGCGGCGAAGTCGGGGCGGTCGCTCGACGACATCGCGGTGATCGTGCCGGTGATGACGATCGTCGGTGACACCGACGAGGAACGTCAGCGTGAACGCGAACTGGTGCGCGCCAGCATGAGCTTCTACGGCAGCACCCCGAACTACGCGTTCATCTGGGACGAGGCCGGCTTCGAGGGGACGACGGCGCGGATCCGCGAGAAGCAGAAGGCCGGCGACTTCAAGGCGATGGCCGGGCAGATCACCGACGAGCACATCGCGACGTTCGTCACCGAGTCGACGTGGGACGGGTTGGCCGACGCGCTGATCGACCGGTACGGCGACACCGCGACGCGCATCGTGCTCTACAACGCGCTTTCCGATCCCGACCGCTTCGAGCGTTACGGCGAAGTGGCGCAGCGCATCCGAACCCGCTAGTCAGGCGACGGGACGGATCGCGGGCCTGCCACCGTCGACATCGAGGATGGTGCCGTTGACGTAGCTGGCCGCCGGCGACGCGAGAAACGTGACAGCACTGGCGATCTCGTCGGCGTCGGCTGCGCGGGCCAGCGCCGTCGTGCGGCCCATCCCCTCGATACCGTCGGGACCGAAGTCGGCGGTGCCCGCCGTCCGTGTCGGGCCGGGCGAAACCCCGTTGACCCGCACGCCCCGGGCGCCGAACTCATCAGCCCAGAGCTTGGTGAGCAGTTCGAGGCCCGCCTTGCTGGCACCGTAGATTCCGGCGTCGGCGGCCGGCCGGCTGGCCGCGACCGAAGACACGTTGACGACGGCACCGTCGCCGCGCGAGAGCATGCCCGGCACCAACTTCTGCACCAGCACGAACGGCGCGCGCAGATTGGTGTTGATCTGCTCGTCGAAGTCGGCGTCGGTGGCGTCGAAGGTGGCGATGACGGGATAGATGCCTGCGTTGTTGACGAGAACGTCGACCTCACCCGCCTCGTCGGCGAGCCGGCGCACGTCGTCGGCATCGGAGAGATCGGCGGCGACGAAACATGCGCTACCGCCAGCGTTTTCGACGTCCTGGACGGTTTTGGCGCCGCGCTCGGCGTTGCGGCCGTGCACGACGACTTCGGCCCCGGCCGCAGCCAGTTGTACGGCGACGGCGTAGCCGATGCCCGCGGTGGCGCCGGTGACGAGTGCGGTCTTGCCGGAAAGGGTCATGAGGGCTTCAAGTTCAGCGTTGGGCGGTTTATTCCGGTGCGCCGAAGCGCGAGCCCTAGACTCTGCCGCATGTCGCAGAATTACGAGGATTTCGCGCGGTCTTGGCAGCAGCGGTTCACGTTCTACGACCACTACGGGGTGCCGAATACCTCACCGGAGAGCCGGGAGGCCTACAAGCAACTGTCTTTCATGGACAAGCTGCGGCTGACCAACAACATCTGGGGTCTGCTGTTCGGGCCGATCTACTTCTTCGTGAAGGGCATGTGGCGAAAAGGCCTGGTGCTGTTGGGCGCTGTGGTCGTGTTGGCGACGATCGCCATCGGGCTCGACGTGCCGGACATCATCGACCGCGCGCTGTCGCTGATCGTGCCGGTGTTCGCGATGACGACCGCGAACTACGCCTACTACCTCCACGCCGTCAAGGGCGACCGGTCGTGGAACGTCTTCGAAGGCCTCAGGCGCAGCTGATCACCACTGGGATCCGCACACCGTGCAGGTCCAGTCGTCGCCTCGGCCGCGGGCGCAGCCGCGGTAGTTGTCCCACGGCGGGAAGTCCAGGTGGAACGTGTGGCCGAACTGCGCGCTCTGCGTCCGCTGGGCGCCGCAGAACGGACAGCGCGGATGTTGGGAGAACACGTAGTCGATCAGGCTGGTGAAGCCGCCGTCGGCCATGGCCGTGTCGCACCGCGGGCACAGCACCCCCGGCCAGTCCGCGGGAAGCTTGGGCAGCCAACACTTGTCGGGAATCGGCCCGAAGTAGTAGCTGGGCACGTTCGTCGGCTCCATGATCACCACTTCCGGCCGCTCGCGCTCCGGGTAGTCGACGGTGCGGATGCGAAAGGCGTTGCGCGCGTCGTCGCCGATCAGGTCGAGGACCGCGCCGCACCCGGTGCAGCGGCCGCGCGAATGCAGCAACGTCGCCGCGGCAGCCGTGGTGGAGTGACCCAGGCGTGCGTCGCGGGCGGAGCCGCCGTCGCAATCGGTGAGCGCAAGCCGCATGCGGGTCGCGGCGTCCCCGCGCAGCTGCCAGGCGTGGCGCGGGTCCTGCTCGCGGGCCAACCCGACGACCTTCGCCAGGGTGCCGAGGTCTACCAGGCCAGGGCTCGGCAGGCCCCAGGTGATCTCGGCGCGGTTGAAGCAGCCGTCGGAGCCGATGCGGCCGAGGCGCGTCATGACCGACGGCGGATCGGTGTTCAACACGATGGCCACCGGGTCGCCGATGTGGGCCTCCCCGAAGCCACTGCGCCACGGCCGGTAGGACGACCGGTCCTCGAGCAGCGTGATGACCGCGTCTTTCCAGTCGCTGCCGACGACGATGTGCAGACGTTCGATTTCCGTTTGCGTCACTACGCCATTATTCCAGGCGGGTACGACAATTCACCGCCCTGGAGGTTTGCTAGATCACCAGAGCACAGCGATCGCGGCGGCAGTGAACGACAGCACGCCGATCGTCCAGAACATCGGGCGCGGGATCGGGTTACCGGTGCGCTTCTGACGGGCGCTGCCCATGCCGAGGACGCCGCCGAGCACGATGAGGATGACGAGCTTGACGCCGATCTTCGGATAGTTCAGTTCGACCCCGGCGGGCCACGGCGCCGCGAGGGCGAGGCCGGTCAGCAGGGAGAGCAGCAGGCCGTAGTCCATGGCGCGGGTGGTGCGGAAGCGCTGAGCCAGGGCCTCGGCGGCCCAACCGCCGAACGTGATCGCGAAGCCGACGATGTGCAGCAATACAACTACGTTGCGTAGTAGCTCCATGGGCCGAGCTTAGCGCGGATCTGTCGGATTCCCGGTTTAATCTCGGCGGATGCCGCTGCGAAACCGGGTCGCGCCAACCGGGGAGATCATCCGACAGCCGCTCGCGGCACGTACATGGGCAACCGCGGGATCCTGCACGACGGTAATCAACGGATCGTCCGTCAGGCGCGCAACCGCGCGTGGCTCATCTACCGCTCGTTCGTCGACGCCCTCAATCGCGGTGAGGCCCTATCCATCGCCAGCGCAACAGAACTGGACCGCCGGCTCCACGCCTCGCGGCGGGCCCCACACGCGGTTGCCCCGATCGTGGACCTACCCGACGGCGTGTTCGTCCGCCTCGGCGACGACTGCTGCCTCAAATGGGCCGGCGCCCTGCACCGTTGGACCCCCGAGGGTTACGTCGACGCGGACGCCGGTATCGAGAGGGCGACCGTCCTGACGCCGGCGTTGTCCGTCGGGGCGCTGCGACACGGGTACCGCGTCGACGCTCACCCGTCGGTCAGACGGTGAAGCCGCCGTCGACGTTGAGATTCGCGCCGGTGATGTATCCGGACTCCGGGCCGGCCAGGAAGCTGACGAACGAGGCGACATCGGTGGTGTGGCCGTAACGTCCCTGTGTTGTAACGGCTTTGAGGCTCTCTGCAAAGTCGCCCTGGTCCGGGTTGGCGTCGGTGTCGATCGGTCCCGGCTGCACGTTGTTGACGGTGATGCCGCGGTCGCCGAGGTCACGGGCGAGCCCGCGGGTGAACGACGCGACCGCGCCTTTGGTCATGCCGTAGACAGACAGTCCCGGGCCGGGGATGCGGTCGGCGTTGATGCTGCCGATGTTGATGATCCGGGCCCCGTCGCCGAGGTGTTTGACGGCGGTGCGTGTCGTCCAGTACATGCTGCCGATGTTGATGTTCACGAGGCGGTCGAACTCCTCGGCTGGGAAGTCGTCGATCGGCGCGATGTGCGCGACGGCGGCGTTGTTGACGACGATGTCCAGCCCGCCGAGTTCGGCGGCGGCGCGCTCGACGGCGGCGATGCTCTGCTCGCGGTCGGCGGCGTCGGCCTGAATGGCCAGCACGGTGGCGCCGTTGGAGGTCAGCTCGCCGACGAGTTTGTCGGCGTGCGCGCTCGAGGCCGAGTACGTGAATGCCACGGCGGCGCCCTCCGCGGCCAGTCGCCGCACGATTTCGGCGCCGATGCCGCGCGATCCTCCGGTGACGAATGCGCGACGTCCGGTCAGCGGTGCTGAGCTCATGGTCCAGGCCTCTCTGTAATTACGAACCGACGTGTTACTTAGTACGCTGAGGTCAAGCTCGTCACGACGCGGGACATTCCCGTGTGTGACCGGCATCACAGGAAGGGTTGGTGGGGTGGTGGCCGTCGGACGTCCGCGCGAGTTCGACCCGATCGAGGTCGAGGATGCCGCGATGAGGCTGTTCTGGGAGCGCGGGTTCGACGGAGTCTCGATCTCCGACGTGACCGGGGCTACCGGGGTGAACCGGCGCAGCATCTACGCCGAGTTCGGTTCGAAGGAAAGGCTTTTCGAGCGGGCCTTCCAGCGCTACCTCGCCGGCCCGAGCAGCTATACGGCCGAGGCGCTGACCCGGTCGACGGCTCGCGAGGTGGCCGAGGCGATGATGCACGGCGCGGCCGACACGGTCAGCGGTGAGGTGCCCGGCTGCCTGACTGTCGGCGAGGCGCCGGGTCTGGCGGAGTGGCGGGACGAGACGGTGCATCGTTTGGCGGAGCGCTTCGATGCGGCCGACGACGTGCCGTCAGGGGTCGACACGGTGGTGGTGGCGCGGTGGGTCGCTGCGGTGTGCCAGGGGATCGCGATCCAGGCGCGCAGCGGAGCTACCCGCGCCGAGCTGCACGCCGTCGCGGATCTGGCGATGAGGGCGTGGCCGTGAACCTGGGCTTGGACGGACGAGCCGTGGTGTCGGTCGCAAATGACTACACGGTGCGCATGAAGTTGACGGGCGGTCACTTCGTTTCCGTCGAATCACCGTTCACCCTCGATGATCTCGCGCTCTCGCCAGAGACTGATCCCGTCGAGGCGTTCACCCCGGTACGACAGTTGGTGGGGCAGACGATCGAGACCGCGACCGCCGCAGACACCGGTACGCTGCGCGTGGCTTTCCGCAACGGAACACAGTTGGTCGTCGAGCCGGACGCCCATTACGAGTCGTGGAACCTCGCGAAGCCGAACGGCGCGTTGATCGTCTGCACGCCGGGCGGCGAGTTGGCGCACTGGAAACCGGACGCCGGCAACTAGACCGCGTCGTCCAAGTCCCACCCCGTGACCTGCTCGAGTAATCCGCGCTTGTAGCCCGACCGCAACGCGTCGACCATCGCGATCGTGTCTAGCGTCAACTCCTCGCGAATCCCGACCCGCGCGTGCGCGTAGGGGATGAACGCCCGCAACGGATCCGGTGCGTCGAGCGCGACCTCCAGCGGGTAGTCGTGGTAACCCTCCTCGAGATCCGGGCACCGCAGCGCGAACCGAACGCGAGTCTCGCTCCACCGCAACGGATTCTGAAAGCCCATGACGAGGTCAACCAGTAACTCCGGGTGGCGTTCGTGCGTGAATGGCGCCGCAAGCTCGGTTGCGAAGAACTCGTCGCAGACGCGCTCCGCGTCCTTGCTGTACATGGTCAGCGACCGCTCTCGGCCGCCCTCGGGCATCGCATTGACCCACCACTTCACGAGCGCACGGTAGTGCGGCACGCGGTCTGACTCGCGTCTGAACGCGTATCCCGCCAGCGCATCCTCGGTCCATGCCCGGGCATCGGCCAAGGACATGTCTACGAAGACGTCGTCGGGCCACTTCGCGGCACCCCGCGCGACGATCTCATCGATCGGCGCGCCCAGCGCAACCGCATCCCTGACGCCCGGCAGTGCGACGTGCCCGACGCGAACAATAAGGGTGATCTCATGCCGGTCGCCGATACGCGCGCCCATCCACAGTTCGTCGAAGTCACCGAGGACATCGGTTCTGTGCACGGCGCGGTACACGTCGACGTCCGGAAGAGCGCTGATCCATCGCGCCAGGTGCCGGTCGCGTGCGGCCAGTTCGCGGCGGCATCGCTGTTGGAGCGACGGCTCGTCGACGAGAAGCTCCGCGGCGACCGCGAGCAGAGCCGTCGTCTCGTGCGTGCGGGTACGGAGAAGCCAGCTCACGCAGTTGTCGGATCGCGACTTCACGAGGTTGATCAGGACGCTCGCGAGAGTGAGCAGGCCGAGCGGATGCCCGCCCTTCATCGCGTCGCGGATCAGGCGTCTCACTGAACGTTCGACGGGGTCTCGCTTCCTGGCCCGTCGCAGATCCCGTCGGGCTTGTTTGGCCTTGCGTGCTCGTCGCTTGTCTCCCATGCCGCCGAGGCTACGGAGGGGGTGTGACATCGCTCACAGGGCTGGCGGGCGTCGATTACTGGTTTGAACGCCGCGGCCAATACCATCGCAGGAAGCATGACCGACATCGCCCCCGCCGCTCCACCTGCCCGTACCTCCGCCGAGGCGGCGCGCCGCCGCACCTTCGCCGTGATCAGCCACCCCGACGCCGGCAAGTCGACGCTGACCGAGGCGCTGGCGCTGCACGCGCGCGTCATCACCGAGGCCGGCGCCGTGCATGGCAAGGCCGGTCGGCGGGCGACGGTGTCGGACTGGATGGAAATGGAGAAGGCCAGGGGCATCTCGATCACGTCGACGGTGCTGCAGTTCCCGTACCGCGACTGCGTGATCAACCTGCTCGACACCCCCGGCCACGCCGACTTCTCCGAGGACACCTACCGGGTGCTCACCGCGGTCGACTGCGCGGTGATGCTCATCGACGCCGCCAAAGGCCTTGAGCCGCAGACGCTCAAGCTCTTTCAGGTGTGTAAGCACCGCGGCATTCCGATCATCACGGTGATCAACAAGTGGGACCGCCCCGGCCGCTACGCCCTCGAGCTCGTCGACGAGATCCAGACCCGCATCGGGTTGCGTCCCACTCCCCTGACCTGGCCGGTCGGCATCGCCGGCGACTTCAAGGGCGTGCTGGACCGCCGCGGCGGCCAGTTCATCCGGTTCACCCGCACCGCGGGCGGGGCGACCGCTGCGCCCGAGGAGCACATCGCGGCCGAGGACGCGCATGGGGCTGCCGGTGACGACTGGGACACCGCGGTCGAGGAGTCCGAGCTGTTGAGCGCCGACGGCGGCGACTACGACCGCGAGGAGTTCCTCGCCGGGACGGCCTCGCCGACGCTGTTCACCTCGGCCGCACTGAACTTCGGTGTGAACCAGTTGCTCGACGTGCTCGTCGAGTTGGCGCCGTCGCCCAGCGGAGCGGTCGACGTCGACGGTCAGCGACGCACCCCGGACGCCCCGTTCAGCGCGTTCGTGTTCAAGGTGCAGGCCGGTATGGACTCCGCGCACCGCGACCGCATCGCCTACGCGCGCGTCGTCTCAGGAACATTCGAGCGCGGCGACGTGCTCACCCACGCGGCCACCGGCAAGCCGTTCGTCACCAAGTACGCGCAGTCGGTGTTCGGTCAGCAGCGGTCCACGCTCGACGACGCCTGGCCGGGTGATGTCATCGGCCTGGCCAACGCTCAGGCGCTGCGTCCCGGCGACACGCTGTATCGCGATGTGCCCGTGAAGTTTCCGCCGATCCCGAGCTTCTCGCCCGAGCACTTCGCGGTCGCGCGTGGCACCGACCCGAGCAAGCACAAGCAGTTCCGGCGCGGCATCGAACAGCTCGAGCAGGAGGGCGTTGTGCAGGTGCTGCGCTCGGACAAGCGCGGCGAGCAGGCGCCGGTGTTCGCCGCGGTCGGCCCGATGCAGTTCGAGGTGGCCGTACACCGGATGGCCGCGGAGTTCGGCACACCGATCGCGTTGGAATCGCTGCCGTATCAGGTGGCGCGCGTCGTCGATCCGGCCGACGCGGAGTTCATGGACAGGCAGGTTTCCGCGGAGGTGCTGACCCGCAGCGACGGCGTCATGCTGGTGCTGTTCTCGACGCCGTGGCGGCTGGAGGGTTTCCAGCGCGACAACCCGGACATCAAGCTCGGGTCACTGGTCGCTGCCTAGCTCGTTTGGGCGCCGCGCGTTCAGAGCGACGCGTAGACCGCGGCTTCGAAACCGAGGATCGTCTCGACCATTTTGTCGTCGAAGAACGGCAGCAGCTGCGTCGCGATGACGGCGGCAATACCCGCCTTGCGGTCGATCCAGAAGTAGCTGTTGAACAGCCCCGACCAGTCGCCGGATCCGGCGCTGCGCATACCGGGCAGGTCGACCTGGTAGACGTGGAAGCCGAGGCCCCATCCCTGCGGAACAGGCAGCAGCTCAACGGCTTTCGCGAGCTCAGGCATGGTCGGTTCCATCTTCTTCGGGAGCGGCGCGCCGTTGAGGTGATCCTGCAGCGCGAGTTCGACGGTCTCCTCTTTGAGGATGCGCGTGCCGTCGAGCTCGCCACCGTTGAGCCAGGCCCGCACGAAGCGGCCGTAGTCGGCGATCGTCCCGTACGAGCCGTGGCCGGCCGCGTCCCACTCCGGCTCCGCCGGCAGGTCGAGATCGGTCTCCACGAGGCTGCCGTCCGGCGCCCGGAAGCGGACGGGCAGCAGCCGCGAGCGCTGCTCGTCGTTGGGCGCGAAGCTCGACTCGGTCATGCCGAGCGGGCCGTAGACATGCTCGGCGAGGTACTCACCCAGCGTCTGACCGCTGACCGCCTCGACGACCATGCCGACCCAGTCCGTGCTGACGCCGTACTCCCAGACCGTGCCGGGGTCGTGGACAAGCGGCGCGCTGATGCTCTTCTTCTGTCCGGAAAACGGGTCGGGGAAGTCGTTTTCGGTGCAGAAGCGGTAGAGCTTCTCGTTGAGGAAGTGGTAGCCGCAGCCCGAGGTGTGGTTCATCAGTTGCCGCACGGTTGCCTGCGTCTTGGGTGCGCGCAGAACCGGTTGGTCGCCGTCGAAGCCGTCGAGCACCTGAAGCTCGCCGAACTCGGGCACGATCGACGCCACGGGTGCGTCGAGGTCGACGCGTCCCTGCTCGACGAGTTGCAGCGCTCCGGTGGTCGCCACCGCCTTGGTCATCGACGCGTTCCGGAACAGCGAGTCGGGTCGCGCGTCGCCGGCCGCGCCCTCGTACAGAACGCCGTCGCGCCCGACCACCGTGGCGGCTAGGCCGTGCAGCGAGCCGTCGGCGGTCACGCCGTTCAGCAGTTCGTCGATCCGTTCGAATGCCATACGAAGCCCCTTTGCTCCCGTCGATGCGACCTCATCGTACGGGCAGGGGCGAAAGCACCCGATCGAACGCACTCGTTTATTTGCGTGCGATCAACCCGTTAAGGCCTTATCGCCCTAGCTCGGCATCCGCGAATTCTGCACTGCGGTCGTTGTTCGGGCGAAATCACTGCCCTGGTGCAGATTTCGACGCAGCTCTATGCCGGGCGGACTGAGGCGGGTCACCCGGATGCGAATGCCTGCAGTTTCTCCGCGAGTTCTGTCAGCTCGAGATCTCCCTCAACAGCGACGGCATTCATGAAGTTCTCGGCGTCGTCGACGTCGAAACCGGGGTTCAACTCCACACCGTTTATGTACAGGAACGTCCACGTGGCGGCCCACGCAATGCGCTTGTTGCCATCGACCAACGCGTAATTGCGCGCCAGGGACTGCAACAGGGCCGCCGCCTTGGTGAACAGGCCGGGGTAGGCATCAACTCCGAAAGCGGTGGCTTGTGGCCGGGCCACCGCAGCGTCGAGCAAGCCATAGTCGGACACCCTCAGCTCGACTCCCACGGCTGCAGCGCCGGCGACCAGAACGTCGTCGCGGTCCAGGTACTCGGTCACGCCAGGCGGCGATTGAGCTCTGCGCTGCGTTCTGCGACGATTCGCGCCCCTTCACGCACGCGGCGCTTGTGATCGCTCGCGGCATCGAGAGCGGCGCGGTGCACGAACGCGCGCAGCGACAACTCGCCCGCGGCGGCCGCGGTGCGCAACTGCTCCATCTCTTCGTCACTGAAGCTGATGTTCAAGGCCGGCATTCTTCGACGGTACCGAACTCAGTACCGACTCCAGTACCACTTTCGTCCCCGGCACCGGTCGCGGCTCAGCCGACGCGTTCGAGTTCGTGCTCCCGGGCGCCTCGACGAGACACGATGACGGCCGTGATGACGCCGATCACCGCCCATACGATCGCCTGGTTCACCAGCGAGTAGACCCGGAAGTCCGCGAGCACCTCGGCCGGGAAGCCGTCGAGCAGCAGTCCGGCCGGCCCACTGACCGGTCCGGGCACCTCGTGGAAGCTCGGCAGCAGCGCCATCGCGCCCACCATCACGACGAGATAGCCGCCGACCGCTGCCGCGCCGGCCCGCCAGGCGCCCCATCGCCGCGCCCACGCCAACCCCACCCCAACCGCCACCGCGGCGCCGACGACGGACAGCGCCGTGATCGTCAGGAACGCCGAACTGCGTTCCGGCACCGTCTCGTCCAGCCCGACGCTCGGCGGGTTGGCCGGGTACTTCAGACCTGGCATCAGCGCGACGGTCACGAACATCCCCGCCGCGCTCAGCAGCGCCAGAGCGGCCGGGTCGGGCCGGAACCCGCGTCGTTCCAGCACCGTGGGCAGGACGCCGTGCACGACGGCGAACAACACTCCCATGATGACGCCGAACGCGATGATTCCCGTTGCCGCGCCGAGGTTCTCCTGCACCGAGCAGGTGAACAGCTCGTGGCCGTGCGCGTGCCCGCCGCCGAGATGCTCTTCGGCGTGCTCACGTTCACCTTCGTAATCGATCGCGGCGGCGATCAGCGGCGCGATCATCACCCGGCTGAACACGAACGCCACCACGCCGGCGACGAAGCCGGGCAGCAGATAGCGGACCACCGAGTTCAGTGGCATGGGAAGCCCAGCAGGTGACGGCCGTCGTGCAGGAACTCGTGGATGTGGGTGTCCGCACCGAACACCGACACCGCGCCCTGGTCGAATCCGACGAAGTAGTAGGCGATCAGCGCGAGCATGGTGATCGCCGCCAGCCGGAACGCGCTCGCCAGGGCGGCGCCGCGCACGTTGACGCGCGGAATACTGAGGGTGGTCATCGACGGGTTCTCCTAGTGGTCGTGGTCGTGCGCGAGGGCGTGGTCGTTGGCGTCGGTGAGCACCGGCGCGGTCAGCAGTTGGTGACGGTCGACGAGCTTGTCGAGCGCGGCGACCCAGTGGTCGTAGTACTCCCACTGTCCGCGTTCGCTTTCCGGCTTGCTCTCCCAGTCCCCGATCGTGGCGATCAGCTCCTGCTGGAACTCGCTCCAGTCGTAGTGCCGGAACTCCGAGAGCGCCAGCGCCAGCCCGAACGCGCGGCGTTGCCACTCATGGTCGAACTGCGGCGCGGCCTGATCCGTGGTGCAGGTCTCGTGCAGCTTCATGACGCCGGCCCCGCCGCCGCCACACCGATCATCGACTCGGTGGTCACCAGGTCCATCAGCATCTCGTCGGTGAAATCCTCGGTGCCGGCGGGCCGTTCGGGGATGACGAACCAGCGGGAGTGTCCGCTGGAGTCCCACACCTTGATCTCGGTGTCGGCGGGCAGTTCCAGACCGACTTCGGCGAGCACCTTGCGCGGTTCACGCGCGGCGCGTGACCGGAACGTCGGGTCCTTGTACCAGTACGGCGGCAGCCCGAGCACCGGCCACGGGAAGCACGAGCACAGCGTGCAGATCACCAGGTTGTGCACGCCGGGGGTGTTGGCGACGGCCTGCAGGTGCTCGCCTTCGGCGCCGGCCATGCCGTCGGGGAAGTCGAGTTCGGCGATGGCCGCCGGGGTGTCGGTGACGACCTTCTCGGCGAACTCCGGGTCGGTCCAGGCCTTCACGACGATCTTCTTGCCGTTGAGCGGGGTCATCTCGGTCTCGAAGTAGGCGAGCACCTTGTCGACGGTCTGCGGGGTGATGACGCCCTTCTCGATCAGCAGGGATTCCAGCGCGGCAACCTTTTTCGCGCTGGCTTCCTCCCGGTCGCGTGGGTAGGCGAACTGGTCGGTCATGACTCCTCCTCGATCGGTTCCAGATAGGCCTCGAACAACTCGGCGTACAGGGACAGCGGGCCGCCCTCGGCGCGCGGGCCCCAGATCTCGGCCGGGTCGAACTCGACGATGTAGATCGGCATGGGGTCGCCGATGCCGTCGCCGGTGTGGCAGAAGTAGGCGTAGTCGCCTTCGAAGACGCGTTCCACGGTGCCGGTGCGCCCGCGCAGGTAGCCGGGCAGGCGGCTGTGCGCGTCGGCGGGCACGTTGGTGATCCGCACCGCGGAGCCGACGGCGAACTTGGGGTGCGCGACGTCGCGGCGCGGGCTGTCGCCGTAGCGCAGATACGCGATCACCTGGTCGTCGATCTCCGGTGGCCCGTCGGCGTCGGCGGGCGACAGCGAGGCCATCCGTTCGGCGAGCTCCTCCTCGGTGACGTAGCCCTTGTCGAGGAAGAACTGGGTGATGCCGCCGAGCCACTTCTCGTAGTAGCGGAACTTGAAGTAGTCGAACGGGTTCATCGCCTCGGCGCCGGTGCGCAGGTCGGCCCACGTCCACTCATCCTTGAACGCGGTCGGCACCTCGTCGATGGGATAGGCGGGCAGCGCCGAGCCGAGGTGGTTGGACAGGCCCATCATCGCGACGTGGATGCCGAATATGCGTTTCTCCCAATCCTCCACGAACACACGCCTTTCCAGCGTCAGCGGTTCGGGCAGACCTTCGAGGCCGCCGAGATAGTGCTGCAGTTTCATCAGGCCGGGGTTCCTTCCGGGGCTTCGGTGGCGACGGGTTTCTTCGTCGTCGCGGTGGCCACGTACTCGGAGAGGATCCCGAAGGAGGCTCCGAGGATGCAGGCGACCGCGGCGACCAAGCCGGGGTGCGAAATGCTGGTGACGGTGATGGTGTTGCCGGTGCCCGCCACTGTCGAGACGGTGGAGGCGAATCCGACGACGACGGCCGGGGTGGTCGACAGCAGCGGCACCCACGACGCCTGCACCATCAGCGCGCTGCCGACCCCGACGGCGATCGCGGTGACCAGCAGGCTGCCGCCCATCAGGTGCGCGGCGTACAGGCTCGCCGAAGCGATGACCACGCCGACGAGGTTCGACGACACCGACCGCACCCAGCCGGCGGTGCCGC
This sequence comes from Mycolicibacterium flavescens, assembly GCF_001722335.1. GTDB lineage: Bacteria > Actinomycetota > Actinomycetes > Mycobacteriales > Mycobacteriaceae > Mycobacterium > Mycobacterium flavescens. The sequence continues at coordinate 280,906 of NZ_MIHA01000005.1, forward strand.
CGCCGACGAAGAAGAACGACGCCCATGCCAGGAACACCACCCAGATGGGCACCGTGATGACTTCGGCGGTCAGTGCGACCGCCAGCCCGCCGAGGACGCCGATGCTCAGCGTCAGGGCTGTCCGAGAATCCATGGGCTCACTTCCTTGAGGAGAACGGCTGAAACACAGTGGATTCAGGTTCGCGGCAGGAAGTTTCGCCTGCGTAACGGCTGGATGTCGGCGACCGTCGCGAGCGGACACGAACCACGCAGATCCGGACCACAGCTAAGCCGCAACGCGGACGTAACACACGGGCGCTAATTTGCTGGTCTCACGAAGGGGCAGCGATATGTCCGAGGGAAACAGCGGCGCACGGCGGCAACCCAAGACCGTCGTCTTCGCGCTCTACAACAAGGTGACGCTGCAGGATGTGGCGGCGCCGCTGGAGATCTTCGCGCGGGCCAACGACTTCGGCGCGCACTACCGGGTGATCCTGGCGTCGCTGGACGGTGAGGCGGTGGACACGACGTCGTTCGTGACGATGAAGGTGGACATGGCCTTGGCCGAGGTGCCGGATCGCATCGACACGCTGGTCGTGCCGGGTGGGGTGCCGCCGGACTTCGATTTCACTCCCGGCGAGCACGACATCCCCGAGGAGCAGACGCCTGACGTCGTGGCGGCGGCGCTGAAGATGGTCGACGACCTGGCGCCGCGGGCGCGTCGGGTGGCGTCGGTGTGCACCGGAGCGTTTGTCCTGGCGGCGCTGGGGTTGCTCGATGGGCGGCGCGCGACGACGCACTGGGCGCACTGCGCGGAGTTGGCGCGGGCGTATCCGGAGATCGAGGTGGACCCGGATTCGCTGTTCGTGCAGGACGGCCCGTTCATCACGGGCGCGGGTATCAGCGCCGGCACCGACCTGGCGCTGGCGATGGTCGAGAGCGACTACGGTCCGGACGTGGCGCGACGGGTGGCGCGGTGGCTGGTGGTGTTCCTGCAGCGACCCGGCGGGCAGGCGCAGTTCAGTGTGTGGACGGAGTCGGATGCGCCGGTGTCGCGGGGGCTGCGGGAGATCCTGGACGCGGTGGTGGCCGATCCGGGGGCCGACCACTCGTTGGCGGCGATGGCGGCGCGAGCGGCGGTCAGCGAGCGGCATCTGGTGCGCATGTTCCGGATGCAGGTGGGGATGACACCGGCGCGGTATGTGGAGCAGGCGAGGTTGGAAGCGGCGAAAGTGCTTCTGGCGACCGGTGATCACGGCCAGGAGGCGGTGGCGCGGCGGGCCGGGTTCGGGTCGGCGGACACGATGCGACGGACGTTTCGCCGCGCGCTCGGGGTGTCACCGAGCACCTATCGCAGCAGGTTTCGGACGACGGGGATTCACCAGCACCGGTAGCACTCGAGGCCTCGACGATCGCGACTTCTGCACGAGGGTCGTTGTTTTGGCGAAATCACTGCTCTGCTGCAGGTTTCGACGCAACCCCGGGCACTTACGGCTTGACGATCGGCCAGAAGAGGTCGAACAGTCGCGCTTCCCATTTCGGCGCGAGGCGGCCGGTGCGGGCGCGTTCAGCGATGTGGGCGCCGACCACGGCGTCGACGAAGGTCTCGCCGTCGAGGTCGGCGCGAAAGGATCCGTCGGCCTTGGACGCCTCGATGACCGACTCGAGTTCGGCACGCTGGTCGTCGAGGATGCGGCGGAACAGCTTGGTGAATTCGGGGTCTTCGTCGGTGAGCATCGCCGCGAAGCCGCCGAAGCCGATGCCGGCGTCGATGGCCTTGACCGCCTCGCTGATGAGCCAGCGCAGCCGGTCGGGCGGGTCGGCGTCGGGGCCTAGAGGTTCAGAAGTGGTGACCCGCGACAGTGTGACGGCGAGCATGTCGCGGCGGTCGCGGTAGCGCCGGTAGATGGTGGTCTTCGCGATGCCGGAGGTCGCGGCCACCGCCTCGACGGTCACGGCCCGAGGCCCGCGGCTGCGCAGCAGCGCCAGGGTGGCGTCGGCGATACCGGCGTCGATCTCGGCCCGTTGCGGCATCGGGGCTCCTCTGAGCTGCGGGAATACAAACGGCCGGAAAAACGCTACACTAACTGTAGCGCTACGCTACGCGTAGCGTTTTGTAATCGAGCTTTTGAGAGGTGAGTGACATGAGAAGCCTGCTCAAGCGGGTTCCTCTGACGTTGTTGGGGTTCGTGAGTTTGCTATTGGCGTTCTTCGCTTTAGGGACATCGATCTACGCCCTGGCGGCAGGAAGCGCCGTAGCCGGCATGATCGCGGTCAGCATGGTGATTCTGATGGCAGTGTCGATCTTCGGCTTCCGCGCCGGTGCGCGGATCCGCGCGGAGTCCAACGACAGTGGTATCGACATCCCGGGTGAGAACATCCTGGCGACACCGCTGCGACGCGAGCAGATCGATCGCTACATGGAGATGTACCGCGGGGTCCGGGACAACCACGAGCAGTTGCTCGAGGTCGCGGGAACCCCGGGCGGTGACGCGACAAAGCTGATGGAGCGTCGGGCGGCCTAACGGCGCCAAACGGATACGCGCGGCCGGGCGGGTGGTCGCGCGTGGTCCGCCCCTCAAAACTGCCGCGTGGGTCGACTCGGAAGCGGTGTTAATGTGCGACTAGTAGTGCAGAGGGGGCACGGTGTCGCATCCGAATGATCAATCGAACCGGACGACTGCCGATGCGCGGGGCAGCACCACCGCCGATGGCAAGGTCTATTACTCCACGCCGTTCGGTGACACGAAAGACGGTCGACAACAACTGTTCTTACTGCAACGCGACGGTGTTCAATACGTACCGGCCTTCCGCAGCGTGGAGTCGATGAAAGCGTTCTACGAGCGGATGAATCGGGCGGCGTTCGTGATAATCGAGGGTGGCGTGCAGACCGTGCTGGAAACGAATCGCACAATCGATTTCCTGAAGAATGCCGGGGTGGTCATCGAACCGCTGAGCGAGCAGCCGGTCGTGATCATGCCGTCGAGTTGAGGATTCACACCTCTCACTGCGGCCGCTTGGTCAACCCGATGACGATCGGATAGCTGGATCGGATTACGACGTCACGGAATCGGGCGAGCAATGCCATGACGAAGGCAGAGCGTTTGACGTTCAACTCGTTGAGGAGCTCGTCGTGGCTCAAATGGCCTGCGTCGTTCAACCGTTTCCAGGCAACCACGATCATCCACGCTGGCACAAGCTGCGGACCGGTTCCGAGCCGCTCCGACCGTGACGTCTCGACCCAGACGCCCCTGGCGTCATATCGGACGATCCGGTTGAGCCGCTTGTTGGAGAGGGTTTCGATCTCGGGGTGACTCTCGAAGACGGCTCGGATGCGCTCCAGCAGGTCGTCGTCAAGCTCCGCTGAACGCGGCTGCGCCGGCATGCCTCACCTCCGAGCTGGAATCTTGCCAGTGACTCCCTCGACAGGTTGCCGCCCGCTACACCAAGATAACGCGACCTCATCGTCTTACGCGACGTGCCTGGCGCATAGCGAAATACTCTTCTGACGCAGGCCAACATAGCTATTGTCCGTCCATGATCGCTGAGCCGGCCGACCCGCTGTTACTCGGTCAACGGATCGTGGCGATCCTGGAGACCGGTCAGCGCGATGCCACCTACAAGCTCGCGACACTGATGACGCTCATCGAGCACTGCATCGAGAACCTGCCCGACCATCCCGCTGACTCACTCAGGGTGCCCATCCCCGAGTTGGCCCACCGAGTTCTCGCGATTTACTGGCGTCAGGTCCGCCCATTCGAGGGTCGTGAACTCGTCCAGCGCAGGACCGGGAAGAACACCCGAATCACCGATGCGACCAAGGAATTACGTGAGGTGGTGCGCACCGGTCATTCCGCGCTGTCATTCGAGGTAGCGATGCTGCGGGCACCGGAGGCCTATCGGCGGGCAATCGACAAGATTGTGCTGGCGCTGGCCAAGCAACCACTTCCGAGGCTGCAGAAGCTGCCGGGATCGGCGAACAGCGACCCGTTCCTATACGACGACTCCTTTCTGGGCGAGAACGTTTCTCGTCGGACGCTGCGCGAAAACGGCGACACGATCGTGCTCAGTCCCGGGGTTGCGCACGGCCTCGCACGACTCGCCGGTCTGCTGCGTCCGGCGCTGGAGATCATGTGGGTCGAGGACGTGCGACGGATGAACAAATTCCTCGACACGGAGGTGCCCGACGTGGCGGGACATCTGTTCGGGCGCGAGCGTACGGCCCTGGCCGCGGTGCGGGGCCCGTTCAAGGACGTGTTCGGGCCGTACTGCTTCTACTGCGGTAGGGATCTGCCTGACAACAACCCGATCGATCACGTGCTTCCATGGTCGTTGGTCGGCATCGACGGACTGTCCAACCTCGTGCTGGCCTGTGCGAGGTGCAACGGTGACAAGGGTGGCGCGCTGCCATCGCTCGGGATCGTGGATCGCGTCCTGTCGCGAGACCGAGATGCACTGGAGGAGATTGCAGCCGCGATTCAATGGCCTTCACAGCATGAACGGGTGGCCGCCGCAGCGCGCGGAATCTATCTCGGCCAGCCTAAAGGTGTACCGACGTGGACGGGGTACAAGAGCACCGTAAGACTCGACATCGCCTTCGCCCCTACTTGGATCCGCGCCGTTGACTCAGCCGACTACAGTTCGTGATTAGGCTTTCGCGCCATCAACCATGCTTCGCCGTCACCCTCGCCTGCAGCGATCACTTCCAATTGCGCGAAAGCGGTGGTTAATTCGCCGGGTGCGGCCTGGAAGCGTCCGGGTTTGACGCCGACGGAGCTCAGTACCGAGATCGCTAGCAGTCCGCCTGGCGCCAACCGGTCGATGATCGGCGCGTAAAGTCGAGAGTCGCGAAACCGGTTACAGAGAACAACGTCGACGGGCGGGCCTACTGGCAGGCCGTCGTCGAGATCGACGACAACGAATCGACACCGCTTCCCGACCCCGACGCGGTTCGCCAGTTCGCGCGCGTGATCGATGGCTTTCCTCGAGATGTCGACGCCCCAGACGTCGAGTCCACGGCGGGCCAGCCACACACTGGCGGCACCCAGCCCGCACGCAATGTCGAGTGCGCGCCCCTCAGCGGGAAATTCGGCCTCGAACGGGGCGAATACCTGCGGGCGCCTGACTGCCGAGACGTCCGGCGGCGCCTGGTTTAGGTAGCACTCATCCCAGCGGACGCGATCCTGCTCGCTCACTCGAGCCAGGGTACGCAACGCTCTCGGTTTGACTACACGAGGCCGGCTGCCTGCACGATGAGAAATGCAGGCAGCAGAACGAGAAAACCTGCTGGTACACAGAGCAATCCGATCAACATCCCTCGGCCGACCTGCCTGGGATTGCCAGCCTGAGAGTTGAGGGCCACGGCCGCGATGAGATCAACGATGATCAGCGGCACGACGTAGATGGCGAGCGGCACGTACGGCACCGTCGTCCATACCGCCAGCTCCACGACGAGTATGTTCACCAGCGCTGCCACCAAGGTCGGTGGGCCATACGGTTCTCGATGCTGCTGACCCGAAACGTCTTTCACCATTGCAGGATCCAGAATCCGTAGATGGCCCCACCGATGAGGACGACAGCGTACGAACCGAGAACGGCGTAAGCCAAGCCCCGCTCTCGCGCCGCAGCGGACCGTATCAATAGACTGGACACCGCGGCGGAGACAAGGAACGTTACGCCAGCGCCTATAAGAAAGAGAACGAGACCGCTAGTACCGGGAAGCCACTTTCCGACGAGCCAGGCGACGGCGAGGACGAAACCCAGGATCAGTTGAGTGAGAACGGGTGCCGCCCAGGTCGCGATGCGCCAGACCGTGGACTGCCCAGAGGTCGCTGCTGATGCCGACATCAGACGTGCTCCACTCCGGGAGTCTGCGGCGAGGGAACGCGGGGCGGATCTGCGATCAGCCCAAACTCTGTCCAGGGAAGCGCTACTCGCACGTCATAATCCGGGTTCCACGCACCAGTATCGAACGGAGTGAACGCCCTGCCACCCTCGCCGATGTCGTGGTGCTGCGGCAGATTGACCATCGGTCCGGTGGAGTTGCCGGCAGCTGCGTGGTCGACCAGTACCGTGCGAGTCGTACCGTCGGGAAGGTCTTGGTAGACCTCCATCGAGGGATAGTCGGTGCGAGTCCCGTCGACATGGACACCGTTCTGCGTTGGGGTAAAGACCAAATCACCGTTGACCGTCCAAGGATTGTCCTGCAGAGGCCACGGCGGGTTCTTCGCGATGTCGGGCGCGAACGGATTGGCGGCGTCGTACTGGATTCGGACTGAGCCGTCCGGCAATTGTTGGATCGCCGCCTCCGGGACACCCACTTTGACCTGACCCGGGCCGCCGTCCGTGTTCAATTCCACCGATGGATTCTGGCGCATCACCACAAGCCCATTCTCGTAGTCGATGTACGTCGTCACCTTGGTATTGGCTGGGTCGAATTGCGGGTCCGGTGCTCTGATGTTTCCGAAGTCTCGCTTGAACGGACCGCTGATGACATCGCGTTGTTCGATCCATTGGCCCACCCGGACGACTCCTTGGCCGGGGACTGGAACGATCCTCGCGACACGGACCTCCGGTGGCACCCCGTCTGCGTCGGGGTCATAGGTATGTGGATCGAGGGCAGCCGCTGTCGTCCACTCTGCTGCCGACATCGGATCTCGGCCGAAGAGTTCGCGGAACGCGGCCGTCTCATTTTTGCGGCGTTCCGTGTCATCACCGTCGCCGGTTCCGTGTTTGAAGTCGACCGATTGAATGATCGGCGTCTCATCATCTTGTTTTTCTGCGCGGCCGTCCTCGCTACCCCGCAACGCGGCGTAATCATCGCCCAGTAGTCGGATCTTGCTTGCGATGTCGCGGAGCTCGGACGTTGAAGCCGTCACGACCCGCTGAACCTGCGTCAAGCCATGCAGCGCGATCGAGGCCAGGACGCGATCGCGATGAATGCCGGGCGGGACGGACTGTGCGGCACTCAACGCCCAGTGCCTGATTTCTTCGAGGTTCTGCCGCCCCGCAAGTACGGCTTGCGACGACGCTGTCACGTGCGAGCCGAGTTGCTGGTCCAACGAGGCGAGTTGTCCGAGGCGGCGTGCCTGGTAGATATTCTTACGGCCATAAGCGTCGGCCGCTGCGCCCCTCCACTTTTCCCCCGGCCGCGCGCTGTGGACAAATTCCTGCAACTGCTGGAGTCGGTGGCCGTCGAGCCACTCGCCGCCTCGCGGCATGCCTGCGCCGAAGGTAGCTCGAGCCTGAGACCACGTCGCCAAGAACGCGTCGAGCGCCGTCACGAACCCAGGTTAAGCGGCCGCGACAGGGGTTCCTTGCACCAATTAGCTCTGCGGCACGTTCAACCGTCGCGCGAGATCCGGTCCGCCGACCTCACGGATGAATTCCGGATCGCCGCAGACGACGAGTTGGTCGCGGGCACGCGACAACCCGACGTAGAGACGTTCACGCGAGCGCTCGAACATGCTCGTCTCGTTGACCACCAGCACGACGCATCGGCGCTCGAGGCCCTTGAACCCGAGCACGTGACCGTAGAACACCTGATCGGTGTCCCAGAACGTGTCCCAATAAGCCTTGTGCCCGTCCTTCTGGCGTTCTGCCTGCTCGGGATGGCGGCTGCCGGTCGTCAGCAGCGCGACATCCTCGGGCCGCCAACCCTCTTCGAGCAGGGCGTCGATCTGGTCATCGCCAGCCTCCAGCGCATCCTCACGCGCGCACGCGACGAACTTCACGGCCGGACCCTCCCCGCCCAGGTAGCGCATCGGATGGTCGACCAACGGCTGGAACGCATTGGCGATCTGACGGGTGTTGCGCACGTTGTGGTCAAGGATCAACGGCACCAACGGAACCGGCGGAGCACCGTAGCGGTCGAACACCCGCTGCCCCTCGTCGGTGAACACGTACAGACCGCCCTCGACCGGATCCTTCAGTGCAGCCAGCAGCGGGTCCCACCACGCGTCGGCGAAGTCCTGGGCCTCGTCGACGACAATCGAGTCGAACCGGTGCCCGGGCTCGAGTTGTGCTGCCAGATCGGCCATCTGCAGCGGCAGGTCGTGCTCCCAGAACTGCACGGTCTCCTCGCTGCGTTCCGCCTCGTCGGGCCCCTCGGGCGCACCCCACTGCACGCCGAGGGCATGGAACTCGCCGACGTAGGCCGGTTGTTGGCGACGCGGCCAGGTCGCGGCGATCCGTTCGAGGTACGACGCCAGGCCGTGCGAGTAGCAGACCAGCGCGACGCGTTGACCCCGCTGCGCCAGCCGTCGGGCCTGCTCCATCGCCAGGAACGTCTTGCCGCTACCGGCGCCGCCGCGGACCTCGACGCGGTTGAGCAGCCGGATCGCGTCGAGGATCACAGCCTGGTGTTCGGTCAGCGCGTCGGCGGCGTCCTCGTTGGCCAGCGCGCGGGCCACCACATCACGCTGCGGCAGACCGCGACCGGACAGCGCCGTGCCCAGCTGCTCGATGCCCTCCCTGCTCAGCAGCGGCCGGTCCAGCTCCTGCTTGATCAGCACCTCGCGCAGCTTGGCGACGAGCTTGGGCAGGTCGGTGCGGTCGACGACCTTCCACCGCGGACAGTCCGGCAGCCCGAAGTCGGCCGGCAGCTCGGTATTCGGCAGCACGACGACGTGATCCCAGCGCAGTCGGTTCTGCGTCCAGCGGGGATCCTTCTCGACGAAATCGCGTAGCGCATAACAGGCTTCGCGCGCCTGACGCACCGGTTCGATGGTGTGGGTGCGCCCGCCGCGGATCTGCCGCCACGCGTCGCCGTCGTGCCAGACCTCGCCGCCCTTGACCTCGATGCACACGATGCCCGCGCCCTCGATGGCGACGACGAAGTCGACTTCGTGGTCCTTGAGGTGATCGGTGACCCGCTGACCCGGCACGACGAGGTCGTTGGGCTCGAGCTGGTCGATCAGCGCCTGGTAGGTGCTGCGCTCCGACGCGTTGAGCCGCGGATGCTCGTCGGGCGTGATGCTCATGACGCCGTATCCCCCTGCCGAAACCTGAGCCGCATGCTCGGCCCTCCCCTCGCCTTCTCACCGGATGCTAGCGAGAGCCCGTCGGTTCCGTGTCGATCGCCACGGACCTCGATGTCGGTGGGTGGGGTTACGGTCGCAGAGGAAGCGCGACTTCGAGGGGGGATGATGCGCGGACGTGGGGTGATCGCCGGTGCGCTGGCGGTGTGCGGAGCGGTGGCGTTGGCGGGTCCGGCCGCGGCTGACGAGTACGACTTCATCTCGCAGCTCGACGGCATGGGGGTGTACTACAGCTCGATGCTCGACATGATCGACATCGGTAAGGAGCTCTGCCACGAGCTGCGCTTCGGGGTGCCGCCGCCGGCGGTGCTCGGCAAGCTGAACAATTCAGGGTTCGCGCCGGCGGAATCGGCGATCGTGCTGCTGTCGGCGGTCAACACGATGTGTCTTGATGCCAAGCCGGCGGTCGTCGAGTGGGCCCGCGAGATCGGCTACGCCCAGCCGCTGTAGGTGCTCGACGCTCATCGGCGGGTGGTCGGTCAGTCGCGGCGACGGAACAGCTCCGCGGGCCGGCCCCGCCCCCTGGCGCTGATCGCACCGGTGGCGACGAGATGCGGCTCCATCGCCCGACGGAACGTGTCGCGTTGCAGCGGGTGCCCCGCGATCGCCTCGTGGGCGATGCGCAACTCGCGGAGGGTGAACTCGTCGCCGAGCAGCCGGTCCGGATCGGGCCTGTCCACATAATGGGCACGAACGTATGCGACCGCGAGATCGATGATATCGGCGTGGTCGTAGGGCAGCCGTCCGGGCGTGTCGACCGACACGAGCCGGGTGGTGTCAGTAAAGCGGTCGGCCAACTGGTCGAGACGGACCACCTGCACGTGGGCCACCGACAGCACCCACCCGCGGTCATCGCGTGTCGGGTCGTCGAAGACATAGAGCTGACGCGGATGCAGCCCGCGCACATTGGCTTTGACGCGCAGTGACCGGTCGACCGCCTGGGCGAGGGTCTCCCCTTCGTGGATGAAGGTGCCGGGAAGGGCCCAGCCGGTTCCGTTCTGACGACGCGCTTCGAGTACGACCAGTCCCTGGTCCGGGTCGAGCGTGAGCACAGCGGTGTCGACGGCAACAGAGGGCCGCGGGTAGTCGGTCAGCTTCCGCCCGCTGGTGTCTCGGTACGCGTTGTCGGCCATCTCGAGGGCACAGCTTACCGCCGATTGACAATTAGCGCAGTTTTGCGCAAACTATCTCCGGGAGGAGGCGGAAATGGCGTCTTACAACGATCGTGTCGAGGGTGTGCTGTTGGGCACCGCTGCAGGAGATGCGCTGGGGGCGCCGTACGAGTTCGCGCCGCCGCGCGGGCCTGAGCTCGAGGTGGCGATGGTCGGCGGCGGACCGTGGGAGCGCGGCGAGTGGACCGACGACACGGCGATGGCGATCGCGATCGCAGGGGTCGCGGCGACCGGCGCGGACCTGCGGGACGATTCCGCGCAGGACGCGATCGTGCGCCGCTGGCTGGAGTGGTCACGGACAGCCAAAGATGTTGGGATACAGACGGGCTCCGTGCTGCGGTCCGCGTCGCGCGGCGGCAACATCACGGCGGCCGACGCCCGGCGGGCATCGGAAGCGTTGCATCGGCAGACCGGTCGCACCGCGGGCAACGGTTCGCTGATGCGCACCGCTCCGGTGGCGCTGGCCTATCTCGACGACGAGGACGCCCTGGTGGAGGCGGCACGCTCGATCAGCGAGCTGACCCATTACGACGACGACGCCGGCGACGCGTGCATGCTGTGGTGCTGCACGATCCGGCACGCGGTGCTGACCGGTGAGCTCGATGCACGAGTGGGCCTGACGCACATCGCTGCCTACCGACGCGAGCTGTGGGTGAAGCGTCTGGCGGACGCGGAGTCGGCGGCGCCGGCGTCGTTTCCGAACAACGGCTGGGTGGTGACGGCGATGCAGGCGGCGTGGTCGGCGATTGCGACGACGCCGATACCGGCGGATGATCCGCAGGCGGGCGTGTTCCGGGCGGACCATTTGCGGTTGGCGTTGGATGCGGCGGTGCGCGCGGGGTACGACACGGACACGGTGGCGGCGATCGCAGGCGGTCTGCTGGGCGCGGCGTATGGGGCGTCGGCGATTCCGGGTGAGTGGCGGCAGGTGCTGCATGGCTGGCCCGGGTACACGGCGCACGACTTGGCGGCGCTGGCGTCGGCGATCGAGCGCGGGGGTAAGCCGGATCTGTTCGACTTCTCGTATGCGGGCTCGGCGGTAGACACCTGCGCGCCGCATCCGTACGACGACGGGGTGGTTCTCGGCGGCGTTGGGGTGTTGCGGGACTTGCCGTCTGACGTGGATGCGGTGGTGTCGCTGTGCCGGATTCGCGACGAGGACATGCGTCGGGATATGCCGCATGTCGAGGTGCGGTTGATCGACCGGGTGGATCGGGATGAGAACCCGCACCTGGATTTCGTGCTGCTGGATGCGGTGCGGGTGATCGAGCAGTTGCGGCGCGAGGGGCGCACGGTGCTGGTGCACTGCGTCGCCGCCTACAGCCGCACACCGACTGTCGGCGCGCTGTACGGCGCACGACTTAGAGGTGTCGGCGTGGACGACGCGGTACGGGACGTGACGGCGGTGCTGCCGGGCGCCTATCCGAACCCGGCGTTTCGAGAAGCGTTGCGACGAGTTGGATGCTTGGCAGTGCCGTGAAGTCGTCGGTGGGCGTAGAAGGGAGCGACGGGTGCAAGATCCTGGAATGAGCGGGTACGACGTCATCGGCGATGTGCACGGATGCGGAACGCAACTCGAGGCGCTGCTGCACACGCTCGGGTATCAGATCGGCGATTCGGCTTACCGACACCCGACTCGACAGGCGATCTTCGTCGGTGACCTCATCGACCGGGGAGACGAACAGCTTCGGGTGCTCGAGATCGTCAAGGCGATGGTCGACGCCGGCAGCGCCCAAATCGTGATGGGCAACCACGAGTTCAACGCGCTGGCCTATCACACGGAATGGCCCTCCGGTAGCGGCAAGTACCTACGCCCGCACGACGATCCCGACAACCCCTGGTCAGCGAAGAACACGAGACAGCATGCCGCGTTCCTTGAGCAGGTCCAGGGCGATTATCGCCGTCGGTATCTGGACTGGTTCGCGACACTCCCCCTGTGGCTGGATCTCGGCGGGCTGCGGGTTGTGCACGCGTGCTGGCACGACGACTCAATCAAGCTCGTCGAAAGCCGTTGCGGTTCGAGTGCGCCTTTCGCCGAGCTGGCGCATCTGGTAGCGGCCAGCACCGAAGATGACCCGCTGTATGAGGCTGTCGAAACCCTGCTGAAGGGACCCGAGATCAGCCTGGTCGCGCATGGTCAGCGGGAGTACCTCGACAAGGACGGCATTGCGCGAGACAGCGCGCGCGTTCAGTGGTGGCACAGTGAAGCACGAACGCTTCGCGACATCGCCGAGATGGGCGGTGGATTCACGACTTCCGATGGTGAACCGTATTCGCCGCTGCCCGAACTGGAGCTTTCCGGTACGGAACGGTCTTACGTCTACACCGCCGAAGTTCCCGTCTTCTATGGGCACTACTGGCGGCAAGGCTCACCCAAGCACCGACATGACTGGACCGACTACACGGCATGCGTCGACTTCAGTGCCGTCAAGGGCGGAAAGCTGACCGCGTACCGATGGTCCGGCGAAACCACGATCAACGCTGAGAACTATGTGACCCCGGACTGAGGTGCACAGATAGGCACGAGGGGAATCAAGATGTGCTTGGCACGCATCGAGATCGCGAGCCGTCCGCTTCCGGTGCCATGGGGGATGTGCACGGATGCGCCACCCGGCTCGGAGCGCTACTGGCGAAACTCGGGTGTGAGTTCCGCGCATGGGGGTCGTACCGGCACCCCCAGAGGTCAGGTTCGTCCCACTCGGCACGCGAGTATCTCTGCGGGGTCAGCAGCGGGACTGGACGGCCGCTCAGCCAGCACCTGTGACCGTGCCGGCAAATCTTAGGGAGTTGTCTCACGTGCGCTGCATCCTCGACCTAAGGGGAGACTCCACCTTTCATCCGATGGTGGACATTCCACCGTAGGCCCCTCAAGAGGAACACGGGCCAAGGCTCCGCACCCACGGAACGCATTTTTAAAGGCCTAGGTCAGCCCAGACTGTGCTGCGCCGGGCCGTAGGATGGGCGTCGCGATGGGACGGTCGGCACTTGACTACGGCAGGCCGACAAACAAATTGCGACTGAAAACACTCACGAGTTGCCTCCGAACGCGCAGCAAATTGGCTAACCTATCGCGCATGGGCGGGCACCTCTTCATCATCAACGGCGACCTCACCAAGATTGCGTGCGATGCGATTCTGGTGCCGACGGACTCGGCGTTCACGATCGAAGCACCCTGGGATCGACTCCTCGCAGGCCGGAAGGACGAACGACCCGACAGCTGGAGAGGCCGACGAGTCATCGCGCTTCCACCGCGGAGCAAGGAACCACGCATCTGGTTGGGGAATGTCGGCCAGGTCGGTCACAGCTCCGACTTTTCAGCATTCGAACCGATCGTCCGCGACTTCGTCGTCGAGGCCGCCGCAGAAGCCAGACGAAATGACGACACCGATCGCATCTACGCGTGGCCGAAGCCCAGGCTGGCCGTGAATGTGGTGGGCTCTGGACAAGGCGGAGGCTCTCAGAAGAAGGGCAACCTGATCCGCGGCCTGGTGAAGACGCTGACAGAACTGGCCGCAGAATACGACGCCGACATCGTGTTGGTCACATTCGGACCGAAATCGTATGCGGCGGCGCAACGGGCCCGACGTCAGGTCGTCCAGAAAGAGAGCGAGACTTGGGGGTTCATCCAGTCCAACTCGCCTCTCATCGAAGAAGCGCACCGACTCGCGAATGACGCGATTGACCGGCACCTGGTGCTGTTTGTCGGTGCGGGTGCCAGCGCGGGTGCCGGTCTACCTACCTGGAAGAAACTGCTTGACGACCTCGCGATCGAGGCGGGCTTCGATGATGAGATGCGAAAGCGACTGGCGGAGCGAGACCTTCGCGACCAGGCCACCTTGATCGAACGAGAACTCAAGCGCAGAGGCGGTAACCTGAAGCGCAGTGTCGCTGAGAGGCTAGGCAATTATCAGCGCTTCTCGCTGACCCATGGGCTGCTTGCGTCGCTGCCGAGCAGCGAAGCAGTGACCACCAACTACGACAAGCTCTTCGAAACGGCATACGAGACCCGCGGCCGCGAAGTCGCGGTCCTACCGAATAACCCTCGCACCACCGACGGGCATTGGCTGCTGAAGTTGCACGGCACTGTTGATGCTCCGGAGACGATCACCCTTACCCGTTCGGACTACCTGAACATGCCGCGGCAGTACGGCGCCTTGATGGGACTGGTGCAAGGCCTGCTGCTGATGCGCCGCATGGTGTTCGTCGGGTACTCGTTGGAGGACGAGGACTTCCACGAACTCATCGATGAGGTGCGCGCCGCGCGGGGAGACACCATGGAGATCGGCAGAGGTGTCGCATTGACACTCTGCGAGAATCCACTGGATCGTCAACTATGGGCGAAGGATTTGGACATCGTGCCGATGGTCACCGACCCCGGGATCAAGATCCCGGAAGCCGCCCGAGAGCTGGAACTCTTCCTCGACCTCGTCGGGTACCTCTCCACCACATCCGCCAGCTTCTTCCTCGACGAGAGTTACAGCGATCTGTCGGACAACGAAGCGGAGCTACGCGATGCACTGGCCACGCTGGCCACCAAGACCGCCGGCAGTCCCGTCGACAGCGTGAGCCATATGGTCGAAAGATTCCTCAGAGATCTCGGCGCCTCGAACTAGTTCCTGGCGGAAAGCCGGAAAGCCGGTTCCGCGAACCAGCACGCTGGCTACCGCAGAAGAAGGAATTCCTTGATGGCAGAACAGCAATGGACATAACAGTTGCGACCTGGAACACCGCATGGAGGACCCCGTCCAGTGGGCCCGGTCGCCGGATCGCGTCCATTCTCGAGGCGACTGGCGCCGATGTCATTGTTGTTACTGAGGCTGTCTCCGAGCTGTTGCCGGCCGACGGATACACCGTTGATGCCGGGCCTTACTGGGGATACTCCCAGGAGCCAGCCCGCCGCAAGGTGATCGTGTGGTCCCGCCACCCGTTGACACCGGAACACACCGGTGAGGCGGGAGCGACCCGCGGGCGGCTCGTGGCCGCGACGGCGGCATTCCCACACGGTCCTGTGCGCATCGTCGGTGTCTGCGTTCCCTGGCCGGACGCACATGTGCGAACCGGACGCGGCGACGCCCAGAGGTGGTCAGAGCATCTGGACTACCTCGACCGCTTCGAACGATGGCTGCCCACAGTGGATGACGGAACCCCCACGATCATCGCCGGCGATTTCAATCAACGTGTCCCGCGCAAGCGTCAACCGATCCACGTCGCCACCAGACTCGCCGAGGCTCTCACCGGCTGGACGATCCACACGGCCGGCGCGCTCCCCAACGGCCCACACATCGACCACATCGCCACCGATCACCGCCTGGTTCTCAGGTGGGTCGATGATTGGCCGAGCTCGGATCAATGCGGCCGGCTCAGCGACCACGCTGGCGTAGTCTGCCGTCTGTCTTACTCCGGTCCCTCGACATCGTCTACACGTGCAAAATCGACATCACGCACACCCTGTTCTGAAGAGAGAGACGTCGTCGGCACCCACGATGACGGCGCCTCGTGCTCGGAGAAGCCCCGACGATGGGACGGTGGCCTAACACCTGAGCTACGAGCCGAGATCGAAGACATTCTGCGCCGAAGCAGTGAGGGTCTCACTCACGGCGCGGTCTTCCGGCTCCGCGAGAAGGGCCTCGGCCTCACCGAGATCGCAGCCGAGCGCGGGGTAAGCGTCAGTTCCACCCGCGAATTCCTCAAGAGCCTGGAGGCGCTCCTCGACGGCGCTATCCCGACCACCAAGTCTGCAGCGCTACGCAACTCATATGTCTACCGCGAATTGCTCAACCATCCGCTATCAACTGCTCTCAGCCGCTACGTCGGAGCACAACTTCAGAAGCTCAAGGAGGTCAATCCGGAAGTCAGCTCCGCCCCGCTCAAGACGCGGACTCATCAGTACCGCGTCGGGAAACGGAAACGACCGTCGGCGACGATCACCGATCCCTGCCCCGACTGCGCCGCGGTTGGGATCATTCATTCCGGTCGCTGTTAGCCGTCTGCTCCGCTGTTTCAGGGGCTGGGTTTGGTAGCCAGCTCAAGCACAGTCGGCCGGTCCTGCCGCACGACAACGTCTGGGAACTGGGCAAGCAACGCGCATACGAAGGCCGACCTTTTGACATTCATCTCCTCGAGTAACTCCGCATGGCTGAGAACACCCCGTCGAGACAGACGCTCCCACGCGATCGAAATCATCCACGCAGGAACGAGTTGTGGACCCGATCCTTTAGCGCGGGAACGTTCAGTCTCTACCCGAACCCCGGAGCGATCGCATGAGGAAATCCAATTGGGACGCTTGATACTGAGCGTCGCTATCTCGCCCCCGGCTTCTACGACCGATGCGATCCGATCGTAAAGCTCGTCGTCGAGTTCCACGGCACTCACGTGCATTCGCCGGCGAAGCAGGCCGCAAAATGAGTTGCCATTGGCCCAACCTCCTACGGACACAAGGTGCGCGAGTGCGCTTGTCATTAAGTTCTCGAGCCCTATTTCTAGCAGAACACGCTACCGCGCGACGGGATCAGCACCGCTGAGTCCAACGGGTATACCCGCACACCATCGTCATCACCGGCAACGATGCAGCAGTACGCACCTCGCCATACCCGACCGGGATCTCAACGTCGGGAAACCACAGGTCGCATTGCGCGATCTCCCCGGCCTGATACGTCGTGCGCGAGGCCGGATCAGGCGGCAGATACAGCCGCCGCAAGTCACGAACCCGCTCACTGAGGGTGCGGATCGGATACTGCCAGCCGATCCGCACCCGATCACCGTCGCCGGCATCCGCGGATACGCCGCAAGCAGCTCCCGGATCAGCGGCTCGGCCGCATCAGCTACCGCATCCGTCGACGCCCGCTCATACTTAAGCGGCCGGTCGTTGGCCGACGCCGCCTTCACCGTGTTGCGAGCCACCCCCATCACCCGCGCCACCTCAGACATCGACACCGGAACTACCTGCTCACTTTTCGACCGGAGGTGACACATACGTCGCAAGGAGTTTCTACACTTCTGCGGAGCCACTTAGGGGAGGAGAACATGGGTAACGACGCGTCGACCGGCAAACACGAGGGCTTCAGTGACGAAACATCCGCGACACCGCACTCCAATACCGATGGTGAGCGGGGGGAAGTCGTTGTCTTGCTCCAATCAGAAGGCCTACTGGTCGGTGGCGATCCTGAAGCAGTCGGTTCCTACCTTCAGCGGATCAAGGAAGCGACGAGTAACGCCGTCGATGTGGTCGGTGTGAACCGTGCCTCGGTTGGTAACGCAACCGGTCTACTCGCCGGCGTGACTTCTCTGTTGGGTCAGTCGGGCAAGTTTGTTCAACTGCATCCCGACAGTTTCAAGGCCATCCGAACCCAAAACCTCGTCCCGGGTGACAGCTCGGATTACTACCGGATGATGACGCGCGGCGCCGACGGCAAGTTCTTACAACAGTTGCAGTGGAAGCCTGTAAGCGTCAATCCGTCGCAGCTGGTGCCTGCACAGATGATGGCTGTTCAGTTCGCACTCAAGGCTGCTATTCATGAGGTCGAAGTTGCCGTGCTACGCGTGGAGGGCAAAGTCGAGCAAGTGCTCCAACTGGCCCAGGCCAACCGCTCCGGCGATGTGCTGGGCGACCGAGCATCGGTAGACCGAATGATCGCCTACCTCGAGAAGCACGGGTCCTTGTCCGACGCCGACTGGGAGTCCATTGCCGCCGTCGGAGCGGCCCTGAGCCGGACTGTTGAACAGTTGAGGAATCACGCGGTTCGCACCCTGAAGGCGTTTGACGCAAATCTTCCGATCCGAGAACGTGCCGGACTCATCAACCGCGCTGTGGCCAACGACCAGCTGGGTGAGACTCTGAGCCTCCTCGTTGTCGCACAAGACGCGCTCTTCAAGTGGCAGCGACTCCGCATCGCCCGGGTGGAATCGACACAACCCGAGCACCTGCCGAAAGTCCTAGACGACGCGCGTGAACTCATCGCTCACCAAATGGCCGAGGACGGGGCACTCTACCGCCGCGCTCGCGATGTCCTCGACGGTGTCGCAACTACCAAGACCACCGATGGCTTAGCGTTCTGGGCGGTGGCCGGATTGAGTCGTGACCTTCCCTTTCTGCGCGCGGATTTGGACAACTTCGCGCGCGCCCGGAGGACGCAGGCGGAGGACTGGAGAGACTTCCACGCTCCGCACTTCTTGGAGGCTGCCTCGGCAGTACTTGGCGCAGCGGCGGACACTGCTGGTCGGGCACTCAATGCCGCGGGGGGCGGCATCTCCCGGGTGGGGAACTTCGTGATGCGTCGGACACGTCAACCAGCGCCCGAACCTCAGGCAGACGACGCCGGGGACGAGGCGTCTCAGGGCTGATCGCGACGATCATCGTTCATGTTGGCAATCGGCTTCCTAGTTTTTTGCCAACCGATGTTCCGACACAGACACGTTGTCACTTCTGCTGTAAATCCCGTACGCCCCGATCAACTGCCGGATTTCCGAGACGGTGGGCTGAAGCTCGTAAGCGTGGTGGTGCACCGCTCGACTGAGTCGGTGCCACACCCGTCGCGTCCGCTCACCGGCCTCGGCACCTCGAACCGCGCCCAGCGCAACAATTTTCGATCTCATGGTCGGATAGCCCAGCGTCGGCGACAACCACGACGCACTCTGTTCTTCTATCCACTCTTCCAGAACCGAGCGGGCCAGCAGCGCAGCGGTACGCGGACCACGTGCACCGAGACCGAACTGGCCATCGAGGAGTCGGTCGGCGTAGTCGAGGAACGCGGCGCGTGATGTCACGGCGAGAGCTTCCGCAGGTCGTCAGTCGCCAGGCGCGTCTGTCTGACCGCCTCGGTGTAGTCCTGCACGCCTTTGTGTGCACCCTTGGTGGTTACCAGCATCGCGGCGCGGCGCGCTGATCCGCCTGCGAGCCACTTCTCAATAGCGTTGTCGTTGGCTGGATCAACGGCGAGCGCGACGCGCAGTCTGGTCGTCGTCGCGTTCTCCCACGCCTCCTCGAGATCAGCACGTGTCCGGCCCGCCGTCAGCAGGCGTGACGAATACACGTCCCATGCGGTGGCCTCCATCGCCTCGCGGCAGAGTACCGGGACGGCTTTCTTCTTGATGTCGTCGGGCACCGCGTCGTCGACGGCGATCGCATAGGCGTCGTCCAACAATCGATCAGCAGGGTGTGTCGACTCCGTCACCGAGACAACGGAGTTGGGAGCGCGTGTCAGCTCGACGATCCGCGCCGGAGCTCGCGAGACGCGGATGGCCGAGGGCAGTCGATCGTCATGCGTGAAGACGATGACCTGGCGGGTCTCGGCGAGTCGGACGAGCACCTCGAGGAAGCCGTCGATCTTGGACGGGTCCATGGCTTGGATCGGATCGTCGAGGACCAGAAACCGGAAGGGACTCGACGGGGATGTCGCGCGAGGGATGAAGATCGCCAGCGAAAGCGCCTGCAGCTCACCTTGACTCATCACCCCGAACGCGTCGGTGCCGGAGCCGTCGACATCAGCCTTCAGCACCACGCGGCGCGACGTCTTCTGACCCTCGAGGCGGATTTCCCCGAGGTCGACGTTGCTCTCCTGACGCAGGGCCGCCCAGATGCCCTTGGCCTCCTCGGCGAGCGGGGCGATCCGTTGATTGCGGAGTTCGCCGGCGTTTCTCTGCAGCCACTTGAGCGCCTCGTCGGCGACCTTGAGCTTGGGTGCGGCTTCGGCGGCCAGTTCCGCCTTGCGAACCCACTCGGCGAGCTCGAGAGCAACCGGCCCCCAAGCATCGGCGCGGAGCTGGATCAGTTGTGCAGCTTCCTGACGAAGGCTCGCGTAGGTCTCGCGCAGCGTGCCGAGAGTTTCTGAGATGTGTTCTACGAGTGCGATTTCGCCGTCCGCAGGTAACTTCACAAAGGCGTCGTATGCCTCGCGCGCAGCGGTGAGCGTCGTCAGTTCAGGATCAGGTGGAGGAGGCGCGGCGACTTCCCGCACCGCGGTCATGACCGCTGAACGCGCCTGGGCGGTCGCGGCGCGGGCGGCGGTGAGGGCCTGCGCTGCCTCTTGATCCTGCTCGAGTGCGGCGCGGGCGGCGACGGCCCACGTCTCGTCGAGAGTCCCGTGTGCGCAGACCGGGCACTTCTGGTCGCCGAAGTGCTCGTGAAAGTCGAGTCCCCGCTCCAGCAGCTGAGCGCGCTCGGCCGCCAGCGCGTCAGATCGCTGCGCTTCCTGCTGTTGACTCTCGGCGGCGGACCGCAGTGCCTCGCATTTGAGGGCGAGATCGTCCGGATCAGGGGCGGACAGTCGCTCGGCGCGCAGCCATGCCTGCGGGACAGCCCCGTCTGTGCCGTCGGTGATCAAGGGGCGCACGGCGTTCAGGTCCGGTTTGGTCTTGCGGAGCTGCGCCAGCGCCGTGGCGGCGCGGGGGTCGTCGTGAGACTCCAGGATCGGTTTAAGTGCATCACGGGTCTTGCGCAGGTCGGCGGCGGGCTGGCGCAGCTGCTTGACCTCGACATCGAGAAGCGTGATGGCGCCGTTGAGCTGTTCGAGGCCGAGGAGCTTGTAGAGCTGGTCGTAGAAGGCGCTGGGGGTGCCTTCGAGGATGCCGCTCAACTCGTCGTAGCTCAGAAGCGGACGGTACATCTCCAACGCTGTCTCCCAGCCCAGCGTCGCGATGTCTTCCTGCTTCTTGCCGGCGCGTTGGACCCAGGTCTTGCAGTCGCCGACCGGGACGTCGCCAGAGGGCCAGTCGACACCGATGACCGCGGTGCCGGAACCCTCCTCTGCCAGCCCGACGCGAATCCTGGACGTCTGGCCGGCGTGCAGGTTGCGCCAGTCCTGCGACCAGATCGCGGGCTTGTTCTTCCAGCGCGAGTTGGTGCCGGTGAGGGCCAGCTCCAGCCCCTCGGCCAAGGTCGACTTGCCGGAGCCGTTGCGGCCGGCGACGACGGTCAGGCCCGGACCGGGCTTGAGCGGCAACGTCACCTCCGGGCCGATGCCGCGGAAACCCTCGACGGTGATCGAGGTCAGATAGGCGCCGGTCGGCTCGGTCGTGGTGGCCGCGGGTGTGGTGAGCGATTCGACGAGTTCGGTTCGTGTGGTCTGGTCGCCGAGCACTTCGGACAGATCGCTCGAGCCCTCAAGGGCGGCCAGGACGACGAGTCGAGCTTCCTCGCTGAGGTCGGGGTCGTCATCGGCGCGGGCGAGGACGTAGTTCTTCAGGCGGGCGTCGGAGACGGCGCCGGCCTCGTCGGTAGTCGTCGACGTCATCGGGCCTCGGGACCTGGATCGATCGCTTCCAGCCACAGGCGCATCGCAAAGCCTCCCCGCTTCTCACGCTTCGTTCGTGCGACCTCGCCGATGGTATCGAGGGTGACGCCGTGTTCGACGGCGATCGCAGCGAGGACTTCGAGAACGTCCGCCGCCTCCTCCAGCATCGGTTCTGTTGTTTGCACAGCTGAGAGCTCCATGGCCTCTTCGCGCAGCTTGTCGAGCAGGGCGCGGCGATAGGCGTTCGGAGACAACGTCACAACGTGGGGCGTTCGGCCCGACTCTCGGATGAGCTCCGGAATTCTGTCTCGAACGAGTTTGCCCACGCGATCTCCCCGGTCTCGGCATATCGCGATAGTGCAGTTGTACCGGTACCGGGTGACATCGAGGGGGTTGGATGCCCGCTGAGCCCGTCGATCCGCTGCTTCTCGGCCAACGCGTGGTCGCGATCCTGGAGACCGGCCTTCGGCCGGCAACATACAAGTTGGCGACGCTGACGGCGCTTGTCGAACACTGCATCGAGAACCTACCGACCGAGCCGGGCGACGGCCTTCATGTCCCGCTACCTGAGCTGGCGCACCGTGTACTCGAGACCTACTGGCGTCAGGTCAGGCCGTTCGACGGTCGCGAACTCCGGCAGTCAACCCAGCCCCGAGCGCGATACTGATCGCGACGAATGAGCTTCGCGCGGCAGCCTTCAGGTGCGCCGAATCGGTGGACGTCGCTCGCCTGCGTGCGCCCGACGCCTACCAGAAGGCGATAGACGAGGTCGCGTTGTGCCTGGCACAGCAGCCATTGCATCAGCTTCAGCGACTCCCAGGGTCTTCCGCCGGTGACCCGTTCCTGTACGACGACTCGTTTCTGCATGACCAGGTGTCACGTTGGACCCTGCGGTCCCATGGCGACGGCATCGAGCTCAAGCCCGGCGTTGCGGCCGGTCTGGCGCGACTGGCCGGACTGTTGAAGCCCACCCTGGAGATCATGTGGGTTGAGGATGTGCGACGAATGAATAAGTTCCTCGATGCGGAGGTCCCCGACGTGGCCGGGCACCTGTTCTGGCGTGAGCGCGCGGCCCTGGCCTCGGTCCGTGAGCCCTTCAAAGACGCGTTCGGAGCGCACTACTTCTATTGCGGAACGCATCTGCCGGCCAACAACCCGATCGATCATGTTCTGCCGTGGTCGCTTGTGGGCATCGACGGGTTGTCGAACTTGGTGCTGGCGTGCGCTCGTTGCAATGGCAATAAGAGCGGAGCTCTGCTGGCGTTGAGCATCGTCGAGCGAGTGTTGCAGCGCAATCGAAAGGCGTTGGAGCAGATCGCATCTACCCTGCAGTGGCCCACTCAGCATGAGAGGGTGGTCGCCGCCGCACGGGGGGTTTATCGCGCCAGCCCGCAGGTGTGCCGACGTGGTCGGGCTACAAAAAGCGTGAGCGACTCGATATCGGCTTTCCCCCGCCGTGGATTTGATCAACAGAAACGTGGACCACCGGTGAGAGTTCGAATCCGTTAAGCGGCATCCACTTCGAGTCAGCAAAAGGCTCAACGCCTTGGAAACGACTCAACTCTGCCTGCTAGGGCGACCACAACCACGCCGTCACCCTGCACCTTCGGCGATCTGCCGACCGAGGGTCCGGGCGCATGGCATCCTCCCCATATGTACTTGCGACGACGGATCACCGCAAACTGCGGCCAGTCGAAGTGCACTGACCGGGGAGGGCGGCGTGGATCCGCACGTGGACTTACGGATCGCACCGTTCGGTCGGACAAACAGGTCACGTGTGTGGATGCCCTCAGAGATGATCACACGTCATCTCAGGCCGACGGCTGACTCACTGAACGGCCACTCGCCTTTACCCCACCACAGCTCACCACAGAGACGGGACCGGAATGGTGACGACGGAATCGCAGGTAAACGCGACTTCGAACCTGAGCGACTTGCGCCGCCGTGAACAAGCCAAGATGGTGCGGTTCCTGCAACGCACCCTCGCCCCTCGCGAGGCGCGTGCGGCATTGGCACGATTCTCCACCGACAGCCGCGGCAGATCGATCGAGTGGATAGTGGCGGCCGCAGAGCGAAAGACCCCACCACCCAAGACTCTCCGACTGTCAGACGACGGCGTTTACGAGTTGCTCGTCGAACTCGCCGGACCCGACTTGCTCGCAGACCGTGAGCTGCGGCGGCTGATCGCTCGCAACAGTCATCCCCGCATACTCGACAAGCTCCACGAGTACCCCTCCGCGACGCGCGGCCGTGGAGGTGACGGTTCCAAGGCAAACGCCGTCGCGCAACGTAAGTGGCACCCAGGAAAATCCTGGGCTGTGCACTTTGTTCGAACCATCAATATGCCGCTGTCCTTCGCGGGTTCAAGAGGCAGCACGAACCTGCCCGACACACTCGACGTCGAGCCGTGCGTCAAGTTGCCGGGTCTGGCCGACTTCCAGCTGGAACTCTTCGAGAGACTCGTGGAAGTGCTGGTCGGTCCCGACGATGCCAACCGAGCGATACTCTCGCTTCCGACCGGTGCCGGGAAAACGAGGACCGCTGTGGAAGCGCTCCTGAAGTGGCGACAGTCACGCGACGATCGACCGCTCATCCTTTGGATCGCACAGAGCGACGAGCTATGCGAGCAGGCAGTACAAGCGTTTCGTGAAGTATGGTTCGACCTCGGCCACGGCGACCGGTCATTCCGGGAAACATTGACGATCGGTCGGCTGTGGGGTGACAAGAACGCGGAACCATCGGGATGCGGCGTCGTCGTGTCCAGCATCCAGAAGCTCAGTGCTGCAGCTGCAGGTCGCGGAACCTTCACAGGGGAACAACTTGAGAGTCTGCAAGAGACTGTGGGAGTCGTCGTAGTGGACGAAGCCCACCGCGCCCTCGCACCCAGTTACGGTGATGTCCTCAGCGCACTCGGGTTCAACTTCCGTCAGAAACATGGACCTACGGCTCTGATCGGTCTCACCGCAACCCCCCGTCGCAGCAGCCAGGACGAGACCGCACGACTACGCCGGCGTTTCCACAACAACATCCTCACCGCACCCAGCCTCGGGGCCGACCCCGTGCAGACGCTACGCGGCCGAGGCGTCCTTGCCCGGATCGAGGAGGAGTGCCTCGATTACGACGCCGACCGAGTCGAACTGTCAACGACTACGGCGTATGCCGAACATTACGAGGCGTTCGACGATGTGCACCCAGATGTGCTCACGAGACTCGGCGAAGAGCACCGACGTAATCGGCGGTTGATCGAGCGACTCCTCGACCTAGATCCGACGTGGCCGGTGCTCGTGTTCGCCTGTTCCGTTCAGCACGCCCAGGCCTTGTCCAGTCTGCTGCGACGCCGCGGCAGATCCTCCGCGTGCGTCCTCGGCACGACCAGACCCGCAACACGGCGAGCCATCGTCGAACAGTTCCGCAACAACGAACTTTCCGTGCTCTGCAACTACGGTGTGCTCACCACGGGCTTCGATGCCCCGTCCGTGCGTTGCGTGGTGGTCGCGCGCCCGACGACGAGCAATGTGCTGTATGAGCAGATGGTCGGTCGCGGGATGCGTGGTCCCGCATTCGGCGGCACTGAAAAGTGCTTGATAATCGATGTCGAAGACAACATCCAATGGCGCAGTCTGCCGGCAACAGTTCATTACTCTGCCCTTGAGCGGGAGATGCGGCATGCCAGGTGAGCTCTGCCACGCCGCCACGAAATGACCGTATCCGCGCCCTGGACAGCCCAAGATGAGTGACAACCGATGTACAGCGTTGAGGGAGAGTGTTGACCGTTACCTGGCGATGGGAAGAACAGAGCCGCAACTACGCGAATTACGGGAACGCCAACCAGTGGACGGTGAACGCCGGCCTGTCGTCGCTCGCCCGCGAGAGCGCACAGAACAGCAATGATGCACGGCTGCCGGGGTCCGGGGCCGACCTCGTGTACTCGTTCATCGTTCTGACAGGCGAAGACCGGAAACGCTTCGAAGACGCGGTCGCCTGGCATGACCAGCTGGAGCCACACCTCGCAGCGATGGCCTGCGCGGCGACAGGCGCCGTGACCGCCGGCCAGCTTCATTCAGGGCTCGCAGCACTCAAATCCGCGGACTCCCTCACCTTGCTACGGATTGCCGACTATGGCGCCAAAGGGCTCACCGGCCCCGAGTTCGCCGAGGGCGACGCCGATGCCTACGGCAACTTCGTCAAACTGTGTCGTTTGGATCTGTACAGCGGTAAGGACAAGACTTCTGGCGGCTCGTTCGGCCTGGGCAAGGCCGTCTATTGGCGGTTCTCACGGCTCCAGACGGTACTGTTCAACTCGACACTGCAGGCCTCCGACGCCGTGAACGGTTACTGGCACAACAGGATCATCGGGGTCAATCAGGGTGTCGTGCATCAACTCTCCGGTAAGAACTTTCAGGGCCGGGGTTTCTTCGGCGTTCAGGAACGCAACGGTGACGTTGCTTCTGTTTGGGAAGACACCGACCTGGCGGATCGCCTCTGGCTCCGCCGCGAAGACCACCGTCCCGGGACCTCCGCGCTATTGCTCGGTTTCTACGATCCGGACGAACCAGACAAGGGACTTGGCGACATCGGGCAGGTCAACGAGTTCGCCAAGAGTCTGGAAGCCGCGATCGAAGAGGAATTCTGGCCGCTGCTCACACGAAATCGTCTGCGGGTGCGCGTGGAAGTCCTCGATGGTGACCGGATCATCTACCAACACACCGTCGACCCCGAAGAGCAATACACCGAACTCGTCCGCGCCCTACGGAAGGTCGATTCGGGCCAGATCGATGATGAGTTGAATGAACTAGGTGATGTCGTCGTCAGGGACGTGCCGATTGCGATCTCTGCACGCACCGATGTCAACGAGCGGCACATCGCTTTTCAGCACACCGCGAAGCTGGTCGTCACCCTCTCCGATGACCAGAAGGATTCTCTCGAGAACAAGGTCTGCCTCTTCCGGCGCCCCGAGATGGTCGTGCAGACCGTCGACAAGGAGTTCGAGGGCCGCACCTACCATGCGTTCTTGATGGCGGGTGCAGCCGTCAACCCGGAGTCACCGTCTTTGGAGGAGGAACGGGCGGACGACTTCCTCCGATTCGCCGAGCCGCCCGCACACGACCAGTGGATCCCTGGGTCCGGCCGCACGAAGACCTCGCAGGCCAACCTCACCGCTCACTACAAGGCCCCGTGGGTACCGAATCTCAAGAACATTCGCCAGGCGATCCTGGATCAACTGTCCGACATTTTCGGTGCCCCACCGCCATCCGGGGACAAGCCGCCGAAGTCGATCTTCAAGAATCTGGGTTTCCTGCAGGGCGAGCCAGGCGGAGGTGGGGGGCGTGGGATCGCGCCGGCCCGCAAGCCGGAGATACGGATCCACAATGCCACGGTCATCGACGGGGCCTGGCATCTCGACTTCGAGATCCGCGCCCGCAACCGTCCTGAAGGATGGTCGGTGGAGCCGCGCCTGGCTTTGGTCGGGCTCGATGGCGGCCATCAGGACATCGCATGGGAGCAACTGGATGCCGACCCGCCGGCCGAGCAGTTCGGAATGACAGTGGTCCTGCTCCACAAGCCCCGCGGGCGGCTTCTGACAACCACTGTCCGTGGAGTGAGCACGACGACGCTTCCCATACCAGCGGCGGAGTCTGCAGTGGACATACGTATCGGTCGTGCCGATGTCGCCCCGGCCTCCGCACAAGCAGAAGCGAAGGACATCCAGTGACCCCGCGGTTCGCCTGGCCCACCTACCGAGATCAATGGGATTGCCAGGTAACAGGGTTCAAGCTCGATGGCGAACCCGACGACGATGCCATCGATTCGGACTACCTACGACTGAAAACCCCGGAGCGGGTGTGGGCGACCGCCGACATCGAACTCTCGGCCACCACGGATGAGCCCCTCCCCACCGGGTTGAGCGTTTTGACGGCCCATGTTCTGCTTGCGTGCGCGACAACGCAACTGCGTCGCGCATACCCTATGGTCGAGCACCCAGATGGCTCTCGGTTCGACGCCCAGATCTCCATCCCACGGTCGGCCCTGACGCAGAAAGCATCGCTGTCGGTCGAGTTGGTCGCCACGCACGGTGAACGGCAGCGGATAATCGGCACCGGCGTCGAATGGACGCTGGTCGTGGATCCTGGTGAAGCCCCGCGACCTGCAGGGGCCCCTCCCATAAGCAGTGCCTGGCTCGACTTCAAGAGTGATGACGCTCCGCCGGAGGCTCGACGCAGTCCGATGAGTTACTGCTACCTCGACATCAACGAAGCGCCGCCGCTGCTGTATCTGAACAGCGGCATAGACGGATTCGAGACGCTGATCAAAGCTGAGAATGCGAAGCTGGAGCGTCGCCGACATCGCGACCTCATGGGTGCGATGATCGCCCGCCAGGTCACGAACTCGCTGCTGCGTGCCGCGGTCGAGGAGATCACTCCCGGTGAGCACGGCGCACCGGCCACCGGGCCGGCGACACGCATCCTCCAGAACACCTGTGAGGCGCTCGCACGGGAGCTACCAGACACGAACACCGCGGAAGACCTCTATGAGAAGGTCGCCGCGTTGGACGGCAATCTTACGGCCACAGCTCAGTTCTGGGCCGAGGCAGATCTAGTGCTGGACCGAATGACCGGCCTGTCAGACACGGTCATGAACGTATGCAAGGACGTCAAACATGTCTGATGCACTGCACACGCTCGCTATACGCCTCGACGCAGTCCAACGCCACCAGTTCGAAGACAAGCAGGATTCACGAGCCACAGAACTACGGCGGCCGGACGGCAGCTCGGTCTCGCTCGACGTGCTAGACGCCCTGATGGCCGAGGTCAAGACACGAACAACCGAGGACTTCTGGGAGGACAGGACTCACAGCGACCGATGGCTCGCCCCTCGGGTGCATTACGCCCTTCGACTGTTGCGCTCGGAGGCCGCCGACCGCGGAGTCTGGCAGTGGCTCGCACTGCGCTTTGCCTGGTACGTCGAGTGGCGGTGGGCCGGCGCAGACGGGACTGTCGCAGATGATCGCTGGTGGGGTCCTATTCACAAACAGGTCTTCGCCCGATTGTGGTGGGGGACCGAGATCTTTCGTGATGGTGCGGACTACCGGCCCGTCGAGAAAGCATTCAGGTTCCAGGATCTACCGAATAGCTATCTACACCGGCCGATAGTCAGGTGTCGGTCGCTGGCGATCGCGATTGTCGATCGAATCGACAAGTCGGGAACGCCAAGTTCAGATCAGGTAAATGATCTGGCTCGGGTCCTGAATCTGGCCACAGTCGGTACCCCTCCCGAGGTCGAGACTGGTTACCAGTCAGATGATTTCGATGCCTACGACAACTGGTGCAGCTCAGCACCGGCACTTCCAGCTAGCTGGGACGATTTGCCGCCAGGGCCGCAGGCCATCGACACCAACAGCGACTCGATACAAGGCGCATCACGAATTGTCGAACGCGCTTGGGACTATGCCGGTCTGGAAAAATGAGGTTTCTGTCTCGCTCACACGAGCGGCGTCGTCTTCTACCGTTGAAAATAACTCACGACACCTCACGATA
Source organism: Mycolicibacterium flavescens (assembly GCF_001722335.1). Taxonomy (GTDB): domain Bacteria; phylum Actinomycetota; class Actinomycetes; order Mycobacteriales; family Mycobacteriaceae; genus Mycobacterium; species Mycobacterium flavescens. The sequence continues at coordinate 309,858 of NZ_MIHA01000005.1, forward strand.
GGGAACTTGTGGGCACACCGAATCACATATCCGACTCGCTCATCTCCGCTTTGACCGAAGCACGTATACCGACGGAGAACCATAGCTTCATTCGCGCGATGACCCAAGCCGCCGGCGTCGACAGCTACCGCGTCGTTGACCAAGCCGGCAAACCGTACGTAGCAGCCACGCGACACGATGGATCCCGCGATCTCCACATCTACTATGGCGCCACGAACGGATTCGCGTCAGAAGAAGAGACGATCAGAATCGCACCTGACGCGGTCGGCCGAGGTCCCAGCTCGCGAAAGGGGACCTGGTATGTGTTACACCCCTTGAATCAGGCTCGTGTTGGCGGTGAGCGTTCGCGGGATGTCCGTCGTAAGGCCGGGTTCTGCGATTGCGGTATGGAACTGTCCCTGACCGGAGCATGCAGCAGCTGTGATTAGCACGAGAGAACTTCCGGCCCATTCCTGTGTTGAGCGAGAGAAATTCCCCGACCGCCGGCCACCCTCATTTTCTGAGTGGTGAGGTCCAATCGGTGAGTGAGCATTTCTACGCGTCGCTGGCGACGCGGGAACCAGGGCTGGCGACGCCTCCCGGTAGGACGTGGGTGGACGTAGGCTAACTCAGCCCGATCAAATCAGTCGGAGGGTATATGCCGCTCGTGTTGACGCAGAACGAGAAGAGTGCTGCAGCAATAAGCTACGACGACCAACTCGGCACCAGTTACGAGTTTCCGACGAGGTACAAGAAGCTTGTTGTGCCCGGCGAGGCCTTTGTCTACTACCGCGGTAAACGATCCGCTTCTGGCGCTATTCAGATTCCGCACTATTTCGGAACAGGCATAGTTGGAGCCGTTTCTCCTACCGGCGACGGGCGATTGCGTTGCAACATCCTAAAATACCGCGCTTTCAGCCTCACCGTGCCCTTCAAGCGCGAAAGTCGCTACTTCGAACCCGGCGCCAATGGGCGGTCCCCGAAGGAGGTCGGCCTGCACTTTCGCACGGGGGTGCGCACGATCGATCAAGATGCTTTCAACGAGATCCTCGATGCCGCAGGCATCGAACATCAGATCAAAAACAAGGTCACCGCAAAGCGAGTGACGAAGGTATCCCTACCGGTGAATACACATGACAGCATGGATGCTCTCGCGATTGCACTCGCAATATCCGAAGTGAAGGACCAGTGGCCTTCGGCCACAATCTTCCGAGCCCCTCCGGGGCAGTACTTCTCACTCATCGTGCGCCACCCGAATGGCGATAAGCACCATGTATCCGTGAAGTCGACCGAAGAGGACGAACCACGCATTCATCTATCGGAGGGCGAGGTCGCCTACGCGTCAGCGCATGCTGCATCGTATTCACTGTGGGTGTTTTATGCGCTGGACATACAAGCAGGTACCGGAAAGTTGATCAAACGCAAAGGACGGATCACGGATGACGACATAGACCTCCGTGCCGCAGTCCACGGCGGGAGATTAAAGAACACGACGGCTGGTAAGGATGTCGGGCCGGTTGTTCCACCGTGATGCTTATTGGGCTCACTCAAGTGAGCGGCCAATTGCATGCGCCGCAGGCTGAGGGAGTTCGATGCCGAAAGCGCTGGAGCTCATCGGTCACCGTAAGCCTCGGGTTCGCCGGTCACCGTCAGCTCGAAGCCGCTTGTTGAGTTCCATCAAGTAACCCTTGTCGAAAGATTGCAGGGGGCGTTCTGAACCGGCTCATCGCGCACAAAGCCGTCTTTCCAGACGATGGCGTCGCCACAATCTGCCGGATGGCTTATCTGCCCTACTCGGACATTGCGTGAGCGGAAGACCTCGAGGATGCGCACCGCTTCGGGGGTCATCAATTCTCCAGTACCCGTGCGGATGAATCTGACATGAAGGATAGCGGCCATGATTCAGGGAAAGAGTGCTGGCCGGTGGTTACTCGCTTGGGATAGCGTGGTGGATAGCCCTTACGTTAGGATCGCTGATGGTTCGCCTGTCCAGAAGAGGGCCAACCGCTCCCGCGCCCGCGTGCCGGCCACGTACAACACCCGAAGTAGCCTTTTATCCTCTTGGTCGCGTTCGTCACCGTGCTTCTGCTGCACGAAGTACGGCGGGAAAGATTTCGATCCGAGCCGCGCTATCGCCACAGCGCGATACTCAAGACCTTTGGCCCGGTGCATTGTCATGACGCGAACGACGTCACCAAGTTTCTCTTCCTTGGTGCTCTCGTTGACCACCTCGGCAGCGACTCCGCCCGCTTCCAGGGTGTCGACTATTTTGCGAACGTCGTTCTTCTCGTAGACGAACACTGCAATGTCCGACTTCGAAAAGCCGTCGGCTGTCCACTGGCCGATCTTGACCACAAGTCCCTGGTCCTCTTCGGACTTCGACTTGAAGCCGAGTGATTCCGGCTCGGGTCCCCGGAACACGGACCGAGCACCGGCAAGGGTGTCGGACGACGTGTCGAGGTCGTCAGCATCTGCGTCGGCGATCGATAGAGACCAACTAAGGATCTCGCGGCTCGTGCGGTAGTTGACTGTCAGTCGTCGGGCCCGTCCCCGCGTCTCGATACCGAATCGGGATAAGGGCGCCGGTCGACCGTATATCCGTTGATGCGCGTCCCCCACGATGAAAAGATCGTCGGTGCCCACCGGCACCAACGCACGCAACAGTTTCCAGTGTGCAGGATGCAGATCCTGTGCCTCGTCGATCACCGCATGGTGGTATCCGAACTGATCGCGCAGCGACGGGTCGGCTTCGAGTGCCATCGCAGCCCGCGAAGCCAGCTCTCTGAACGTCGTCTTTCCCTGCGCACGCAGAAGCAACTGAAACTGTTCCATTGCCAGCCACACATCACCCCGTTGCGGACGAGTCAACGGTTGGGACCGGCCGCTACGTGCGACTCGAAGGTACTCGGCTTCGTCTACGATTCCGTTACCGAGGATCACTTCCGACCATTCGTCGTTGAGGAATCCCGGGTCCCAACTGCCCTTCGAGGACTGGGCTGCGGTGCGCCAAAGCGGCTCCAACTGGTACTCAGGAGTGACCTTCGAAGAGTTCACGAATTTCCGCCCGCTGTCGGTCGCCGCAACAACTGCGCGAGCCAGCGCATCCAGATTGATGATATGGACTCTGTCGGTGATCGATGGGCCTGCCAGCTTGATTAGCTGGCCCTCGATGGTTTGAGCCAAATTGCGAGTGAAGGTGGTGAACAACACTTTCACCTTTGGATCGGCTCCATTCGAATCCAATCGCCTGGCGAGGAAGCGCGCCCGATGGATGGCCGTGACCGTCTTGCCGGTGCCGGCACCGCCGGTCACCCGGAACGGGCCGTTCCAACCACTGTGGGTTGCGAGCTTCCGCTGTAGCGGGTGCAGCCATACCCGCCACTTGGCGAAGTCTCCTTCCAAAACAGCCCGTAATTCCTCTTCGTTGTCGCCGTCGGCGGCAGTGAAGCTCAAGCGCGACAGCGGCCTCTTCAGTGCGGTCTCGATATCGCTCGGATCGATCGGACCGGGCTCGTCGATGACGAGGTCATTCCAAACGTCTTGGGGATCCTTACCGAACGCGAGGTCGAGCACGGCGTTGCCCTGCGATGCCGGAAGCGCTTCGACGATCTTCTGAAGCGCATCCTCGGTCGTGACCTGCTTGAGCTCGACAGCTACCTCAGGCGCCACGCCGAACCGTTCGAGGTCTGCTTGGCTGACGGCGGACGGCATGACAGGCTCCGCGCCGCTGCTCGACGGCGGCTCGACACGTGCGTGGTCCAGAGCTTCACCGAGCGCTATCGGATCGAAAAGCTCTGCAGCACCGGTCTTCTGGTTGACCTGGAGGGTCAGGGTCTCGGCAAATTTGTATGCATCGTCGTGCTTCTTGACGGCGACAAGCCAGAGCGTGCTGTTGTCGTCATCAGCGCCCGCGTTGACCAGGACAGCGCGGTATTGATCGTTCACCCGTGCCGTTCGTACGTGCTTGTTGGCGGCACCCTTCGGATGCTTGAAGTCCAGACCGGTCCCGTTGGGGTCCTGTTGCAGCTTCACCATGAACGAGAGCACGCGGCCCTTCACGCTTCCATCGAGGTCGTTGTACGAGTTCTCGAACAGATCGTGCATGAGGACGGTGGCTTTCATCAGTTACCTCCAACGTGCTGGGACAAGAGGTCCGCCAGCGACTCGGACTCATTCGCGCGGCCTGCGTAGACCACTTTCCAGGCTTGCCGTTGTACGGCGTCGCGCTGGCGAGAATGAGTGAATCGGTCTGCGCGGCGAGGAGCCTGGCCAGCTCGTTGTTTTGCGTACCCCGGTTGATCAGGTTGTGGCACTCGTCGATGACGACGGCGTCCCACTTCTGAATCTTGAGGTGATGCTTGCAGCGAGCTGGGCTTTTCAAGCTGTCGATTGATGCGATAACCCGCTTGTAGCTGCTGAACAGGTTGCGCGAACTGGGCAGGGTCTGACCGACCTTCAGGATGCCGCTCGAGTCCAGCCGGATGAGTGGGATCGCGAACCGCGTCCACAACTCACGTTGGAACTGCTCCAGCACCGCGCGCGGAATGACAACGAGGATCCGCTCGCCGCGAACGCGGCGGATCAACTCCGACAGCAGGATTCCGATCTCCAGGGTCTTGCCCAGTCCGAGTGCGTCGCCGATCAGGATGCGCGGTCTGAGATTCAGCAGGGCCTGCGACGCCGGACGGAGTCGGTAGTCCATACGACCGAGCAGCCCGCGATGGCCCACAGTGATCCGACTTTCGCTTGCTGGACCGGGGCTACTGCGACGGATCGATTCCAGCCAGAGTCGCGAGCTTCGAAAGCCGGCAGAGTCATCCGCGACCAGATTGCCGTCTCGCGGGTCGAGGCGGTCGGTGGTGTCGAACGAGCCGAAGAACACTGCGTCCTGATCACGGACCAAGGGGCTGACACCGGTCACCTCGACGCGCACCCCGTCTCGCTCCGTGTTCCGAACGGTGCGGACGAGCCACTCTTCGTCGCGGACGACGAAGCGCTCGCCGGCGGCTACTTCAGACACCCGATTCCAATCCCAGTTTTCATGCGCCAACGGCGTTCGCGACGAACTCGCTGAAGATCCCTTCGGCTTCATTACCTCCCTCGCGGGTACCGAACAGCAGCGCGCGATCAAGGAAAGAATTGTTCTTCTCGCATGATGTTTCCGGCACGAGCACACATGCGTGACACGCTGCAAGGTTCATCGCATCGCTCCCTGCGCCTCGTGATTCGATGCAGACCGGGTCAGACGAGCACCACGAGAGGCGCACCAAGCCTTCGGATAGCGCTCGACCGAGCTGGTCCGATTCAGCCATCGCCGCAACGCCGCCGAGGCTCCCGGCAGAATCGGAACTCGCGGTGTAGACCAACAACCCAGCCATGTCTTCGTCGACATAAAGCCGCTCGCGAAGTGCCGCTGCTGGATAACCTGCATCGAGCGACAACTGGTCGATGATGACATGGGCGAGGGTGTGCAAGGCCACCTCGACGATGTCGACGTGGGCAGGAGCGTGACCATATTCTTCTGCGTTCCGGTCAGCGGCGATCTTCAGCATTCGAGCACGTTCCCGGGCGAAAGGCTTCTCAGCCCATGGTGAGAGGGCGTCTCGATTGAATGCCATGAAGATACCTTCACCGATCACCTGGATGGCGGGCAGCCAGTTCGTTCGGGTGGGCGCAAGCTGGCAAAGGCTCTCCGAACTTCCTCCTCCCCCGTCAAGTCTTGAAAATCCGTACAGCGCACGCACTTCACGCAACCTGGTCACCTTACGAACATCCGTGATCACGCCTTCGAACGCGTCTGGGACGTCTCGGTGCAGCGCAACGAAGTCAGCGTTCGGATCGTCCTCATCACGCCCCTCGATGAGAGCACCGTATTCACCCGAACGCAGTCTTGCCTCAGAGAGGTCCTCGTTTCCTTCTTCCTCCCCACGGCGCCGTTCGACCTCTGCCATGACCTGATCCACGGTGTACTTGCCATTCGAGAGATCCGCAACCTTGGCCAGCAGTGCGGGCGTGGTGACGTCCGGATCTTCGATAAGTGCCCAATACTTGTCGACATGCTTCGAAAGCGCTTCTGAGTACGGCGGGATTGAAATGGATGACCGAACCGCCGGGTACCAGACGTTCGAGGCGCCGCGCTGGAGCACGCGGGGAATCTCCTCGCATTGCTCCAACTCGCTCCCGAGCCACGGGCGGGCTCCTCTGCACGAACCGAATTCCGCGAGAGGACCGATCGCGCCGTCGAGATTGCGTTTCTCGACTCCGCACGTACATGTCAACACCAAGTCGGCAAGCGACGACGTCCGCCCCCGCGCTTCGAGTTTCATGAGATGGTCGGAACCGGATTTTCCCTGGCCGCGATGGAGCCATTGGAAGTACGGGAATTCGTCGATGTGACCCCGCTTGCAGGCGACAATCAACCGGAAGGGATTCAGTGGTTGTTTGCACTTGCTGCATTCGGCCACGTTCCAATCTTTGGACAGATCGTGGAGCCGACCGATGCGACGACAAGTCGGGCATACCTGGGTGTACGGGAATCGGATGACCGGAACATCTTTGCGTCCACCGGCCGGCGGTTGCTTTAGCGCACTCACCTTCAGGGAACGCGCCAACCTGGGTTCACTCACCGGCTCGGCACGATCTTCCTTCCACTCATGTAGACCAGCGATCATGAAGCTGGTCGTCGACGCTGGGAACAGACCTCCGATTCCGTAAGTACTGATCAACTGGCTGCGGCGCGCCTTGGGATTGTTCACTTCGTCTTCCTCAAGAAGGCAATCGGGTAGAGGCTGCTTTCAGCGTCCACATCTCTCATACTCTGCAGAGTCGGCCAGGGCGCGGCTTCTTGGGTGTACTCGTCCACCAAAGCCTTACCGGCTTCGACCAAGAGTGAGGCCTCAACATTTTGGGAATTGTTGTATCGCATGTTCGGCTTTGCGGCCGCTTCTCTGCTCCATACATCGATCAGAGCGTCGATCTGGTCAAGTGTCGCGTCCGCTTCTTCTGGAGCCGTGCTTCGCACCCGCTGATCGATGATCCTCACCAGTTCGGTGAGCGAGTCGTAGTTGGCGTCCGCGAGATGTGCCGCGGTGTCAGGAGCAAGTTCGTCGATGAGCAATCGCGCGAGGGCAACGAGCACGCCCTGCAGGCCTCTATCTCGTGCACGTGCGGCGAAAGGTGTTGCGCTCGTCGCTTCCACGGCACGGTAGAGCGCTTGGTGGAAAGGAAGGAAGCTCTCGTAATGGGAGCGGTCTCGCGAACGGGCCGAGTTGAAGATAGTGACCACGAGTCCTGGGTGCTTACGCCCGACCCGGCTCGTCGCCTGGATGTATTCAGCGCTCGACTGGGGTTGTCCCATCACCGCCATGAGACCCAATCTGTCGATGTCCAGTCCGACCGAGATCATGTTTGTGGCAAGAACAACGTCATCGACGTCTCCGTCCGGCAGGGCGATTTCCAAACCTTTGAGAGCGTCTGGTATCTCCGAGGACGGAACACGGCTTGTCAGCTCAGTAACCTTCGTGATCTTCCTCGGTGACGTCTCGTTTCGCCCCGCCACCACCTTCAACCGGTCACGTACGTCAGCGTCCACTTGGAGCGTTGCACTTCCCAAGACGCGCAGGCTGTTGAAGTATCCCAACAAGGTCCAGTACGGATCGCGACTCTGGTCGTCGCCCTTGAGATCCTGGGCAGCTTGCAACAGCGCACCGTATGTACGAACCATGAGCGTTGCGTGGCTTGCTCCGGCGGTCATCACACCGACGTAGGAACGTGTGCCGAGCGTGTCTCGTGGTGCCGGCTCTGAGAAGAACGAAACGTCGGGATCTATGCCAGGCGGCGGGAACTGACGTGCATCTCTGTCGAAAACAGCCTCGATCTGTCGATCTGCGCGCCGGATCGTCGCGGTCGAGGCAATCACCTTGGGTCGGCTCGTGGCAGGCCCCGCAACACTTAGTCGAACACCACATGCGGCATCAACTGCGATCTCATAAAGCCCGACGATCGATCCGAGCGGACCTGAGATCAAGTGCAACTCGTCTTGGATAATCAGGTCCGGCGCATCGCCCAGCTCGTCTCGAGAAAACAGTGCGCGCACCTGCTCGTTCCAGGCCATCATCGCAAATTTGTCGACCGTGCCCAGCACGAGTTCGGGACGCTCGCGGTAGATGTCCTCATCCACCACGTGGACGGGCAGACCATCTCGGAAATCGCAGGAGGGAGTCCCGCAGGCAACTACGAGATGGCGCTCGGGCAGCTTCACCACCGAATAATTGGAGTAGTCCAGATCTTCACCACACCAAGGACATTGCGTCAGCTGAACAGGATTGTTTTCGGTGAGTTCCTGGTTCGCCCGAAGACTGTTCAGCGCTCGCCGAGCGTCATCGAGGTTGTTGGGTGTGGCTTTGGAGCCGACCCACAAGCCAATCGAGAATGACTTGGTTCCAAGTTCATGACCGTCTCGGCGTAGACGCTCCAGCGCACACAGAAGCGTCGTAGCGCGTTCGAACTGCTGAATGGTCAACAGCCGCAGGGTATAGCGCATGATGACTGCGACGCCTGTTACGGAGATGTCTCGCAGTCGGCGAAGGATGATGGTGAACGCGATCAGACCGAGGTACGCCTCAGTCTTGCCGCCGCCGGTCGGGAACCACAACAGATCCGCGATGTCACGGTCTTGATGCGTACGGTCAGCCAACCCCGGAAGGTTGAGCAGGATGTATGCGATCTGGAAGGGGTACCAGGATTGTTCCATACCTGGATCTATGGCACCCTGATGTCCCTTACGCACCCAATCCTGCCGCGCTCGCTGGATCTGCATCGCGCGGTTCGCGAGACGAAATGCCTTGAACACTTGAGGATCACTCGCCAACAGGTCAATTCCGGCCTCAATCCTGGTGGCGGCTGATCGAGCGTCATTCATATGCTCTGCTGCGACATCACGGAGTCTCGGCGGTACGTCGGTCTGACCATCGACTACTGACCGATCGAGTGAATCAATCCATTCCCGATACGCGGCGACCATCGCCCGGAGGTTCCGCAGCACCGTGGCATCAGGACCCTCTGAGAGGGTCGACATTCGGAGGTCGATATCGGTTAGTTGGGCCGGCCGTGCACGGTGAACCTCGACCTCGGGAAGGAATGTGCTGGCGATGGCGGCCACGTGGGGTTCCGTCGTCGGATCCCATGTCGCGGCGCATCCGTGACCGATCGCAAATACCCTCGCATTGCGATACAGAAGTGCGGCCGAATTCAAATCTCGATCGGTACTCGACAGTTGCGGCTGTGTTCGATCCATGATTGCCGGCTGGACAGTCGAAACGGCTATTCCAACCTGAAACCAGGCAAAGGCGTCGCGTAGCCCATCCTTCTGTTTCGCGACCTTGGTGTTCCTGAGTGCGAGCGAGACCGTGACTGCACCATCTTTGGGTTGCCGTACATACACATAGAGCTGGAGGTCGGGCGCCACCGGGAGGTACTCGGTACGGCTTTCGCTTACATTCAGGGCTATGGGGTCGATCACCGACGGAACACGGAGCCACTCGGCGGGACGCGACTTCTGGCGACGCTTCGACGACCGGCCAGATTCCTCGACTTCAGCTTCGGCGTCAGATGGGATATAGCGGGCCGCACTCAAACGAACGTTGACCTCGTTGGTTCGCCCTAGGTCGACTGTAAAGGTGATACCCACCGAACTCGGATACCGCATCAGTGCCTGAGAAACGGGTGTGTCGTCGAACCCCTCAGAGTCTCCCGAGTCATCGCTGTCAGGGTCCGGCGCTTCCTGCAAATCCTCGTTCGCAGGCCACAATACGCCCACCACGTAGCGATCGAGCGGCAACTCCGTGATTACTTCATGTGCGTCCTCGCTGTTATCATCCGGCCCGATCAGGTCACGACGAAGCTCACCGACCATTCCGTCACGAAAGGCATACTTAAGACTCAGCGGATCACTCGCAGTGATCATTCGACTTCCTCCATCGTCTTCCAATCTGGTTCCACTAGTCCTGTTATGCGGGGTGCCAGCCACAACCCAGAGCGGCCGATGTCGAGACGCTCGGTCCTCCGAGGCTCACCGGCGACGGTCTCAACTGAAACGAGCGTCAGTCCGAACAAGCGTCCGGGAAAAACCGCCCCGTCTCTACGACCGAATACCGTGTTGAATGCCGTATTGAAACTCTCACTCGTGCGACCCAAGAGGTAGCCCTCTTCGGTGGTCAGCAGGTAGGACGGAAGATCCGGAGCGCTAAACTCGTGATCCAGGACGGCTTCGACCTTGGCACCCACGAGATCGTCGCGTCGAAGGTTTTCCTGGACATCGGCGGCGTCGAGTCCGCCACCAGCAGCCGGCTCACTGACGTCTACATCGTCATACAGAAATTCGAATGCCTTGACACGCTTCTTGCCGGTCTTTCGGTTGAACACTCTTTCAACTCGACGTCCCGGTAGCCATCGCATCCTTTCGAACGACGAGCGGGGCTGCGGCAACCAGCAGATATAAATGTCGTCCCTGGCACGACTCAGTGCTACGTACTCACGCCGGATAATCGCCCATTCGTCTTCGTCCTCGTGTTCGTAGTTGGGAGCAACCAGAAACACACGGTCAAACTCAAGGCCCTTCGCGCGATGGACGGTCGACACTATGACGTTCGCGGAATCTGGCTCAGTTAGCGTGAGCGGCAACATGTTCGCTCGAATCGAGTGGCGCAATCGCCCCAAGTTCAGGGCATCCCTGCCGCGTCTGTCGGCGGCAACGGACTTGAGCAGGTACCACGCCTGATCGATCTGAGCCTGATCGAGCAATCGGGCCAGTGCCTCTTCAACCTCCGATCGGTCGACGGTCTGGCCTGACACAGATGTAAGTGTTCTGCCGATCCAGTTGGCTGCGCCAAAGTCTTGGGCCTGCCGGCGTACGGCATGGCGAATGTCGTAGCCGCTGAGATGGCGCGAGACCCGCAGGACATCAGAGTTCGTGGCGCACAAGATCGCTGTCGTTACTCCGTGCTTCGAGACCGTGTCGACCCACTCGTCGATTTCCCCGAGATCCAACAGCGTGGTTTGCAGCTCAGAGATGAGATTTTCAGCAGTTCGCAGATCGTCAGTCGCTCGTAGTCGCTCACCCAGCTTGACGACTTTCTTCGGGCCTTTCCCTCTGGCGCGGTAATTCTGGCCGAGCTGGACTTCAGTGCAACCAAACTCGCCCTTGAGAGCATCGATGACCGCGGTCGATGCCGTCTTGCTGCGCGACTCGGCCAACTGGAAGTCGTATATACCTTGTAACGGATCGCCTAGTGCGGTGATCCCGACGTCACCGCTTGCTGCACGCAAGATCTCGAGCACGAGGTCGGCCCGGTCTCCTACCAAATCCTGGACCTCGTCGATCACGATGTGCCGGAGGTCGGCTATCGAATCACGGGCGTCGTCTGATTCGCGGATCAGTTGTGTAGCCCTGCGGATTCGGGCCTCAAAGCTGCCCGTCGGCTCTTCTTCGGCGTCCAGGATGATCTGGCCTGCGAACGAGTCGAATGTCCGGACGTTAGCCGCCGGCACCTCTCGTGCACTCAGTCGGGTCTTGACAGCTGTGACTGCTGCGCGGGAGAAGCTCAACACGAGGACTTGAGCCGAGGCGGAGAGATCTTCTTCCTTCACGAGGTGATCGATACGAAGAGCGACGACCTCAGTTTTTCCCTGCCCAGCACCAGCAATCACGAGCAGACGTTCGTCTATCGGTGCCTCTACCACATCTCGTTGGGCATCGTTGAGCGTTATATCTACGGCGGTCACGCTATCGGCTCTCCGCCGAAAGACCGTCGACAGCAGGGAGTTCATGCTGCGCCTTAAGCGCGTCACTGCGTTCTCGGGCATTCGCGAACGACACCTCCCTGTAGCGGCCGCCTTCCGGGCCAGACAACCCCCGTTCGATCAACTGATCAGCGTTCAGGGGTGGTCCGATTTGTCCGACCCGACCCATCCGCGTGCCCCTGTCGGTCTCCGAGCCGTAACCATTCGACTCGGGCTTACTTTTGCGGCTATCACACCGTTGTCCGTCGACCGCCATGAACGGATCCTCTTTTCGATCGCTCATCCCCGCGGCCTCTGTCTCTGCAACGGAGCACCGCCGCAGTCGTGCGGTGCTTGTCTGCGATCTGGCATAGTGACTAACCGACGGCCAATCCGTCGAGCCGCTCGCTCTCGGCGGCGCCCTCTGGCTCCACGATGTCTTTGACACTCTGGTACACGATGCTGTCACCGAATTCCAGAAGATTGTCGAGCATGTTCACGATCAAGACTTCTTCGGTACCGCCGTTCTTCGGCCCGCGGAGCCCCCGTCCGACCATCTGTTGATAACGAACCTCACTGCTCGTCGGACGAGTGATGTACACGGCGTCGGTCTTCGGTGCATCGAAGCCCTGGGACAACACCGCGTAATTCGTCAAGACCTTCAGGTCACCCGACTTGAAGCGTTCGATCGCCACACGGCGATCTTCCGGACTGGTGTCCTGGTCGATGGACGCGGCCGGCCGACCATGGAGCGTCAGCAATGTTGCCAGCGTCTGAGCGTTCTCAACCGACGCAGCAAAAACTACAATCTGCCAACTATCCGGCTTACTCATGATCGAGTCCACAATCGTGCGTGTGCGGTCCTCGTCTCGACCGAGCCGAATCTCTGCGCTCTTGGACAGCCATCCCATCGACCTGAACTCGTCGACTTCTTTCGCTGAAAGATCGATGGACACACCGTCGAGAATCTCCAAGCGCGCCCGGGCTAGGACTCTGTCCCGCTGTAATCTCACCTGTGGGTGCTCATCACCGAAGACACCCTCGTCGAGTCGGTTGTCGTCGAACCGCGCAAGCAGGCGTTCCGTTTCCGCCCTGTCGCGACGCCCCCGAAAGGGTGTAGCGGTCAACCCGATCAGAGGCTTGTCCCGTTGTCTCGTACCGCGCCCCAGCCATTCCAGGATCGTGGTGTACGACGGGGTGTAGGCGCCGTGTGCCTCATCGATGATGACTACCGGCGCCTCAGCCAACCATGCGAAAGAATCATTGTCGACAGCACGGGCGAGAATCTTCTGCCACGTTGCCACGACGACTTGAACTCCGGCCGCCTCCTCTTCCATCTCGTAATTTGCCCAGAACCGGCTGAGGATCAGCTGCGTGTCCTGCCGACCGAGTGCTCGCCACAGATACGACCACGCGTCGATGGCCTGCTCACATAGTTCTTCTCCGTCGGCCAGCCACAAGATGGGCCCGGAGAACGACGTTCCATGCGCCAACTCGTCGAGGCTGCCGTCGCGGATGGACTGGATGACGGTTTGTACTGCGACCCTGGTCTTTCCGGCGCCGGTAGGCAACGAAACGATCCCTCTCCTCGGGCCGACACCACGCAACAAGTTCGCGAGGCGTTGCGAAACCACCTTCTGGTAGTCGTGAAGTTCATCGAGCTGGGTGGGACCATCGATGTACTCCGTCGGCTTGTTCCGTCGCCTTGCCTTCTGCCCCGCCCACTCATCACCGAATCCGAGGCGCTTTACCCAATCTCGCGTGTTGAAGGACCCAGCCCACGTCGATGGAGGGGGAACAGGCAGCCCGAGCGGATCGACCTTGCAAGCGCGTTCCAGCGCGCGGACCCCCAGCATCGTCACACAAAGGTTGGCGAGATCGAGCCCATGCGGTTCGACCATGCCTTCGTTGACCAGATATGTAAGCGCATCCTTCGGCACCAAGGTTCTCAGACGCTCCTCACCCGCGTACATGAGCAGACGTTCAGCATCGTTGGAAGCCTTCCTGATCGCTCGGATGCGTTCCGAATTACGACGTCGCTCCATATTTTTGAGAAGCAAGTCAACATGTCGGTCAGAACTTTCGTAGAGCAAACACTCGAGTGCTTGCCTCAAGACCTCTCGGTCCGTGGTACCCGTCACCAGAATCCTGTTGGATTCGCGTCCGGCGTCGCAGACCACCTGTACTGCCGGCTGGCCAGGCACCGCGGCAACCTTGCTGATGGACAGACACTTCTGGAGGATCAGGCCCTCGAGGTCGTCCGCGCCGGGAAGAGAAGCCAGCACCGGGAACACGTCAATGAGGAGCTCTGGCTCCGCACTCGTCTCGTACGAGTATGCGACCGGGAGGTCGCGCCCTTCCAAACAACCCCAAAGTTCACTCAAGGTGTGGACATCGTCGATGCTGTCGACGAGCACACACGGGACACCGAACTCGCCGAGTTCGTCATAGGCCTCTTTGCGGTGGACCACCGCCACAGCCTTCCGCTCCTCCTCGGTCCATTCACCGTCGCGATAGACCCACAGGCGATCGGGTGGCTCGGCCTCCTGGTGCGTCCAACACCACCAGGCGTAGGCCTGGCCCACCCGCAGCATGTCATCGCGTTTGACGTGGTTCATCACAAGCGAAGTGAATCCGGAGGGATCGAGGTCTGCCATCTCCCGCTTCAGCCCCAACACCACTTCGGCTTGGGAACTGAGCACCATGTGACTCACACTCGGGACGAGCCCCTCTGGCACCCCCGGTACCTCTGCGATGAACGCATCGGTGACGGGCACGGCCCCCAACGTGGTTTGCAACAATCCGTGCTTTCGAACCCACCAAAGCTCTGGCGCTGTATAGCGACCCGTCCTGGGCGCGTTGGGGTGACTGACACGGACGCGCGGGACATCGACGTCGTTGATGACGGCAGCACTCAGCGCCAGATTGTTCGTAACGCTGAGGTTCGGCAAGCATTCCAGAGGTCCGAGGACAGATCCGATGCCGTCGACCTCGATGCCGTGTCGCGCCTGCAGACCCAACCCCATTTCATCGCCCAGATTTTCGCGAACCGCGCTCAGGTATTTCGTCACCCATTTCTCGTTCGAGTTCACCGCCGATCTCGATGGGCGAGACCTCACGCCCAGGAGGTACAGGATCTGGTGGTCTGCTGCGTGATAGTCGACGTCGACCAGGTAGGCGCCATCTTCCTTCAGCGGTTTGAGACATTCACCCGCGAAGTACAGACCCTCTGGCAGTACCCAGCGGCCGTGACCATCTCGAACGCGAACCACCTTCGCCGCGTGGCCATCGAGCACACCGTCGAAAGCCTCGTGTACGAGCTGCACCCCCGAGCCGCGCATCGCGATCCAGAGTGCGTCCCAGTCGACTTTTCCGGTACGTCTCAGTTCCGTAAGTAGCTGCAGCATCTCACCGCCGTCTTCAAACGCGGTGATCCCGAGGTACTTCAGCGCTTCCGCGGTTGACAGGCTGCCAGCTACGGTTCCGTCGACGAACGAGGTTCCACTCTGTTCCGGGCCGGTGCGTAGGAAGCACCGGCCGCGTACGGGTTGTGCCAGCGACCCATTCTCCAACAGCACAATCCGTGCATCACGAACGTCCTTCTCTGTGTTGCCACCTTTGCGTACCAGTTCGGCTGCGAGTTCGATAGCGGCAGCCGACTGTCCGGGTTGCGGATCCGCCACAACCGACTGGAGCCAGTGCAGGACCCGGCCCGGCGGTTTGAGCCGATCATCGTCCTGCAATAGGCGGTCGACCTTGGACCGGCGCTCAGTGCTGTTTGTGCAGTCGGGGTGTACCCAGGCCGCTCGGTTCCCCGTTACGGCCAACCACCTGCCCGCGAGTTCCGCGGCATCGTCCGGAATACGTTGCAGCGCGCTGGGTGCGCGCAACTCACCGTCGAGGTCCGGCAGGCATCGCGATTCTCGAAGTGCTATGAACACAGGGTCATTCAAAACTTTGTCGGCCCAGCTGCGGGACTCTTTGCCGCGGGCCGGTAGGACATCGATGTACCGACTGAAGGCTCCGTCCGCAATCAAGTCTCTACGGGCAGCGACAACGAGCTTAGGAACCACTTCTGTCAGGATCTCGTAGTTGAATTCGCACTCGATCACGTTGATGCGATCATCGGACAGCTTCCACGGGGCATTGATCCTGCCGCTCAGGGTCAGATCCGACTTGACCGGGAAAAACGCAGAGAGCTGGCCGAGTTCGACGCGGCCCGTCAATGGCAGCGCCCAGCTCACAGTCACCGATTCGCGTCGAGCGGCATGTCCAGCAGATGTGAGAGCCTTGTTCGACGGCTTGTGCTCAGCGGATACGACCAGCCACTCCCGCTCACCATCTTCGGTGGTGAGGACGACACGATTGCCCTTCTTCGCCGCTTTGAAATGCCGTTCACGCCCGGAAACCCCATCGACCAGGTCGAGGATGCGCACGTGTGACGCGAAGAGGTTGAAAGACTCGTCGAATTCTTTGATCTCCTCAGAGAGGTGTGTTGCTGCGCCCATCTTGAGAGGCACCTTGACGATGGTCGTCGCCCAGGACGCGAGATCCGCCAGCAAAGGGTCGGAACGGAACTCCACAGTCGGGTTGACCGGCCATGCAAGGCGCAGGGACGGAACTTCCGATGGTTCGAAGTGACGATTCAACTCCGTTGACAACTCAGCCGCGGATTGCTGGCGACTGAACTCGAACGACACGGAGCGGCTGAAAATCTGGGGACCTTCAGAAATGCCGCTGATCGATTTGAAGCCGAGTCCAAAGCGACCGATTTCTGCCCCGGTTTTGTTGGACAGATGGGTGTACAGGAGAGCACGTACACCCGAGTCCTCGAAAGGCCGCCCTTCGTTAGCGACGTAGAGGGCGTCTTCAGTCAAATTGACCTGTATACGTCCGGGAGAACCTTGGAGCGCATCCGCAGCATTCTGTACGAGCTCTTGTATCTGCTTTCTGCCGTAACCACCCTCGGCAATGCCGCGCTCCTTGCCGGCGTCCTCTTCAACTCGGTTGGGATCCTCCTTGTAGACCCGGACGCACTGGTCGTGGAACTTGTCGACCAACCCCTCCAAAGCAGGATCAGCTTCCGTCCAGACCCGATACACCACCGTCTCCCCTCCGCGGTACTACCCCCAGCAAACCAGATTTGGGTTGCCGTGAACTCCTTAGAGAGTATTATCATCCGCTACCGACAATTTTCTGGGCCGATCGTCACACGGACTACGGACGACGTCAGCGCTATGCGTAAATCGGAGAGGATGACTGCAGACCGCGAGGAGAATCGCTGGGCGGGAGGTGGACATCCAAGCCCCTCCACAACTCGGCCCCCAACTACTGGTTAGGGTCGTCGCGGCCGGCTAGCATCACTGCCATGCCGCTGGTAGATCGATCGCGAGAACCTGAACACCGAATCGTCGATCTCTTTGCCGGCCCGGGCGGCTTGGACGTAGGGGCAACGTGGCTGGGGATTCCTGTGACCGGCGTCGAACTCGACCGCGACGCGTGCTTCACACGCGAAGCCGCCGAACTCGACACTGTTCGCGGCGACGTTCGCGACTTCCAACCGGCCAACTTCCCAGAAGCGACGATCCTTACCGGAGGACCGCCATGCCAGACGTTCACAGTCGCGGGCACTGGAACTGGTCGGCGTGCGCTGGAGAAGGTAATCGGAAGCATCGCCGACATGGTGGACCATCCAGAGGCTGACCCGGTCAGGGGTTGGTCCAGCGACGAACGCACCGAGCTCATCCTTGAGCCGTTGCGGTGGGCTCTACTGGCGTTGAGGAAGAACAAGCCGTTTGAGGCGATTATTCTGGAGCAGGTGCCCGCAGTCTTGCCGGTATGGCAGGCGTTCGCAACGGTTCTCGAGGAACACCGGTACCGGTGCGCAGTCGGCATTGTGCGATCTGAAGAGTTCGGCGTCCCTCAAACTCGACGTCGAGCGATCCTCATCGCGCGACGCGGTCGAGCGGCTGCCTCGCTTCCGACGCCAACCCATGACGCCTTCCGTAAAGGTGCCGTGCGCCAACAGTCGATGGGACGGAGGCCATGGGTCTCGATGGGGGATGCGCTCCGACGCGACACGAGCTTCACGGTGGTGTCCAATTACGGCAGCGGCGGCGACCCCCGCAATCGAGGACGCCGTACGTCCGACGAGCCGGCGGCCACTGTTACCGGGAAAATAACGCGCAACCGAATACACCTTCCCGACGGGCAATGGAGCCGCTTCACCCACAACGAAGCCGGTGCTCTGCAGACCTTCCCTCACGACTTCCCGTGGTCAGGCGGTGACATCGGCCAGCAGATCGGAAACGCGATACCGCCGCGCCTCGCGGTGCACATTATCGCCCATACTCTTTCGATTGGAATCGATGAAGCAGAACTCGACCGGGTCGTGAAAGCTACGTGGAGCGATTCGTCTCGAAACCCAATCAGGATGGGCGAGCGGACGCCTTCGGCCACAACCGGTAGAGACGCTGAACTAGCGAGCTGACCTGGGTGCGCACCGGAGTTCGCCCAATCGCGTACATATGACGTCCGCGACTGCCTCTGGCTCTTCGTGCTCCCAGAACCGCAGTACCGTCCAGCCGCGGGCGACAAGCTCTGTATCTGTGCGGCGGTCACGCCGAATATTGCCATCCAACTTCTCAGCCCACCAGTCCGCGTTTGCCTTCGGAGAGGTGGCGTGTTCGGGACATCCGTGCCAGAAACACCCATCGACGAAGACAGCGAGCCGGAGCGTACGCCACAGTATGTCCGCTTTACATCTCAGGTCTGGCTCCGGCTTCGCGTCAACGCGGTAGCGGATACCTCGAGCGTGGAGTAACTGCCTGATACGAAGCTCCGGGTCCGTATCGCGACGTCGCTGTTTCGCCATTCGGGCTCGCACAGACGCAGATGAAGCACCAGGCCGTCTCTCGATCGGTGCAGCTTGGCGGCCAGTCACATGACCCAGATTCGCACATCGCGGGTGCGACCAAACATGCCGGCGAGCTTCACCTCGGCGCAGGACTCTGTCGCCAGCCGAGCCGAGGCGTCTCACGCACGCTTATGGCGTCGCAGGCGGACTTATCGCCGGCAAGCTTGGTCGTCCACCCTTCAGCCACCGGCTCAACTCCCCGGGCCCATCACACTGCTTCCTGGCCCAGTTAATTAGCTGCGGCGATTCAAGGAAAAGGTCGCTTCGGCGAGGCTGCGGTCAACCGGGCCGCTGGCACATTTGCTCAGCCATTTGCATCATCTAATCAACCGGGAAGTATTAACCTGTGCGATAGATTGCTGGCGGGCCGTGGGGGTGTGTTCTTGGAGCTACTCGCTAGGCAATCTGTGCCCGCCTGCGGGGCGTCAGGGCCGACGCCCGCGGACTGGCGGTGAGTACCGCGAATCGGCCGTTGCCCCCTGCAGCGGAAGCCGCCCACCGCATCCTCGCTGACCAGGGCCCTTTGTCGGCGTCCGAGCTGCGGGAACGCCTCCGACCAGCCGGTTGGACTCAAAGCCTCGAGCGCCTACTCCAGTTGCCCGACCGATTTCCGCACCGCTTTCAGATCTCCACCGATGGGCGACTCACTATCGCCACCGCGCAAACCGAGAACCTACGTGACCAGGACGAACTCGACTCGGATGAGCCCGATTGGTACGTCCCACGCCTCGGTCGCGTCGCGCTCGACCGGGTGGCTGTGCTGGATCTTGAAACCACCGGTTTGAACCGTGCTGCGGACTTCGTCACCGAGATTGCGCTAGTCCGCTTGGACGGCACTCCACTTCTAAATCTGACTGTTCGTCTGCCTGACGGAGTTGAACGGCCGACCCCCGCCGGCGGTGAGCCCGTCGCCCTCGACGACGCGCTACGAGCTCTGACCGAGGCATTGGCGGACGTCGATCTACTCGTCGGCCACAACTTGCTCAGCTTCGATCTACCGTTTCTACGGGAAGTCGCTACGCGCGCCGAGGTGCCGGCACTAGAGATGCCGACGGCCTGCGACAGCATCCATTTGTCGTTGCTGGTCGACGTCGCGATCCCGAACCGCCAGCTCGCCGACCTAGTCATGGCCTACGGGCTCAGCAACGATCAGCCGCACCGCGCGTTACCGGATGCGACGGCAACGGCAGCGGTTGTTTCAGAAATGCTCGCCAATGTCGATATGGCTGAGCCCAGCTGGCAACTGGCGATCGCTGCTCTCGAGACCTTCGATCACCCCTTGGCCAAGCTGTTCCCCTCGTTGACCGAGCCACCAGACCTGGCGGCGCTCGGCAGGCCGGCCGATCCGTTGCTCACGGCAACTGGATCCCCCGCTCCCGATGCGTGGTCGGCCACTCGCGACGACTTCCCCGTCCTCCACCAGCAGCGCGGACTGCGGCCCCGGCCAGCTCAGCAGGAGATGGCGCACGCCGTTGCAGGTGTGTTCGACGGCGGTGGTCGGCTCGCCATAGAAGCACCCACCGGTACCGGCAAATCTCTCGCCTATCTCTTACCAGCGCTCGGCCGCGCATCCCAGGCCGGTCGATCCGTGCTGGTCGCCACCGCGACCAAAGCTCTCCAGAACCAGCTGCGCGGAGACGCGACACGCCTCCACGAGGACGGGCTCCTTCGGGCGCCGTTTCGACAGCTTCAAGGCGTCGGCAACTACGTTTGTGCCCGCGAACTCGAAAGCGTCCTGTCGGACTCCGACGCCTCTGGATTCGCAATCGCGGTCGCGATCCGCGCCTTGGCCGCATCGCCGTCGGGCACCTGGGATGACGTAACCGACTACACGCTGCGCAGCGCCGACGCCCGATACGCCCAGACTCGCGCCCGGCTACGCACCAACTCCGGCGGCTGCGATCGCAGGAACTGCACATGGGCGTCCGTCTGCCCTCTGATGCAACAGTTGGAGGGCCTCGACAAGACGCCCGGTGTCGTGTCGGTGAACCACGCCCTGATCGCCAGCTGGATCAAGCTCCAACAGCAGGGCGTGGCGGCCCCGGGTGACGTCCTCGCCCAAGGCCGTGCCGACCTTGTCTTCGACGAGGCCCACGCGCTCGAGGATTCCCTGACGGCAGCCTGGACTGAGCAGATCGATGCGCTTGAGTTGGAGATTCTCGTCAACAGTTTGTCCCGGCGATCCCGGTTGATGCGCGATATACAGCGGCGGGCCTCCACAGATCCGGCCACGACAGAAGCCATGCAGGCACTTGCCGCCGCGCTGCCCCAAGTTCGCTCAGCCGGAGGCGAACTCACCGAAGCGATCATGACGTATCTGCATGAGTACGCCGGCCAAGCCGATGCGGTGGTCCTGCAGTCGGGCGTCGTGGACAACCGACCCGAATTTCGGACCCTTCGTCAAACCGCATCGGCCGTGCGGTACTGGCTGATCCAACTTGCCAAAGCCGTTAATGCGTTGCGCAACTCGCTGACCGGTATCAAAGGTCTCGGATCTGCGATACAGCGTCTGCGCGGCTACATCGAACGGCTGGACAACGCCGTCGACCTCCTCGAGACCCTCGGAACGCTCCCGGACACCCACTTTGGGTGTACCGGCTCGCCGCTGAGGAAGACGACCCCGCGGCGTGGACCTACGAACGCCTACCGATTCATGTCTTCCCCGAATTCAAACAACACGTCGTCGACCGCACCCACTCGACCGTGCTGTGCTCGGCCACCCTCACCGTCGAGCACCGCTTCGACTACCTGGCTTCCCGCCTGGGGATTCGCGTCGACGACATTCCGGACGACGACGCTTTCCGGCCGCTGCGGTTGAACTCCCCGTTCGACTATCAGAATCAGTCGCTCGTCGTCCTCACCAACCACCTGCCCATCCCAATCCCGGTGAACGAGCGTGAGTTCTGCGAGGAGATGGCCGCAGACCAGGCCGGATTCCTGTCGCTGTCCGGCGGCAAGACACTCACGCTTTTCGCTGCCCGAAAGCGCATGGAGGCGGTGGCCGAAGGTGTCCGCACGAAGGCGGCCGAACTCGCAGCCCGCGGTGTTGAGCTCCTGGTTCAGGGCGAACTCGGCCGCTCGCAGATCTCGCACCGGTTCAACACCGAACCGGGAACCGTGCTGTACGGGCTCAAGTCGTATTGGGAGGGTTTCGACGCCCCCGGCGAAACGCTGTCCTATCTGTTTCTCGAGAAGCCGCCATACCCCCATCCCGACGACCCGCTCGTTTCCGCGCGGCAGCGCGCCATCGCCGAACGCGGTGGTGATCCCTTTCTCGACTATGTCCTACCGATGACCGCCATGCTCTTCACCCAGGGCTTCGGGCGGCTCATTCGGTCCGAAACCGACAGGGGCGCAGCCTTCGTCTGCGACCGTCGGTTGCACTCACCTACCCAGGCGCAACGGGTGATCCTGAACTCGCTCCCAGGACCGGCAATCCATGAGGCAGTCGACCGCGACGACGCTTGGATCCGGGCCATCGAATTCGTCACGGGCAACCCACCTGATCTCTACGACGCAATTTCCTTCGGCCGCGATGACGTCTCAGAACTCCTCGAGGAACTCCGACTCATCGAAGGTGAAGACCCCACCGCCAAACTCACCGAAGCCGCCGAGAAGCTGTTCGGCATCACGAAGCTGCATCCCAAACAACTCGAGGTCATGCGCGCGATCGTCGACGGCAAAGATGTCGTGGCCGTTCTTCCCACCGGCTTCGGGAAATCGGTGTGCTTCCAACTACCCGCGCTACTCGCGCCGCAGGCACGCGCCACCGTCGTCGTTTCGCCCTTGATCGCGCTGATCAAAGATCAAGTCAACGACCTTCGCGGCCGCCGCGGAATCCGGCCCGTGCACGGCATCACCGGCACTACGTCCCGTGTCGTACAGACAGAGATTCTCCGTGACACCGCCAACGGTCACGTGCGTTTGCTCTACGTCTCACCGGAGCGTCTGGCACGCGACCCCGTGCTCCGCGGCGCGCTTGGCCGACAGCAACTCAATCGAGTCATCGTCGACGAAGCGCACTGTATCTCAGTGTGGGGACACGATTTTCGGCCGGAATTTCGACAGGTTCCAGCATCGGTTGCGACCTTCGACACCCGCCCTCCACGCGCGGGCCTCACCGCGACAGCGACACCAGAGGTCGAGACCGACATCACCCGGGCGATGGATATGCAGGACCCGACCGCCATCCGGGAACCGAGTGACCGGCCCAACCTCCGGCTCCGGGTAGTCAAGAGAGCTGATGAGCGGGATCGCGCCCGGGAATTACTTCGCTTTGCGACGTGGGCTGCTGACAGACCTGGGATCGTCTACGTCACCAAACGCGCCCTGGCCGAGGAGATTGCGGCCCTCCTACGTCGCGCCGGTCACGCGGCCCGGGCATATCACGCCGGCATGGTGCCCGAACAGCGCGACGCCGTCCAAGAAGACTTTGACTCCGACACCACGAGAATCATCGTGGCCACCAAAGCCTTCGGCATGGGCATCAACAAACCCAACATCGGGTGGGTCGTGCACTATGACCTACCCGATTCCCTTGACGGCTACGCCCAGGAATCCGGTCGCGCTGCGCGCTCCCGCGATCTCACCGGCGAGTGTCTGCTCCTTTATACAAACGCCGACATCGCCCGCCGCCGGAAACTGATAGATACCCACAACACCAAGGCTGACGCGGAGGTCACCCAACAACTCCTGACCGCACTATGGGAATGCCCAGAGCGGGGCATCTACCGCGTCTTCGACATCGACGAGATGGCAGACAAGCTGGGAATCGACGATGACGAGATCAACGTTCACCTTGCTCAACTCGAGCGCGTCAACTCGATCAAGCAGGGACTGGACTGCTCAGCCCGAGGGACCGTGGACGTCGGCTTCCGCGAACCACAGGACGAAGACGAACGTCGATTGTTCCGGCAGCTTTTCTACAAGGACCACAAAGCCCGACCCAACGTCCGTATCCAATTGGACTTCCAGCAGCTCAAGGACGAGCGTCGTTACGATCCTGACGAGCTGGAGCAGCAGCTCATCGACTGGTCGCTGGACCGCCTCATCACCTTCTCCAGCTCTCGGCGCCTGCGCCGTGTCTGCCTCCTCACCCGTCACGCACCGCGCGACGCACTAGAAGGCGAGTCGGCGCGCTGGAAGTGGTGGCAGAAGCGGCGGCTGCAAGCGATGATCGACTACGCCACCGACGACTCACAATGCCGGCGCACCGTCATCGGGAACCACTTCGGTGACGTTGTCGCCGACTGCAAGAGCCGCGACGTCGAACCATGCGACGTCTGCAGCCGTGAGCCCACCCCTTGGGAGGCACTGCCGGACCACGTGGTGGCTGACCCGGAATTGCTCGTCAACGCCGAACTCACTGCGCTGCAGGCAATCGCGTGGGCCTCGTCCTTCCGTCGCGGCGCTTACGGAGAGGCCAGCCTGAAAGCAGCCGTCCTGGGCCGCGAGTCCTTGGGCGACAACCGCCCCTTGGGTGCGGGCGTGCTCAGCTGTCCACAGTTCGGCGCTCTCCGTCACGTCCGCGGCGGAGAGAGACGCTGGGACGATGCCGTCAACAAAATCATCGCCCAGGGCCTCGTCGAACGTCGCACGGTCGTTCGAGAAAACACCCAGATCCCCTATCAGTCACTGGCCCTGACCGCACTCGGTGCGCAAACACTTGGCATCACGGAGCCGCAATGATCGAAAAACGACTCACTGAACAGCTTCTGGAAAATGGTGAGCTCGCACTCACTGAACGAGAATCCGCAGCGCTCGCTCTCCCAGAGCACAGTTCCGCTGTTGAGCTGGAGCTCGACGGAGAAGCGTTCACGGCGCAGTGGAACGGCCGCGGCCGGCAGCTCAGCGGCGAGTTCCTGACCGAAAGACTGCAGGACTACGGCCAGGTCGGCGGACTGCTCCGCTTGCGGCTCGTCGAGCAGGTGTACCGAGTGCAGCTACTGCCGCCCGGAACACCCAGCAAGATCACGATTGCGAAGCCGCCGCCGCCCGTCGACAGGACCAAAGGGGCCAAGGCGAAGCGTCGCCGCTCCACTGTCGATCGCCAGTTCCATGCCGATTCTGAATACGACTGGGGCAAGCGCTCCTCTCAGACGATCGGATTCCTCAGCCAAGCACGAGAGTTACTCGCCGAACAACTGAAGGCCGCCGGGTTCGATGCCCGGGAACTCGTCGAGCTTCGCCTACAGGGGGAGGAGTTGGCGACGCTCGACGACTTCGAAGAACTGCTCGCAGTAGACGTTTCCAATGTCGACAAGATGCCCCATCAGGAGGCGGTAGCCCGGCATGCCTTGTCGCGATTGCGCGGACGCGCTGTCCTGGCCGACGAGGTCGGTCTCGGCAAGACCATCGAAGCCGGACTCGCCGTAAAAGAACTCACACTTCGTGGTCTGGCCAAGCGTGTGCTGATTCTGTGCCCCGCTCCCCTGCGCGAACAGTGGCGCGAGGAGATGCGCCACAAGTTCGACCTCAATTTCGAGGTTGCCACCCGCGGCCCAGAGGTCCAGAAGCAAGACAAGCTGATCCTCAGCCTGCATCTCGCCCGCAGCAACGCGGACAAACTCACGGAAAAGCCCTGGGACATTGTCATTCTTGATGAGGCGCACCGGGCTGCGGGCTACAAGTCACACAAAACTCGCGATCTCATTACCTCCTTGACCACGGCGTGCCGCTACGCATTCTTCCTGACTGCGACACCTGTGCAGAACGATCTACTCGAGCTGTACCGACTCGTCGAGCTGCTCCGGCCGGGAACCTTCACCTCTGTCACCGACTTCAGACGACAATTCATGTCGGGCTACGATCCACGCACGCCAAATGATCCTGCTGCGCTGCGCCGACTCATCAGCAGCGTCATGGTTCGGACCACCAGAGCACAGGCCGGCGTCGACCGAGTCGTACGGCGCGCCGTCGACGTACCTATCACGCTGGGTAACCGCGAACACGAACTGTACGCACTGGCAACCGAACTGCTTCGCAATGTGATGCGCGACCCCGGCGATGCGATGCGGCGACGCAGTCTTGCATTGCGGCTCACTGCCAGCCCGTTCTCGATGGGCACTACCGCATTGCGTATGGCAGACCGCCATCCCGATCCTCGGGTACGTGAGGTCCTCCATGAGGTCGGCCACCTCGCCATGGACATCACCGCATCTGCCCGCGAGGACCGCGCGCTGCAGATCACTCAGGGGTGGTTGCGTGAGCACGGGCGAGTACTCATCTTCACCCAACACACCGACACAGTCACCGGCCTTCTCCGCCGCATGGAGCTCGAAGGCCTGACCGCGAGATCTTTTCATGGTTCGATGTCACCGACGGAGCGCGCAAAGACCATCGCAGCGTTCCGGTCCGGAGAAGCGCCGATCATGATCTCAACAGATGCGGGCGCCGAAGGCCAGAACCTTCAGTTCTGCAACTGCGTGTTGAACTACGACCTGCCGTGGAACCCGATGCGCATCGAACAGCGGATCGGCCGCGTCGACCGGCTGACTCAGCCCAAGGACGAAGTGTTCGTCGCCAACCTCTACGCCCAGAACACGATCGACGAGAAGGTCTTTTGGCTGCTCGCCGAGAAACTCCGCATGTTCGAGTTGTTGTTCGGACAAGTCACGACAATCCTGGGCGAGCTCGACGAGTCCAAGGCGGCGAGCTTCGAGACACGCGTCATGGAGGCACTGTTCGCCGAAAGCGACACGAAGATGAACAGGCTTCTGAACCAACTCGGCACCGAGCTGGTCCATGCACGCGAGAAAGCATCGGAGCTGATCGCAGCAGACAGCAACATGAGCAGTTGGATGGCTGCGGCGTTCGATCACCGAAAGGGTCTCACCAAGGCCGGGAGCAGCGACCTGGCGCCCGCAGCGAGCCGGCGTGCGCGCATGCGGCAACGTCGAGTCCAGACGTGGGTCCGAAAGGTCCTGAAGGCATTGGACGCTGACATCATTCATGACACCGGTAACGGTGACGGGGCATTCATCACTGCGGTGTTCAACGAGGAGTTCGAACAGGAGCTGGGTGGTCGGACCACCATGCACCTGGCGTTCGACCGCTTCGGCCTCGAACACCATCCAGAGGCCGAGCTATGCGCCGTGGGGTCCCCTGTTTTCGACGAGCTACTCGGGTTGCTGCGGGTCCGCGGCGACATGCACGCCACCATCCCGGTCATCCCCGATGACATCGGGCCCACGCCGTACCGGCACGCGGAGTCCATCCGGCTGGTCCGCCGCCGACTGGTGCCCTCCGGGTCCTGGAGCGGCCAAGCGACCTTCCGGGCGACGGTTGGCGAGGCAGAGACTGCCGAGCACCTCATAACCGCTGAGATCGATGGACATCGTGAGCAGCGATTGCCGCGCCGCCCTCTGGACGATGGCGAATCCTTGCCGCCTGCCTTCGGAACTCCGCCGCAAGTGATCGCACAGTTCGAGCGTGCCGCGATCCCCCAGCTCGAGTCCCTTCGACGCCAACGCCTCGAATCTGTTGAGCGGCAACAAGCACTGGAACTGGAACGAGTGACGAGCGGCTACCGCGCACAGATCGCTGAAGCCACGGGCGAGGACCGGGCGCGGCTGGACCGCGCCTTGCGTACCGAGGAACGCCGCCTGACCAGACGACCCGATGTCCGCGCCCGCGCGAAGGTGTTGGCGGTGACGCTTGATGAAGACGATTGGCTGATCGAGGAAACCTGGGCAGGCCCGAGTGGTGACGAAATCACGTTGACCTACGAATGGGGCGTCGAGCCGCCAGTCGTCGACAGCGCGGTCTCGGGACGCGCCATTGGCGTACTTGCCTTGTGCTCCGATATGCATTGGATCGACGAGTCCGAAGTGACCCATTGCGGCTCCTGCGACCGGTCGTTGTGCGAAGCCTGTGGCGACGACGCTGTCTTTTCCGCTTGTGCGGTGTGCGGACAGTGGAGCTGTGGCAGGTGTCGCCGTGAAACCGGAGGGCTTTGTCGCACCTGCGCATCACCGCAGCGAGCACCACAACTCGACGACGAGTTCTTCATCGCCTGGACACTCGGCGGGGGCAACGTCATTCGGGTCGGTGAGCGAGTCGCAGAGCTCATCCGGCCCGATGGCTCTCCTCCAGCCTTCCTTGTCAGCACCGAGGACTACAACGATTCGAGGCGAGCAAGGCTGCGAGCGTACGCACGCGAGAACAACCTCCCCCTGGACTGTGGGCTGACGCTGCGCGACTTGACCGCGCGTCAGGAACAGAACGACAACGCGCGTGTCCGCTTGACCAGCGACGAAACTGTTCTCGTACGACTGTCGGTAGAACCAGCAGCGGGCGCGGCGATCGTTGCCGATGCCATCTCGGATGTGCCCCAACATCCAGATGTCGACGTGTCGCGTGAGGATCAGTTCGGGCTCGACCTCACTCTGCAAAAGCTCCGGAGTGAGGTCCCTCCACCGCCGCGTCCTGCAGTGCTGGTCACTCACCGCTCAGAGTTCGTCGATTTTCTCCTCGAAGCCGAGCGGCTGGTGCGGGAGGAGAATCTCGTTCAAGACGACGGCTCTTTGCTGACCCATGATTCCCAGACAGTTGACCTCTGCTGGCGGAGGCCGTCCCTCGAAGATGAAACGATCGCTGAAGCCGGCATCTCTGATCTACGAGTCACCCTGCTACGCCGAAACGAAGCCGTTTTGATCGATGCCTACAGGGCAGACAAACCAGTCGGCCAGTGGATCGCGTGCCCCGACGGGATGTCGGCTGCAGAGCAGGTGGGGTGCTATGAGCACCTGAGGTCTCTGGGCGCGCCGGGCGGACGACTGGGACAGCAGGTTCACTCGATCGAAGGCATGGTCGGCAGCTTCCCATCACCTTCCGAGTGCTCCGCAACCGAACGCGATTTCCGCTCAGTCGTAGGCCTTGTCGAGACCATCAGCGACACAGAGGTCGTCCCTGCCACCAGTGAGTCGCTCGCGGCGATCGAGATTCCAGAGAACCGAGAGGCAGCTTCGATACCGTTGGCGCCTCCGGGCCTTACTCGAAGCGTGCTCGCACGCGCGACCAGACCCTTCACCGCAGCCCTCCGAAACGGTCTGGAAGTCAGGGAGGTGTGGCACGGATACGGCACCGCAACGCATATCTACCGCACCTTCGACGGCCAACCGATGAGCCCGCTGCTCGACGACACTGGCACACGGTCAAGCGATTTCGGAGTGTGCCGCGACGGGCACTTCTACACGGCTGGTACCGCCGCCTTCTGCCCAGCATGTGACTCGTGGGCATGTCCTTCCTGCGACGACGTCGAGCATCGGGCTTCGGTCGACTGCCCGGGATGCGCTCATGCAGTGTGCCGGCGATGTGTTTCCGCTACCCACTCGGTGCCAGATACGTCGTGCCGCCTGTGCGGAGACCACGCCTGCGTCGATTGCGGCCGAGATCCTGACGTCGCCGGCTGCGCGATGTGTGAGCGAACCATGTGTGGTTCATGCCGAGTTGAAGATCTGTGCCCTGCCTGCAATCAATACTCTCCAGCGACCGACGATCAAACACGCGCGCTGCCGCGCGATCTCGCGACCGACGGCGCTTCCGTCCTCATCGCGAGCGACAAGGATGCGACAGTTGCACTCATCAACCGCGGCAACGCCTACGAACAGGCAATCGTTCGCGGTGGGTCGGTAGTTCGATGGCGTGCATTCGATAGAACGCCAATAGACAGCCGCTACCGGCTCAGGTTGGCTGCCAGCCGGGCACTGAAAGCTCAAGTGGTACCGATGCCTGAAGCCCTCGAAGCTGAAGCACCGCGCACCGCTCCAAGAGTCACCCTCCGCTCTGACCGAAGATTCCATCCCGCGTGGACGGCTCCGGCGTTGAACGCAGCGGCCCGAAGTGTCGACGGACAGCCGACTCCTGACGAGGACCTACCGACGCTGCTCGCTCGTGAGTTCCCGGTTCCCTCTCGTTATCCCGAGGGGACCTTGAAAGCGCCCGCTCGGCTCAGGCCGCTACTCGTGTCTCTTGACCAGCCTTCGACGACGCCGATCCTGATGAGGTGGGAACGTGTGGGTTCGGACGTCGCGATAGTCCCCGCTGGTATCAGTGTGGTGACGATCGATGGTGCCAGCGAGCAGGAAACGATCACCGAATGGCGCAATGGAGACCATTCGCTGGACTGGGTGTCACAGTGCTGGAATCCCGTTCCAGCGGTCCGCATGACGACCGACGGTGGCGGCGTCGAAGCAGCACTGGTCAGCATGGCCGGGTTGGTCGCACTTGGCGTTCATACGTCGGACGACACCGCTTGGTACGTCATCGCGGCGTCAGAGCATGCACCTGCGGCGACGCTGCTAGCTCGGTCCATGGGTCTCGGCGACGCTGATGAAGTCGGTACGTTCACCGACCCGGGAGAAATCCGACTGTCGGCGGTCGCGAATGCGACGAACGCTCCCCACACCGTCACGCCCCGCGGGGAACTCAAGCCGGCCGCCTCGGGACGGGCTGATCACTCCACAGAAGCGGCCTTCAAAGCATGGTCCTCCGATGCGACCGTGACCGTTCCTCCGCTCCGTGTGCTGCCAGACGCGATGCGAATCGCGCTACAGAAACTGGTTGCCCCGGCGCAGCGACAAGTGCTCGAAATCGGCGCGTCGGTTGTACAGAACGTGACGGTCCACAACGGCCACGAATGGCGGTACGAGGTGGCGCTGGCCCCTGGCGACACCGATGCGAGACGCATCGATCACGTCACTCGACAGCTAGCAGACTGGGGCGGAATCGACCGTGAAGGCCATTTCGGCACCACCCATGCTGTCTGTGGCTACTGCAACGAAACCAGCTGCAGCGCGTGCAATGACGGGATGGTGGTGTGTGACTGCTGCGCCGCGCCGATCTGCAGACGATGCGTTCGCGAACCCTCAAGCGGAACGTATCTCTGCCACGCGTGCACGTCGATGCGGCCCCCAACCCGTCAGGAAGCACGTGAGCACGGGCGCCTGCTCTTTACTCGAGGCATGCTCATCGGCATCGACCCGTTACATACCGTTGTCGTTGAGCGGGAGAAGTCCCGGTGGGAATTACATGTCGGCGAGGACGGCAGACACGCGATCGCCAACCCCTCGGTTGTCCAGTACCTGAACGATTGTCTGGCCCGGAGTGACTAATCGAATAGCTAGGAGCCCCATCCGGGGACCTGGCACCTAAGCGATCCGGTGACCGAGACCGCCAGTCCCCTACATCGGCGACGCACCGATCGGCTTACCCGTCGTCAGGTCGATCCCGAAGACCTGCGATGAGCGGTCGAACGTGACCAGGTTGAAAATGTCGGCGGTGAACGTCGCCCGGGTGCCGGTGATGTCGATCTGCGGGACACCGTCCAGACCCCCCTCGAAGATCGCGGTGTTGCCGACCTGCCTACCCGTCACCGTGTCGATCACCGTCACCCGCACATTCGTCGGATATCCCGGCGCCACATAGTTGTACGTCGCCAGCAACCCGCGGGTGCCATCCGCGGTCAGGTAAACCGCCCGCTCCCCAAGCCCCGCCGTGTACGGCTGACCATTCACCGTCACGGTGCTCCCGATCTGCCGCCCGGTCGCCAGGTCGATCACCGCCGTCGACGTCAGGATCCGATAGCCACCGGTGCTGAAGTTGTACGTCGTCGACGGCGCCGTCACCACAGCACGCTTACCATCACTGGTCAACTGCACTGGCACCGTGGCGAATCCGGACAACACCACCGGCGTGCCGATCAACGCACCGGTCGTCGTGTCGATCGTCGACACCCGCGTGATGTACTCCGAGCCGTTCAACAACTGCTGCGTCACCGTCGCGCGCTTACCGTCCGGCGCCATCAGCACACCCACCGGATTCGACGTTCCCGGATACACCACCGTCGAACCAACCTGCGTACCGGTCATCAGGTCGAACACCGCCGCACGCGTCCCGGTGAACGGCGACCCGGTCAACACCACCACCCTGTTGCCGTCGAAACTCATGCTCGCTCCCCGCTCGCGAGGCATCTGCCCCTCGAGCGTCACCGTCTGGCCGATCCGCAGCCCGGTCACCGTGTCCATCGCCATCAACCGGGTCGTCGTCGAAAAGCCCTCCCCCTCAACCACCATCAGCAGCAGACGCGTGCCCGCAACGTTGGGTACCACGCCCACCTCCGCGCCGACCGGCCCGACGAACGTCGTACCGATCTGCGCGCCGGTCACCGCGTTGATCACCGACACCGACGTGGTCGGCACCTCCGCCAGATCCCGCCGCACGAAAACAATCCGCGTACCGTCGGGCGAAATGACCGCCTGGCCCACATCACCCGCCTGGCTGACGCTGCTGACCTGACTCCCCGTGTCGATGTCGACGACGGTGACCCGCGTCGTCATCTCCGGTGTACCCCCGTCGATCACGGTAGTGATCAGCGCGCGACCGTTGGCCGTCAGCGTCGGCTCCAAACCCGCTACCCCGGACACCACACCCGGCAGGTCGATCTCGGTTCCGACCACCGCGCCGGTCATGGTGTCGATGACCGCCGCATGGGTGGCGTCCGGGTTGTACTCACTGCCCACCACCAGAATTCGCCGGCCGTCCGCGGCGACATACGCCAGGCTCCGACCCGCGAGCTCCACAGCGCTGCCGACCTGGCGGCCGGTGGCGGTGTCGAGCACGACAACGCGTGTCACGGTCTGCCCTGACAGCACGCCACCTTCGGTCAGCACCGTGTAACGGCTGCCGTCGGCGTTGAAGCCGGGCGTGACCCGCCAGCCGCCGCCGACCACGACCGCATCTCCCACCCGGGTGCCGGTCTCGACATCGATCAGGTGAAGCTGGGTGGCACCGTCATTGAAGGTCGTGAATACCATCCGCCTACCGCTGGCATCGAACTCGAAGTTCTCCCCATAGGATGCCGCCACCTCGACCGTCGACCCGACCCGCTCGAACGTCCGCGTGTCGTACACCTGAATCTCTACCGCGTCGGACAGGGGTGTCGATGGGTCGTCGACGTTCGACGCAATCACCGCGCGCGTCCCGATCGGGTTGAACTCGGCGTACGCACCTGCGGCGAAAACCATCCTCTCACCGATTTGCTTACCAGTTGTGGTGTCGAAGAACGTGATCGCGGTCGGATATACGTTGGCTCCCGGATCGATGATCGTGCTGGTGACAATGGCGCGGGTGCCCTCGGCGTTCAGCACGGTCTGCGACGTCATCGCATCGGGGATCGACACTCCGCCTTTGAGGAAATCCGGGCCCGGGTCGTACGGGTTGTTGATGTCGACCTTGTTGAAGGCCTCCTTGACCGCGTCGACCTGCACCTGGGACAGACCCTCGATCTCGGCCTGCATCACCACCGCGATCCGCGCATCCACCATCGGACTCTTCGACCCGCTGACCAACATGGGAATCGCGCTGAAGAAGATCCGCGACCAGGCCTCATCCGAAACCCCCGTGGTCGCACCGTCGTTCATCATCAGGTACGCCGCGTGGCTGAGGATCGTGCTGTTGATGTGGACGCCGCCCTGATTGGACGACCCCCGGTACCGCTCGTCGTAGTCCTCGCGGTACTCGATTCCCGAATCCGTCCACGTCAGCGACGACGGATCGGCCATATTCCTGATCGCACCGTTGGCGAGATCCTCACCGAACAACCACTTCTCGCTGCCGGTCCCCCGCTGCGCCAGGTTTCCCAGGATGTCGGCGAACGCTTCGTTGACCGACGCCGCTTCCCCGGACTTGAGCGCGTCGCGGCCCAGGATGTTCTGCACGATGCCGTGGATGTACTCGTGACCGAACACGTCGACCGCCGCGGCCCAGTCGCCGTCCGTTCCGAAGAAGAACTGCTGGTAATTCCGGTTCCACTGCGCGTCATCGTAATCCGGGATCAGCGTGACGCGGATCGGCGTGTCACCGATACCGTCCACAGACTCGTAGTGGAGGGTGTCGCGGAAATAGTCGTAGATCTCGGCCATGTTCGCCAGCGCCGAAACCGCATCGGGCCGGATGAACGACCCGTCGGACGTGACGATGGTGCCCGGAGGAGCCTGCGTAAACAGTTGCTTGGGACCGTAGACGCTGTTGCGGTACACCGAGATCAGTCGCGATCCGTCGTAAAGCCGGTAGTTGTTGCCCTGCTTGACGACAACCAGCCCGCGCATCACACCGTCGAGGTCGGCAGCGCTGTGGAAGACCGCCGCCCCGGCGCTGTCCCAATCGGCCTCCGCGTCGAGCACGGTGCCGGCGTCCGGTCCGTTCGCCGCGATCACATACGTGGCACTGACGACCGGGAACACGCTGGGCGGGGTCTCCGGGATCTCGTCGGCCTCCAGATCGGGCACAACCGGCGTCGTGAACACCGCGACCCGCCACACCAGCCGCGGCTCGCGATCCGCGTCGAGATCGTCGATCACCAACTCCGGCTCGAAGGTCAACGTCGCGAGGAACGCGTCGGCGTCGTCGGGTGCGACGTCGTCGCCGAGCGCGGCCAGCAGCGCGGAACCGGCCGCGGCCACGGCTTCTGCGGTGGTGTCGACACCCGCAGCCGGCGTGGTGTCGATCTCGGCGATCCTGTTGTCGTAGCTGCTCATCAGGCCCCGGACTTTGCCTGTGCCGTCGGCGATCACCACGACCTCGCTGCCCGCGACCGGGACACCGTCCACGGTCGGTCGCAGCCGGTAGTAGTGCAGCGCCTGGGTCGCGTTGACGGTGAACACGCTGATGTCGTCCTCGGCGGCGAAACCCGTTGCGGCGCCCAGCAACGCGGCGACGCGGTTCAGTTCGGCCGCCGCGTCGGCGGCGTTGTGCACGGGCCCGGCGGCGAAGTCACCGCTGATGGCGTGCACCGCGCCGTCCTGCAGATGCGCGACGACGACACCGCGGTCGACGAGGTCCTGCAACTCGTCCGGGTCGAGGGTGTCGTCGGGGATGCTGTCGTCCGGGGTGACGATGACGGCGACGGTCGCGACGTTGCTCGTCGCACCGAGGTTGTCTTTGACCGTGTAGGTGAACGTGTCGCGCACGACCTCGCCGTTGGAGGTGTAGGTGATGACGCCGGTGACCGGATCGAC
This sequence comes from Mycolicibacterium flavescens, assembly GCF_001722335.1. Classification (GTDB taxonomy): domain Bacteria; phylum Actinomycetota; class Actinomycetes; order Mycobacteriales; family Mycobacteriaceae; genus Mycobacterium; species Mycobacterium flavescens. The sequence continues at coordinate 344,547 of NZ_MIHA01000005.1, forward strand.
GGTCGCGGTGCCGTACGCGGGGTCGCCGACGATCGTCACCGTGGTGACGTCGATGGTGCCGTCGACGTCAGAGTCGTTGTCCGTCACCGTGATCGTCGTCGTACCGCCCGCCACCACACCCGCGATATTGTCCCGCGCGACCGGTGCGTCGTTGATCCCGCCGACGGTCACGATCACCGCCGCGGTGTCGGTGTGCCGCGCCCCGCCGAAGAACGACGCCAGCCCGTGCAGGTGGAACGGGTTGTGCGCCTCGCGGACCGTGTAGGTGAACGTGTCGGTGCCGGAGAAGTTCTCGTTCGGTGTGTAGGTGACGGTGCCGTCGGCGTTGAGGACGACGGTGCCGTTGGCGGCCTGGGTGATCGCGGTGATCCTCAGCGGGTCGTCGTCGACGTCGTTGCCGAGCACATCGACGGTTGTCGGGGTGTCCTCCGAGGTCGTCACGAGGTCGGCGACCGCGTCGGGGTTGGTGCTGAAGAACGTCCGGTTGACCTCGCGGCGCACCCACGCCAGCACCGCCCACAGCAGCGGCGGTTCGGCCGGCGCCGACGGACCGAGGAACGGACGCAGCAGCGCGTCGACGAACGAGGTGGCGATCCGGGCCAGCGTGCCGGGCAGGCTCACGACCGACTGCGTGGCGGCGGGTTCGTCGACCGACAGCGACGCCGTCGTCGCGATGGTGTCGGCGACGAACGACTGCACCGGCTCGGGCTCGGACTCGACGGGTGCGGGCGGCTCCGCCGGCTCATCGGCGGACCGCCGCTCGAGGTTCGCCCCCACGGTCTGCGTGGCCGGCGGCGTCGACTCGCGTTGCCGCGTCGGGGGCTCAGGCTCCTCGGGCGGGTCGTTGTCGGCCGGGGGCTCGGGCGCTTCCGCTGTCTCGTCGTCGTCCTCGTCGGCAGTGGTGTCGGTCGACTGGCCCGCATCGTTGACCGAGGTGTCGACGCCGCCCGAGTTGCCGAGGTTCATCTCGGGGCCGTCGGCGGTGGTCTCGCTGTCGTCGTCGGCGGGCGGATCGTCGGATTCCGTCGGGACCGGGCCCTCGGGGTCTGTCGTCGTCTCCGACGGCGCGTCCACCGCGGCGCTGTCGTTGACCCCGGCCGTGTCGTCGGCGTAGGCGAGTCCCAGCCCGTTCCCGCTGGCCACCGCGGCGCCGACACCCAACGCGACCGCCAACGCCCCGACCCGCCCGACATACCGCGCGTATCCCGGGGACCGCCCCTGCCAGTCGACTACCGAATCCGTTGCACGCCGACCGGCGGGTGGTGTCATGCGCGAGCCCCCTTGAGTTCATGCGGTTATTTCCGCACGCAGAAACTTACGACAGCGCGCTTCCCGAGTAATCCGGGTTTTCCCTATGGTTTTGGCCGTTCACGGGCTGCCCGACGGGTTTCGCGCAAACGTTGCCGGCCGACACCTACGTCTCGTGCCGCCGGCGACCTCCACTACCAGGCCCTACGCGCTCTCGGCGACCGCCTCGTCGGCATCCTGCACGGCTGCCTACACCACCGAACCCACTACGACGAACACAAAGCCTGGGCACACCGTCAATCAGGACCAAACATCCAATTCGCTTGACAACTTACGGTCCTGGGATGTCTAACCTGCGATGACCTTGTCGTTACGCGGCGATATCCTGGGAACGATGAATGACAGCCAGCAGCAGGCGTTGACGACCCGCGAGAAAATCTTGCTCGAAGGGGAAGATGACTGGGTCAAGCTCCAACAGATCCACGACTACGTGGCCTCGGAAGACCGCAGCGCCTCCCTTTCAGAAGTGCAGCGAAGGACCCTCGCGCTGGTCCGCAGCATGGCCGAAGAAGGTGTGATTGCGCTCGGAGAACCGATCGAGCATGGCGCACGATTCAAAGACTGGGAAGTGTCGCTCGACGAAGCCGTCGCGCGACTGGCTGCCGAATACATCGACCGGTTCGATGAACGCCTGCGGTGGCCATTCATGCTGTGGGTGCGTGTCACGGATAAGGGTCGGCAGATCGGGAAAGCATATGAGCGGGTATACGCCGCGTGGCTCTCGGACCTCCGTGCACAAGGCCGCGAGTACGAGCCGCTACCAATGCACCTCGTACCGGGAGGCGGCGACCACCAGCCCGGCGCCTCCGACCCCGGGGACTAACCAGGGTCCTTGTGGGCGTCTTTCCGTCTCTCGTACGCGGACAGACTCGCAGTTAGAGAACGATCAACCGTCTGCGTGAGTGTGTCGACCTCGCGGGCCAGCCGTGGCCGTCGCTCCGCGCCGACAAGGACACTCTGCTCAATCAAGCCACCTACGTTCCCCACGTTCACAACATAATTGGAGAACTGGCCCCACAGGCAGCGTCCATCGATTGTGAACCAGCCGCTCGCGCGAACTGCAACGCTACCGCTCACGTGTAAGGAAACCTTGTGGTGCATTACATGCACAGCACCCAAATCGCGTAGCGGGTAATCCGCGGCAGCCTCAACGACTTCCTCCGCGATAGAGCATGGAAGTTGATAGAGCGCGATAATTTCACACGCGTCCCAATGACCCTGACCCGGGGCAACACGACGTAAGGCAGCTCGAGTTGCGTGCGCAGATGAGGCTAAATCCTGCATCACGGTCCAACCGGCGGGGATTTCCAGTCCGGGCAGCCAGGAAGCTAAGCCGTCGCTCGAAACTGGTGTGACTGACCCGACGCGACGACGAATCTCCTCGGCTACAGAGGACACCCCCACCGATTGTGATGCCACCGTTGAATCTTCGAACATCAGCTGCCGAACGCTCCCCACGGCTTGGCAAGGAACGCGAGGAAGCCACCGATGCCCGCGATAGCGGTACCCACCCCGGCCAGAATTCCCGGGTCGGGCGCAGCGGGCAGGTCGACTTGAGGCGGGTCGAGCACACTCGCGTCGGGCGCCCACGGAGGCGGGAGCCCCGGCTGCGCCTGGGTAGGCGGATGATCCACGACCGGCATCTGCGGGGGCGATGCAATGAGAGGCGCCTCGCCCCTAGCCGGCGGTGGCGCCGCAGGAGGGATCGGAGGTGGCGGCGATTCAGGCAAGTGAACCTTCTTGGGACCGTCCACACCAGGTGGGTATCCCACGTCCAACGTGGGCCCATGGCCGGCGCTTTCTCGAACACCGACCGTCGTGCCGTCGGGTAGGACAACCCTGTCGTAGATCTTGTCGGCGACATCCTCGGGAATTGGTACGCGCACGCCACCGTGGGAGAATCGCTCCCACAGATCGAAGATCTCGTCTTCGGTGTCGACTTCTTTGATGCCGCGCCGTTTTCCGTCGGTGAACTGTTCTAATTCCTTGGCGATCTCGCGGCCAGTGTAGGAACCGTCATCGCTGTCATACGGTTCGAGGCCACCATTACCGTCGGTCATCGGCTGTTCCGGCGGCGGGACACCCCAACTCGCTGGGATCATGTTGGCGAGCGCCACAGCTCCTTCTTGCAGCCTGGTACCGACTTGGTTGTCTTCGGACAACAGGGCGCCGGTTCGCATCGCGATGAAACTGTGATGCTCTTCGGCTTTCACTTTGCGAGCTGCGTACACGTTGCCTTCCTGGCTCGTGTAGCGGCCCCTGTCGCTCACCGAAAGGTCACTGCCGACGCGGAAATCGTCGGCTTCAGCCTCAGAAATCGCATCGACAGCGGCGGTCCAGGCTTGCCTGAGATTCTGCGCCCCCATGTTGGCGACCTTCGCCATCTCGCGCAGGTGGTCAGCAGCTCGATACACCACACCGCGATCGACGTAGGCCGACTCGAGCGCGGAGTCCGCCGCGTCACCTTCCCACGAAGTGCCGCCTGGCGCGGACGAGACTTGAACATGATCGTCGGCTGCCGACTCGATCCGGTCAGCAGCGGCTCGGTAGGTCGCAGCTGACGAAGACAGCTCGTTTATTGCGCCGATCCAGTCTTCGATTTCTGACCTCGCCGGGAGACCTACGCCAGGGCCCGAAGCGGGACCTGGGGCCGAGACCGGTATGCGCAACAATCCGTATGGAATAGCACTCACGTCGGCACATCGCCGATGTTGGCGGCCGCATCATTATCGGCGGTGTCGTAGCCCGCAGCCGCTGCCGTCGCGGATTGGCCGCGTTCAGCCAAACGCCCGGCATATGCCTGACTGAAGCGGGTAAGGGCGGCAAACACGGCAGTAGCGCCTCGGGTCGACGCTTTTTCTCCGGTCGGATGCGCATCGCTAACAGCAGCCAGCTGACCTGCGCGTTCGGAAAGGATCGCGGACGACGAAATCAGTCCCTCTTGTCGACGGCGGCTGAAACTTGACCCCCTGGCGGCAGGTGAAAATTGACCCCCTGCCCGGGGTGGTTGGTGATTATTCCTCAGCATTGGTGGCCGCGGTAGGTGTGCGGCCGAGGTCTCGGTCTTTGAGTCGGTAGCTGTCTCCTTTGAGGGTGATGACTTCGGCGTGGTGGACGAGGCGGTCGATCATGGCGGCGGCGACGACGTCGTCGCC
>NZ_MIHA01000006.1 GCF_001722335.1 Mycolicibacterium flavescens
CGATCTGCGCGCGGTCCACCGCGAACTGGCCGCGCGTACCTGAGAGAACACGCCGCGTGACAACCGGTCTGTGATTGAATGTGACCTCCATCACGCACTGCTGCGGGAGGTCGTTTCATGACGCACGGACCGGCTGGTGAACCCACGACAGGCCTCGACTACGAGGACACCGAACACAGCGGGCGTGTGGTCCGCATCGCGTCGGTAGCCGCGCTCGGCGGCCTGCTGTTCGGATACGACAGCGCGGTGATCAACGGGGCGGTCTCCGCGGTCGAGGACTATTTCGAGATCAGCAAGACGGTGACGGGCGTGGCCGTGGCGGCGGCGCTGATCGGTGCCGCGCTGGGCGCGGTGGTCGCCGGCCGGCTGGCCGACAAGATCGGCCGGCTGTCGGTGATGAAGCTGGCCGCGGTGCTGTTCCTGATCAGCGCGTTCGGCACCGGCCTGGCGCCCAACGTCGAGATCTTCACGCTGTTCCGCGTCGTCGGCGGCATCGGGGTGGGCGTCGCATCGGTCATCGCGCCCGCCTACATCGCCGAGACGTCCCCGCCGCGGATCCGCGGCAGGCTCGGCTCCCTGCAGCAGCTGGCGATCGTGTCCGGCATCTTCATCTCGCTGGCGATCGACGCGCTGCTCGCGCACCTGGCCGGCGGGTCACGCGAGGTGCTGTGGCTGGGCATGGAGGCGTGGCGCTGGATGTTCCTGGTGATGGCGGTGCCCGCCGTCGTCTACGGTGCACTCGCGTTCACGATCCCGGAGTCGCCGCGCTATCTCGTTGCCACATACCGGATTCCGGAAGCGCGCCGGGTGCTGACCAAATTGCTCGGCGAGAAGAACCTCGAGATCACGATCACCCGGATCAAGGAGTCGCTGCAGTCGGAGAAGCCGCCGTCATGGCGGGACCTGCGCAAGCCGACCGGCGGCCTCTACGGCATCGTCTGGGTCGGCGTGCTGCTGTCGGTGTTCCAGCAGTTCGTCGGCATCAACGTGATCTTCTACTACTCCAACGTGCTGTGGGAGGCCGTCGGATTCGGCGAGAGCCAGGCGTTCCTGATCACCGTGATCACCTCGGTGACCAACATCGTCACCACGTTGATCGCGATCGCGTTGATCGACAAGGTCGGCCGCAAGCCGCTGCTGCTCGTCGGTTCGGCGGGGATGGCGATCACGCTGGGCACCATGGCGGTGATCTTCGGCACCGCGCCGGTGGTCGACGGGCAACCGGACCTGACCGGTGCCGCGGGCCCGATCGCGCTGGTCGCGGCCAACCTGTTCGTGGTGTCGTTCGGCATGTCGTGGGGCCCGGTGGTGTGGGTGCTGCTCGGCGAGATGTTCCCCAACCGCATCCGCGGCGCCGCGCTCGGTCTGGCCGCCGCCGCGCAGTGGGTGGCCAACTGCGCGATCACCGCGTCGTTCCCGGCGCTCGGCGACTTCTCGCTGGGCATCGCCTACGGCTTCTACGCGCTGTGCGCGGTGCTGTCGTTCCTGTTCGTGTGGCGCTGGGTGCAGGAAACCAAGGGTAAGCACCTCGAGGACATGGGTTCGGACACCCCGCAGCAGGAGCGGGCGGTCTGAGCGGCGACGAAACCGTCGACGTCCTCGTCGCCGGTTCGGCCGGCGCCCTGGCCGGTGCGTATACCGCTGCGCGCGAAGGGCTTTCGGTCACCATCGTGGAGGCCACGGACCGGTTCGGCGGGACGTTCGCCTACTCCGGCGGAGGCGGCATGTGGTACCCGGGCAACCCGGTGCTGGTGCGTGCCGGGGTCGACGACACCGTCGACGACGCGCTGCGCTATTACCGCGCCGTGGTCGGTGACCGCACACCGGCCGAACTGCAGGAAACCTATGTGCGCGGCGGCGCGGCGCTGATCGACTACCTCGAACGCGACGAGCATTTCGCGTTCAAGATCCTGCCGTGGCCCGACTACTACAGTTCGGCGCCGGGCGCCCGCACCGACGGCATGCGCCACATCGTGTCCAAGGCGGTGCCCGACGAACGGCTCGGCCGATTCGCCGGCCTGGTGCGCGGACCGCTCGACCACGAGCGCCTCGGGGCGCCGGCACCCGATCTGCTCACCGGCGGCCGGGCGCTGGTGGGACGGTTCCTGTGGGCGATGGCCGACGAGCCGGCGGTCACCGCGCACCTGAACACCGCGCTGGTCGACCTCGTCGTCGAGGACGGCCGGGTCACGGGCGCGGTGGTCGAGCACGACGGGGCGCGACGCACCATCCGGGCTCGGCGCGGCGTGCTGCTGGCCACCGGCGGGTTCGAGCACAACGACGCGATGCGCACCGAGTACGGCGTACCCGGCGCGGCGCGCGACACGATGGGCGCGCCGGCCAACGACGGCCGGGCGCACCGGGCCGCGATCGCCGCCGGCGCGGCCGTCGACCTGATGGACCAGGCCTGGTGGTCGCCGGGACTGATCCACCCCGACGGGCGGGCCGCCTTCGCGCTGTGCTTCACCGGGGGCATCTTCGTCGACCGCGACGGTCGCCGGTTCGCCAACGAATCCGCCGCCTACGACCGGCTGGGCCGCGAGATCCTGGCCGCGATGGCCGCCGGCACCGTCACGCTCCCGTACTGGATGGTCTACGACAGCCGCAGCGGCGAACAGCCGCCCGTGATGGCCACCAACGTGTCGTTCTCGCCCACCGAGCAGTACCGCGCGCGCCGGCTCTGGGTCCAGGCCGACACCGTGGCCGGGCTGGCCGACGAAATCGGCGTTGCGCCAGCCGCTCTGGAGAACACGGTGCGCCGGTTCAACGACTTCGCCGCCCGCGGCGTCGACGACGACTTCGGCCGCGGCGCCGAAGCGTTCGACCGCGCGTTCACCGGTGACGCGTCACCGCTGGTGCCGATCGACACCCCGCCGTACCGGGCCGCCGCGTTCGGGGTGTCGGACCTGGGCACCAAGGGCGGGCTGCGCACCGACCGCGACGCCCGGGTCCTCGACACGTCGGGCCGGCCCATACCCGGGCTGTACGCGGCGGGCAACACGATGGCCGCCGTCTCCGGCGAGACCTACCCCGGCGGCGGCAACCCGATCGGGGCGTCGCTGTTGTTCAGCCACCGCGCGGCCCGCCACATGGCCGGCATATGAGGAGGTCGGGCAAACCCGCGTGACCCGGCCCCCGCGAGCGTGACACAATCGCGTGCCGTGAAGACCTTCGACGCCCTGTTCGCCGAGCTCGGCGAACGCGCCCGCACCCGGCCCGCAGGCAGCGGCACCGTCGCCGCGCTCGACGGCGGCGTGCACGGCCTGGGCAAGAAGATCCTCGAGGAGGCCGGCGAGGTCTGGCTGGCCGCCGAACACGAGAGCGACGACGCGCTCGCCGAGGAGATCAGCCAACTCCTGTACTGGACCCAGGTGCTGATGATCGCGCGCGGCCTGACCCTCGACGACATCTACGCGAAGTTGTGAAGCGCATGCTGCGGGTCGCGGTCCCCAACAAGGGCACGCTGTCGGAGCCGGCCAGCGTGATCCTGTCCGAGGCCGGCTACCGTCGCCGCACCGACCCCAAGGACCTGACCGTCGTCGACCCGACCAACAACGTCGAGTTCTTCTTCCTGCGGCCCAAGGACATCGCGATCTACGTCGGCTCCGGCCAGCTCGACTTCGGCATCACCGGACGCGATCTGGCCGCCGAGTCGGACGCGCCGGTCAACGAGCGGCTGGCGCTGGGGTTCGGATACTCGACGTTCCGCTACGCGGCGCCGGCCGGTCAGCAGTGGCGTGTCGAGGACCTCGCAGGCAAGCGGATCGCCACCGCGTTCCCGAACCTCGTGCGAAAAGATCTGGCCAGCCGGGGAATCGAAGCCACCGTCATCCGCCTCGACGGCGCTGTCGAGATCTCGGTGCAGCTCGGCGTGGCCGATGCGATCGCCGACGTGGTCGGCTCCGGCCGCACGCTGAACCTGCACAATCTGGTGGCCTTCGGCGAATCCCTGTGTGATTCCGAGGCGGTGCTGATCGAACGCGAGGGTGCGCCGGACAGCCCCACCGGCGGGCAGTTGGTGGCCCGCGTGCAGGGCGTGGTGTTCGGCCAGCAGTACCTGATGCTCGACTACGACTGTCCGCGAACGGTCCTCGAGGCCGCCGCCGCCGTCACACCCGGGCTCGAGTCACCGACGATCGCGCCGCTGGCCGATCCGGCGTGGGTCGCGGTGCGCGCGTTGGTGCCCCGGCGCGACGTCAACGCGATCATGGACGAGCTCGCCGCGATCGGCGCCAAAGCGATCCTCGCCTCCGACATCAGGTTCTGCCGCTTCTGATTCGCCGCGACCACGTCCGCCGGGCGTGTTAGCGTCCGGAGGTCGAAAACACGGCCGGAGGATGCCATGACGCAAGTCTTGATCCTGGTTCTCGCGCTGCTGATCGGCGTCATCGCGGGCCTGCGCGCGCTCACGGCACCGGCGGTGGTGGCCTGGGGTGCGCTGCTCGGCTGGATCGACGTCGACGGCAAATGGTCCGAATGGATGGCCCACCCCATCACGGTCACCGTGCTGACGATCTTCCTGCTCGTCGAGTTGGTCACCGACCAGCTGCCCAGCACACCGAGCCGTAAGACCGCCCCGCAGTTCATTGCGCGGCTCATCATGGGCGCGTTCGCGGGCGCGGTGATCGGCAGCGCGTACTTCCACACGTTCAGCGCGCTGGGCGCGGGTGTGATCGGCGCGGTGCTGGGCACGATGGGGGGTGCGGCTGCGCGGCAGCGGTTCGCCGATCTGCGCTCCGGGCAGGACCGCCCGGGCGCGATCGTCGAGGACATCGTCGCGGTGGGCGGCGGGTTCTTGACCGCCTTCCTGGTCAGCCTCGTCTGAGATGGCTGACGTGACCGAGACGTTCGACGCGATCATCGTCGGCGCGGGACAAGCCGGTCCGCCGCTGGCCGGGCGGTTGACCGGGGCCGGGCAGAAGGTCGCGGTGATCGAACGCAAACTGGTCGGCGGTACCTGCGTGAACTCCGGCTGTATCCCGACCAAGACACTGGTGGCCAGTGCGCACGCGGCGCACCTCGCGCGTCGCGGCGCCGAATACGGCGTCAGCACAGGCGAAATCAGTGTCGACATGTCGAAGGTCAAGGCGCGCAAGGACACGATCGTGCTCGACGACCGGGCCGGCGTCGAGTCCTGGCTGACCGGTATGGACGGCGCCACGCTGATCCGCGGGCACGCCCGGTTCGAAGACCCGCACACGATCCGGGTCGACGACCGGGTGCTGCGCGCCGAGAAGATCTTCCTCAACGTCGGCGGCCGCGCGGTGGCGCCCGACCTGCCGGGGCTGTCCGACATCGACTACCTGACCAACGTCGGGATCCTCGAAGTCGACACCGTGCCCGAACATCTGGTGATCATCGGCGGCAGCTACATCGCCCTGGAGTTCGCCCAGATGTACCGCCGGTTCGGTGCCCGGGTGACGGTGATCGAGAGGGGGCCCAGGCTGACCTCCCGCGAGGACGAGGACGTCTCAGCGGCGATCAAGGAGATCCTCGAGGCGGAGGGCATCGACATCGTCGTCGGTGCCAGCGCGATCTCTTTCACCAAGCGCGACAACGGTTTCGACGTCACCCCCCGCGAGGGCGCCGCGCCGATCACCGGGTCCCACCTGCTGGTCGCGGTCGGTCGGACACCCAACACCGACGACCTGAACCTCGAGGCGGCCGGCGTGGAGACCGACGCGCGCGGCTACATCGTCGTCGACGATCAACTGCGCACCAGCGTCGACCACATCTGGGCGATGGGCGACTGCAACGGCAAGGGCGCCTTCACCCACACGTCCTACAACGACTTCGAGATCGTTGCGGCCAACCTCCTCGACGACGACCCGCGCCGGGTCAGTGACCGGGTCACCACCTACGCGCTCTACATCGACCCGCCGTTGGGTCGCGCCGGTATGACCGAGGACGAGGTGCGCAGGTCGGGCCGAAAAGCGTTGGTGGGCAAGCGGCCGATGACACGGGTCGGGCGTGCCGTGGAAAAGGGGGAGACGCAGGGCTTCATGAAAGTCGTCGTCGACGCCGAGACCGAGGAGATCCTCGGGGCGGCGATCCTCGGCGTCGGCGGCGACGAGGTCATCCACGCCGTGCTGGACGTGATGACCGCGAAACTGCCCTACACCGCGATATCCCGCACCATGCACATCCACCCGACGGTCAGCGAACTGGTGCCGACGATGCTGCAGGAGTTGAAGCCGCTGCAGTGAGCTGGCGGCCCAACCGCATCTGCTGGGTCACCGAGGCCACCCGGTGCCCGAGATGGTGGCAGGTCTGTGCGTCGGAGGGGTGCACCCGCGCGGGATCGGCGTCCACGTCGGTCTGCGCGCCGGCGCCGAGCCAGAACCCGAGCCGGTTCAGGTCGTTTTCGTCCGCGGTCGAGCTGTTCCATCCGGGCGGCAGCCCGAGGTTGACCCAGTGCATGTGGTGCTGTGCGGCGAACACCGCCAACGAGATCAGGGTGCTCAGCTTGTCGCCGCTCTTGGCGCCGGAGTTGGTGAACCCGGCGCCCACCTTGTCGCGCCAGGTTCCTTCGATGCAGCGCCGTCCGGTCTTCTCGGCGAACGCCTGAAATCCCGCCGACACATTACCCATGTACGTCGGTGAACCGAACACGATCGCGTCGGCGGAATCGAGTGCTTCCCAATCGGTTTCGGTGATGGCATCGAGCACGACGTGGGTGACCCGGGCACCCGCCTCGGCGGCGCCCGCGGCGACCGCGTCGGCCAGGTGGGCGGTGTGCCCGAACCCGGAGTGGTAGGCGATCACCACCGTCGCGGGTGCGGTCGCGATCTCGTTGTCGGTCATCGGTTCTCCTTACTGGTCGATTTCGGCGCGCCGGCGGCTCCAGTCCGGCAGCGGTGCGCCGTCGAGGTGGGCCCGCAGCCGGTCCAGGTAGGCGTGCGTGCCGCCGAGGAATCCGCCGGCGCTGCGCAGGCCGAGTCCGCGGTGGCTGAACCGCAGCCGGGTGCCTGCGCCGTCGGGGCTCAGCTCGTAGCGCACGACGCCGTCCTCGACGATCGACTGCTGCCACTCGTGCTCGAACACGTGCGGGGGATCCCACACCAGGATGCGGCCGGTCATCCTCTTGCGGTCGGCGGGGAGCGGGGGTCCGTCGGGGACCATCTCGATCGAACCTCCGACGCGGGCGTCGATGCTCGTCGCACCGAACCACTGCGCGCGCTCGGCGGGATCGGTGATCGCCGCCCAGACCGCCTCGGGCGGGTAGGGGAGATGGCGTTCGAAGGTCAGCACGGCGTGCGCGCCGTCGACAGTGAGCACGCCGTCGGGATCGGTCACGGTGTCTCCCGGTGTTTGTCGGCCAGGTGGCGCTCGAGCGCGTCGAGATGGCCCGCCCAGAAGCGCCGGTACCGCTCGATCCACTCGTCGATCGCGACGAGTCCGTCCGCGCGCAACGCGTAGATGCGGCGTTGGGCGTCGGGGCGGACTTCGACCAGCCCGACCTCACGCAGGACGCGCAGGTGTCGCGACACTGTCGGCTGCGTCAGCCCCGGCAGTGTCGCGACCAGTTCACCCGCGGTGCGTTCACCGTCGACGAGCGCGTCCAGCAGCACGCGCCGACTCGGTTCGGCCACGGTTTCGAACACATCCATGGCACCGAGTATTGCAGTTCATCTATATAGATGCAACTACATATGAAGGCCTCACGTCGCTGCGTTGAACGGATCGTGTTCGGCGATCAGCCGTTCGATGCGCGCCTCGTCGAGCCGAACCCGGACGGTGGCGGCCTCCTGCTGGTCGCGGATCACCTTGGCCAGCGTGAACGAACTGGTGACCAGGAAGAGCGCGGTCATGCCGAGGAACAGCCGCTGCCACGGGTCCAGGGGCAGGAAGAGGATGCCGCCGAGCATGCCCAGCAGGCTGACCCCGAACGCGATGGCGGCCTGCAGGAAATATGCGGGGGTGCTGCGGTTGGTGATGGTGTCCATGTCGCCCAGACTGCCCTGGATGCGCACCGGCGGGGATAGGTAGAACTACCCGAAATCAGCGCTGCGCAGCAGTCGCAGCTGTCCGATCTCGGCGATGTTCTTGGTCAGCTCGACGTTGACCCACAGCGCGGTGTGCATCGCGGTGTAGGAAGTTCCTGCGCCCCAGGGGAATTTGGAGGGTGCAGCTGGGTCGAGGTCGGTGAGCACGTCGCGCCAGCGCTGAGCCAGCGCGCGTAGCCGCTCGACGGCGGCGGCGCCGTCGCCGGGCCACGTGATGGCGTCACGCTCCCGCGGCGGTTTCCCGGTCAGGTGATCGATGACCGTCGACCACCAGAAGTCGATGTGCCAGGTGAGCCAGGCGATCGTCGGCACCGGGATGGGGTCGGGTTCGTTGTCGGCCCAGTCGGGCCGCCAGACGCCGTCGGCGTCGGGTCGCACCGTCCACACCAAAGCGGCGGGCTCCCAGAGAAAGTCGTCCTCGGTGAGCGCGCACAGATGCAGATCGGCCAACGCCCAGGCCAGGTCGAACTGCCACGCGAGGTCGCGGGTCACGGTCGGCGCTGCACCAGCAGGGTCTGGGCCGATGTGCCGATGAAACCCCGCCGGTCGAACAGTTCGGCGGTGGTCACCCCGATGCCGTCCGGGCCGATCGAACCGCGGGCGCGCACCGCGAAATCCTCGCCCTCGGGCAGCCTGTGCAGATGGACCGCTGTATCGGTGTTCATGAACACAAACCGCTCCGCGTCCAGCGCCGCCCCCGCCCCGTTTGCGCAGTCCACCACCATCGCCAACCGCTGCAAGTCCGTCGTCGGCTCCGAATCGACAAGGGGGACAAGGGGGCTCATCCACACCACAAAGCCGGTCTGGTCGGAGTCGTGCTGACGGCGCCAGGTGATGGTTTCCAGGTAGCCCTGCTTGCCCAGCAGGGCGTGGGCGCGTTGCACCGATTCGCCCTCGACGAGCGGGGGATAGCGGTCGGTCACGGCGTCGGCGGTGTCGCTGGTCGCCAGCAGCCACGCCGTGACCCGGGCGACGGTCCGCCAGTCGCCGTTCGGTCGGATCGCCGACATCTCGGCGACCATCAGCGAGATCCGCGCGCCGGGGCGCTCGATCCAGGCCCGTGCACGCACCCGCGCGACCGGTATCGCGCCGAGGATGTCGAGGGTCAACCGACCGACCCGCATCCCGGAGTCGCCGGCCAACTCCTCGATCAGCTTGGTCATCAACGCCAGAGGTGGTGAGCCGTGCTGGATCTCGGGGTCCCAGTTGCTTCGGGTGCCGTCGGTGGAGTCGAACACCTGGTACTGGCCGTCGACGCCGACGCGCCGGTAGTAGCAGTCGCTCACGCGGCGGGCTCCGCGGTGTGCAACACGGCGTCGCCGGGCCCCTCGGGCCAACCCGGATACGGCGGCGGGGTCCCGCCGAACACCGGGCAGTGCGCATGGTGGGCGCACCAGTCGCACAGCGCCGAGGGCCGCGGCCGGAAATCGCCTGAGGCGCCTGCGCTGCGGATGGCGCGCCAGATCGCGATCAGCGTCCTCTCGAACCGCTCGAGCTCGTCGAGGTCGGGGGTGTAGTCGAGGATCTGGCCGTCGGCCAGGTACAGCAGCCGCAGCCGGGTCGGCATCACCCCGCGCGACCGCAGCAGCGCGACCGCATAGAACTTCATCTGGAACATGGCCTTGAACTCGGCGTGCGCCCTGGCCTCCGGCGGCGCCTTACCGGTCTTGTAGTCGACCACCCGCAGTTCACCGGTGGGCGCCACGTCGATGCGGTCGACGAAACCGCGCAGCAGCGTGCCGTCTTCGAGCTCGACCTCGACGCGTTGTTCGCAGCTCTGCGGTTCGAACCGGGTGGGGTCCTCGAGCCGGTAGTAGCCGCTCAGCAACGCCCGCGCCTCGGTCAGCAGCGTCGCCCGCAGCTCCGGTTCGATTTCGGTGGCCAGCTCCGGTTTCTCGGCGGCGACGCGGTCCCAGGCCGGGTCGATCAGCGTCAGCGCGGTGTCAGGGCCGCGCTGGGCGGCCGGCAGCGCGTAGAGCTGTTCGAGCGCGGCGTGCACCACCGAACCGCGCACCTGCGCGACCGAGGGCGGCTCGGGCAGCCGGTCGATCGCGCGGAACCGGTAGAGCAGCGGGCACTGCTTGAAATCGGCGGCCCGCGACGGCGACAGCGCAGGCCTCCTGGCTTGACGCGTCTCCTGCTCACCCCGCTCGGTCACAAGGCCAGCCTAGGACCGGCGTCCGACAACCCCGCGCACCCGCGGCGGCGCGTCAACTGGCAGGCTGATGGGCTGTGCCAAGAACCGGTCCGTTCGCCGTCGGCGACCGGGTGCAGCTCACCGACGCCAAAGGGCGCCGTTACACGATGGTGCTGGCCCCCGGCGGGGAGTTCCACACCCACCGCGGGATCATCGCGCTGGACACGGTCATCGGCTTACCCGAGGGCAGCGTGGTCAAGTCCACCAGCGGCGACCAGTTCCTGGTGCTGCGCCCGCTGCTGGTCGACTACGTGATGTCCATGCCGCGCGGCGCCCAGGTCGTCTATCCCAAGGATGCCGCGCAGATCGTGCACGAGGGCGACATCTTCCCGGGCGCGCGGGTGCTCGAGGCGGGCGCCGGTTCCGGTGCGCTGACCTGCTCGCTGCTGCGCGCCGTGGGACCGGACGGCCGGGTGATCTCCTACGAGGTCCGCGACGACCACGCCGTGCACGCCGAGCGCAACGTCGACACGTTCTTCGGCGCGCGTCCGGACAACTGGGATCTGGTGGTGGCCGATCTCAAATCGTATTCGGGCCCGGAGGTCGACCGGGTGGTGCTCGACATGCTGGCGCCGTGGGAGGTGCTCGACACGGTCGCCGGGGCGCTGGTCGCCGGCGGGGTGCTGATCATCTACGTCGCGACCGTCACCCAGCTGTCGCGGGCGGTGGAGGCGCTGCGCGAACAGCAGTGCTGGACCGAGCCGCGGGCGTGGGAGAGCATGCAGCGCGGCTGGCACGTCGTCGGATTGGCGGTGCGCCCCGACCACACGATGCGCGGGCACACGGCGTTTCTGATCAGCGCGCGCAAGCTGGCCCCTGGGGCGGTGACCCCGGCCCCGGCGCGGCGCAAACGCCAGCCCGGCGGGTAGCGGGCGGCGCTCAGTCGTCGGTGCTGCGGCGCAGACCGCGGCGCGCCGAGAGCAGTTCGAGTTCGGGGCGGGCGGCGACCAGGCGCTCGGCGGCGTCGAGCACGTCGACCACGTGCGCGCGGTCCGCGGCCACCAGAGCCACTCCGACGCTGGCGCGCCGGTGCAGATCCTGGGCACCGGTCTCGGCCGCCGACACCGAGAAGCGGCGATGCAGTTCGGCGATCACCGGCCGGATCGCCGAACGCTTCTGCTTGAGCGAGCGCACATCACCGAGCAGCAGGTCGAATTCGAGCCAGCCGATCCACATCTGCGGTCAGGGCGTGGGAGTCGGGGGCGGGTTCGGGGCGGGCGTCGGGGAGGCCTCGCCGATCTGCAGCAGCGAGTCCGCGGTGCGGCGGCTCAGCTGCCAGTGGTCGTCGGCCAACCGGAACTCCATCGGAAACGTGAAATCGCCGGCCTGCGGGTTGGCGGTGCGGATGGTCACGACCGCCAACACCACGCCTTTCTGCCCGTCGGCCCACGTCAGATCGGTGGCTTCGAAAGTGACCGGGGCGTACCCGCCGTCGCGCAGAGCGGTGGTGAACTTGTCCATCGAGTCGCCGTCGGCCGGGGTGGCGTCCTCGATCACGTCGAGCTTGTCGGCGCCGGGTACGGCGCCGTCGGCCATCCGGGCCAGCACGTCGGTCAACGCGTTCGGCGGCGGCAGCGGCGCCACCGGCACCGACGGTTCGGCCGCCGTGACGGTCGGGGGTCTGGTGATCGGCGCCGGAGTGGCCGGGGCGGCCGGCGCGGGTGCCGGGTCGTCACCACACGCTGAAAGTCCGAGCGCCGCCGCGATAGCGACGGCGCTCAGGACTACAG
Organism: Mycolicibacterium flavescens; assembly: GCF_001722335.1. Classification (GTDB taxonomy): domain Bacteria; phylum Actinomycetota; class Actinomycetes; order Mycobacteriales; family Mycobacteriaceae; genus Mycobacterium; species Mycobacterium flavescens. The sequence continues at coordinate 11,934 of NZ_MIHA01000006.1, forward strand.
CACGCGTGGTGGTGCGGGGCACGGACTGCCTAGCCCACAGCCGACATCAGGGCCATCAGCGACTGCTTGGACATCTGCCAGCCGGTCGGGCTGGGACCCGGCACGAACTGGATGACCTGGCTGGCGACACCGCCGGTGGCCGCGGTCGCGGTCACGTTCGCGGTCACCACCGGGCCGTTCTGGTCGATGTTGGCGATCGAGAACGACAGCGGGAACTTGCCCTGGGCCTGCGCCTCACGCAGCTTGGAGTCCGCGGCGACCCTTTCGAACCGGCCGATGCCGCCCTGGATGTACGGCGCCTTGCCTGCCGCTCCGCCCGGCGCGCCCAGCGCCTGCAGCGTCTGCATCAGCGCGCCCTCGAGTTCGGGGGCCGGCGCCTGCGGCATCGGGATGTCCCATACAACCGGGGCGACGGTGGGCGCGGACGCCACAGTGGTGGTTGCAATGGAGGTCACACCTGCCGCGGCACCGCCGACGACGGCCAGTGCCGCCACGCCGGTAACGAGGGATTTCAGGGTCACGACATTCCTTTCGATCGGACCAGCTCACGAGAGAGGTTAACAGCGGTGCGGGTGTGTCGAATTGCTACACCGCACACAAAGGCTGAATCGCCGGTAGCGTTGAAGTTGTTACTGCACCAACTATTGGTGCGGGGAGGGGCCGCAACATGAGTGAACTTGAGCGTTCCGGAGCCTACTCAGAAGGTTCCGACACTCCTGGAGCAGGCAAGCCGGGCATATCGAGTGAGGATGCAGCCGAACTCGAGGAACTGCGCCGGGAAGCCGCGATCCTGCGTGAGCAGCTGGAGAATGCGGTCGGGCCGCAGAGCGGCTTGCGCAGCGCGCGTGACGTTCATCAACTCGAAGCGCGCATCGATTCGCTGGCCGCGCGCAACGCGAAGCTGATGGAAACCCTCAAGGAGGCCCGTCAGCAATTGCTCGCTCTGCGCGAGGAGGTCGACCGGCTCGGCCAGCCGCCCAGCGGTTACGGCGTGCTGCTCGACGTCCAGGACGACGACACCGTCGACGTGTTCACCTCCGGGCGCAAGATGCGGCTGACGTGCTCGCCGAACATCGACACCAAGACGCTCAAGCAGGGTCAGACGGTTCGGCTGAACGAGGCGCTCACCGTCGTCGAGGCCGGCAACTTCGAAGCGGTCGGTGAGATCAGCACGCTGCGCGAGATCCTCTCCGACGGGCACCGCGCGCTGGTGGTCGGCCACGCCGACGAGGAACGCATCGTGTGGCTGGCCGAACCGCTGGTGGCCGCCGAGGACCTGCCCGACGGCTACGACGACGACCTCGGCGACGACCGGCCCCGCAAGCTGCGCCCCGGCGACTCGCTGCTGGTCGACACCAAGGCCGGATACGCGTTCGAGCGGATCCCCAAGGCCGAGGTCGAGGATCTGGTCCTCGAAGAGGTGCCCGATGTCAGCTACAACGACATCGGCGGCCTGGGCCGGCAGATCGAGCAGATCCGCGACGCGGTCGAACTGCCGTTCCTGCACAAGGAGCTGTACCGGGAGTACTCGCTGCGCCCACCCAAGGGCGTGCTGCTCTACGGTCCGCCCGGGTGCGGTAAGACGCTGATCGCCAAGGCGGTGGCCAACTCGCTGGCCAAGAAGATGGCCGAGGTGCGTGGCGACGACGCCAAGGAGGCGAAGTCCTACTTCCTCAACATCAAGGGCCCCGAACTGCTGAACAAGTTCGTCGGCGAGACCGAACGCCACATCCGGCTGATCTTCCAGCGGGCGCGCGAGAAGGCCTCCGAGGGCACCCCGGTGATCGTGTTCTTCGACGAGATGGACTCGATCTTCCGCACCCGTGGCACCGGCGTCAGCTCCGATGTGGAGACGACGGTGGTGCCGCAGCTGCTCTCGGAGATCGACGGTGTCGAGGGCCTGGAGAACGTCATCGTGATCGGCGCCTCCAACCGCGAGGACATGATCGACCCGGCGATCCTGCGGCCCGGCCGTCTCGACGTGAAGATCAAGATCGAGCGGCCCGATGCCGAAGCAGCGCAGGACATCTTCAGCAAGTACCTCACCGAGGAACTGCCGGTGCATGACGACGATCTGTCCGAGTTCTCCGGGGACCGGTCGCTGACCATCAAGGCGATGATCGAGAAGGTCGTCGACCGGATGTACGCCGAGATCGACGACAACCGCTTCCTGGAGGTGACCTACGCCAACGGCGACAAGGAGGTCATGTACTTCAAGGACTTCAACTCCGGTGCGATGATCCAGAACGTCGTCGACCGGGCCAAGAAGTACGCGATCAAGTCGGTGCTCGAGACCGGGCAGCGGGGTCTGCGCATCCAGCATCTGCTCGACTCGATCGTCGACGAGTTCGCCGAGAACGAGGACCTGCCCAACACCACCAATCCCGATGACTGGGCGCGGATCTCGGGTAAGAAGGGCGAGCGGATCGTCTACATCCGCACGCTGGTCACCGGCAAGAGTTCGTCGGCCAGCCGGGCGATCGACACCGAGTCGAACCTGGGCCAGTACCTCTGACCGGCGGCGCCCGCGTGCGGTGAGCGCTACCGTCACCGCATGCCCGACGACGTGTACGGCAAGCGGTACGGCGAGGTGCTGCTGGTGCGGTCGACGCCATCCGGACCCGAGGCGACGGTGTACAACACCTTCCCGCTCAACGACTGCCCGGCCGAGCTGTGGCGCGCGCTGGATCCGCAGGCCATCGCCGTCGAACACGGCGCGGACGCGGTACTGCTGAACGGGCCGCGGTACTGGCTGATGAGCAGTATCGCCAAGCGAGGCCGGGAAACGCTGGAGCGCATGAGTTTCGGTGGTATCGAGATGCTGCGCCAGGCCACGGTCAGGCTGGCGTCGATGAACCCGGCGCCGTACCGGCCCAACCGGGTCGACCGCAAGGCGGTGTTCACGTTCGACGCCGGGCGTCAGGTCTACGAACTCGTCGACCCCGACGGGCGGCGGTGGGTCATGCAGACGTGGAGCCAGACGGTGGACCCGTCGTTGACCGCAGCGGACCTGCCGCACCTGGGCGCCCGGCTGTCGCTGCCCGCGGGCTGGACGTACCGCGCGCGCACCCCGGCCGAACCGTTGGTCGTCGACACCGCCGACGAGGATGCGTTCGTCACCCAGGACGATCTGGCCAACAGCTACAGCCTCAGCACAGGTGGGTGATCGCGGCGTCGTAGACGTAGCGGGCGTCTTCGATGGTGACCCCGTCCCCGGTGTGGTCGTAGATCGCTGCGACGGTGGTTTCCTCGGGTACCCCGTCCCGCACGTCGGTGCAGATCTGATGGCCCATCTCCAGCGCGACGCTGATTTCACCCTCGAAGCCGTGGTCGGCCAGATCGGTGAGATAGCTCTGCTCGTCGGCGTGCGCCGGGACCGCGACGCCGAGCGCCAGCGCGAGCGCCGCCACCCCAGCGGCGAACAGCCTTGTCATCGGTGTGTCCTTCCCCCTCGCGGCGCACGATCCGCAGGACCCCCTTGTGCGCGTCGCGTCCGCGCAGTTTATGGCCTGGCGCGGCCGCGTGCACGGTGCTTCAGTGCCGGGTTTCCAGCGCCAGGTACGCGTCGCGACCGGCCAGGCTGACCGCCACGTCGGCGATCAACGGGTCGAAGAACCGCTCGCGGTAGAGCGGGTCGACGCTGGTGCTCACCGTGAAGTACAGCCCGGACAGCACCGCGACGAACAGCGACACGTGCACGACGGTCTGCGGCACCGCGACGTGGATGCCGAACCACGTTCCCGGGCAGGGTGGTTGTCCCGCCGCGCAGGTCTGCTCCGAGGACCACAGCACCGCGACGTCGTCGGGCACCGCGACGATACCGAGGGCCAGGAAGAAGGCGAACAGTCCGGCGGTGAAGAACACGACCTGGATCGCCTGCGAAACCACCATCACTGCAACGACATTGATTTGTTCGGCCAGCGAAAGCGCCGTGCGCTGCACTCGGGTGTCGCCGTCGCTTGCCAGCGGGGTGCCGACCAGCAGCGAGGCGGGATCGGTTTCCTCGGCGCGGTCCTCGCGGAGCGCCCGGACCTCGTCGCGGATGGTGGTCACCATGAACAGCAGGGCGACCGCCGCGAGGAATCCGATTGTCTCCCAAAGCCGCTGGCGCGTCATCCGGGCGGCGAGCTGCCACAATTCGCCGGTGAAGTACACGACGACGGTGAGCATCAGCAGCGGCAGCGCCCGGCTCATCAGCGTGCCCAGCGCGCCGAGCTGCACCCACGCGAAACGGAAGGCCCACAACGCGATCGAGCCGATGCCCAGGTAGGTCAGCCAGATCGCCACCAGCGCCAGCACCGCGAACCCGACGGACTCGGCCAACGCGAAACCGGAGAATCCGCGGTCAGCGAACGGCAGCCCGAACACGAACAGCGCCATCACCGCCAGCGCCGCCGTCCGCCGGCCCGCCTCGCTGAGCGTGGTGCCGATCCGGTGCAGCACGTGCAGGGCGAACGGCGCGGCCACCAGCAGCGCGGTCAGCACCGCCAGGCGCGCCACGTAGCCGAGGTCGGCCCGGTCGCCGGTCAGGTTCGCCAGCAGCATGGTCGCCGAGATGACCGCTCCGACACCGCCGACCATCGGCGCCGAGCGCTCGATCAGCGCCCGGGAGCGGACCCGGCGGGTGAGCACCAACGGCAGGCCGCGGTGAAGGAACCACTCGTGCACCTGCCGCATGTCCGACACGCGCTTATTGTGCGGGCAAAGCCGGCCCGAAGTGCGCTCACCGCGCCGGGACGGCCTCCCGGTACCGGTTGCGGGCGCTCAGCGTGACCCGCAGATCCTCGATCAGCGGTGTGGTGAAGTGGTCGCGGTAGGTGTCGTCGCCGACCGCGCGGGCGCTGACGTACATGAACGTCAACGCGCCGAGGAACAGGGTGACCTGAATCAGCGCCTCCGGCACCGGGATCGTCATGCCGAGGAACTGGCCGTCGCTGGGGCCGTTGCGTGTCCACGCCGCCAGCAGTTCGGGGGAGAGCAGGATCAGCCCCAGCACGAAGAACAGCAGCGCGGTGACCACCGCGACCACCAGGATCTGCGCCAGCTGTGAGACGCCGAGAACGAAGTAGACGTTCACCCGTTCGACGCGGCGCAGCGGTTTGATCTCGGCGGGGTCCGGCATCGCCGCGAACGGGGTGCCGTCGAGCCGCGCGAGGTGCCGGGCATCGGGTGCGGCGGCGTCGACCATCGGGCGCGTCCGGTCGATGGTCACCGACACCACGAACGCCGCGGCGATGGCGCCCAGGAAACACAGCGCCAGCCACAGCCGGGGACGGGACACCGTCGCGGCCATCAGCCAGACCGGCGAATTGAAGAACACCAGAAACGTCAACAGCAGCACCGGCAGCGCCCGCAGCAGCAGGGAACCCGCCTCGGCGAGATGCGCCAGCGTGATGTGCGCCGCCCAGCCGAGGATCGATCCGATGCCAGTTGCGGTGAGTGCCAACATGATCGCCACTGCCGCGGCGACGATCAGCAGGTTGGTGTACACGTACGAACTGGGCCCACCGAACACCGCCCCGAGCACCGCCACCAGGACGCCCGCCGCCGCGGCGGCGCCTCGGCCGCGCGGGGAGGCGATCCGCGACACTCGCCAGCCCACGGCGCCCGTCGCAGGCAGCACCAGCGCGAGCAGCAGCAGCACGAACCACTCGCCGCGGGTCGGCTGGCCGTCGATGTCGATCGCGTGCTTTCCGGTGATCAGCACGACGACGACGGTGTTGGCCATCAGTACGGCGAAGCCGGCCAGCGCAGGCGCCGATCGGGTCCACAGCCGCCGGACCAGTCGACCGGGCCGCAGCACCGCGGGCAGCCCGTGGGCGAGGAACCAGCGGTCGGCGGCCTGGCGGTGCGCGGAGTCGGGCGCCCAGGGGTGGTCTTCTGGCACGCGCTCATTGTGCGCGACACCGCCGTGCGACCGGCCGCAGCGCGCCGATCTGGCGGATCGCCGCCGGCGATGGTGAACTGATCCGGACATGACGCGACGGCTGACTTCCCTGCGCGGCGTATCGGCGCGATCGGCGTTCGCGGCGGCCACCGTGGTGCTGGTGGCGTTCGGGTTGGCGGGCACCGCATTCGCCGTCGTGCTGTACCGGATCATGCTCGCCAGCGTCGATTCCGCGGCCGCCGACCGGGTGGCCGCCATCGCCGAGGCGGTCGAGGCCGGTGGTCCCGGCAGTGTGGACCCGGCGTTGCTCGCCGTCGACCAGCGCATCGTGGCCGTGCAGGTGATCCGCGAAGACGGTGCGGTGGTGCTGCGTTCGGTGTCGGCGCCCGCGGCGCCGATGGTGCCGCTGGACGACATCGACGACGGACTGCACATCGCGATGCCGCAGGACACCACGCCGTTCGGCGCGATCCGGCTGAGCGCGCAGACCGTCGACGCTGCAGGTGGCCGGTTCACGGTTCTGGTCGGCGAGGACGCCTCGACGGTCGCCTCGACGGTGCGCACTGTGGTGGTGGCGTTGATGGTGGCAGGTCCGATCGTGGTGCTGGTCTCGGCGGCTGCGACCTACCTGCTCGTGCGGCGTTCGATGCGCTCGGTCGACGAAATCCGTTCGCGGGTGGCCGATATCACGACCTCCGACCTCACCGAGCGGGTGCCGGTGCCCGACAGCGGAGACGAGATCGCCGCGCTGGCCGTCACGATGAACGAGATGCTCGCCCGCATCGAGGCCGGTCACGCCGCGCAACGACGGTTCGTCGGCGATGCGTCGCACGAACTGCGCAGTCCGCTGACCACTATCGTCTCCGCGCTCGAGGTGGCCACCGCGCACCCGGAACTGCTCACCGAAGAGCTTGCGACGACGACGCTGATCCCCGAGGTGCAGCGGATGAAGGTGCTCGTCGACGACCTGCTGTTGCTGGCCCGCGCCGACGAACGGATGCTGAGCACCCAGCGCGACGACATCGATCTCGACGACGTCGCCGCCGCCGAGGCCGAGCGGCTCAGGCGCGAGACCACGCTGGATGTGAAGGCGACGATCGTCCCGGTCCGCGTCGTCGGCGACGCGGAGGCGTTGTCCCGGGTGCTGCGCAACCTGCTCGACAACGCGGCCCGGCACGCCCGCACCGCGGTCGAGGTGCGGGTGATCCGCTCCGGGAGTGCCGCGGTGCTGACGGTCAGCGACGACGGTCCGGGGATACCCGAGCAGGACCGGCTTCGGGTGTTCGACCGGTTCGTCCGCCTGGATCCGGACCGCTCGCGCAGCCGCGGCGGTGCCGGGCTGGGGCTGGCGATCGTGCGCGAGATCGTCGCAGCTCATCGGGGGACCGCGACGATCGCGGGCCGTCCGGGCGGCGGCGCCACGGTGATCGTCGAGCTTCCGATCTCCTAGTGTCCTGAGTCGAAAGTTCAGACACAGCAGTGCGCTGGATTCGGACCGGCCACATGGTGTCGACGTTCTTCGAGATCTGCACGAGGGCTGTGAAACCGCGCTGGTAACGACCCTCGTGCAGATCTCGCGGCCCAGATGACCGATGACGTTGTACTGCACCCGATTTAACGACTCACGACACTAGCCGCGGGACTCGAGGCGGTATCCGACGCCTCTGACCGTGTCGATGGTGCTGGTGCCGAACGGGATGTCGATCTTGCGCCGCAGATAGCCGACGTAGACCTCGACGATGTTGTCGGCGCCCTCGTAGTGGGCGTCCCAGACATTGTGCAGGATCTCGGTTTTCGTGACGACCGTGTCCTTGTTGCGCATCAGGAACTCGAGGAGGCCGAACTCCCTGGGGGTCAACGAGATCGCGGTGTCGCCGCGCAGCACCACCTTGCGTGCCGGATCCAGCGTCAGCGTCCCCGCGGTCAGCGCGATCGGACGCTGGGGGGCGGTGCGCCGGACCAGCGCCCGCAGCCGGGCCACCAGCACGATGAACGAGAACGGTTTGGTCAGGTAGTCGTCGGCGCCGAGGTCGAACGCGTCGGCCTGGTCGTAGTCGCCGTCCTTGGCGGTCAGCATCAGCACCGGGGTCCACACCTCCCGGGCCCTCAGCTGGCGCAGCACCTCGTAGCCGCTCATCTTGGGCAGCATGATGTCGAGCACGACGACGTCGAAATCCTCCTCGGCCGCCTGCCAGAGACCGTCGACGCCGTTGTCGACCGCGACCACCACGAAGTTCTCCGCCCGCAAACCGGCGGCGAGCGTGGCAGCCAGGCGCGGTTCGTCCTCGACGATCAGGACCCTCATCGTCGGACCATGATGGCACCGGCCCGCGACGGTGAGGACGTCAGTTCATGTTCCAGGGCTCACCGTAGGTGGTGACGCTGTCGCCGGTCGACGAGATCAACCGGGCGAACGGCCGCAGCAGGACACCGCCGGCCGCGCCGGTCACGGTGCCGTGCGCATTGCTGACCGCGACCTCGCCCTCGGCGCCCGCGACGTCGACGGAGAACGTGGCGACCTCCTGGATGCCGGGGCCGTTGCCGAGGTCGGCGCTGATCGACACGCCGGGAAGCAGGTTCGGGGTGATGATCGAGCTCAGCGGGTTCGTGATCGGGGCGTCGCTGATCAGGATGTTGGGGGTGGTGTAGCTGAAGTTGATGCCCACACCCAGCGACCACGGGAAGCCGATCTGGTAGCCCAACTCCAGGGTGCCCTCGAAGTCCTCGGCGGTCTCACCGGCCACGATGTACTTGGCCCGACCGGAATGGAACCACTCGCGGGTCAGCCGGTTGCGGTCCAACGGGAACACGCCGTTGAGGAACGTGTCCCACTGCTGGATGGTCAGCGTGCGGCCCTGCTCGTCGTTCAGGGTGAGCTCGTTGTCCAGACCCGCCTGCGCGGTTCCGCCGCTCACGAACAAGGCCGACACGGCCATGACGAAAGCCGTGGCCAGCGCTGCGAGAATCCGACCGGTTGCCTTCATGGTCTCCCTAAGTCTTGTCGACGGTCACCCCTGCCGTCGTCGGTGAGCAGCAGCGCGGCAAGGTTGACAGGTGTTCGCTGAGAGATCGCTGAGAAGTGGTTAACGGCGCGCAACGACGGCACACGCAGCCCGGACACCGGCGTCACCTAGGCTTGGCCGTATGCAACGGATTATCGGAACGGAGGTCGAGTACGGGATCTCGTCGCCGTCTGATCCGAGCGCGAATCCGATCCTGACCTCGACCCAGGCGGTGCTGGCCTACGCGGCGGCCGCCGGCATCCAGCGGGCCAAGCGCACGCGCTGGGATTACGAGGTGGAGTCCCCGCTGCGGGACGCCCGCGGTTTCGACCTCAGCCGCTCGGCCGGGCCGCCGCCGGTGGTGGACGCCGACGAGGTCGGCGCGGCCAACATGATCCTGACCAACGGCGCCCGCCTCTACGTCGACCACGCCCATCCGGAGTACTCCGCGCCGGAGTGCACCGACCCGATGGACGCGGTCATCTGGGACAAGGCCGGCGAACGGGTGATGGAGGCCGCCGCCAGGCACGTCGCCAGCGTCCCCGGCGCGGCCAAGCTGCAGCTCTACAAGAACAACGTCGACGGCAAGGGCGCGTCCTACGGGTCGCACGAGAACTACCTGATGAGCCGGCACACACCGTTCTCGGCGGTCATCGCGGGGCTGACGCCGTTCCTGGTGTCGCGGCAGGTCGTCACCGGCTCCGGGCGCGTCGGTATCGGGCCCTCCGGCGACGAGCCCGGCTTCCAGCTCTCGCAGCGGTCCGACTACATCGAGGTCGAGGTCGGCCTGGAGACCACGCTCAAACGCGGCATCATCAACACCCGCGACGAACCGCACGCCGACGCCGACAAGTACCGCAGGCTGCACGTCATCATCGGCGACGCCAACCTGTCGGAGACGTCGACCTACCTCAAGCTGGGCACCACCGCGCTGGTGCTCGACCTGATCGAGGAGAACGTCGACCTGTCCGATCTGGCGTTGGCGCGGCCGGTGCACGCCGTGCACGTGATCAGCCGGGATCCGTCGCTGCGGGCGACGGTGGCGCTGGCCGACGGCCGCGAGCTGACCGGCCTTGCGCTGCAACGCATCTATCTGGACCGGGTGGCCAAGCTGGTGGACAGCCGCGACCCGGATCCGCGCGCGTCGCACGTCCTGGAGACCTGGGCGGACGTGCTCGACCTGCTCGAGCGCGACCCGATGGAGTGCGCGGAGATCCTGGACTGGCCGGCCAAGCTGCGGCTGCTCGAGGGGTTTCGCCACCGCGAGAACCTGGGGTGGTCGGCGCCCCGGCTGCACCTGGTCGACCTGCAGTACTCCGATGTGCGGCTGGACAAGGGCCTCTACAACCGGCTCGTCGCGCGCGGCTCGATGAAGCGGCTGGTCACCGAACAGCAGGTGCTCGACGCCGTCGACAACCCGCCCATCGACACCCGGGCGTACTTCCGCGGCGAGTGTCTGCGCCGATTCGGTGCGGATATCGCGGCGGCCAGCTGGGACTCGGTGATCTTCGATCTGGGCGGTGACTCGCTGGTCCGGATCCCGACCCTGGAGCCGCTGCGGGGCAGCAAAGCCCACGTCGGGGCGTTGCTGGACTCGGTCGACAGCGCTGTCGAGCTGGTCGAACAGCTCACCACCTGAGCGCTGCCGCGGCTCGGCGGGTCGCGAGCTATCCCCGGCAATCGGCGCGGTGAACGGTAATGTGGAGTCACGGCGGGCAGCAGTGAGCCCGCCGACAACTTACGCAGGAGGCAGCGATGGCTCAGGAGCAGACCAAGCGTGGCGGTGGGGGCGGCGAGGACGACGACCTCAGCGGCAGCACGGCCGGCGGGCAGGAGCGTCGCGAGAAGCTGGCCGAGGAGACTGACGACCTGCTCGACGAGATCGACGACGTGCTCGAGGAGAACGCCGAGGACTTCGTGCGCGCATACGTCCAGAAAGGTGGACAGTGACCTGGCCGCAACGCGATCAGCTGGCCTTTCCCGCCTCTCTACCAGGAGCACCGTCCGTCCCCGTGGACATCTCGTCCTTTTCTGAACTGCTGCGCCGCCAGGCGCCAGAACTTCTGCCCGCGCAGCGGGCCGTCGCCGAGTCGGCGGGCGGGCCCCACGCCGACTTCGCGCCGCACGGCACCACGATCGTCGCGCTGAAGTATCCCGGCGGCGTGGTGATGGCCGGTGACCGCCGCGCCACCCAGGGTCACATGATCGCCAGCCGCGACGTGCAGAAGGTGTACATCACCGACGATTACACGGTCACGGGCATCGCCGGGACGGCGGCCATCGCCGTCGAGTTCGCCCGCCTCTACGCGGTCGAACTCGAGCACTACGAGAAGCTCGAAGGCGTCGCGCTGACCTTCCCGGGCAAGGTGAACCGGCTCGCCACCATGGTGCGCGGCAACCTCGGCGCGGCCCTGCAGGGGTTCGTCGCGTTGCCGCTGCTCGCCGGGTACGACCTCGACGACCCCAACCCGCAGGCCGCCGGACGCATCGTGTCGTTCGACGCCGCGGGCGGGTGGAACTTCGAGGAAGAGGGCTACCAGTCGGTGGGCTCGGGCTCGATCTTCGCCAAGTCGGCGATGAAGAAGCTGTATTCGCAAGTGACCGATGGGGATTCGGCGCTGCGGGTGGCCATCGAGGCACTGTACGACGCCGCTGACGATGATTCGGCCACCGGCGGGCCCGACCTGGTGCGCGGCATCTACCCGACCGCGGTCAGCATCGGCGCTGATGGCGCCGAAGAAGTGTCCGAGGACCGGATCGCCGAGCTCGCGCGTCAGGTGATCGAAAACCGTTCGCGCGCCGACACATTCGGCCCGGACGGTGTCCACCGTTCGACCGATGCACGGGGAGATTCGTGAGCTTTCCGTATTTCATCTCGCCCGAACAGGCGATGCGTGAGCGTTCCGAGCTTGCGCGCAAAGGCATTTCCCGCGGCCGCAGCGTGGTGGCGCTCGCTTACGCCGACGGGGTGCTGTTCGTCGCCGAAAACCCCTCGCGTTCGCTGCAGAAGGTCAGCGAGCTCTACGACCGGGTCGGCTTCGCCGCCGTCGGCCGGTTCAACGAGTTCGACAACCTGCGCCGCGGCGGTATCCAGTACGCCGACACCCGCGGTTACGCCTACGCGCGGCGCGACGTCACCGGCCGCCAGTTGGCCAACGTCTACGCCCAGACTCTGGGCACCATCTTCACCGAGCAGGCCAAGCCCTATGAGGTCGAGCTGTGCGTGGCCGAGGTCGCGCACTTCGGCGAGACCAGGGCGCCCGAGCTGTATCGGATCACGTACGACGGGTCGATCGCCGACGAACCGCACTTCGTGGTGATGGGTGGCACCACCGAACCGATCATCTCCGCACTCAACGAGTCGTACACCGAGAACGCCAGCCTGCAGGACGCGGTCAAGATCGCGGTCGACGCACTGCAGGCCGCGGCCAACGGCGCCGAACCCCGCCTGCTGGGGCCCGCGACGCTGGAGGTGGCGATTCTGGACGCCAACCGGCCGCGCCGGGCGTTCCGGCGGATCACCGGCCCGCTGCTGGAGGGCCTGCTGCCGGCCGTCGAGGAGCCGGCACCGGCCGGGGATGACACCGGCGACGGCTAGCACCGGGCGCTAAACCCAGTTCTGGACGAACTCAACCGGGCGGATGGACATCCGCCCGGTTGATTTTTGCGTGTCCGTGTTGACGGCGGGCCGTCGGGCGCGCACGATGTGTTGCGTAATACAAAACGCGTTGCGTTTTACGCAACACAATGTGCGCAACAATCCTCCCCCCGAAGGCGGTCGGCCCATGCCGAAAGTGGTTGTGATCGGTGCCGGCATCGTCGGCACCTCGCTCGCCGACGAGCTGACCGTGCGCGGCTGTACCGATGTCACGGTCCTCGACCGCGGCCCGCTCTTCGCCACCGGCGGGTCGACGTCACACGCGCCGGGCCTGGTGTTCCAGACCAACCCGTCGAAGACGATGACCGGGTTCGCCCGCTACACCGTCGAGAAGTTCTCGGGGTTGGCCCACCCGGATGGGTGGGCGTTCAACACGGTCGGCGGTCTGGAGGTCGCCACCACACCGGAACGCTGGGCGGATCTGCACCGCAAGGCTGGGTGGGCCGCCGCATGGGGGATCGAGGGGCGGCTGCTCGAGCCCGCGGACTGCGTGCGGCTGCATCCGCTGCTGGACCGCGACCAGATCCTCGGCGGTTTCCACACCCCCGCCGACGGGCTCGCCAAAGCCGTCCGCGCCGCCGAAGCCCAAGCGGGCCAGGCGATCTCACGCGGTGCCCAGTTCCGACCGCACACCGAGGTGCTCGACATCGTGCACACCGGCGGACGGGTCAGCGGGGTGCGCACCGCCGACGGTGTCGTCGAGGCCGACATCGTGGTCTGTGCCGCAGGCTTCTGGGGTGCAGAAATCGCCGAGCGGGTCGGGCTGGTGCTGCCGCTGGTCCCGATGGCACATCAGTACGCGCGCACCGGGCGCATCGAGGCACTGGTCGGGCGCAACACCCAACGAAGTGAAGCGGGCCTGCCGATCCTGCGGCACCAGGACCGCGACCTGTACTTCCGCGAACACGTCGACCGGATCGGGATCGGCTCCTACAGCCACCAGCCGATGCCGGTCGACATCGCCACCCTGATGGCCGACAGCGCCGGCGAACCGATGCCGTCGATGCTGCCCTTCACCGAGGACGACTTCACCCCGGCCTGGCGGGCGGCGCGCACACTGATTCCCGCACTGGGAGATTCGAAGGTCGAAGAGGCGTTCAACGGCATCTTCTCGTTCACCCCGGACGGGTTCTCGATCATGGGCGAGCACCGCGACCTGTCCGGCTTCTGGGTGGCCGAGGCGGTGTGGGTGACGCACTCGGCCGGTGTCGCCAGGGCCACCGCCGAGTGGATCCTCGACGGCGCCCCCTCGGTCGACGTGCACGAGTGCGACCTGTACCGCTTCGAGGACGTCGCGCGCAGCCCACGGTTCGTCATGCAGACCAGCACACAGGCGTTCGTCGAGGTCTACGACATCGTCCACCCGTACCAGTTCCGCACGGCGCTGCGCGGTCTGCGTACCAGCCCGTTCTACGCGCGCCAGCGCGAACTCGGCGCCTACTTCTATGAGGGTGGCGGATGGGAACGTCCCGCCTGGTACGAGGCGAACGCCGCTGTGGCGCAGCAACTCTTCGACTACGGGTTGGCCTGCCCGCCGCGCGACGAGTGGTCGGCGCGCTACTGGTCGCCGATCTCGATCGCCGAAGCCCACCTCACCCGCGAGCGGGTCGCCATGTACGACATGACGCCGCTGACCCGCTACGAGGTCACCGGACCCGACGCGACGGCGTTCCTGCAGGCGATGACCACCAACAACGTCGACAAGAGCGTCGGGTCGGTCACCTACACCCTGCTGCTCGACGAAAACGGCGGCATCCGAAGCGATATCACCGTCGCCCGGCTGGCCGAGCGGCGCTACCAGGTCGCGGTCAACTCGCCGCTGGACTACGACTGGCTTCTCCGCCACGCACCCGACGGCGTGACGATCCGCGACATCACCGGGGGCACCTGCGGAATCGGGGTGTGGGGGCCGCGAGCCCGAAACATGGTGCAACCGCTGTGCGCCGACGACCTGTCCCACGAGGCGTTCAAGTACTTCCGGGCCAGACAGACATACCTCGGCGCCATCCCGGTCACCATGCTGCGGGTGTCCTATGTCGGCGAACTCGGATGGGAGATCTACACCAGCGCCGAATACGGTGCGGCGCTGTGGGATCTGCTCTACGACGCGGGAAAGCCGCACGGGGTCGTCGCCGCGGGCCGGATCGCGTTCAACAGCCTGCGCATCGAAAAGGGCTACCGGCTGTCGGGCACCGACATCACCACCGAACACCACCCCGCGGCGGCCGGGCTGCAGTTCGCGGTCCGCGCGGACAAGGACTTCATCGGTAAGGCCGCGCTGGACACCGCGCCGCGAACCCTGTTGCGCAGCATCGTCTTCGACGACCCGGCCGCCGTCGCGCTGGGCAAGGAGGCGGTCTACGTCGACGACCGGTGCGTCGGCTACACCACCAGCGCCGGATACTCGGCCACCGTCGGCCGCACCATCGCCTACGCGTGGCTGCCTGCACACATCGCCGTCGGGGACACCGTCGTCGTCGACTACCGCGGGACCCGGCACACCGCCGTCGTGCACGCCGATCCGGTGGTGGATCCCGACATGGCACGGATCAGGCGGTGAGCGCCGTGACTTTCGACGCGACGACATACGACGTGATCGTGATCGGCGTCGGGGGGATGGGCAGCGCGGCCGCCTACCACCTGGCCGCCCGCGGGCAGCGGGTGCTCGGTCTGGAGAAGTTCACCCCGGCCCACGACCGCGGCTCCAGCCACGGCGGGTCGCGCATCATCCGCCAGTCCTACTTCGAGGACCCGGCCTACGTCCCGCTGCTGCTGCGCGCCTACGAACTGTGGGACGAACTCGCCGCCACCAGCGGCCGCGACGTGTACCGGATCACCGGAGGGCTGTTCATCGGCCCGCCGGACTGCCTGACCGTCTCGGGCAGCCTGCGGGCCAGCCGCCAGTGGGACCTTCCGCACGACGTGCTCGACGCGACCGAGATCCGCACGCGGTTCCCGACCTTCACACCCGCGCCCACCGACATCGCGCTCTACGAGGCCCAAGCGGGCTTCGCGCGGCCCGAACTGACAGTGCAGGCCCACATCGACCTCGCCGAGGCGGCCGGGGCCACACTGCGTTTCGGCGAGGAGGTCCTCGACTGGTCCGGCGACACGGGCGGCGTCACCGTGCGTACAGCCGAGACCAGCTACCGGGCCGGGCAACTCGTGATCTGCCCCGGAGCGTGGGCACCGCAGCTGCTCGCCGAGTTCGGCATCCCGATCACCGTCGAACGTCAGGTGCTGTACTGGCTCGACCCCGTCGGCGGCACGGCACCGTTCGTCGAGCACCCGATCTTCATCGAGGAGAACCCCGACGGGATGCAGATCTACGGCTTCCCGGCGATCGACGGCGCCCGCGGCGGTGTGAAGGTCGCGTTCTTCCGCAAGGGCGTGGTCTGCACCCCCGAAACCATCGACCGCACCGTCTACGACCACGAGATCGCCGAGATGCGTTCCCGCGCGGCCGATCTGCTACCCGCACTCGACGGGCCGTGCGTGCACACCGCCACCTGCATGTACTCCAACACCCCCGATCAGCACTTCGTGATCGCGCGCCACCCCGACAGCGTCAACGTCACGGTGGCGTGCGGATTCTCCGGACACGGCTTCAAATTCGTCCCGGTGGTCGGCGAGATCCTCGCCGACCTGGCCACCACCGGCGAAACCAGCCATCCCATCGCACTGTTCGACCCCAAGCGACTGGTGAGCGTATGACGAGCGAGACCCCGCCACTGCTGAACCCGCCCGCGCTGCGCACCACCCTGGGCGGCGACTACTACGTCAGCGACGCCGTCTTCGCCGCCGAGCAGGAGCGCATCTTCGAGGCCTCGTGGATCTGCGCGGTGCGTTGCTCCGACCTCGCGACCCCCGGCCGCTTCCAGAAGGTGCAGGTCGGCCGCGAGAGCGTGCTGCTGGTCCGCGGCCGCGACGGGCTGCTGCGGGCCTTCCTCAACATCTGCCGGCACCGCGGCGCGCAACTGTGCACGGAACCGGAGGGCACGGTTCGGCGCTACTTCCGGTGTCCGTACCACTCGTGGACCTACGGGTTGGACGGCAAGCTCACCGCCGCGCCCAACCTGGCCGCGCTGACCGACGAGACCGGGGCGCCGATCGACCGGTACCGCTACGGCCTGGTCCCGGTCGCGCTGACCGAGTGGCTCGGCTACGCCTGGGTGTGCCTGTTGGACACCCCGCCCCCGTTCGACGACGTGACCGCCGAGGCCACCCGCGCGCTGGGTGATCCCGACGCGATCAACCGCTACGGCATCGGCGGACTCGACGTGGGCCGACGCATCGTCTACGACGTCGCCGCGAACTGGAAGCTGATCGTCGAGAACTTCATGGAGTGCTACCACTGCAGCTCGATCCACCCCGAACTCGTCGGTGTGCTGCCGGAGTTCAGCCGTGGGGTCGCGGCGCAGGCCAGCGACGGCGCCGGCGCCGAATTCGGCTCGCACATCGAAGGATTCACCGTGGACGGGGCAGCCGGCTTCGACCGGCTTCCGGGGATCACCGACGAACAGGACCGCCGCTACTACGCGGTCACCGTCAAACCGACGGTGTTCGTCAACCTGGTGCCCGACCACATCATCTTCCACCGGATGTACCCGCTGTCACCGGTCCGCACCGTCGTCGAGTGCGACTGGCTCTACACCGCCGACGTCCTGGCCTCCGGCCGCGACGTCTCGGCGAGCGTGGAGTTGTTCCACCGCGTCAACCGGCAGGACTTCGACGCGTGCGAGCGAACTCAACCGTCGATGACCTCGCGGGCCTACCGGCACGGCGGCGTACTCGTCCCCACCGAACACCACATCGCGAGCTTCCACGAGTGGGTAGTGTCGCGTCTTGATGAACGGTGAACCCGACCTCCTGATCGGCGGGACGTGGCGGCGCGCCTCGGACAGGGGGACCCGCGACATCCTCAACCCGGCCGACGGCAGCGTCGCGGCCGTGGTCGACGAGGCCACCCCAGACGACGCCCGCGCCGCCGTGGCCGCCGCCCGGGCCGCCTTCGACGACGGGGCCTGGCGCGCAACGCCCGACCGCGCGGCACTGCTGCACCGGATCGCCGACCTGCTGCAGCGCGACAAGGAGCCGCTGGCGCGGCTGGAGACCGTGGACACCGGAAAGACCCTGGCCGAGAGCCGGATCGACATCGACGACGTCACCTCGGTGTTCCGGTACTACGCCCACCTGATCGGCGCGGAATCCGACCGCCTCGTCGATGTCGGCGATCCCGCGGTGGTCAGCCGGGTGGTGCGCGAACCCGTCGGGGTCTGCGTGCTGATCGCGCCGTGGAACTATCCGCTGCTGCAGATGTCGTGGAAAGTGGCCCCCGCGTTGGCCGCCGGCTGCACGATGGTCGCCAAGCCCAGCGAGGTGACCCCGCTGAGCACCATCGCGTTCACGCACCTGCTCGAGGAGGCCGGCGTTCCGCCGTCGGTGGTCAACCTGGTGCAGGGCAGCGGCGCCGTGCTGGGGCAGGCGCTGACCGACAACCCCGACGTCGACTTCATCTCGTTCACCGGCGGACTGGCCACCGGCCGCGTCATCGCCAGGACCGCCGCCGAGCACGTGACCAAGGTGGCGCTCGAACTGGGCGGCAAGAATCCGCACCTCGTGTTCGCCGACATCGGCGCCGAGGGCTGGGACAGCGCCGTCGACCACGTGCTGACCGGGGTGTTCCTGCACTCCGGGCAGGTGTGCTCGGCGGGCACCCGGCTCATCGTCGAGCAGTCCATCGCCGACGACTTCGTCGCCGACCTGGCCGCTCGCGCCGAGAAGATCCGGATCGGCGACGGTATGGACCCCGCCAGCGAAACCGGTCCGCTGGTCTCCACGCAGCACCGCGACAAAGTCGAAGCCCATGTGGCGCAAGGCATCAGCGAGGGCGCGACGCTGGTGACCGGCGGCTCACGGCCGGCCGACCCCGCGCTGGCCGACGGATACTTCTTTCTGCCGACCATCTTCGACCACTGCGACCGGACGATGCGAATCGTGGCCGAGGAGACGTTCGGTCCTATCCTCACAGTCGAACGGTTCACCAACGAGTCCGAGGCAATCAGCCTCGGCAACGACACGAAATACGGTCTCGCCGCGGGCGTTCGCACGTCCGACTCCGCGCGGGGCGAACGTGTGGTGCGGGCACTGCGGCACGGCACGGTGTGGCTCAACGATTTCGGGTACTACACCGCGGCAGCGGAGTGGGGCGGATTCGGCAGGTCGGGCAACGGCCGCGAACTCGGACCCACCGGCCTCGCGGAATACCAGGAGCTCAAGCACATCTGGCACAACACCGCGCCTGCGCCCGCGGGCTGGTTCAAAGGATAGACCTTCATGGTGATCAAACAGCCCCACGCCGACAGCGGTCTCGAGGACTTCGGCTACCGCGAGTCGCTGGACCGCAGCATCGGCAAGTTCGCCAGCTTCGCCGCCGGCGTCAGCTACATCTCGATCCTGACCGGCACCTTCCAGCTGTTCTACTTCGGTTTCGGCACGGCAGGACCGGCCTACCTGTGGTCGTGGCCCATGGTGTTCGTCGGGCAGATGGCCGTCGCGCTGTGCTTCATGGAACTGGCGGCCAAGTATCCCGTCGCGGGCTCGGTCTACAACTGGAGCAAGAAACTGGCCAGCCGGCTGGTCGGCTGGACCTCGGGCTGGTTGATGCTGACCGCGTCGATCGTGACGATCTCGGCGGTGGCGCTGGCCTACCAGCTCAACCTGCCGCGGCTGTGGAGCGGATTCCAGATCATCGGGGACGGCAGCGGCACCTACGACTACGCGGCCAACGCCGTCCTGCTCGGCTCGCTGCTGATCGTGTTCACCACCCTGGTCAACGCGCTCGGCGTGCGGCTGATGTCGCGGATCAACTCCAGCGGAGTGTTCATCGAGCTGATCGCCGCGGTGCTGATCGTGTTCCTGCTGGCCATCAACGCCCAGAACAGCCCCCAGATCTTCTTCTCCACCAACGGCTACGGCGCCGGCGAGAGCATGGGCTTCCTCGGGGCGTTCCTGATCGCGTCGCTGGCCTCGGGCTACGTGATGTACGGGTTCGACACCGCCAGCTCGCTGGGGGAGGAGACCGTCGAACCGCGCCGCACCGCGCCCAAGGCGATCGCCAGGGCCATCCTCGCGTCGTTCGTGATCGGCGGCGGCATCCTGGTTTTCGCGGTGATGGCCGCACCGAACCTGGCCGACCCGCAGCTCGGCGAGAGCAGCGGCGGCCTGCAGTACATCGTCGAGCAGGTCATGTGGGGGCCGCTGGGCAAGATCTTTTTGGCCTGCATCGTGGTCGCGGTGACGGTGTGCTGCCTGGCCGTGCACACCGCCGCGATCCGGCTGACGTTCGCGATGGCCCGCGACAACGCGCTGCCGTTCGGCGAGCGACTGGCCACCGTGCACCCCAAGACGCAGACCCCGATCGTGCCCGCGGTCACCATCGGGATCATCGCGATCGTCATCCTGGTCATCAACATCGGCCAGCCCAAGATCTTCACCGTGCTGACCTCGATCGCGATCATCATGATCTACCTGGCCTACCTGATGGTGACCGGGCCGATGCTCAAGAAACGGCTCAGAGGGGAGTGGCCGCCGAAGGACCTCAAAGAAGGCGGCTACTTCACGATGGGCCGCTGGGGGCTGGCGGTCAACATCGTCGCCGTCGTCTGGGGCATCGGGATGGCGCTGAACCTGGCGTGGCCGCGCTCGGCGGTCTACGGCGACCCCTGGTACAACACGTGGGGCGCGTTCGTCTACATCGGTGTGATCGCCGGCGCCGGGCTGCTGTGGTACGCCGTCAAGGGCCGACACCACATCGGATGCCTCGAATCCCACGCTATGACAACCAGATCCGAGGCGGTGGAGCAGCCCTGATGGGTTCCGATGCGACGCAGGCAGGCACCTTCGACTACGTGATCGCGGGCGGCGGCACCGCCGGATGCGTGCTGGCCGCTCGGTTGTCGGAGGACCCCGACGTCACGGTGTGCCTGCTCGAGGCCGGGCCGTCTGACGTCGGTGACGACGACATCCTGGTGCTCTCCGAATGGATGCACCTGCTCGACTCCGGCTACGACTGGGACTATCCGGTCGAACCGCAGGAGCGCGGCAACTCGTTCATGCGCCACGCACGCGCCAAGGTGCTCGGCGGCTGCTCGTCGCACAACTCGTGCATCGCGTTCTGGCCGCCGGCCGAAGCGCTCGACGAATGGATCGAGATGGGCGCGACCGGATGGGGCGCCGACGACGTGCTGCCGCTGACCCGCAGGCTCACCGAGACGGTGCTGCTGCGCGACGTACCACCCGAAGACCCCTGCGGCGTAGCGGTTCTCGAGGCCGCCGCGATGGTCGGCCTGCCGACCGTCTCGTTCAACCGCGGTGAGACCGTGCGCAGCGGCGCCGGCTGGTTCCAGATCAACGCCTCGGCCGATGGGCTGCGGATGTCGTCGTCGCGGGCGTTTCTGCACCCGATCCTCGGCACCCGCCGCAACCTCGAGGTGCGCACAAAGTGCTGGGTCGCCGAGATCCTGTTCGACGACACCCGCGCCGCCACCGGAGTGCGCTACCAGAGGCCGGACCTGACCGGCTACGACGTGGTGACCGCCCGACGCGAGGTCATCCTCACCGCCGGCGCGATCGACACACCGAAACTGTTGATGCTCTCCGGGATCGGGCCCGCCGAGCACCTGCGCGAGTTCGGCATCGACGTCCGGGTCGACTCGCCGGGCGTCGGGGCCAACCTCGACGACCACGTCGAGGGCCTGGTGTTCTGGGAGGCCGCGCAGCCGATGGTGACGACCTCGACGCAGTGGTGGGAAATCGGCCTGTTCACCTGTGTCGACGACGGATGCACCCAGCCCGACCTGATGATGCACTACGGCAGCGTGCCGTTCGACATGAACACTCTCCGGCACGGCTACCCGACGACCGACAACGGTTTCTGCCTGACCCCCAACGTCACTCAGGGCCGCTCCCGGGGCACCGTGCGGCTGCGCACCCGCGACTTCCGGGACCGCGCGCGGGTGGATCCGCGGTACTTCACCGACCCCGACGGCTACGACGAACGCATCATGCTGGCCGGGGTGCGGCTGGCCCGCACGATCGCCGAACAGCCCCCGATGGCGCCGTGGGTCGGCCGCGAACTGGCCCCGGGCCCGCAGGCCACCACCGACGACGAACTGCTCGACTACATCCACAAGTGCCACAACACCGTCTACCACCCGGCCGCGACCGCCCGGATGGGCGCGGCGGACGACCCGATGGCGGTGCTCGACCCCGCGCTGCGGGTCAAGGGCGTGACGGGGCTGCGGGTGGTCGACGCCTCGGCGATGCCGAAACTGCCCGCGGTCAACCCGAACATCACCGTGATGACGATGGCGGAGAAGTGTGCCGAACTCATCCGAAGTCCGTGAGCTGAGCGCATTCCTCAACGAGCACACACCTTTTCAGGCGGTGCCCGGCGATGAACTCGAACAACTGGCCACCGGCGCCGTGGTCGAGACGTATCCGGCGGGCGCGGTGGTCGCCGACTTCTCGCAGCGGGTGCCCGACGACGTCTGGATGGTGCGCAGCGGGCAGGTCGTGTTGCGCTCCAGCGCCGACGGCATTGTCATCGACACCGTCGACGTCGGCGGCATCTTCGGCTACCTGCCGCTGCTGACCGGTGCCGGATCGGACTTCGACGCCCGAACCGCGGTGGCCAGCACCCTGATCCGGCTGCCCGGCGCGCTGGTGCGGGCACAGTTCGCCAAACCGGCGGGGCTCGCATTCCTGGCGTCCGCGGCGGGGAAGGGCCCGGGGCGGCCCACGATCGCCACCGCGATCGACAACCGGCCGGTCTGCGAACTGCTGCACGGCGATCCGCTGCTCGTGACCCCCGGCACCGCGGTGCGCGACGTCGTCGTCGCGATGACCGAGCAGCACGTCGGCTGCGCGCTGATCCGGCTGCCCGACGGCGCGCTGGGCATCTTCACCGACCGCGACCTGCGCACCCGGGTGGTGGCCCGGGGGCTGCCGCTCGACACCGGCATCGAGCAGGTGATGAGCGCGCCCGCCCGGACGGTCACTGCCGATCTGACCGCGGACACGGTGCTGATGGAGATGCTCGAGTGCGGCCTGCGGCACATGCCGGTGGTGACCACGCGCGGTGAGGTGCTCGGCGTCGTCGAGGACGCCGATCTGCTGGCCGCCGCGGCGCGGCAGAGCTTCCTGCTGCGCCGCGCGATCGGCACCGCCACCACGTCGGCCGCGCTGCAGCAGGCCGGTGCCCGGGTCACCTCGGTGGCCGTCGACCTGTTCCGCAACGGCACCAAGGCCGCGGCCACCAGCGCGATCCTCTCGGTGGTCATCGACAGCCTGGTGCGCAAGGCGCTGGAGCTGGCGATCGCCGAGTCGACGGGCCCGGTTGCGGGCTTCGCGTGGCTGACCCTGGGCTCGGTGGCCCGCCGCGAGGCGATGCCGTCGTCGGACGTCGACAGCGCGCTGTCGTTCGCCGAGCCCGCGGCGGCCGGGCCGCTGCGCGACGTCGCCGCACTGGTGCATCGCACCCTCGACGGCTGCGGCCTGCCGTCGGACACCAACGGCGCGGTGGCCTACCACCCGGCCTTCGCGCGCGCGGCCCCGGACTGGGCGGCGGCCGCCGAGGGCTGGCTCAAGCACCCGCTGGTCGACCGCGGGCTGATCATGTCGTCGCTGCTGCTCGACGGCCGCGTCGTCTGGGGTGACCCCGGGCTGCACACCGTGCCCGCGGTGTACCGCAGGCTGCGCACCGAAGGCCGCGACGCGCTGCGGCTGCAGCTGCTCAACGCGCTGTCGGGCAAGGTACGCACCCGAGGTCTGCGAGATGTGCTGTCACGCCGCGGCGGAACCTTCGACCTGAAGAACCACGCGATCACGCCGATCGTCAACCTCGCCCGCTGGGGCGGAATGACCGCCGGGGTGAGTTCTGCGTCGACTCCGGCGCGCCTGGCGGCCGCCGCTCAGGTCGGTTCCATCAGCGAACGCGACGCCGACACCCTGTGCGACGTGTTCGCGATGCTGCAGCGCCTGCGGATGGCCCATCAGGTCGAGCAGATCTCGGCCGGGCACACCCCCGGCGATGTGGTGACGATGTCGGAACTGTCCCCGCTCAACCGCGGCCTGCTCAGCGACGGACTGCGCGAAATCGCCGCCGTGCGACGGCGTGTCGGGGGTTTCGGGGTGCCGCGCGGATAGCCGTATAGGCTGGTCACGATGCCCAGGGGTGATGAGGACAGACCGGCTGCCGCAGTGCAGTCCGTCGACCGGGCGCTGCTCGTGCTCGAAATCATCGCCGCGGCAGGCCAAGCCGGGGTCACCGAGATCGCTGCGGAGCTCGGAGTGCACAAGTCGACGGTGTCGCGGTTGATCGCTGCGCTGGAGGCCCGCGGCTACGTCGAACAGGTCACCGGGCGTGGCAAATACCGGCTCGGTTTCTCGATCACCCGGCTGGCCCGCGCCGGCGGTGCCCAGCTCGATCTGGTCAAGGTCAGCCAGGACGTCTGCGACGACCTCTGCGCCGAGCTGGGCGAGACCACCAACCTGGCGATCCTCGACGAGGACCGCATCGTCAACATCGTCGAGGCCATCGGTCCCGCGGAGATCGCGCTGCAGACCTGGGTCGGCCAGAACTGCCCGGCGCACGCGACCTCCAGCGGCAAGGTGCTGCTGGCCGGCCTCGACGACAGCGAGCTCGCCGATCGGGTCGCACCGACGCTGACCACCTTCACCCACACCACGATCACCACGATCACCGAGCTGCGCGCCGAACTGGCCAGGGTCCGCACCCGCGGGTGGGCCAGCGTCTGCGAGGAACTCGAGGTGGGCCTCAACGCGGTCGCCGCGCCCGTGCGCGACGCCGATGCCAAAGTGGTTGCGGCGCTCAGTGTTTCGGGACCGTCCTACCGGCTGGGGGAGGCCAGGTTCGACGAGGCCGCCAAGCTCACCGTCGCAGCGGCCGACTCGATCAGCCGGCGCCTGGGATGGGTCGAGCGCGGATGAGGATCAGCTCCGCGAACTGGTCGGGGCACTCCAGCGGTGTGAAGTGGCCGGCGTCGAACGCCTGGTGCACCGACACGTCGGTGAAGTAGTGCCCGAGTCGGTCCGCCCATTCCGGCGGGAACAACGGGTCATGTTGCGGCCACACCACATCGGTGGGCACGTGGATCTTGATGGCCCGTTCGGGCGGTAACTCGGCCAGCGACTGCGCGATCATGCCGGCGCCCGCGCGGTACCACGCGATCGACGCGGCGAAGGCCCCTGGCAGCGCATAGTCGGCGACCAGCCGGTCCAGATCGTCCTCGGCGATGCTGAATTCCGGTCCCGACCAGTGAGTCCAGAAGTGGCGCAGATACTCCCGCACCGCGTCGGCGTTACCGTCGATCAGGTGCGCGGCCACCGGCAGCTGGTGAAACGCCTGATACCAGAACTCGCTCTGCGCCTTGGCCGTCAGCACCCGGTCCCCGGCGCCGGGCAGCGGTGGCGACAGCACCAGTGAGCGCACCAGATCCGGCTGCATCCGCGCGATGCTCTGAGCGACACGGCTGCCGACGTCGTAGCCGGCGAGCACCACCTGGGACAGCTCGAGTTCCTTGATCAGCCCGATCACGCTGCCGGCCTGGGCGGTCGCGCTGTAGAAGTGCCGGACCGCGACGTCGTGTTTGTCCGAGCCGCCGAACCCCCGCAGGTCGGGTGCGATGACGTCGGTGGCGTCGCCGATCAGCGGGACGAGGCGACGGAAGTCGTGGCGGTTGCCGGGCCAACCGTGCAGCAGCACCACCGGCGGGGCCCCCTCGGTGCCGCAACGGTCATAGGCGAGCCGGAACCCGTCGACGGGGGAGCTGCGTGACCACATCGGCCCATTCTTGCCAGTGCTCAGCCGGTTTCGGGCAGGGTTGACCGATCCGCGCCGATGTCACCGGTGATCACGCCGAGGATCGCCCGCCACGAATCCGACGGCCAGTTCAGCACATCGGAATGCGCCCGCGGCCCCGCCATCGGCCGTCCGTCGTCGTAATACCCTGTGCCCAAACGGATCACGCCGTCCAGCTCGTCGGGATCGGCGCCGTGCGGGCCGCCGGGAACACCCTGCACCGCGGTGATCAGGTCACCCGGCGGCGTCATCGAGAAGCGCAGCACGTCGGGGTTGCGGTTGTGCCAGTCGCCGGCGTCGTCGACACCGACACCAGCGCCGGCCGCGGCGACGAACAGGGTGCGGTCGGAGGTCAACCCGAGCGTCTCGGCCGTGCCGACGATCGAACCGCCGTAGGAGTGCCCGATCACGGTCACCGGGATCCGTCGACCGGTGGCGTCGACCCGCCGATTGACATCCTCGGTGAACGCCACCAGGCGCGGGGCCATCCCCAGCGCGTACCGGGGGTCGGCGGCCGCGGCGAGCGCGGTCAGCGGGTTGTCGCCGCGCGGGAACGGCCCGCCGAGGTAGGTGATGGCGGCGACGCGGCCGCGGGTGGCGGTCACGAACCGCTGCGCTGTCCGGTTGTTGGCCGCCGATCCTGCGATTGTGGTGCCCAGGCCCGGCACCAGCACCGCGACGCTGGAGGCCTTGGCGAGGTCGCCGTGCAGTTCCACCAGCGACGCCCGCGCCGGGTCGAACGCGAGGATCTGCCGGTCCCGGCGGAGCTGCCCGCCGGTTGGGTCGTCGGTTTCGGCGAGCAGCGCGCGGTACACGTCGAGCCGGGCGGGGTCGGCTTCGTGCAGCACCGCCTGCGCGATGTTGGTGCGGTTGGCCTGCACCCGCAGGTGCCACGGCACCCCGTCGGTGTTACCGACCTGCCGGGGAAAGCGCGCGACGAGCTGTTCGCGCTGGTCGGCCGGCATCGACTCGAGCTGCGCGGCGATCGCGTCCTGCCCCGTGGTGGGCCAGGCCGCGACGACGTCGGCGCCGACGGCGGCGGTGCCGACGGGCAGCGTGAACGCCTCGGCGAGGTCGGCGGCCGCGTCCGCGTCGGCGGATTCCAGGTGCTCTAGCGCCGCCGTCACGTCGGCGGTCAGGGCACGCGCCCGCGCCGTCAACAGCTCCGCCGCCAGCGGGGGGTCACCGCCGGACAGCGCGACGAGCAGCGGGGACGGCGAGGTGGCCGGGGTGACGGTCCCGTCGTCGGCGACCTCGAAGCCGTCGTCGCACGCAGTGCGCACCGCGGCCAGCACGGCAGCCCGGGCGAGGGTGATCTGTTCGGCCCCGTCGCGGGCCGCGGCGGCCGCGAGCACCAGGGCCGTCGCGAGTGTATCCGTATTGGCGACAATGTCTTTCGCGTGCGCGCGGGCTTCGTCGGCGGCGGCGCCGTGCCAGAACGCGAACCCGCCGTCCAGCGCCTCCGCGTTGGCGGCGATCAGGCGCGCGGCGCGTTCCCAGTCCTCGCCCAGCCGGGCCAGCACGTCCGGGCGCCAGGCCTCGACCTGGCTGACGGTCGGCGGGCTCACCGTGCGAAGCGGCCGCCGTTGCGGCGTTCGGCGTCGTCGAACGCGTCGGCAGCCGTGCGCGCCGCCGCGGCCCACGCCTGCATGGCGGTCACCGCGGCGGCGAGCCGGGGCGGCACCGGACACGTCTCGGCGGCCCCGGCGACGCGGGCGCCGGCCAGCGCGTCGGGATCAAAGGACGGCCACGGCATCTCGGCGATCCGCGTGGCCGCGTCGCTGACCCGTGCGGCGACGGTGCGCAGCTGCCGGACGTCGAGTTCGACGAATTCCCCCATGACTCATGCTGGCATTTTCGGCCCCGTCGGCGCCCGGGTTATCCACAGCGGGCGAGGACTGCTGCGCGCGTTCCGGCGCGGCTTGCCCACCAGGGTTGCCGGGCAACCAGTAGTCTCGATGAGGTGCAGCGACGAATCATGGGCATCGAGACAGAGTTCGGTGTCACCTGCACGTTCCACGGACATCGTCGGCTGAGTCCCGATGAGGTCGCCCGCTACCTGTTCCGGCGGGTGGTGTCGTGGGGCCGCAGTTCGAACGTGTTCCTCCGCAACGGCGCCAGGTTGTACCTCGACGTGGGCAGTCACCCCGAGTACGCCACCGCCGAATGCGACAACCTGACGCAGCTGGTCACCCACGACCGCGCCGGTGAGCGGGTCCTCGAGGACCTGCTGATCGACGCCGAGCAGCGGCTGGCCGACGAGGGCATCGGCGGCGACATCTACCTGTTCAAGAACAACACCGACTCGGCGGGCAACTCGTACGGCTGTCACGAGAACTACCTGATCGTGCGGGCCGGGGAGTTCTCCCGGATCTCCGACGTGTTGCTGCCGTTCCTGGTGACTCGCCAGCTCATCTGCGGCGCGGGCAAGGTGCTGCAGACCCCGAAGGCGGCGACGTTCTGCCTGAGCCAGCGCGCCGAGCACATCTGGGAAGGCGTCTCCTCGGCGACAACGCGGTCGCGTCCGATCATCAACACCCGCGACGAACCGCACGCCGACGCCGAGAAGTACCGCAGGCTGCACGTCATCGTCGGCGACTCGAACATGTGCGAGGCGACCACCATGCTGAAGGTGGGCACCGCGTCGCTGGTACTGGAGATGATCGAGGCCGGCATCGCGTTCCGCGACTTCTCGCTGGACAATCCGATCCGCGCGATCCGCGAGGTCAGCCACGACTTGACCGGTCGCCGCCCGGTGCGGCTGGCCGGCGGACGGCAGGCCAGCGCCCTGGACATCCAGCGCGAGTACTACTCACGCGCGGTCGAGTACCTGCAGAGCCGCGAACCCAACACCCAGATCCAGCAGGTCGTCGACCTGTGGGGGCGCCAACTCGACGCGGTCGAGAGCCAGGACTTCGCGAAGGTCGACACCGAGATCGACTGGGTGATCAAGCGCAAGCTGTTCCAGCGCTATCAGGACCGCTACAACATGGAGCTGTCCGACCCGAAGATCAGCCAGCTGGATCTGGCCTACCACGACATCAAGCGCGGCCGCGGCGTGTTCGACCTGCTGCAGCGCAAGGGTCTGGCCACCCGGATCACCACCGACGAGGAGATCGAGGCCGCGGTCAACACCCCGCCGCAGACCACCCGGGCCAAGCTGCGCGGCGAGTTCATCAGCGCCGCGCAGGAGGCCGGCCGCGACTTCACCGTCGACTGGGTGCATCTCAAGCTCAACGACCAGGCCCAGCGCACGGTGCTCTGCAAGGACCCGTTCCGCTCGGTCGACGAACGGGTCAAGCGGCTCATCGCCAGCATGTAATCGTCTTAGCGCTCGCGGGTCTTTTCCCGTCGAGAGTCGGGTTTTTGGCGTGAATTTGGCTGGATCGCGTGAAAAGTTCGACGCTCGGCGGTGGGAGGGGTGCGAGCCGCTGGGGGTGGGGCTGGTGCCGGCTCGGTTCTTTTCCCGTCGAGAGTCGGGTTTTTGGCGTGAATTTGGCTGGATCGCGTGAAAAGTCCGACGCTCGGCGGTGGGAGGGGTGCGCCGCTGGGGGCGGCTGGTGCCGGCGCGGGTCTTTTCCCGTCGAGAGTCGGGTTTTTGGCGTCAGTTCGGCTGAATCGCGCGAAAAGTTCGACGCTCGGCGGTGGGAGGGGTGCGCCGCTGGGGGCGGCTGGTGCCGGCTCGGGTCTTTTCCCGTCGAGAGTCGGGTTTTTGGCGTGAATTCGGCTGGATCGCGTGAAAAGTCCGACGCTCGGCGGCAGGAGGGTGCGCGCGGCAGGGCCAGAAGGCGCGGGCGGGCGCGTCGTCGGCCCCCGAGCGCTCACCCCGCGTGCGGTGCCGACGCGAAAACTCGTATACCGGTGAGCGCTCGGCATGAGGACGGCACACCCTAAGCTGGATCGAGTGGCGATCTCCAAAGTCGAACGGCTGATGAATCTCGTGATCGCGCTCCTGTCGACCCGCACCTTCATCACCGCCGAACGGATCCGCGAGACGGTCTACGGCTACTCCGACAGCGCCAGCGACGAGGCGTTCTCCCGCATGTTCGAGCGCGACAAGAACGAGCTGCGCGACCTGGGCATCCCGCTGGAGACCGGTCGGGCCTCGCAGTACGACCCGACCGAGGGGTACCGCATCAACCGCGAGGCCTACGCGCTGCCCGCGGTTCAGCTCACCCCCGACGAGGCGGCCGCCGTCGCCGTGGCCACCCAGCTGTGGGAGTCCCCGGAACTCATCACCACCACGCAGAGTGCGCTGCTCAAACTGCGCGCCGCCGGCATCGACATCGACGCCGTCGACGCCGCACCGACCATCACCTCCACCGCGGCGCTGCCGGGTCTGCGCGGGTCCGAGGACGCTCTGGGAACGCTGCTGTCGGCCATCGACGCCGGACAGGCGGTCCAGTTCCCGCACCGGCCGTCGCGCACCGAGCCCTACACCACCCGCACCGTCGAACCCTGGGGTGTGCTCACCGACCGCGGCCGCTGGTACCTGGTCGGCCACGACCGGGACCGCGACGCGCCCCGCACGTTCCGGTTGTCGCGCATCGGCCCCGACATCACGCCGATCGGCCCGCGCGGCGCGGTGAGCAGGCCGAAAGACGTCAACCTGCGCGAGATCGTGCAGCGCGCGGTCGGGGAGTGGCCGTCGGCCGGACAGGCCAAGGTGTGGATCGCCGAGGGCCGTGCCACCGCGCTGCGCCGCCGCGCCGCCGAGGTCGCGCCACACACCCTCGACGGCCGCCCCGGCGAGGTGATCACCATCGACATGGGCATGTTCGACCGGCTGGCCCGCGAGGTCGCCGGCTACGGCCCGGATGCGATTGCGCTGGAACCGCAATCGCTGCGCGACGACGTCGTCGCGCGGCTGCGGGCGCAGGCGGGGGTCACGGCATGAGCACCGTTTCGACGCGCCTGGTGCGGCTGCTGAACATGGTGCCGTACTTCCAGGCCAACCCGAAGATCACCTACGCCGAGGCGGCCTCGGACCTCGGGGTCAGCGAGAAACAGCTGCGCGACGACCTCAACCAGCTGTGGATGTGCGGGCTGCCCGGCTACGGCCCCGGCGACCTCATCGACTTCGAATTCTCGGGCGACACAATCGAAGTGACGTTCACCGCGGGTATCGACCATCCGCTGCGGCTGACCTCGCCGGAGGCGACGGGCGTGCTGGTGGCGCTGCGGGCGCTGGCCGACGTGCCCGGCATGGTGGACCCCGAAGCCGCGCGCAGCGCGATCGCCAAGATCGAGTCCGCCGCCGGGCGGGTCGGGCACGGCGGCGCGCTGACCGCCGCCGCGGTCGAGGACCCCGCGCCGATCGAGAGCGACGCTGCCGCGGCAGCGCGCGCCGCCGTGCGCGATGCGCGGGCGCTGAGCATCGAGTACTACTCGGCCTCCCACGACGTGCTGACCAGCCGCGTCGTCGACCCGATCCGCATCGTGCTGGTCGGTGACCACAGCTATCTGGAGGCGTGGTGCCGCTCGGCCGAAGGCGTGCGGCTGTTCCGCTTCGACCGCATCGTCGACGCGCAGCTGCTCGACGAGCCGTCCGCGCCGCCGCCGCCCGCGGTGGCGGCCGAACCGGACACCTCGCTGTTCGACGCCGACCCGTCCCTGCCGTCGGCACTTCTGCTGATCGACCGGTCGGCGTCGTGGATGTTCGACTACTACCCGCTACGGGTGGTCCGCGAGCTGCCCGACGGCGCCTGCGAGGCCGCGATGACGTACGCCTCCGACGGCTGGATGACGCGGTTCGTGCTCGGCTTCGGATCGGCGGTGCGGGTCCTCGAACCCGCGGACCTCGCCGACAAGGTCCGCGAATCGGCGGAAGCCGCGCTGCGCGCGTACGGCGAATCCGCCTCATGACGGTAGACTGGCCGCGACGTCTGGAGGTGACCTAAATGGGCGGTCTGCAACCCTGGCACTGGGTGATCGTGATCGCGGTGTTCGTGCTGCTTTTCGGTGCCAAGAAGCTGCCGGACGCGGCGCGTTCGCTCGGCAGGTCGATGCGGATCTTCAAGTCCGAGATCAAGGAGATGCAGGCGGACTCCAAGCCGGAGACCTCCCCGGAGGCGACTCCGATCGCCTCGGAGCGGATCGACGCGCCGACGCCGCCGCAGACCGAGCACCCGTCGGACAAACGTCCGGCCTGATCGTCGACGAACCAGTGAGCGCGGCCGTGGCGCCGCGTCAGTAGGCGTGCCGTGCAGACCACAGGACTGTTCAAGAAGCTCGATCCTCGTCGGCGACGGTCGCGGGCCAACCCCGACGGCACGATGTCGCTGGTCGAACATCTGCAGGAACTGCGCAACCGGCTGTTGATCGCGGTCGCCGCGATCGTGCTCACCACGATTCTGGGTTTCCTCTGGTACAGCCACGGCGTCTTCGGCCTGCCCAGCCTGGGCGACTGGCTGCGCGGACCGTACTGCGACCTGCCGCCGTCGTCGCGCGCGACCATCGCGCCCGACGGCGAGTGCCGCCTGCTGGCCACCGCGCCGTTCGACCAGTTCATGCTGCGGCTGAAGGTGGCGCTGACCGCGGGTATCGTGCTGGCCTGCCCGGTCTGGCTCTACCAGGTGTGGGCGTTCATCACCCCGGGGCTCTACCGCAAGGAACGCCGCTTCGCGGTCGCGTTCGTCACCGTCGGCGCCGGGCTGTTCGTCTCGGGCGCGGTGCTCGCCTACGTCGTGCTTTCCACGGCGCTGGGTTTCCTGCTGACCGTCGGCAGCGACGTGCAGATCACCGCGCTCTCCGGTGACCAGTACTTCGGTTTCCTGATCAACCTGCTGCTGGTGTTCGGGTTCAGCTTCGAGTTCCCGCTGCTGATCGTGATGCTCAACCTGGTCGGGGTCCTGCCCTACGAGCGGCTCAAGGCGTGGCGGCGCGGGCTGATCTTCGCGATGTTCGTGTTCGCGGCCCTGTTCACCCCCGGCTCGGACCCGTTCTCGATGCTGGCGCTGGCGCTGGCGCTGACCGTGCTGCTCGAGTTCGCCATCCAGCTCGCCCGCCTGCACGACCGCCGCAAGGCGCGCAAGGCCGCGCTCGAGGAGGTGCCCGACGACGTGGCGGCGCCGATCCCGGCCGCCGAACCCGTCGAGACGTCCAGTGCCGCGCCGACGTCGGGACGGCATGTGATCGACGACGATGCAACCTGACGGGCCATCTGGCCAGCTGGCCGGTTTCGCCGAGCAACTGTCGTTTCAGCTCGACGACTTCCAGCGCCGCTCTTGTGAGGCGCTGGAGAACGGCCACGGCGTACTGGTGTGCGCCCCGACCGGCGCGGGCAAGACCGTCGTCGGAGAGTTCGCGGTGCACCTCGCGCTGGCCGCCGGCGGAAAGTGCTTCTACACCACTCCGATCAAGGCGCTGAGCAACCAGAAGCACCACGACCTGGTGCTGCGGTACGGCGCGGAGAAGATCGGCCTGCTCACCGGGGACCAGTCGATCAACGGCGACGCCGACGTCGTCGTCATGACCACCGAGGTGCTTCGCAACATGCTGTACGCGAACTCCTCGACGCTGCACGGACTTTCGTACGTGGTGATGGACGAGGTGCACTTCCTGGCCGACCGGATGCGCGGCGCGGTCTGGGAGGAGGTCATCCTGCACCTGCCCGACGAGGTACGGCTGGTGAGCCTGTCGGCGACGGTGAGCAACGCCGAGGAGTTCGGCGGCTGGATCAAGACCGTGCGCGGCGACACCACGGTCATCGTCGACGAACACCGACCGGTGCCGCTGTGGCAGCACGTGCTGGTCGGCAAGCGGCTGTTCGACCTTTTCGACTACCGCGCCTCGAAGTCCAAGAAGTCCAACCGCGAACTGCTGGTGGATCCGGAGTTGTTGCGCCACATCGCCCATCGCCGCGAAGCCGACCGGCTTGCCGACTGGCAGCCGCGCGGGCGGGGCCGCAACCGGGGCCGGCCCACCATGTACCGCCCGCCGTCGCGCCCGGAGGTGATCGGCACCCTGGACAAAGAAGGGCTGCTGCCGGCGATCACGTTCATCTTCTCCCGCGCCGGCTGCGACGCGGCCGTCAAGCAGTGTCTGCGCTCACCGTTGCGGCTGACCAGCCAGGAGGAACGCGCCCGAATCGCCGACGTGATCGACCGCCGCTGCGGTGATCTACCCGAGTCCGACCTGATCGTGCTCGACTACCACGAGTGGCGCGAAGGTCTGCTGCGCGGGCTGGCCGCCCACCACGCCGGGATGCTGCCGGTGTTCCGCCACACCGTCGAGGAACTGTTCTCCGCCGGACTGGTGAAAGCGGTATTCGCCACGGAGACACTGGCTTTGGGGATCAACATGCCGGCCCGCACCGTGGTGCTCGAGCGGCTGGTCAAGTACAACGGCGAACAGCACATGCCGTTGACGCCGGGGGAGTACACCCAGCTCACCGGGCGCGCCGGCCGGCGCGGCATCGACGTCGAAGGGCACGCGGTGGTGCTGTGGACCCCCGACGTCGAGCCCGCCGAGGTGGCCGGCCTGGCGTCCACCCGGACCTTCCCGCTGCGCAGCTCGTTCTCGCCGTCGTACAACATGACCATCAACCTGGTCCAGCAGATGGGGCCGGCGCAGGCGCACAAGCTGCTGGAGGCGTCGTTCGCGCAGTACCAGGCTGACCGTTCGGTGGTCGGGCTGCGGCGCGGCATCGAACGCGGTGAGCGGATGCTGACCGACATCGCCGCCGAACTCGGCGAGCATCAGAGCGCGGTGCTGGAGTACGCCCGGCTGCGCCAGCACATCTCCGAGCGCGAGCGGGCCCAGTCGCGGGCCTCGCGGCTGCAGCGCCGCCGCGCCGCCAACGAGGCGCTCGCCTCCCTGCGCCGCGGCGACATCATCAGCATCACCCACGGCCGCCGCGGCGGCCTGGCCGTCGTGCTGGAACCCAGCCGCGACGAGGACGATCCGCGGCCGCTGGTGCTGACCGAACACCGGTGGGCCGGGCGTATCTCGTCGGCCGACTACTCCGGCAGCACACCGCCGCTGGGGTCGATGCCGCTGCCCAAACGCGTCGAGCACCGCAACCCGCGGGCCCGCCGCGACCTGGCCTCGGCGCTGAACTCGGCGGCCGCGGGGCTGGACGTCCCGTCCAAGAGGGGCAAGCGCAGCGGATCCGCCGACGAACCCGACATCGACCCCGAACTCGCGGGGCTGCGCAGCCGGATGCGCGCACACCCCGCGCACCATCTGCCCGACCGCGAGGAGAAGGTCCGGGTGGCCGAACGGTATCTGCGCATCGAACGGGACAACGAGCAGATCCGCCAGAAGGTGGCCGCTGCGACGAACTCGCTGGCCCGCACGTTCGACCGGATCGTCGCGCTGCTGACCGAGCGGGGCTTCATCGCCGGCACGGCCGAGGACCCGAAGGTCACCGACGACGGCCGGCTGCTGGCCCGCATCTACAGCGAGAGCGATCTTCTGGTCGCCGAGGCGCTGCGCACCGGGATCTGGGAGGGGCTGGACGCCGCCGAACTGGCCGGTGTGCTCTCGGCGGTGCTGTACGAGGCGCGCGGCGACGCGCCGGGCACCCGGGATTTCGACACCCCGACCGGGCGGCTGCGGCGGGCGTTGAACCAGACCCGGCGGCTGTGGACCGAACTGCGCGCCGACGAGCAGCGCCACCGTCTCGCCGGCAGCCGCGAACCCGACGAGGGTTTCGTCACTGCGATCTACCGCTGGGCCACCACCGGCGACCTGACCACCGCGCTGGCCGCCTCGGACATCACCGGCAGCGGATCCCCGCTGTCGGCAGGCGATTTCGTGCGCTGGTGCCGGCAGGTGCTCGACCTGCTCGACCAGGTGCGCAACGCCGCGCCCACGCCGGCGCTGCGGGCCACCGCCAAACGCGCGATCAACGATGTCCGGCGCGGGGTGGTCGCGGTCGACGCGGGCTAGCGAAGCACCAGGACGAATACCGGGACAC
Organism: Mycolicibacterium flavescens; assembly: GCF_001722335.1. Classification (GTDB taxonomy): domain Bacteria; phylum Actinomycetota; class Actinomycetes; order Mycobacteriales; family Mycobacteriaceae; genus Mycobacterium; species Mycobacterium flavescens. The sequence goes on from NZ_MIHA01000006.1 coordinate 47,286, forward strand.
GACTGGTCGCCCCGGTAGGGTGTTGGGGCACAGCGTCCTCTAGACGTCCTCTAGGCGGCGCACGGTCGCGAACGATCAAGGAGTGAGATGAGCGGACCGCAGGGATCTGATCCGACGCAGCCGTACCCAGGCCAGCAGCCGGACCAGGCCGCCGGCCAGCCGTCCGGCGACCCCTCGGGCAACCAGGCCTGGCAACCGCAGGGCGGTGACGCGACGCAGGCCACCCCGGCGTGGCAGCCTCCGGCCTACGATCCGCAGCAGGCCCAGCAGTACCCGCAGTACCAGCAGCCGGCCTACCAGCCGCCGCAGCAGTACCCGACGGGCGAGCAGACCTACCAGCAGCCGGCCGGCTACCCGCCGCAGCCCTATCAGCAGCCCGGCCAGTACACCCAACCGCAGTACGGCCAGCCCTACGGGCAGCCCCCGCAGTACGGACAGCAACCCGGCCAGACCGGTCAGTACGAGCAGCAGCCGGGTCAGTTCGGGCAGTACCCGCAGTACAACGCCCCGGGTTCGGAGGAGAGCTCGAAGCGGTCACTGAAGGTGATCGGCGGTGTGATCGGCGCGTTGGCCGCCGTGATCATCGCGGCGGTGCTGGTCCTGGGCTTCTGGAAGCCCGGGTTCTTCGTCACCACCAAACTCGACATCGACGCGGCCCAGACCGGCGTGCAGCAGATCCTGACCGACGAGGCCAACGGCTACGGCGCCAAGAACGTGCAGGACGTCAAGTGCAACGACGGCCAGAACCCGACCGTCGAGAGGGGCGCGACGTTCAACTGCGAGGTCAGCATCGACGGCACCAAACGTCAGGTGACGGTGACCTTCCAGGACGACGACGGCACCTACGAGGTGGGCAGGCCCAAGTAAGGGTTCAGGTAACCCCTACCCGTCGAGGGCGTCGAGCGCCTTCTGTAGGCGGCTGATCGACGACGTGACCCCGTAGGTCTCGGCCAGGTCGACCACCTTGCGGGGATGCTCGGCGGCCAGCGGCAGCGCGTCCGACGTCGTCGACCACTGCACGTCGGCGTCGGAGGCGACCTTGACCACCGGGATCGCTTTTTCGATGTAGTCGGCGGCTTTGAGCAGCTTGGTCCGGTAGGCCTTGCTCATCTTCGACGACGGATCGTTGGCGGCCGCCAGCACCCGCTCCAGCGAGCCGTACTGCGCCAGCAGCGCCGCCGCGGTCTTCTCGCCGACTCCCGGCACGCCGGGCAGCCCGTCGCTGGGGTCGCCGCGCAGCAGCGCGAGTTCGGCGTAGGCCGGCCCGGCCCGGTCGATGGGCACGCCGTAGGTGTCGGCCACCTCCCTGGGACCCCACTTGGTGGCCTTGGCCAGCCCGCGCCCGAGGTAGAGCACCCGCACCGGCACCGGCTCGTCGCGCACCAGCTGCAGCAGGTCGCGGTCGCCGCTGACCACCACCACCGGATCGCGGGTCTCGCGCGCGGCCAGCGTCCCGAGCACGTCGTCGGCCTCACACGCCGGGGCGCCCGCATGCGGGATGCCGAACGCGTCGAGGATCTCGAAGATCATGTCGACCTGCGGGGTGAGGTCGTCGGGTACCTCCTCGACGTCGGGGTCGCCGTCGGGGTTCTCCTCGAGCACGCGGTGCGCTTTGTACGACGGCACCAGGTCGACCCGCCACTGCGGGCGCCAGTCGTCGTCGCGGCACACCACCAGCCGGGTGGGCCGTTCGCGGGTGATCACGGTCGCGACCGCGTCGAGGAAACCGCGCAGCGCGTTGACCGGTCGGCCGTCGGGTGCGGTGATCGAGTTCGGCACGCCGAAATACGATCGGAACCACATGCTGGCGCCGTCGAGCAGGACGAGCGAGGACATGCGAGCCATCCTGCCAGGCACCCGGCGGCGCGGATTAGCCTCGTGGCATGAGCGCCGGACGATTCCCCACCGATGTGTACGCTTCCCGGCTGCGGGCGGCCGCGGCTGCCGCGGCCGACGCGGGTCTGGCGGGTCTGGTCATCACACCCGGCTACGACCTGCGCTACCTCGTCGGGTCCCGGGCGCAGACCTTCGAGCGGCTCACCGCGCTGGTGCTGCCCGCCTCAGGCGACCCGACGATCGTGGTGCCGCGGCTGGAGCTGGCCGCCCTCAAGGAGTCCGCGGTGCCCGAACTCGGTCTGGCGGTGCGTGACTGGGTCGACGGCGACGATCCCTACGCTCTGGTCGGGCAGGCGCTCGGCGGCGGCACGCCCACCACCGCGGTGACCGACTCGATGCCGGCGCTGCATCTGTTGCCGCTGGCCGACGTGCTGGGCGCGGTGCCGGTGCTGGCCACCGACGTGCTGCGGCGGCTGCGGATGATCAAGGACGCCGCCGAGATCGACGCGCTGCGCAAGGCGGGTGCGGCGATCGACCGGGTGCACGCCCGGGTGCCCGACTTCCTGAGGCCCGGGCGCACCGAGGCTGACGTCGCCGCCGACATCGCCGAAGCCATTGTCGCCGAGGGTCATTCGGAGGTCGCGTTCATCATCGTCGGTTCCGGCCCGCACGGCGCCGACCCGCACCACGAGTGCTCGGACCGGGAACTGCGCGCCGGCGACGTCGTCGTGGTGGACATCGGCGGCCCCTACGAGCCGGGCTACAACTCGGATTCGACGCGGACCTACAGCATCGGCGAGCCCGACCGGGAAGTGGCGCGCCGCTACGCGGTGCTGCAGCGCGCGCAGCAGGCCGCGGTCGCCGCGGTGAAGCCGGGCGTCACCGCCGAACAGGTCGACGCCGCGGCCCGCGACGTGCTGGCCGCCGAGGGGCTGGCCGAGGCGTTCGTGCACCGCACCGGGCACGGTATCGGGCTGTCGGTGCACGAGGAGCCTTACATCGTCGCCGGTAACGCGCTGCCGCTGGAGGCCGGTATGGCGTTCTCGGTCGAGCCGGGGATCTACTTTCCCGGCGAGTGGGGCGCGCGGATCGAGGACATCGTGATCGTCACCGCCGACGGCGCCGAGGCGGTCAACACCCGCCCCCACGAGCTGGTGGTCGTGCCCGTTTAGTCAGCCTCGCCGGGGGTCAGGACTCCTGCACGCGGTCGAGCAGACCCGAGGATCCCAGCACCCGCTCGACGCGGACCTCGATCACCACACGCTTGGGGTTCTCCCGCGGCGTGCGGTACCGCTGCGCGTACCGCAGTTCGGCGTCGCGGACCGCGTCGGCGTCGGTGTTGACGTGGGCCTTGCCCTCCAGCGAGAGCCATCGCGCGCCGTCGACCTGGCTGAGCACCGCGACGCCCTGCCGCTCGGCGTTGATCGCCTTCTGCGAGCCGCCGCTGGTGATGACGCGGGCGATGTGGGTGGCGGGGTCGAACGTGAAACCGACCGCGACGACGTGCGGGGAGTTGTCCGAACGCAGCGTCGTCAGCATCGCCAGGTGGCGCTCGGACAGGAATGCCAGGGCGTCGGTGGTGAGCCGGGTGGTGCCCCGGCGACTGGACTGGGCCATCGGCCCCACCGTAGCGCAGGGGATAATCGCGGCCGTGACTGACACGGGCGGCCCACTGGTCGTGATCTTCGGCGGCCGCAGCGAGATCGGCCTGGAGGTGGCCACCCGCCTCGCTGCGGGCGCGACGGTCGTGTTGGCCGCCCGGCGCGCCGACGACCTCGCCGCCGAGACCGCGGCGGTGCGCGCCGCCGGTGCCGTCGATGTGCTGGTGCGCGAGTTCGACGCCGACGATCTGGCCGGGCACGGACCGCTGGTCGAGTCGATCGTCGCCGAGCACGGGCCGATCGCCACCGCGGTGTTGGCGTTCGGGATCCTCGGCGATCAGGCCCGCGCCGAGAAGGATCCGGCCCACGCCGCCGCGATCGTGCACACCGACTTCGTCGCGCAGGTCAGCCTGCTGACGGTGCTGACCGAGACGATGCGCGCGGCGGGAACGGGCGCGCTGGTGGTGTTCTCGTCGGTGGCCGGCGTGCGGGTGCGACGGGCCAACTACGTCTACGGCTCGGCCAAAGCCGGCCTCGACGGGTTCTGCAACGGGCTGGCCGACGCGCTGCACGGGTCGGGGGTGCGGCTGCTGCTGGTGCGCCCGGGCTTCGTGATCGGCCGCATGACGCAGGGCATGCCACCGGCGCCGCTGTCCAGCACCCCGGCGCAGGTCGCCGACGCCACCGTTCGCGCCTTGCACCGCGGCCGGGCCGCCGTGTGGGTGCCCGCGCCGCTGGCGGTGCTGGCGGCGGCGTTCCGGATGACACCGCGGTTCGTGTGGCGGAGATTGCGGCGATGAGCGCTTGCGCGAAGGGCAGAGGGTTCCGATGACGATCGTCGTGGTCGGTATCGGTGCCGACGGGATGGCCGGGTTGTCGCCGGTGTCGACAGCTGAATTACGCAGGGCCACAGTCATTTACGGGTCGTGGCGCCAGTTGGACCTGCTTGACGACACAGTTGGTGCGGTCAGGCGCACGTGGCCGTCGCCGATGATGCCCGCGCTGCGCACCCTGCTCGACGGCGCCGACGGTGACGTACACGTCGTCGCCAGCGGTGACCCGCTGCTGCACGGTGTGGGCAGTTCACTGATCCGGATCTACGGCCCCGACCGCGTCACGGTGCTCCCGCACGTGTCGTCGGTGACGCTGGCCTGCTCGCGGGTCGGGTGGGCGGTGCAGGACACCGAGGTGATCAGCCTCGTGACCGCCGAACTGCACACCGCGGTGCGCCGCGGCGGGCAGGCGGTGGTGATGTCGCGCGACGCCGGCACGCCCGCGGCCCTGGCCAAGCTGTTGACCGGCACCGGCCGCGGGGACTCCGAGATCACCGTGCTCGAACAGCTCGGCGGGCCCACCGAACGGCGCCGCTCGGCGACCGCCCGCGAGTTGGCGGCCCGCCCGCCCGGCGACGTCGACGACCTCAACGTGGTGGCGGTCCGCTATCTGCCCGACGAACGACGGTTCGGCGCGCTGCCCGACGACGCGTTCGCCCACGACGGTCAGATCACCAAGCAGCCGATGCGCGCGCTGACGCTGGCGGCGCTGGCGCCGCGGCCGGGGCAGCGGCTGTGGGACGTCGGCGCGGGATCGGGCAGCGTCGCGATCGAGTGGTGCCGCAGCGGACCCGGTTGCCGCGCAGTGGCGTTCGAAAGCGACGACCGGCGCCGCAAACGCATCGTGGACAACGCGACGACGTTCGGGGTGCGGGTGGACGTACACGCCGGCGCACCTGAGGCGTTCGACGCCGCGCCGCCGCCCGACGTCGTCTTCATCGGCGGGGGCCTCACCCAGCCGGGCCTGCTGCAGGCCTGCTTCGACCGGTTGCCGTCCGGCGGCAGGCTGGTCGCCAACGCCGTCACCGTTGAGTCCGAAGCGCTTGTCGCACAGTGGTATTCGCAGTACGGCGGCGAACTTCGCCGGTTCGCGCACTACCGCGGCGACCCGCTCGGCGGGTTCACCGGCTGGCGGCCCGCGATGCCGGTGACGCAGTGGACGGTGACCAAACCATGACCGTCTACTTCATCGGCGCCGGCCCCGGTGCTGCCGACCTGATCACCGTTCGGGGACAGCGCCTGCTGCAGCGCTGTCCGGTCTGCCTGTACGCCGGTTCGATCATGCCCGACGATCTGCTCGCCGAGTGCCCGCCGGACGCCCGCATCGTCGACACCGGGCCGCTGACGCTGGACCAGATCATCGACGAGATCGTCACCGCCCACACCGACGGGCTCGACGTCGCGCGCCTGCACTCCGGTGACCCATCGATCTACAGCGCCCTGGCCGAACAGTGCCGCAGGCTCGACGAACACGGAATCGGCTACGAGATCGTGCCCGGGGTCCCCGCGTTCGCCGCTGCCGCCGCGGCGCTGGGCCGAGAGCTCACCGTTCCCGGTGTCGCGCAGACGGTCACGTTGACCCGGGTGGCGACGCTGTCGACCGCGATGCCGCCGGGAGAGGATCTGCGCAGCCTGTCGGCGCCCGGCGCCACGCTGGTGCTGCACCTGGCCGCCGCGCAGATCGACACGATCGCCGCGGAACTGGCCGACGGCGGCTACCGGCCCGAAACACCCTGTGCGGTGGTGGCGTTCGCGTCGTGGCCGCAGCAGCAGGTAGTGCGCTGCACACTCGCCGATCTCGCGGAGCAGACGAAGGCCGCGGGCATCACCCGCACCGCGGTCATCGTCATCGGCGACGTGCTGGGCGCCGCGGGCTTCGCCGACAGCTACCTGTACTCGGCGCGGCGGGTGCGGGGGAGCCGGCACTGATGCGAATCCTGTTGCTGGGAGGCACCTCCGAGGCGCGTGCGCTCGCCGCGCGGCTGCACCCCGCCATCGAGGTGATCAGCTCCCTCGCCGGACGGGTGCCCGACCCCGCGCTGCCGGTCGGCGAAGTACGCGTCGGCGGGTTCGGTGGCGTCGAGGGCCTGCGGCAGTGGCTGCGCGACGAACAGGTCGACGCCGTCGTGGACGCCACGCACCCGTACGCCGCAACGATGACCGCCCACGCGGCCGCGGTGTGCGCCGAACTCGCGCTGCCGCACCTGGTGCTGGCCCGGCCGCCGTGGCCGCCCGGCGACGCGATCGTCGTCCCCACTGATGTGGAGGCCGCGAAAACCGTTGCTGCACAGGGCTTCGGGCGGGTGTTCTTGACGACGGGCCGCTCGGGGGCGGCGGCGTTCAAGGGTGTCGACGCCTGGTTCCTGATCCGCGCGGTCACGCCGCCCGAAGCGGCGGATCTGCCGACGCGCCATCACATCGTGCTGTCCCGCGGGCCTTACCGCTACGACGGCGAACTGGCGCTGCTGCGGGAACACCGGATCGACGCGCTGGTGAGCAAGAACAGCGGCGGGTCGATGACGCGGCCCAAGCTGGACGCGGCGGCCGCGCTGGGCGTGCCGGTGGTGATGGTGGACCGGCCGCCGCTGCCCGACGGCGTCGCGACCGTCGCGTCGGTGGACGAGGCGGTCGACTGGGTCAGCGGTAGGAGCTGATCAGCTCGAGGGTGTCCAGTTCGCGGATGGCGCGGCAGCCGCGGCTCAACATCGCGAGCATCATCTCGTCGCCGCGCTCGGTCGTCGATGCGAACGCCGTGCCCAGTGCCACGAGCAGCGGCGCCTGCACGACGCCGAGGCGGTAGTCATTCCAGCAGGTGGCGAGATCGTAATCACCTACGCCGTAACCGATCAGCGCACGGTGGTAGCGCTCCACGAGGTCACGCTCGGTCTCCGCGCGCACCGTCGGTTCGAGGCTGGTCGCGGTGAAGTACGCGAGGTCGCGCGTGGGTAGTCCGATGCCGATGGTCTGCCAGTCGACCACCGTGATGCGGGTGTGGTCGGGATCGAACAACATGTTGTCGAGCCGGTAATCGCCGTGCATCAGTGCGTAGCGGTCCGGTTCGGCCATCAGCCAGTCGGTGACCGAAGCCATTGCCGCGGAGAGTGTCTCCTGGTCCTCGGCGCTGATCGATGGGCCGAGGCGGTCGATGACAATGTCGGCGGCCATCTTGCAGACATCACCCATGCCCTTGGCGGCTTCGGCGTCACCGGGTTTCGGCATCACGATTCCGGCCAGCTGCATCCACCGGTCGTCGCGCCAACTCGGGCCGTGTAAGCCCGCCAGCGCCTCGACGGCGAGCCGTGCATCCACGACGCTGCACCCGGCGATCTGGTCACCCTGCACCGCCGGGGCCATGTCGGCAAGGACCAGGACGAAATCTGTTCCGTCGACCGAGATGTCGCTGTGGAAACAACCGGGGATGGGGATGGCCACCTGATCGGCGATCAGCGAGTAGAACTCGACCTCGGAGCGGTAACCGAGCGCCACCCGCTCGCGCACCGCATCGTCCTGGGCGGACAGCTTGATCGCGAACGTCGCGGGCAGGTCGGTGTCGCCGGCGTACGTGACCGCCGCCCGGTAGGTGGCACCGGTCTGTCCGGTCCCGATCGCGAGCACGTCGACGACGTCGATGTCCACGCCGAGCGCCGAACCGAGCCAACCGGGCGTCACATCGGCCGGACCGCGGGGGATGGTGAGCACGCTGCCCTCGTCGGTCGATGGGGTCTGCTGCCCCACGGCGCCTCCCTCAGTGGTTGCGGGTGTGAGCCGAAACCGTATCGGTAAGGGCGACAGTCGTCAACGAACCTGGGCGCCCGCGTCAGTGCCGGGTAAGGCGCAGCTTCCAGGCCTCCGGTCCGCGTTCGAGGTATTCCACCGAGATCCGGCCCGAGGTGCGGTCGTGCAGTTGGCGCAGCAGCGGCACCGGGTCGTGGGGAGCCACGAGCACCAGCGCGCCGCCGGCCCGGACCGCGTCGAACGCGCCGAACACGGTGGCGTGCCGAATCGAGTGCGGCACCTCGCGCACGTCGAGCACCGGTTCGTCGGCGTCGGACTCACCGCAACCGCACCGGTCATGGCCGGGTTCGCCGCAATCGTGACCGCCGAGCAACTCGTGCATCCCCCCGGTGATCTCCGTCAGGGAGGCCTCCGGGTCCGCGGCGACAATCGGCAGTATCCGGTCGTTCTCGTCGATCAGGTGCGCCTCGAACAACACCCGCAACGCGTGACCCGCGGCCGCCGCGCGCACCGGGGACTCCTCGCTCCGAATCCGGTCCACCAGGCCCGCGATCACACGGTGCGCCGCGATCATCGACTCGATCAGAGGTCTGGCCTTCTCGGTGCCGGCGGCCGCGGGATACAGGCGGGCCTCCTCGGCTGCGGCGTGCGGCAACAAGTCGCCGGTCAGGAACTCGGCCGCAGCCGCGCGTGCCGGTTCGAAGTCCGCGGTGCGCTCGGCTGCCGACAGCATCGCCTCAGTCAACACCTGAACGCGTCCTGCGAGCTCGGCGTGATGGCCCTTGATCGCCTCGACGGCCTCCGCATCGGCGGCGGTGGACGCGACGATCACCTCGTTCACGGTCATGTCGGCTCCCTTCGGGTTGTGCTGGTCCGACACCTGACAATTTACTACAATAAATTCCGTGTTAAATAGTGGCCCGTCCCTCGGGCCTCCGCCCGCCCGCCCGGTGACTGGCCATGTCCCGTTGTCGGGCCAGCGGCTGCGCGTGCTCGCATATCTGCGTGAGCACGCGCCGGTTCGCACCGTCGACGCGGCGTCCCGTCTCGGCCTGCACCGAAATACCGTGCGCGAACATCTCGACGCGCTGGTCGACCTGGGTCTCGCCGAGCGCGGCACCGAACCCGCCGCGGGCCGGGGGCGGCCTGCGGCGGTGTACCGGGCAGCCGCCACCGACCCGGCCGTGGCGGCCCGCGACTACGCCAGCCTCGCGACTGCGCTGGCTGGGCACATCGCCCGGACCAGCGCCGAGCCCGGGCGCGATGCCCGCGCGGCCGGCGTCGAGTGGGGCCGCGAGGTAGCCGAGGAGATCGGCCGCACCGACAGCGATCCGCGCCAAGCGGTCCTCGACGCACTGACGCGGCTGGGCTTCGCTCCCGACGACGAGGGCGCCGAGCGTGGAGTGGCGCTGCGCCGCTGTCCGCTGCTCGACGCGGCCCGTCGCTACCCCAGCGTGGTCTGTCAGGTCCACCTCGGAATCGTCGAGGGATTGCTGCACAGCGTCGATGCGCCCACCGGGCCGGGCCTGGACCTGATTCCGTTCGCCGAACCCGGTGCCTGCCGGCTGTTCCTGCCCGATCCGGTGGTGAAAACCCATGATTGAGAATCGGATCTCGCTTCGGGCGGTGTTGCTGATACCGGGAGGGTTCGCGCGGTTGGCCGGATTGGACGCCGCGCTGTTGCGCCTCGGGCTACCCGCCCGCGTCGAATCCGTCCGGCTGGCCGAGGTGCACGGCATCGTGCTGGTGCTCGGGTTCGTCGGCGTCGCGGTCCGCGCGTCCGTGCGGCAGACGATCGGCGCGCCGGTATGAACCGCTCCCAATGGCATCTGCGGGTCGGAACGATCGTATTCGCCTGGCTCGCAGCACTTGTCGTGATAGCACTGGTTCACAGGTCGGTGCCGATATCGACCTGGATGCTGATCCACCTGCTCGGTCTGGGGGCGGCAGGCAACGCGATCCTCATCTGGAGCCGACACTTCGCCGATGCGCTTCTGCGCCGTCCACAAGACCCGTCGAGGTCCGCGCAGGCCTGGACCCTCGCGGTCTTCAACGTCGGCGCGGTCGCGGTGGTCGCCGGCATGGCCGTCTCCTTCTGGCCCGTGGTGCTGGCCGGTGGTATCGCGGTCGCCGCCGTCGCGTTGACCCACGCCGTCACGTTGGTGCGGCAATTGCGCAGCGCGCTGCCCTCACGCTTCGGCGACACCGTGCGCTATTACGTCGCTGCGGCAGGGCTGCTTTCGGTCGGGGCCGGGCTTGGCATCGCGATGGCCAACGCGACGCTGCCCGGCGCCCTGCACGAGCGGTTCGTCGTCGCCCACGCCGCGGTCAACCTGTTCGGGTTCATCGGGCTCACCGTGCTTGGCACCTTGGTGACCCTGTGGCCGACGATGCTGCGCACCCGGATGGCAGACGGGGTCGAGGTCGCGGCCCGGCGTGGTCTGCCCCTGCTGGTGGCGGGTTTGACAGTGACGGTGGTGGCGGCGGTGGCCGGTTCGCCGGTGGTGACCGCCGCGGGTGCGCTGGCCTACCTCGCTGCGGCCGGGTACGTGCTGTGGCCCCACCTCGACGAGGTCCGTCGCAAGCGGCCGGGCAACTTCGCCACGCTGTCGGTGCTGTGCGGCGTGGTGTGGCTACTGGGCTCACTGAGCTACGCGGTGGTCGCCTCTGCCACCGCACCGACATGGTCCGCACTGCTGGACCGGGCCGGTCCGCTCACCGCGGCGGTGCTCGCCGGGTTTCTGGTTCAGGTTCTGCTCGGTGCGCTGTCGTACCTGACCACCATCGTCGTCGGCGGGCGCGCCGCCTCCATCGCAGCGACCACCGAACTGGAACGCGGCGCACCGTGGCGGCTGGCCGTCGCCAACGTCGCGCTGCTGCTGTGCGTGCTGCCGACCCCGAGCCTGCTGCGGGTGGCGGCGTCGGTGTTGGTGCTGACCGCCTACGCCGCGTTCCTGCCGCTGCTGGTGCGGGCGGTGTGGCGGGCACGCAAGCTCCGCGATACGCCGTCGACGCCGGGACCGCCGCCGTCGGGGCCCCCGGTGCGACAGCGGCTCGGCGTCGCGGCCGCCGGCTTGGCAGTCGTGGTGTTGACGGCCGTGGCCGCGGTGGCCGCCGACCCCGCCGCGGTCGGAATCACCGACGCGCCGCAGGTATCGGTGACCGCCACCGGACAGACCACCGAGGTCGAGGTGCACGTCGAGGGGATGCGCTACGTGCCCGACACCATCGACGTGCCCGTGGGCAACCGGCTGGTGGTCACCCTCGTCAACAGCGGTTCGGACCGACACGATCTGGTGCTGGCCAACGGGACCAGCACCGGGCGCCTCGCGGTCGGGGAAACCGCCGTCGTCGATGCAGGGGTGATCGGCGCCGACATGGACGGCTGGTGTTCGGTGGCCGGGCACCGGCAGATGGGCATGACCATGTCGGTGCGCGCGACCGGCGCCGAGGCGCACGCCGGCCACCACGACCAGGTGAGCGCGGCGTCGATCGCCGGTGACGACATTGCGCGCAGTCTCGCGGCGACGCCCGGCCCGGATTTCGTGCCGCGGGACGCGGCCTTGGCCGCCGCGACGCCCGACCACCGCGTCACCTTGGCGGTGACCGAGACGAAGCGGGAGGTGTCGCCGGGAATCACACAGCGGCAGTGGACTTTCGGTGGCGCGGCGCCCGGGCCGACGCTGCGGGGCAAGGTCGGCGACGTCTTCGAGGTCACTCTCGTCAACGACGGCACGATCGGGCACTCGATCGACTTCCATGCCGGGGCGCTCGCGCCGGACGTGCCGACGCGCACCATCCAACCCGGCGAACGCCTGGTCTACCGGTTCACCGCGAGCCGTGCCGGTGTGTGGATGTATCACTGCTCGACGATGCCGATGTCGGTGCACATCGCCAACGGCATGTTCGGCGCAGTGGTCATCGACCCGCCGGACCTGGCGCCCGTCGACCGCGAATACCTTCTCGTGCAATCGGAGTACTACCTCGGGCCGCAGGGCGGCGAGGTCGACGCCGCCAAGGTCGCCGCCGACAAGCCCGACCTGGTGGTCTTCAACGGCTACGCCAACCAGTACGACCACGCGCCGCTGAGCGCCCGCGTCGGGGAGCGAGTGCGGATCTGGGTACTCGCCGCCGGGCCGAACCGAGGCAGTTCCTTCCACGTCGTCGGCGGCCAGTTCGACACCGTGTGGTTCGAGGGCGACTACCGGCTGCGACCGGGCCCCGGCGGCGCCCAGGTCCTCGGATTGTCAGCGGCCCAAGGGGGTTTCGTCGAGCTGAGCTTCGACCAGCCCGGGCGCTATCCGTTCGTCACCCACGTGATGGTCGACGCAGAACGCGGCGCCCACGGATTCATCGAGGTCGCACGTCAACCCGGATAGCGGCGCGGGGTGAACACCCGGTCGCCGTCGTCGGTGTACCACTGGGTCTGCGACGACCCGACGATCAGCAGGCAGCGCATGTCGACGTCGCCGGGGTTCAGGTCGGCCAGCCGGATCACCCGCACGTCTTCGCGGGGACCGGCCACGTCGCGGCCGATCACCACCGGCGTGCCGGGGTCGCGGTGCTCGAGCAGCAGGTCGCGCATTGCGCCGACCTGCCAGGTGCGGGTCTTCGACGCCGGGTTGTAGATCGCCAGCACCAGGTCGGTCTCGGCGGCGGCGGTCAGGCGCGCGGCGATCACGTCCCACGGCTTGAGCCGGTCCGACAGCGAGATCACCGCGTAGTCGTGGCCCAGCGGTGCGCCGACCCGGCTGGCGACGGCCTGCGCGGCGGTCATCGCCGGGATCACCCGCACCGAGACGCCCGGCCACTGCTTGGCCTCCTCGAGCACCGCGGTGGCCATCGCGAACACCCCGGGGTCGCCGGAGGACACCACCGCGACGGCGCGGCCCTGTTCGGCCAGCGTGCAGGCCAGCCGCGCGCGGGCCGGCTCGTCGGTGTTGTCGCTGGGGTGGCGGCGCTGGCCGTCGCGGGCGCCCACCCGGTCGAGGTACGGCCCGTAGCCGATCAGGTCCGTCGCGGCGGCCAGCTCATGCCTGCTCTGCGGGGTCATCCAGTCGGTGTCCCCGGGCCCGAGCCCGACGACGGCGACGCTGCCCGTGGTGGCCTCGCGGCGCGGCCGCCCCGGCAGCATCGCCAGCGAGAAGTACGGCACGCCGGCCTCGTCGACCTCGCCGGCACCGAGCACCCGCTGCCGAGGGGTGCTGGCCCGCTCGACGTAGTACGCCTCATCCAACCGGCCGGTCGCCGAGAGTGCTTCGCGCACAGCCGGATACGACCTGCCCAGCTTGATCATCACCGCGGCGTCGGTGTCGGCGAGCCGGCGTTTGAGCTCGTCGGCGGGCAGCGTGCCGGGCAGGATGGTCAGCACCTCGTCGCCCTGGACCAGGGGAGTGGCCACCGCCGCCGACGCCGCGCTCACCGACGTCACGCCCGGCACGATCACGGCGTCGAACCGCTCCGTGAGCCGGGTGTGCATGTGCATGTAGGAGCTGTAGAACAACGGATCACCCTCGGCGAGCAGCGCCACGTTGCGGCCGGCCTCCAGATGCGCGGCGATGCGCTCGGCGGACTCGCGGTAGAAATCCTCCATCGCCCCGGCGTAACCGCCCGGGTGGTCGGTGGTCTCGGTGGTGACCGGATAGACCAGGTGCTCCTCGATCTGCCCCGGCCGCAGATACGGTTCGGCGATCCCGCGCGCGATGCTGTTGCCGTGCCGGGCACTGTGGTAGGCGACGACGTCGGCCTCGCCGATCACCCGTGCCGCCTTCACCGTCACCAGTTCCGGATCGCCGGGGCCCAGCCCGACACCCCACAGCGTGCCCCTCATTCCCGTTCCGTCGCAATCGCATTCACGGCCGCGGCGGCCATCGCGCTGCCGCCGCGACGGCCCAACACCACGAGATAGGACATCCCGCGCGGCCGCTCGATGAGTTCCTGCTTGGACTGTGCGGACCCGACGAACCCGACCGGGCCGCCCAGAACCGCCGCGGGCACCGGGGCGCCGTCGTCGAGCAGTTCGAGCAGCCGGAACAACGCGGTCGGGGCGTTGCCGATCGCCAGCACCGCGCCCCCGAGCCGGTCGGCCCACAGATCCACCGCGGCCGCCGAGCGGGTGCTGCCGAGCCGGGCGGCCAGGTCCGCGGCACGCGGATCGGCCACCAGTGAGACCACCTCGTTGTCGGCGGGCAACCGCGAGCGGGTGATCCCGGCGGCCACCATCGACGAGTCGCACAGCACCGGCGCCCCGGCCGCCAGCGCGGTGTGCGCGCGGGCCACCACGTCGGCACTGAACGCGACGTGATCGGCGACGTCGACCTGGCCGCAGGTGTGGATCAGCCGCACGACGACCCGGGCCACGTCGTCGGGGAACCGTGTCAGGTCCGCCTCGTCGCGGATCGTCGCGAACGACTGCCGGTAGATCTCGGCGGCGTCGCGGATGTAGTCGAGCACCTGCTCACCCTAGAGGGAGCGGACCCGGTACCCGTCTCCGGTCGCCACCAGCACTTCTCCGACCGGCGGGCTGCCGCAGGCCCGTTCGCAGCCGACGAAGTGGCGGTGCACCCCGGGGCTCTGCTGGACCGCTGCCGCGGCGTCGGCACGCACATCGGCCACCGAGTGCGCGCAACCCGGGCTTCCGGTGCAGGCGCTGACCGCCAGCCACGGCGAGTTCTCGTCGAACACCAGACCCAGCGGCGCGAGCACCCTCAGCGCGACGTCGGCGACACCCTCGTCGAGGTCACACACCAGCACCGAGCGCCACGGCGTGATCACGATCGGCGCCTCGATCGCCGCGAGGAACTCCGCGGTGCGGGCGGGCAGCACGCCCAGCGGGACGGCGGCGCCGAGCGCGACGCGACCGTCGTTCTGCTCGATCCAGCCCACCGGCGGCCTGCTGACCGGCGCCCAGGTCGCACCGGGCTGTTCGGTGGCGGTCAGATCGGCCAGCAGCGCTGAGGTGACGTCGAGTTCCCGGACGCGCCAGGCCTTTCCGCGTACCTGTGCGAACCGCCGCGCGACAGCGCACACCGCTTCCACGCCATCGCCGGCGGGAACCCGGACCCCGGTGTCGCGGCCGGCCAGCAGCAGCGCCGCGGTGTCACCGTCGAGATGGATGCCCGCGTCGGCGTCCAGCCCGGAGATGTCGCCGCGGCCGTCGTCGACGCCGAACAGGAACCGGCCGGGCAGCGACGCCAACGTCTCGTCGGCGCGGATGGCCTCATCGAGATCGGTGACCAGACCGCGGATGTCAGGTGTGGCGCCGGTGCGCCCCGACAGCGGCGAGGCGACGATGTTGCGCACGCGTTCGTGCGTCGGCGACGGCAGCAGCCCGGCCGAAGCGATCGCGTCGGCGACCGCCGCCGTGTCGTCGTCGGCGATCCCGCGGATCTGCAGATTGCCCCGCGAGGTGAGCTCCAGCGTGCCCGCACCCCAGTCGGCCGCGGCGCGGGCGAGCGCCGCGATCTGGCCGGCGCCGATCCGCCCGCCCGGCAGCCGCACCCGCGCCAGCGCACCGTCGGCGGCCCGGTGCACCTGCAGCGCCCCCGGGCACGCGTCCTGGTCGCGGGTCCTGGCCATCAGCCCACGCTACCGCCGCGAACACAGGTAGTGCGCTACGCATGTGATCCGCCCGGCGCGGTCGTAGTTTCGCCGTAAGCCCGAAGGATCGGGTGGGAACGGTGGGAGAACGACATGACCGACACGACCAACACGACCGACCTGCCCGCGGCCCCGCGTCACCAGGCCCCGCGTCACAAGGCAGTGGCCCCCGCCCCGGCCGTCGACGACCGCGTCGTGATCACCGAGCAGCAGGTGCTGTTCGGATCGGCGCAGGCACTCGCCCGCGCGCCACACCGGTCCACCCACTGGGCGGCGGTGCGGCGCTGGTTCGCCGGTTCCGGCGAGCGGCGCAACTATCCGGCGCGGCTGAACTATCTCGAGGCCGCGTTGCTGTCGCGGGAGCTGGACCGGCTCTGATTCAGCCGGCGAGCGCGACCGGGCCCACGACGTCCGAGTACGCCGACGCGTCGCCGACGACCGCGCGGCTGCGCCTGCCGAACACGTCGACCGGGATGTCGCCGGCCAGCGTGATGCGGTTGAGCCGGCGGTACTGGTCGTCGTAGTCGGCGACCGCGTAATGCTGGGTGGCGCGGTTGTCCCACACGGCGACGTCGCCGAGCTCCCAGTTCCAGCGAATCGTGTTCTCCAGCTTGGTGACTCGTGCCTGCAGCAGGTTGAACAGGGTGGCCGACTCGGTCGCGCCGAGGCCGACGAACCGCTTGATGAAGTGGCCCAGCAGCAGCACCCGCCGCCCGGTCTCGGGGTGCACGCGCACCACCGGGTGCTCGGTTTCGTAGTAGTCGGCGACGAACTCGTCGCGGTAGGCCCGCTGCTCGGCGGTCGGGGTGGCGCCGGGCTCGTCGTGCAGCGTCGCGTAATCGTACTGGTTGGTGTGCACGGCCCACAGGTTCTCGACCAGGGCGCGCAGCGGCGGCGGGAGCTGGTCGTAGGCCGCCTCGGTGGAGGCCCACGTCGTCGTGCCGCCGTAGGGCGGCAGCGTGACGGCCCGCAGGATCGATGCTTTGGGGACGCGGTCGACGAACGTCACGTCGGTGTGCCAGCTGTTGGCCTTGTCGAACCGCGAGTCGATCGGCAGCAACCGGTCACCGCGTGAGGTGACTGTCGGATGCGCGGCGGTCGGGGTGCCCAGCGCTCTGGCGAACGCAAGCTGCCCGTCGTCGTCGAGGTCGTGTTGACCGCGGAAGAACACCACCTTGTGCTCGAGCAGAGCGGCGTTGATCCGCGCCGCGGTGTCCGGGCCGACGCCGGCGCCCAGATCGACGCCGTCGATGCGCGCACCGATGTGTGCGCCGAGCTTGACCACCCGCAGTGACATGTGAAGAACCTTCCGTCGGACCGGCTGCCAGGTTCCTCGTTTGCGCCCGCGGCGGCCAGCGTTCGGCTCAGCGGGAATCGAATGCCGCGGTTTCGATCCGATCAAGATCGGGTAGAGCGACGCGGTGGGGGCATTGTGGGAGTACATCACCGCCCATTACGCGCAGCTGGCCTTCGACTCCTACCAGCACGTCAGCGCGGTTGTGCAGAGCGTGCTGATCGCGACCGTGATCGGGGTGGCGATCGGGGTGGCCACCTACCGCAACGCAACCGCCGCCAGCCTCGCGACGTCGACGTCCAGCGTGATCCTCACGGTGCCCGCGTTCGCGCTGCTCGGTTTGCTGATCCCGCTGTTCGGCCTGGGCGTGGTGCCGGCGGTCACCGCGCTGGTGCTGTACTCGCTGCTGCCGATCGTGCGCAACACGATCGTCGGGCTCAGCGCGGTGGACCCGGCGCTCACCGACGCCGCCCGGGGGCTGGGGATGAGCAGGCTCGACACGCTGGCCCGGGTGGAACTGCGCCTGGTGTGGCCGTCGATCCTGTCCGCGATGCGGATCAGCACCCAGATGTCGATGGGGGTGCTGGCGATCGCGGCCTACGTCAAGGGGCCGGGGCTGGGCAACCTGATCTTCACGGGGCTGGCGCGCGTCGGCAGCCCAACCGCCGTCCCGATGGCGCTGGCCGGCACGCTGCTGATCGTGATCCTGGCGCTCGCGCTCGACGCGGTACTCGTGCTGCTCGGGCGGCTCACCACCTCGAAAGGTATTCGATGACAACGCAGATCGCACCCGAGGACACCCGCGACGGCACCGGCGTGCGCATCGTGCTCGACCACGTGTCGAAGGTCTACCCCGGCTCGGAGCGGCCCGCTGTCGACGACGTGTCCCTCGACATCCCGGCCGGCGAGATCGTGGTGTTCGTCGGGCCGTCCGGGTGCGGCAAGACCACGATGATGCGGATGATCAACCGGCTCTCGGAGCCGACGTCGGGCAAGATCATGATCGGCGAGAGCGACGCGTTGTCGATCCGGCCGACCGAACTGCGCCGCTCGATCGGCTACTCGATCCAGCAGGCCGGGTTGTTCCCGCACATGACGATCCGGCAGAACGTCGGGCTGGTGCCGGGTCTGCTGCGCTGGGACCGCAAACGCATCGCCGAACGCGTCGACGAACTGCTCGACATGGTCGGCCTCGAACCGACCGAGTACGCCGACCGCTATCCGCGCCAACTCTCCGGCGGCCAGCAGCAGCGCGTCGGGGTGGCCCGCGCGCTGGCGGCCGACCCGCCGGTGCTGCTGATGGACGAGCCGTTCGGCGCGGTCGACCCGATCACCCGCAGCACGCTGCAGGACGAACTGCTGCGACTGCAGAGCGAACTGCGCAAGACCATCGTGTTCGTCACCCACGACTTCGGCGAGGCCGTCAAACTCGGCGACCGGATCACGGTGCTGGGCAACCAGTCCAAGGTGCTGCAGTACGACACCCCGCAGAACATCCTCGCCAGCCCGGCCGACGACACGGTGGCCGGCTTCGTCGGGTCCGGTGCCTCGCTGCGCCAGCTCGGCCTGATGCGCATCAAAGACGTCGAGCTGAGGCCGCATCCGACCGTGCGTGAATCGGATTCGCTCGACGAGGTCCGAAAGACCTTGGCGGGCAGCGAGTTCGACTGGGTGGTGGTCCTCGACGACCGTGAGCGACCGGTCAGCTGGGTGCGGGAGGGCAAGCTTGCGCACGCGAGCACGCTGGCCGCGGTGACCGAATCGCTCGACGTGGTGAGCACGCAGTCGACGCTCGAGGACGCGCTGGAGGCGATCCTGGCCGGGCAGCACGCGTCGGCCGTCGTCACCGGCCCGGGCAGCCGCTACGAAGGCGTCGTCACGCTGGACACGCTGATCGACACCATCACGTGGCTGCGGGCGTCCGCGGAGGCGAGCACCGAGGAGAGCAGAGGAACCGCAGCACCGTGACCGCTGTCGCCGAGACCACCCAGACCGCCCGGGCCAACCCGGGTGAGCGCAGGCGGCTGCTCATCCAGCCGGTGCTGGTGCTGGTGGTCGCTGCGGCGGTGGTGTTCTGGGCGTTCAACCGCGACCTGACCGCGACGCAGCAGGAGAACATCAACCCCGGCAACATCGCCACGCTGATCTGGCAGCACCTGCTGATCACCGCCGCGGTCACCGCGATCGTGCTCGCGGTCGGAGTGCCGCTCGGGGTGCTGGTCACCCGGCCCAGCGCCCGACTGCTGCGGCCCCTGTTCATGGGCGTGGCCAACATCGGGCAGGCCGCACCGGCCATCGGGCTGCTGGTGCTGCTGTTCCTGTGGACCGGGCGGACCGGGTTCTGGATCGGCGTGCTGCCGATCGCGCTGTACTCGCTGCTGCCGGTGCTGGCCAGCACGATCCTGGGCATCACCCAGGTGGACCGGTCACTGGTCGATGCCGGTCTGGGACAGGGCATGTCGCGCCGGTCGGTGCTGCAGCGCGTCGAGCTGCCGCTGGCGGTCCCGTACATCCTGGCCGGTCTGCGCACGTCGCTGGTGCTCGCCGTGGGAACCGCGACGCTGAGCTTCCTGGTCAACGCCGGCGGGCTGGGCATCCTGATCGACACCGGATACAAGCTGCAGGACAACGTGACCCTGATCCTGGGCAGCGTGCTGGCGGTGTGCCTGGCGCTGCTGGTCGACTGGCTCGGCGGGCTGGCCGAGTTCTACCTCAACCCCAAGGGTCTGCGATGAACCGCCGCGTTCTCGCGGTCGCGCTGGCCTGTGTGCTGCTGCTGACCGGCTGCGGGCTCGGCGCAGGCAGCACCGTCCCGCTGAAGGTCGCGCCCGGGTCGGTCCAGCCGACCCCGGGCCTGGAGGGTGTGCGAATCACGGTGGGCTCCAAGGAATACACCGAACAGGTGATTCTCGGGTACATCCTGGAGTTCACGCTCGCGGCGGCCGGCGCCGATGTGCGCGACCTGACCGGCATCGTCGGGTCGCGCAGCACCCGGGAAGCGCAGCTGTCGGGGCAGGTCGATGTGGCCTACGAGTTCACCGGCAACGCCTGGATCAACTATCTCGGCCACGAGAAGCCGATCCCGGACAGCCGGGCGCAGTTCGAGGCGGTGCGCGAGGAGGACCTGGCGCGCAACGACATGGTGTGGCTGGAGCCCGGGCCGATGGACGACACCTACGCGCTGGCGGCCAGCCGCGCGGTGGTCGAGCGCACCGGGGTGCGCACGCTGTCGCAGTACGCCGAGCTCGTCCGTCGCGACCCCGCCGCCGCGCGCACGTGCGTCGACACCGAATTCCGTGCGCGCCAAGACGGTTTCCCCGGCATGGCCCAGGCGTACGGGTTCGACCCGGCGCGCGCGCAGACCCCGGTGCTGCAGGTGGGGATCATCTACCAGGCCACCGCCGACGCGACGCAGTGCGACTTCGGCGAGGTGTTCACCACCGACGGGCGCATCGCGGCACTCGACCTCGTCGTGCTCACCGACGACAAGCAGTTCTTCGCGCACTACAACCCGTCGGTCACCATGAAACGCGGCTTCTACGAAGCACATCCGCAGATCGCCGAGGTGACCGCGCCGGTCACCGCGGCGCTGACCAACGACGCGATCATGGACATGAACAAGCAGGTCGACGTCGAGGGCCGCGACCCCAGCGTGGTGGCCCGCGACTGGATGGTCGCCGAAGGTTTCGTCACCCTGCCCTGACAGTGACGCTTGTCACATCCGGATAACGAGTGATCCGTGCCACACAGCTTGCTCACAAATGCCCGTTGACGTCGTAAGTTCCAGCTACTGCACGTGTGTGTAGTAAGCGATGTCAGGAAGGAACGACGATGTTCGAACTGATCGTTTTCGGCACTCTGCTGCTCGTGCTGATCGCCGCCCTCGGACTGCCCTACCCGCAGAGCACCCACGGCCGCTGGAACCGCCGCTGAGCAACCCCCGCACGCTCGCCGACAGCGGGGGAGGGCGCGTGGGGTAGTAATGGTGGGTGTCTCACCCCTCGACCGACCCCTGCGTCCTGCTGCTGTCGACGTCCGACACCGACCTGATCACCGCGCGGTCCAGCGGTGCGCGGTACCGGTGGGCCAACCCGTCGCGGCTCGTCGAGGGTGAACTCGCCGAACTGCTGCGCGACGCCGACGTCGTCGTGATCCGCATCCTCGGCGGATACCGGGCCTGGCAGGACGGCATCGACGAGGTGGTGGCCAGCGGTCGGCCGACCGTGGTGGTCAGCGGCGAACAGGCGCCCGACGCCGAGCTGATGGGGCACTCGACCACGCCGGCCGGGGTCGCGCTGCAGGCCCACGTCTACCTGGCCCAGGGCGGCGTCGCGAACCTGCAGCAACTGCACGCGTTCCTCTGCGACACCGTGCTGATGACCGGGTTCGGCTTCGCCCCGCCGGAGAGCACCCCGACCTGGGGTGTGGTGTCGCGCCCCGCCCGCGACGTCGACGGTCCGACGGTGGCGGTGCTGTACTACCGCGCCCAGCACCTCGCCGGTAACACCGGCTACGTCGAGGCGCTGTGCGACGCGATCGAAAACGCCGGCGCCCGAGCGCTTCCGGTGTTCTGCGCGTCGCTGCGCACCGCCGACGCCGAACTTCTCGAGCTGCTCGGCACCTCCGACGCGCTGATCACCACCGTGCTCGCCGCGGGCGGTGCGACCCCGGCGGCGGTGACGGCCGGTGGCGACGACGACACCTGGAACGTCGCGCATCTGGCGGCGCTCGATATCCCTATTCTGCAGGGGCTGTGCCTGACGAGTTCGAAGGCGCAGTGGCAGAACAACGACGACGGGCTGTCCCCGCTGGACGTGGCGACCCAGGTCGCCGTCCCCGAGTTCGACGGCCGGATCATCACCGTGCCGTTCTCGTTTAAGGAGATCGACGACGAGGGGCTGATCTCCTACGTCGCCGACCCCGAGCGCTGCGCGCGGGTCGCCGGCCTCGCGGTGCGCCATGCGCGGCTGCGCTCGATCCCCGTCGCCGACAAGCGCATTGCCGTCGTGTTCTCGGCGTACCCGACCAAGCACGCCCGTATCGGCAACGCCGTCGGGCTCGACACCCCGGCCAGCGCCATCGCGCTGCTGCGGGCGATGCGCGACCACGGCTACCGCATCGACGACATCCCCGGCCTGGCCGCCGGTGACGGTGATGCGCTGATCCACGCGCTGATCGAACGCGGCGGCCAGGATCCCGACTGGCTCACCGAAGGCCAACTCGAAGGCAACCCGATCCGGGTGTCCGCCAAGGCCTATGCGCAGTGGTTCGCCACGCTGCCTGCCGAGCTGACCGACGCCATCGTCGAACACTGGGGCCCGCCGCCCGGGGCGCTGTTCGTCGACCGCAGCGCCGATCCCGACGGTGAGATCGTGATTGCCGCCCTGCACGCCGGCAACGTGGTGCTGATGGTGCAGCCGCCGCGCGGGTTCGGCGAGAACCCGGTCGCCATCTACCACGACCCCGACCTGCCGCCGAGCCACCACTACCTGGCCGCCTACCGGTGGATCGAGAACGAGTTCGGCGCGGACGCGGTCGTGCATCTGGGCAAGCACGGCAACCTGGAGTGGCTGCCGGGCAAGACCCTGGGCATGTCGGCGGCCTGCGGATCCGACGCCGCGCTGGGCAACCTGCCGCTGATCTACCCGTTTCTGGTCAACGACCCCGGCGAAGGCACCCAGGCCAAGCGGCGTGCGCACGCCACCCTGGTGGACCACCTGATCCCGCCGATGGCCCGCGCCGAAACCTACGGCGACATCGCGCGCCTGGAGCAACTGCTCGACGAGCACGCCAACGTCTCGGCGCTGGACCCCGGCAAGCTGCCCGCGATCCGCCAGCAGATCTGGACGTTGATGCGCGCCGCCAAGATGGACCACGACCTGGGTCTTCAGGAGCGGCCCGAAGAGGACTCGTTCGACGACATGCTGCTGCACGTCGACGGGTGGCTGTGCGAGATCAAGGACGTCCAGATCCGCGACGGGTTGCACATCCTCGGGCAGACCCCGGCCGGCGAGGACGAACTCGACCTGGTGCTGGCCGTGCTGCGCGCCCGCCAGCTGTTCGGCGGGGAACACACCGTGCCCGGGCTGCGGCAGGCGCTCGGGCTGGCCGAGGACGGCCACGACGAGCGCACCGCCGTCGACGCGGCCGAAGCCAAGGCCCGTGAACTCGTTGGCGCGCTGCAGAATTCGGGTTGGAATCCGGACGTCGCCGACACGCTGACCGACAACCCCGACGTCGCCGCCGTGCTGCGGTTCGCCGCGACCGAGGTGGTGCCGCGCCTGGCCGGCACCGCCGGTGAGATCCCGCAGATCCTGCGCGCGCTCGACGGGCGCTTCATCGCGGCAGGGCCGTCAGGCTCACCGCTGCGCGGACTGGTCAACGTGCTGCCCACCGGGCGCAACTTCTACTCCGTGGACCCCAAGGCGGTGCCGTCGCGGCTGGCGTGGGAAACCGGTGTGGCGATGGCCGATTCGCTGCTGGCCCGCTACCGCGAAGACTACGGCGACTGGCCGCGCTCGGTCGGGCTGTCGGTGTGGGGGACCTCCGCGATGCGGACCGCAGGCGACGACATCGCCGAAGTGCTGGCGCTGCTGGGGGTGCGCCCGGTGTGGGACGACGCGTCGCGCCGCGTCGTCGACCTCGAACCGATCGAACTGGCCGACCTGGGCCGTCCCCGCATCGACGTCACCGTGCGCATCTCCGGCTTCTTCCGCGACGCGTTCCCGCACGTGGTGACCATGCTCGACGACGCGGTCGCGCTCGTCGCCGGCCTCGACGAAGCCGACGAGGACAACTACGTGCGCGCCCACGCGCGCGCCGACCTCGCCGAGCACGGCGACCAACGCCGTTCCACCACACGTATTTTCGGTTCCAAGCCCGGCACCTACGGCGCCGGGCTGCTGCAGCTGATCGACAGCCGCAACTGGCGCGACGACGCCGACCTCGCCGAGGTGTACACCGCGTGGGGCGGCTTCGCCTACGGCCGCGGTCTGGACGGGGCGCCCGCCGCCGACGACATGAGCCGCCAGTACCGCCGGATCATGGTGGCGGCCAAGAACACCGACACCCGCGAACACGACATCGCCGACTCCGACGACTACTTCCAGTACCACGGCGGCATGATCGCCACCGTGCGGGCGCTGACCGGTAAGGACCCGGCCGCCTACATCGGTGACAACACCCGTCCCGACGCGGTGCGCACCCGCACGCTGAACGAGGAGACCACCCGGGTGTTCCGGGCGCGGGTGGTCAACCCGCGCTGGATCAACGCGATGCGCAGGCACGGCTACAAGGGCGCCTTCGAGATGGCGGCCACCGTCGACTATCTGTTCGGTTATGACGCGACCGCCGGGGTGATGGCCGACTGGATGTACGAGCGGCTCTCGGCGGAGTACGTGCTCGACGACGAGAACCGCAAGTTCATGGCCGAGTCGAATCCGTGGGCGCTGCACGGCATGGCAGAACGGCTGCTGGAGGCCGCCGACCGTGGCATGTGGGCCGCCCCCGAAGCGGCCACGCTCGACGGGCTGCGCCGGGTGCTGCTGGAGACCGAAGGCGACCTGGAGGGCTAGGTTGGTGGCGTGGCTGCCACCTTCGAAGATGTCGCGAAATCCGAGTACCTGCTGCTGACCACGTTCACCAAGGACGGCAGGCCCAAGCCCACCGCGGTGTGGGCGGCGCCGCGCGGCGACGGGCTGATCGTGATCACGCAGGAGAAGGCCTGGAAGGTCAAGCGAATCCGCAACACGCCCCGGGTCGCCATCGCGTCGTGTGACCGGCGCGGCAACCCGAAGGGCGAGGCGGTGGAGGCGGTCGCGACCATCCTTGACAAGTCCGCCAACGGCGCCACCTATGACGCGCTCGGCAAGCGCTACGGCCTGCTGGGCAAGACGTTCAACGTTTTCTCCAAGCTGCGCGGGGGAATGAAGAGCAACGTGACCATCGAGATCAAGCCGGGCTGACCGTGGCCGATACGTTCGCCGACGTCGCCAACTCCAAGTACATCCTGCTGACGACGTTCACCAAGGACGGCCGGCCCAAGCCGACCCCGATCTGGGGCGCACCCGAGGCCGACAAGCTGCTGGTCATCACCGACGACGGGTCGTGGAAGACCAAGCGGATCCGCAACACCCCGCGGGTGACCATCCAGAAATCCACCGCGCTGGGCAAGCCGAAGGGCGATCCGGTCGAGGCGGTCGGGCGGGTGCTGCCCAAAGAAGACACCCGCCGGGTCTTCGACAAGGTGACGCGCCGCTACTGGTGGCACGCCTGGTGGTGGATCCCGCAGGCGCTGATCCGCGGCGGCATCGACAAGGTGCACATCGGGCTGGAGATCAAGCCGGCGGCGTGACCGCCAGGTGTTCGGAGAAGAACGCGAAGACCCGCCGCCACGCGTCGTCGGTGGTGTCCTCGCGGTAGCCGAACCCGGTGATCCGCAGCAGCGGCTGACCGGGCATCTTGTTGGCGAAACTGTGCCCGGCGTCCGGGTACTCCTTGATGTCGGCGGGAATCCCGTTGGCGTCGACCGCTTTTCGCAGCGCGTCAGCGGCGCCGCGGCCGATCGGGTCGCGCCGGCCGAAGCTGGCCACGATCGGGCACGCGCCGGCCAGTGTCTCCTCCAGCGGGCGGGGCAGCGGTGTGCCGTAGAACGGGGCCGACGCGCCGAACCCCATCGGCGACATCACCAACGCGAACTGTCCACCCATGCAGAAGCCCGCGATCCCGACCGCGCCGTTGCACTCCGGCAGCCCCAGCACGTGGTGGCGGGCGGCCAGCACGTCGTCGAGCGCGCGGCCCCGCTTGCTCAGCAGTTCCCGGAACACCCGGGTGATGCAGCGCACCCGCCCGCCGCGCGCGTAGAGGTTGGGTGTGATCGCCAGGTACCCGGCGTCGGCGATGCGGCGCGACGTCGACTCCTTGTCCGGGCGGTAGCCGAGCGCGTCGTGCACCACCACGACCGCGGGCCACGGCCCGGCACCGGCCGGCACGTCGAGTAGCGCGTCGATGGGCCCGTCCGCGGTGTCGATCTCGATCTGTGCCACGCCGGCGACTCTACGGAACCCGCGGCGGCGCCCGGGCGTTGACCGAACATGGCGATGCGGCTGTTCGGGCTCTATGTGCTGATCGAGATCGCGGTCGTGGTGGCACTGACCGCGACGATCGGCCTCGGCTGGACCCTGCTGGCGGTGCTGGCGACGTTCGTGCTGGGTGTCGCGGTGGCCGGATCGCAGCTGCGGCGCCACCTGAGCCGGCTGCGCGGCGGGCTGACCGCATCGACCGTGCAGGGCGCCGCCGCCGACAGCGTGCTCGTCGCGCTCGGCACGGTGCTGGTCGTGCTGCCCGGGCTGGCCAGCTCGGTGCTCGGCGTGCTGCTGCTGTTGCCGCCCAGCCGGGCCGCCGCCCGGCCGCTGGTGACCGCGCTGGCCGCGCGCCGGATGCCGCTGCTCGGTGCCGCGGGCTGGGCTGCCACCAGGTCGACCATGCGGGGCACCGACTACATCGACGGGGAGGTCGTCGACGTGGTGGAGGTGGAGCAGCTCGGCGGGGAAATCGCGCGGGTCGAGCGGACCCCCGGTCCCACCCGCCCGCCCCAGCCCGAGGCGTGAGAACCTCCCGTACGTGACGACGCTTCTGCTCAACGGGCGGGTGCACAGCCCGTCGATGCCCGACGCCACCGCGCTCGCCGTCCGCGACGGCGTGGTCGCCTGGCTCGGCAGCGACGACGTCGGCCGGGCCCAGTTCCCCGACGCGCAGATCGTCGACCTCGACGGCGCGTTCGTCGCGCCGGCGTTCGTCGACTGCCACGTGCACCTCACCGCCACCGGCTTGATGCTGTCCGGGCTGGACCTGCGGTCGGCGCGGTCGCGCGAGCACTGCCTGCAACTGCTCGGCGAGTTCGCCCGCGCCCACCCCGAGGGTCCGGTCTGGGGCCACGGCTGGGACGAGTCCAGCTGGCCCGACCGCACGCCGCCGTCCACCGAGGACGTCGACGCCGTCGTCGGTGACCGGCCCGCGTACCTGGCCCGCGTCGACGTGCACTCGGCGGTGGCCTCGAGCGCCCTGCGCAGGCTGTGCGCCGACCTGGACGGGGCTACCGGCTACCACCCCCAGCGCCCGCTGACCGCCGACGCCCACCACGCCGTGCGCGCCGCGGCCAGGGCGCGGCTGACCAAACAGCAGCGCGACAACGCCCGCTCGTGTGCGCTCGACGCCGCCGCGGCGCTGGGAATCGTCGCCGTGCACGAGTGCGGCGGACCCGACATCGGCGGCCTCGACGACTGGGACGAGATTCGCGCCCTGACCCACGGTGTCGAGATCGCCGGGTACTGGGGCGAGGCGGTGTCGGCGGCCGAACAGGCCCGCGCGCTGATCGAGCGCACCGGGGCCGGCGGGTTGGCCGGCGACCTGTTCGTCGACGGTGCGCTGGGCTCGCGCACCGCGTGGCTGCACGAGCCCTACGCCGACGCCGACTGTGTCGGCAACACCTACCTGGACCGCGACGCGATCGCCGCGCACCTGCGCGCCTGCACCGAGGCGGGGATCACCGCCGGGTTCCACGTCATCGGGGATGCGGCGGTCACCGCGGTCGTGACCGCGCTCGAGTCCGTCGTCGCGGCGTGCGGGGCGCCCGCGGTGGCCCGCTGCGGTCACCGCCTCGAGCACCTCGAGATGGTGACCGAGGAGCAGGCGCACAAACTGGGCTCGTGGGGTGTGTTCGCCAGCATGCAACCCAACTTCGACGCGCTGTGGGGCGGCGACACCGGCATGTACGCCCAGCGGCTCGGCGCCGAGCGGGCCAGGGCGTTGAACCCGTTCGCGCTGTTAGCATCTCAAGGCGTGCCCCTCGCGTTCGGCTCGGACAGCCCGGTGACCGGCATGGACCCGTGGGCGACGGTGCGCGCGGCGACCCGACACCACACCCCGGGCAGCGCCGTGTCGGCGCGGGCGGCGTTCACCGCGCTCACCCGCGGCGCGTGGCGGGCGGCCGGGGTGCGCGACGGCGTGACCGGCACGCTGGTGCCCGGAGCGCCGGCGTCCTACGCGGTCTGGGAGGCCGACGATCTCGAGGTCAGCGCGCCCGCCGACGCGGTCCAGCGGTGGTCGACCGACGCGCGCTCGCGGGTGCCCGCGTTGCCGCGTCTGGACGGGCCGTCGCCGCGGTGCCGGCAGACGGTTCACCGGGGTGTCGTCATTCATGGCTGAAACCGACTCTCGGACAAAGCGATTCGGCAGAGCGGTGGTCAACCGGCTGCCGCAGCTCGGGGTTTCGATCGTCGCCGGTGTGCTGCTGTGCCTGAGCTTTCCGCCGTTCGGCTGGTGGCCCCTGGCCTACCTGGCGTTCGCCCTGATGGCGTGGGTGTTGATGCGCGGAACCGCCACGGCGCGCGGCGCGTTCGGCTACGGGTTCGTCTTCGGCGCGGCGTTCTACCTGCCGCTGCTGCCGTGGGTCGGGGCGTTCGTCGGGCCCGTCCCGTGGATTGGGCTGTCACTCGCCGAGGCGGTGTTCCCCGGCCTGTTCGGTGCCGCGGCCGTACTGGTGCGACGGTTGCCGGGCTGGCCGCTGTGGTTCGCGGGCCTCTGGTCGCTGCAGGAGTGGCTCAAGTCGACGGTGCCGTTCGGCGGCTTCCCCTGGGGAGTGGTGGCTTACGGGCAGACCGAGAGCCCGCTGCGCTCGATCGCCCAACTCGGTGGTGCGCCGCTGCTGTCGTTCGTCGTGGTTCTCGTCGGGTTCTCTTTGGCGGCAATCGTTTTCGCGATTGTCGACTGGTGGCGGCGGCCGGCCGGCGCCGACAGCGGCCCGCCCGCGGTCGTCGTCCCCGGGGTGTGCATCGCCGCGGTGCTGCTGGTCACCGCGCTGACGTGGCCGCACGTGCGCCAGTCCGGCATCGGCGCCGGCGACGACCAGCCGATCACCGTGGCCGTCGTGCAGGGCAACGTGCCCCGGCTCGGGCTCGACTTCAACACCCAGCGGCGCGAGGTGCTCGAGAACCACGTCGAGGAGACGATGCGGCTGGCCCGAGACGTCCGGGAAGGCCGCGCACCGCAGCCGATGTTCGTCATCTGGCCGGAGAATTCGTCCGACATCGATCCGCTGGCCAACCCCGACGCCGCCGAGCTGATCTCCGGTGCCGCGGCCGCGATCCGCGCGCCGATCATGGTCGGCGCGGTGGTGGCCGCCGACGGCGCAGGCGACACCCCGGCCGCGACGAACTCGGTGATCGTGTGGAACCCCGGCAGCGGGCCCGACGAGCGGCACGACAAGCAGATCGTGCAGCCGTTCGGCGAGTACCTGCCGTGGCGCAGCTTCTTCCGCCACCTGTCGCCGCACGCGGACCGGGCCGGTTACTTCATCCCGGGCGACGGCACCGGTGTGGTGCACGCCGCCGGGGTGCCGGTCGGCGTGGCGACGTGCTGGGAGGTGATCTTCGACCGCGCTCCGCGCGAGTCGGTGCGCAACGGCGCCCAACTGTTGGCCGTGCCGTCGAACAACGCGACGTTCACCGAGTCGATGAGCGAGCAGCAGCTGGCGTTCGCCCGGTTGCGGGCCGTCGAGCACGACCGGTACGTCGTGGTCGCCGGCACCACCGGGATCAGCGCGGTGATCGCCCCCGACGGCCGGGAACTGGCCCGCACCGCGTTCTACGAGCCCGCCTACCTCGACCAGTCGGTGCGGCTGAAGACGCAGCTCACCATCGCGACGCGGTGGGGTCCGCTGGTCGAGGGGCTGCTGATCGCGCTCGGTCTGGGCAGTGTGGTCATCGCGATACTGCACAATGGAGGCTTTGTGCGTCGCCGAGCGCACGGCGACGACAAAGACAGAGGAGCCACATGACGACGGGCCGGGGCCCGGGGGAACGCCCAAGCCAGCGCACGCTGGTCATCATCCCCACCTACAACGAGCGGGAGAACCTGCCGCTGATCGTCGGGCGTGTCCAGCAGGCGCGCCCGGACGTCCACATCCTCATCGTGGACGACGGCAGTCCCGACGGCACCGGGGAACTGGCCGATGAGCTGGCCCTGGCCGATCCGGACCGGATGCATGTCATGCACCGCAGCGCCAAGGGCGGCCTGGGCGCGGCCTACCTGGCCGGCTTCGAGTGGGGCCTGAAGCGCGAGTACTCGGTGCTGGTGGAGATGGACGCCGACGGCAGCCATCCGCCCGAACAGCTCTACCGGTTGCTCGACGCCGTCGACGAGGGCGCCGACCTGGTGATCGGCTCGCGCTACGTGGACGGCGGCGAGGTGCGCAACTGGCCGCGCCGGCGCCTGGTGCTGTCCCGCACGGCCAACGGCTACTCCCGCATCCTGCTGGGTGTCGACATCCACGACATCACCGCCGGCTACCGCGCCTACCGCCGCGAGGTGCTGGAGAAGATCGACCTGGCCGCGGTCGACTCCAAGGGCTACTGCTTCCAGATCGACCTGACCTGGCGGTCGATCAACAACGGGTTCCTGGTCGTCGAGGTGCCGATCACGTTCACCGAACGCGAGCACGGGCAGTCGAAGATGAGCGGTTCGAACATCCGCGAGGCGTTGTTCAAGGTCGCGGAATGGGGATTCCGCGGGCGCATCGACCGCGCCCGCGGAGTCGGCGTCACCCGCTGAGCGGCGGGCCGGCGTCAGTTGCCGCGGCGGCGGGCCTTGATGATGTCGAGGCGCTCCTTGAGCAGCTCCTCGAGTTCCTCGACCGACCGACGTTCCAGCAGCATGTCCCAGTGGGTACGCGGCGGCTTGACCTTCTTCGGCTCCGGCGCGTCACCCTCGATCAGCGTGCCCTCCATGCCGTTGCGGCACAGCCAGGTGTGGGGGATCTCGGCGTCGTCGGCGAACGGGACGTCGAACTCCTCGCCGTTGTCGGTTCGGTAACGCGCAACCTGACGCGGCGCCAGGTCATGGTTGCGGTCGGTCTCGTAGCTCACGGCTCCGAGGCGACTTCCCCTCAAGACACGATCAGCCATCGTCAACACTCCTCGATCTGCGCAGAATGGTCCGGACAAACAACGCGGCAGCAGGCCGTGAAGTTCCCGACTCGACCGTCGATGATACCGGGATCGGGCCGTGCGTCGGTTTACAGTCACGTCCGTGGCCCACGGGATCAAAAGGCGTCTTCGTCCCCAGTCCTGCCGATGGTGCGGTCGTGAGGTCGACGACGTCGGCCTGGGCCGGCGCCGGCAGTACTGCAGGCAGTCGTGCCGGCAACGCGCCTACGAGCAACGCACCCAGATCCGCGGCACGTCGTTGGCCCCCGACGCCGTCGTGCTCAGCGCGGACGAGGCCGCCGAGCTCTCAGACCGCATCTACCAGGTGCGATGCGCGGCCGAGGACGTCGCGACCGCGGTCGAGGAGGGCGCGGCCGCCGACGAGCTTCGGACGCTGTGCGATGCGCTGATGCGCGCGGCCAAGGCGGCCGACGGGTGGCGCTGATTCTCTGACCCGTTTTCGGGTGTCATCGAACCCTCGCGGACGCCGGCTCGTCGTTACGATGACCAGCAACGATCACGAGGGGATCGCCGTGACCCTGTCCACCGAAGAGCCGCCGTCGCCCGCCGCCTCCGGGGTGTGGAGATTCGACGCGTTCGTCCTGGACACCCTGCGCTACGAACTGCGCCGCGGCAGCGACGTCATCCGCGTCGAACCCCAGGTCTTCGACGTGCTGACCCAGCTGGTCGCCAACCACCACCGCTGCGTGACCAAGACCGAGCTGTTCGACTCGGTGTGGGGCGGGCGGTTCGTCGGTGAGGCGGCGCTGACCAGCCGGATCAAGGCGGTGCGCCGGGCGCTCGGCGACGACGGGGAGTCCCAGCGCTACATCCGCACGGTGCGCGGGCGCGGGTACCGGTTCGTCGGGACCCTGAGCGACGACACCACCGCACCACCCGTCGACTCCGCGCCGGTGCGCCAGCACATCGCGTTCTGCCGCGCCGCCGACGACGCTCGGCTGGCCTACGCGGTGGCCGGCGACGGGCCGCCGCTGGTGCGCGCCGCAAACTGGATGACCCACCTGGGTTACGACGTCGAGAGCCCGGTGTGGCAGCACTGGGTGCGTGACCTGTCGCGCCGCTACCGCTACATCCGCTACGACGAACGCGGCTGCGGTCTTTCGGACTGGGACGTCGAGGGGTTCGGCTTCGAGGACTGGGTCGCCGACCTGGAGTCGGTGATTGAAGCGCTTGGTCTGCAACGGTTTCCGCTTCTGGGGGTGTCGCAGGGGGCGGCCGTCGCGGTGGCCTACGCCGCGCGTCACCCCGACCGTGTGAGCCGGCTCGTGCTGTGCGGAGCTTATGCCCGCGGACGTGCCGTGCGGGCCGAGAGCGACGACGAGAAGCGGGTCGCCGCACTGGATCTCGAGCTCGCTCGAGTGGGGTGGGGCCGGGATGACCCGGCGTTCCGGCAGGTGTTCGCCGCGCAGTTCCTTCCCGACGGCACCCGCGCCGACTGGGCCGCCTTCGACCAGCTGCAGCGGCGCACCACCTCACCGCAGAACGCGGTGCGCTTCCTCGAGGAGTTCAGCCGGATCGACGTGGCTGAGTTGGCCCGCCAGGTGTCGTGCCCCACGCTGATCATGCACGCCCGCGACGACCACCGGGTACCGATGCGCTGCGGCGAGGAACTGGCGTCGCTGATCCCGGACTCGCGGCTGGTCCCGCTGGACAGCAACAACCATCTGCTGACCGCGACCGAACCCGCGTGGCGGGTGTTCTGCGCCGAATTGGACGCGTTCCTGCGGGAGTGAATCTCCACGCAATCTCCACACAACCTTCATGTACCGCAGGTTCGCGGTGAGCATGCTGAGCCCATGAGAAAAATCATCCGCACGCTGTTCGTCGGGTTCGCCTCGCTGGTCGCCCTGCTCGCGCTGGCCGGCTGCTCCGGCAACACCGGCACCGACGCGAGCCCCACCTCCGAAGCCGCGCCCACCAGTTCCGCCGCGGCGTTCCCGCCGTCGGCCCGCTACGTCGCCGACATGACATCGGCGGACGGCAAGACCATGACGATCGGGATTTCGGTCGACGGCGGTGAGGTCGCCGCCTACGCCTGCAACGGCACCGACGACGAGGCCTGGTTCTTCGGCAAGCAGACCGACGGCCGCATCGACCTGGCTTCCCGGTTCCGCGACACCCTGCGCGCCGAGCTGGCCGGGACCGACGTGACGGGCGATCTGACGATGAACGGTGTGGCCTACCAGTTCACCGCGGCGCCGGTGTCGGGCGAGGCGGGTATGTACACCGCCGCGCTCGACGGGGTGCGCGCGTCGTGGGTGGTCCGCGAGGACGGTTCGGCGATCGGCGTGCAACTGAACGGGACCAGCGGGCGCGACTTCGAGCAGGCCGAACTTCAGCAGCTCAGCGATCTGCAGTTCCGCAACGAGGTGCGCAACAAGCGGCAACTGCAGCAGGCTCAGCAGATCACCCGTCTGGCCAACGGGTCGATGAGTTCGAAGATCAACGGCCGCGACGTCACCCCGACGTTGGTGACCGGCACGTTCCGGTTGACCTGACGTCCGTTCCTCCGGCGAGCAGTCGCAAAGTGCCCTCTTTTCGCGGCATTTCAGGGTATTTCGCGTCTGCTCGCGGGGGATGGCGGCCAAGCTGGCACGCGTGGATCAATGGTTCGAGCGCAGTCCGTTCATCGGGTTCGCGCCGTGGATCATCTACTGGATCGTCGCCGACGGCGCGAGCACGTGGATGTTCGGCGCGCTGTGCGCGGTGCTGGCGGCGCTGATCCTCGGCGTGTCGGCGGGGTTCGGCGGCCCCCGACTTCTCGACCTGGTGACCATCGGGTTCTTCATCGCGGTGACCGTCGCGGGCATGGTGCTCGGCGCCCAGGACCGCGACTGGATGGACACCTACGCCACCACCCTGTCGGCGGGCACGCTCGCGGTGATGGCGGGGGTGTCGCTGGCGTTCGTCCCGTTCACCGAGCAGTACGCGCCGCCGTCGGCGCCCCGCCACGACTGGGAGAGAGCCGCGTTCCGGCGCACCAACCAGGTGCTGACGCTGATGTGGGCGCTGGTGTTCGCGCTCATCGCGGTGCTCGGCTACGTCGCGGTGGCCTCGCCGTCGACCGTGCACTGGACCAAGGCCGTCATCCCGGTGGTGGTGATCGTCGGCGCCATCGGGATGACCCAGATCTACCCGGAGCGGGTGCGCGCCGGCGTACAACCGCCCGGCAATTGACTGTTCAGCACTGGAACCTCTCGCCGATTTGCGGGGGCGCGCTGACCGGCTGCAGGCAGCCGAACGGCTCGATGCCGGCGTCGCTGAACTTCACCGCGGACCGGTTGGCGGAGTCGGCGCAGAACAGCCCGGCCGCATCGGAGCGGCAGCGGAAGTCGCCGAAGGACAGCAGCTGCCCGTACGGCAGTTCGGGCCCTTCCCCGGCGGTGAACCGGCCGGGGTCACCGTGCACCGACCCGACCGTGACGCTGCTGCCGTCGTAGTCGACCCAGCCGCCCTTCCACTCGCCGTAGGCGTCGGCCGGGCGCGGTGGCGGATCGAGCAGATCCACCAGGCACGCCAGCGCGCCGTCGGCGCGTTGTGCGGTCATGCACGTGGTCTTGCCGGACGGCGTGGTGAACGCGACGTCCTGCCCGAGTTCGGTGACCTGACCCTCGCGGGTGGCCTCGCGGTAGGCCGCGACGTCGGCGGGAGCGCCGGCCTCGATCCAGGCGAGCACGCCGTCGATCGGTGCGCCCGGCGCCGGCGCCGCGGTCGGGGTGGGCCCGCCCGACGACGTGGTGGTGCCCGACGGCGCGCTCGCCGACGGGGCCGGCGGGATCGGTTCGATCCGGTCCGGCTGACCGCCCGTCGTCGACGAACACCCGGCCACCAGCACGGACGCGATCAGCACCGCCATTCGCATACCGGCCAGGCTAGCGGGCCGACACACAATCCCTGACCAGGCGCGGCGGAGGACCATTCGCTACCGTCGGGTGATGCACGAACACACCGTCCGCGCAACGATCACCTCCGGAACCATCGAAGGATTCACCCGCGATGGCGTGAACCGGTGGCGCGCGGTGCCGTATGCCCGCCCGCCCGTGGGCCCGCTGCGGCTACGCGCCCCGCAGCCGGTGCAGCCGTGGCGGGGTGTGCGGTACTGCCACGGATACGGCAACTGCGCACCCCAGCAGCGCATGTACACCCTGCTCGCGCCCGGCAAGTACCAGCCGATGAGCGAGGACTGCCTGACGCTCAACGTCGTCGCCCCCAAGCGGCCGCCGCAGTCCCCGCTGCCGGTGATGGTGTTCATCCACGGCGGCGGCTACTTCATGGGCAGTTCGGCCACCCCGATCTACGACGGCGCCTCGCTGGCCCGCAACGGCTGCGTGTACATCTCGGTCAACTACCGGTTGGGCGCGCTGGGCTGTCTGGACCTGACCTCGCTCTCGGACGCCGAGCACACCTTCGACGACAACCTGTACCTGCGCGACCTGGTGATGGCGCTGCGCTGGGTGCGCGACAACGCCGCGGTGTTCGGCGGCGACCCGGACAACGTGACGATCTTCGGCGAGAGCGCAGGCGCGCACGCGGTCGCCACCCTGCTGGCCGTACCCGCCGCGAAAGGCCTTTTCGCTCAGGCGATCTCGGAGAGCCCGGCGGCCGGCATGGTACGCACCCCGGAGGTGGCGCGCCAGTACGCGACGCGGTTCGCCGCGCTGCTCGGCGCCGAGGAGGGTGAGGGCGCCGCCGCGGTGATGGCCGCGCGGCCCGCCGATCTGGTCCAGGCGTTCGAACGACTGGTCCGACAGGGGCAGCGGGAGATGCTCGGCGCCTTCGCCGCCGGACCCACCAGCGGCAGCGACTACCTGCCCGTCGACCCGGTCGAGGCGATGCGCGCAGGCACCGCGCACCGGGTGCCGCTGATCGTCGGAACGAACGCCGAGGAGGCCCGCCTGTTCGGCCGCTTCCTCAAACTGCTGCCCATGTCGGAGCCGATGATCGAACGCCTGCTCGCCGAGGCCGGAGCCGAGGAACGCGAACGGATCACCGCCGCCTACCCCGGATATCCCGGCGAAGCCGCATGCGTGCAGTTCGGCGGTGACTTCGCGTTCGGCTCGGCGGCATGGCAGATCGCCGAGGCGCACAGCAGGCATGCGCCGACCTACCTCTACCGCTACGACTACGCGCCGCGCCCGCTGCGCTGGTCGGGCCTGGGCGCCACGCACGCCACCGAACTGCTCGCGGTGTTCGACGTCTATAGGTCGAAGTTCGGCAGGCTGCTGACCGCCGCCGGTGACCGGCGCACCGCGCTGAAGGTCAGCGACGACGTGCAGCGCCGGTGGCGCGAGTTCGCCCGCACCGGGGAGCCGGGCGCGGACTGGCCGGCCTACACCAGCGCCGACCGCGCCGTGCGGGTCTTCGACAGCCGTCCGCGCACCGAATACGATCCGCACGCCGCGCGCCGGCAGGCCTGGGAGAACTTCTCGCTGGCCGCGCGCTGACCCGTCGGAATCGGCGGCCGCCGACGCGCGAATGTGGTTGCGTTAGCCCGTGGCTCACCCTCTGGATCCCCTCAGCAGCGACGAATTCGCGGCCGTCGCTTCGATGCTGCATCGCGACCACGGCGTCGGTGACGGGTGGCGCTTCGCGTCGGTCGAACTCGCCGAACCCGACAAGGCGCAGATCCTGGCGTTCGAGAGCGCAGGGGCGGCACCGCCGCGGCGCGCGACCGTCGTTTGCCTACATCGCGGCAGCAACGCCACCTACAAGGCCGTGGTGTCGCTGTCGGAGGCCCGAGTCGAGTCGTTCACCCACATCCCGGGGGTGCAGCCAAACTTCACCGTCGACGAGTTCGCCGAGTGTGACCAGCTGCTGCGCACCCATCCCGATGTCATTGCCGCGCTTGCCGCCCGAGGCATCACCGACATGGATCTGGTGTTCTTCGACACCTGGACCTACGGTCGGGCTGTCGCGCCGCCGAACTACCGCGACCGCAGGATCGGCTGGTCGGACACCTGGCTCCGGGCCGCCCCGGGCGCCAACCCCTACGCGCATCTGGTCAGCGGCCTGCACTGCGTCATCGACCTCAACGCCATGGAACTGCTCGAGGTCGAAGACGCCGGTGAGGTCGAAATCCCGTCGGTGATGGGTGAATACGTGCCCTCGCTGATTCCGGAGAGCATCCGCGCGCGGTCGCATCGCGAACCGCTCAAGCCCCTGCACATCACCCAGCCCGAGGGCCCGTCGTTCACGCTCGACGGCAACCTGCTGCGGTGGCAGAACTGGTCGCTGCGGATCGGGTTCAACTACCGCGAGGGCATGGTGCTGCACACCGTGCGCTACCGCGACGGCGACCGGGATCGCTCTGTGGCGCACCGGTTGTCGTTCGCGGAGATGATCGTGCCCTACCGCGACCCGAGCGTCGACCACTATCGGCGCACCGCATTCGACATCGGCGAGTGGGGGCTCGGCTTCATGACCACCTCACTGGAGCTGGGCTGCGACTGTCTAGGCGAAATCCGTTATCTGGACGCGGTTCTGCACAACAGCAAGGGTGAGCCGTACACGATCCGCAACGCGATCTGCATCCACGAGGAAGACAACGCGGTGCTGTGGAAGCACGTCGACCCCGACATCGGGGCGGAGATCCGACGGATGCGGCGCCTGACGGTGTCCTTCCACGTCACCGTCGCCAACTACGAGTACCTGGTCTACTGGCGGTTCCACCAGGACGGCAACATCGAGTGCGAAGTCCGCGCGACCGGCATCATGGTGACCACACCGCTGGCGCCCGGACAGCCGCACCCGAACGGGACGCTGGTCGACGAGCGCACGTACGCGCCCTTCCACCAACACTTTCTGGTGGCCCGCCTCGACATGGACGTCGACGGCGCCGACAACACGGTGTACGTGTCCGAGTCCCACGCCGAACCGACGGGACCGGACAATCCGCACGGCCTGTCGCTGGTCACCCGCGACGTGCCGCTGCGGACGGAAAGCGAGGCCAAACAGGACGTCGACTTCGCCACCCAACGCGGGTGGAAGGTCGTCAACACGAACGTCGTCAATGCGCTGGGTGGTCACCCGGCATACCAGCTGGTGCCCGGTGGAGCT
The DNA here is from genome assembly GCF_001722335.1 of Mycolicibacterium flavescens. Classification (GTDB taxonomy): domain Bacteria; phylum Actinomycetota; class Actinomycetes; order Mycobacteriales; family Mycobacteriaceae; genus Mycobacterium; species Mycobacterium flavescens. Next base: position 85,243 of record NZ_MIHA01000006.1, read on the forward strand.
ATCCCGTCGATGTTTGCTTCCGACTCGCCGGTGCTGCAGCGCGCCGCGGTGATCGGCCACACCCTGTGGGTGACGCCGAACCATCCCGACGAACGTTGGCCCGCAGGAGAATTCGTCAACCAGTCGGCACGTGACTCGGGGCTAGGGGTGTGGACGGCGGCCGACCGGTCCGTCGAAAACACCGACGTCGTGCTGTGGTATGTATTCGGCATCCACCACATCACGCGGCCGGAGGACTGGCCCGTGATGCCGGTCGACGTCGTATCGTTTTGGCTCAAGCCGTTCGGTTTCTTCGACCGCAACCCCGCGCTGGACGTGGTGGCCACGGCGCCTGATATGTGTCACACGGAGGTCACCAGTGCCCATCACTGACGTCATCGAGCGACCCGCCGACCTGACCTCTGAATGGCTGGCGTCGGCGCTGGGCGCTCCGGTCACGGAGTTCACCTTCGAGCGCATCGGGACCGGTCAGATGAGCGAGTGCTACCGCATCGCGCTGGGCTACGGCGAGGCCGGGCAGGGACCGTCGTCGGTGGTCCTCAAGGTCGCCGCCACCGATCCGGTCAGCCGCCAGACCGGCCTGGCGCTGGGCCTGTACGAGCGAGAGGTGCGCTTCTACACCGACATCGCACCGCGGATCGGCGGTCCGGTGGCGCCGTGTTTCTCCTCGGCGTTCGACGGTGAGTCCGGCGCGTTCCACCTGCTGCTCGGCGACGCGGGCCCCGCGGTCGTGGGCGACGAGATCCGCGGTGCGTCGCCCGAGCGGGCGATGCTGGCGCTGGCCGAACTGGGCCGGCTGCACGGGCCGCTGCTCAACGATCCGGCCGCCGCCAGCGCCGACTGGCTCAACCGCGAGGCGCCGGTCAACCAGGCGCTGATCACCCAGCTCTACGCCGGGTTCGCCGAGCGCTACGCCGACCAGATCGCCCCCGAGCACCGGGTGGTGTGCGAGCGGCTGGTGGCCGGCTTCGACGCGTATCTGGAAGGGGAGTCGGCAGCCGACCGCGTGATGGGCCTGGTGCACGGCGACTACCGGCTCGACAACATGCTGTTCGGGCAGCCGGGCGCCGACCGGGCGCTGACGGTCGTCGACTGGCAGACGGTGACGTGGGGGCCTGCGCTGACCGACGTCGCGTACTTTTTGGGCTGCGCACTGCCGGTCGAGGTGCGGCGCGCGCACTACGACGCGCTGCTGGACTCGTACCACGGGGCGCTGGGGTCGTCCCTGAGCCGCGAGGACGTGCGCGACGGGGTGCGCAGGCAGAGCTTCTTCGGGGTGATGATGGCCATCATCTCCTCGATGCTGGTGGAGCGGACCGAGCGCGGCGACGAGATGTTCATGACGATGCTGCGGCGGCACTGCCAGCATGTGCTCGACGTGGACGCGTTGAGCGTGCTGCCGGAGCCGACGGTGCCCGAGCCGTTGACCCCGGCCGCCGAGGACGAGGTCGCGCACCCGCCCGGCGAGGAGCCGCTGTGGAACGAGAGCTGGTACTTCGACCTGGTCGACGCAGGCCAGGGGATCGGGGTGTGGGTGAGGCTCGGGCTGTACCCGAACCTGGACACGTCGTGGATCAACGGCCTGGTGTGCGGTCCGGACATGCCGACCTATGCGCTGATCGACTTCAAGGGCGACGGGCCGATCGAACTCGACCTCGACCCCGCCGAGCCGCTGCGGACCTACCGGGTGACCATGCGCGGGCGCGGCGAGGCCTTCGACGACCCGGCGGGGCTGCTACGCGGCGAGCAGGGCAGGCCCGTCGAGGTGGCGATGGAGTTGGTGTGGCACACCGCGGGCACGCCGTACCTGTACCGGGTGACCCCGCGCTACGAGATCCCGTGCACGGTGTCGGGCCGCGTCACCGTCGACGGCCGCGAGTTCGAGTTCACCGACGTGCCCGGCCAGCGCGACCACTCGTGGGGTGTGCGCGACTGGTGGGCGATGGACTGGGTGTGGAGCGCGCTGCATCTCGACGACGGCACCCGGTTGCACGGTGTCGACATCCGGATTCCCGGCGCGCCGGCGTTCGGCGTGGGCTACGTGCAGACCCGCGGCCAGTCGCTGCTCGAGTCGCAGACCGTGACGGCGTCGCAGGAGACGTTCGCGGACAACGGTTTACCGTTGCAGACCACGCTGGCGCTCAATCCCGGCGACGTGGTCGCGACGTTCGAGGCCAAGGGTCACGCGCCGGTGGCGTTGACGTCGACCGACGGCCGGGTCAGTCACTTTCCGCGCGCGTGGGGCACCGTCGCCACCGCCGACGGCCGCACGGGTGTGGGCTGGCTGGAATGGAACCGCAACCAGCGCTAGGGCTTTTGTCGGTGAGCGTGCGCTAACGCGGCGCGTACATGATCAGCCCGACTCCGAGCAGGCAGATCAGGGCGCCGGTGACATCCCAGCGGTCGGGTCGGAAGCCGTCGGCCACCATGCCCCAGGCCAGCGATCCGGCGATGAAGACCCCGCCGTAGGCGGCCAGCACCCGACCGAAGTGCGCGTCCGGTTGAAACGCCGCGATGAACCCGTACGCGCCGAGCGCCATCACCCCGGCGCCGATCCACCACCAGCCGCGGTGCTCACGCACGCCCTGCCACACCAGCCACGCGCCGCCGATCTCGAGGATCGCGGCGAGCACGAACAGCAGGACCGACTTCAGCACCATCACGTCGCTCAGCCTGCCGTGAGCGTGCGCAAACCGCCGCAAAGCGACGGCGTGTCGTGTTCAAACGCGCACGTTCGCGCCAACGGGGTCAGAGGTGGGCGCTGTCGTCGTTCAGGTCGTCGCGGTTCAGGCCCATCGGAGTGGCGGCGGGCAGGTCACCGCCGGCGACCACCCTGCGGGTGATCGGGGTGAGCGCCCGGAACAGCGCCTCCACCTCGGCGTCGTCGAGCGCGTCGAGCACGCCGAGCGCCAACCGGTCGGTGTGGTCCTCGATGCGCTGCTTGAGCTCGCGGCCGGCGTCGGTCAGCTCATCGCCGTCGAGCAGACCCCGCGCTGCGAGCCGGTCGCGGTAGAACTGCCACTGCTCGTCGTCGTAGTCGCGGCTGCGCATGATCATCTCGCGCGGCGCCCGGCCCGCGGCGGCGTGCAGCACATTGCTCTCGCGGCCGGCGACGCCTTCGGCGACGAGCACCGCGATGTGCCCGTCGCCGCGTTGTTCACGCAGCAGCGTGGTCGCGTGCCACAACTTGGCCAGCGGTTCGTCGGGCCACGGCAACGCCGCGTTGGCCGCGAACAGCGGGCGCCCGTCCAACGGCGCGGCCGCGGCGGCCTTGGCGGCCAGGTCCGCGGCGGTGCGCACGTCATCGTCATCGTCGTCGACGCCGTAGCGACGCAGCGCCGCGACCGCCGACTCCTGGCGCGCGGCCAACGCCTCGGCCGGCGGTGCGACGTCCCACGCCGCGGGCAGCGCCTTGGCGACGCGGTGCGGCGCGAAGTTGTAGAACGCCGCGGTCACCACTTCCGGCGCCACCACGCCGAACGGCGCCGAGCGCGCCGCGAAGTAGCCCATCCAGAAGCCCTTGTAGCCCAACGCGTCGAGCGCTGCGCGGGCCTCGGGAGCAAAGTAGGTGACGGCGTGCACGGGTTCGAGTCGATCGAAGAAGCGGCGCGCCAGCGTCGGTTGCCTGTCCACGTCCGCAGTTAACCATCGTGGGCGACGGTCGATTCCGCGGGACCCGGTGAAACGCTAGAGCTCCTCGGAGACAGCCAGACTCGCCTCGTCGATGATCGCGCGCATCGCCTGCTCGGCGGCGGCCTCGTCGCGCATCCTGATCGCCCGCGCCACCTGATCGTGTAGGTCGACGGCGGCGGGATTCGGCGTCGTCGGCATCATCCCGTGATGGGTGCGCCCGGCCAGCACTTCAGCGACCACACCGTCGAGCGCGCGGAACATCTCGTTGCCGCTGGCCTCCAGCAGGGTGCGGTGAAACAGCTTGTCCGCCTCCAGGTATGCCTCCAGGTCGCCGGCCCGCCCGTGTACCACCATGTCCGAGACGGCGGCGGCCATCAGCCGGCACTGGTCCGGGTCGGCGCGGCGCGCCGCCAACGCCGCGGCGGCCGGTTCGAACCCGCGCCGCAACTCCGACAGCGACAGCAGCTGCGCGGCGCGGTCGGCGGAGTCCAGCCGCCAGCGGATCAGCAGCGGGTCGAACACGTTCCACTTGTGCGCAGGCTGCACCGTGATTCCGACCCGGCGCCGCGATTCGACCATGCCCATCGACTCGAGCACCCGCACCGCCTCACGTACGACGCTGCGCGACAAACCGTGCTGTGCGCTCACCGCGTCCAGGGTCAGCACATCGCCGGCCGCGTATTCGCCGGAGACGATCGCGGTCCCCAGCGCGGCAAGCAGACTGCCGTGCAGTGCACCGACATTCGGCCCAGACACCACGCATACATCCTGTCATAGCTTTGCTGACGCGGATATAAACAGATGATTTCGTGATGCTGTTGCAATCGTATGCCTTTTGCGGCATGCTGTGTGACGCCAAACACAACTGGGTAGGCGGTGGAAATGGCGTCACCAATCGTCGTGATGGGCGTGTCGGGATCAGGAAAATCGACCGTCGGGGCGGCGCTGGCGCAGCGGCTGCGCGTGCCGTTCGCCGACGCCGACGACTTCCACCCACCGGCCAACATCGCCAAGATGACCGCGGGCGAGGCCCTCGACGACGACGACCGCTATCCGTGGCTGGAAGCGATCGGGGAGTGGCTGGCCGAGCGCTGCACCACCGGCGGGGTGATGAGTTGCTCCGCGCTCAAACGCAAGTACCGCGACCAACTGCGCCGGCACTGCCCCGAGGTCGAGCTTCTTCATCTGCGCGGCACGCCGGAGGTCATCGGCCGGCGCCAGGCCAGCCGCCCTGGCCACTTCATGCCTTCGTCGCTGCTGAAGTCGCAGTTCGAAACCCTCGAACCGCTCGAAGCCGACGAGCGCGGTGTCGACATCGACGTCGACCAGAGCATCGACGGGATCATCGACACCTACGTCGCCGCCACCGGCGGCGACCAGGAGTCCTGAGCACCCCCAACGACGTTCACCAGCAACTCTTTTCGACCGCACCAGTCCCACAGACCCCGGAGGACTCATGGAAGCAATGGACCCGGCATACGGCGCCACCACCCTGCTGCTGATCGCGGCGGGCGCGGTCGCAGTGCTGCTCTTCCTCATCATGAAGGTCAAGATGCACGCGTTCGTGGCGCTCGTGCTGGTCAGCGTGCTGACGGCGCTGGCCGCGGGCATCCCGGTCAGCGACGTGCCGTCGGCGTTGACGTTCGGGTTCTCCAACACCCTCGGCTCGGTGGCCCTGCTGGTCGGCTTCGGCGTGATGATCGGCAGGCTGCTCGAGATCACCGGCGGCGCGCAGGTGCTCGCCGACACGCTGATCGGCCGGTTCGGCGAGAAGCGCGCACCGTTCGCGCTCGGTGTCGCCGCCCTGATCTTCGGCTTCCCGATCTTCTTCGACGCCGGGTTGGTGGTGTTCCTGCCGATCATCATGACCGTCGCGCGCCGCTTCGGCGGGTCGCTGCTGTTCTACGGGCTGCCGGCCGCCGGCGCGTTCGCCGCCATGCACGCGCTGGTCCCGCCGCACCCCGGTCCCGTCGCCGCCGCCGAAGCCCTGGAAGCCAGCATCGGCCTGACCCTGGTGATCGGCGTCCCGATGGCGGTGGTGTCCTGGTACATCGGCGTGATGCTGGTGTCGCGGGTACTCGGCCGGCGGATCCACGTCGACGTCCCGACCGCGTTGTTCGGCGAGATCAACGACGGACGCACCGGCGACGCCGACGGCACCGGTGCCACGGCGACCGCCACCCGCACGGTCCCGTCGTTCATCACGGTGCTCGGCGTGCTGCTTCTGCCGTTCGTGTTGATCGCGTTCAACACCGTTCTCGACACGTTGATCACCGCGGGTGTGATCGAAGACGCCACCTGGGCGCAGTATCTGATGCTGTTGGGCAACACCAGCATTGCCCTGCTCATCACGGTCATCGTGGCCGGCGTGGTGCTCGGCCTGCGTGGCGGCCGCTCGATGGGCGAGGTGGGCGACATCTTCGACAAGGCGCTGGGCCCGATCTGCTCGATCATCCTGATCACCGGCGCGGGCGGCATGTTCGGCGGTGTGCTCCGGCTCAGCGGAATCGGCAGCGCACTGACCGATTCGCTGTCGGGGCTCGGCATGTCGCTGATCGTGCAGGCCTTCATCATCTCCACCCTTCTGCGGGTGGCGCAGGGCTCGGCGACCGTCGCGCTGACGACGACGGCGGGCCTGCTCAGCGCGGCCGCCGCCGATGCGGCGCTGGGCAGTGTTCAGCTCACGCTGCTGGTCATCGCGATCGCCGCGGGCGCCACAGTGCTGTCGCACGTCAACGACTCGGGGTTCTGGTTGGTCAGCCGGTTCTTCGGAATGGACGTCAAGACCACGTTCAAGACGTGGACCGTCATGGAGACCACGCTGGGGCTGACCGCGTTCGGGCTCAGCCTGATCGTGTGGCTGCTGGTCTGAAATTCAGCCCTTGACGACCTGGGTGCCGCCGGCCAGCTGATCGTGCTTGCCCTGCTTGGTCGGGCTGCCGCTGATCGTCACCGCGATGACGACGATCGCGATGAAGCCGAGCAGACCGCCCACGAACGGGATGACCGGCAGCACCGTCCAGGAGTTGCGGATCGCCGACTGGGCCGCGGTCGGCTTCGGCGCACCGCCCGGGCCGAGGACCCGCAGCCCCAGCAGCTTCTTACCCAGCGTCGACCCGGTCGTGGTCTCGAAGGCGAAGAAGTACACGAACATCAGCACACCGGTGAACACGCCGGTCACCAGGATGCTCGACTCGTTGTCGGTGAACATCGCCAGCAGCCAGCTGACGATGCCGACGATGATCCCGTCGATGAACCGGGCGAGCCACCGCAGCAGCAATCCGCCGGGACGGCCCGCAGGGGGCGCGCCGTAGGGTCCGGGCTGGTATTCGAATTCGGGGCTAGTCACGGCCGCCAATCTACCGCCGATCCCGTCGCCCCCGGGCCGCTTCGATGAGGCGATCAGCGCAGTTTGCGCTGCTGCCGCTTGGCTTCCTTACGGGCCTGCTTGGCCTGCTTGCGGGACTTCTCGGCGAGTTCCTGCGCGCGACCGCGAGCGGTCTCGGCGAGTTCCGGTGCACGGTCGCGGGCCACGTCGGCCCACTCCGAACCGCGTTCGCGCGCAACGTCGGCGAGCACCGCGCTGCGCTTGCGGGCGACGTCGGCCAACTCGGGTCCGCGTTCGCGGGCGACGTCGGCGAGTTCGGTGCCGCGCTTGCGCGCCCGGTCGGCGATCTCCGGTCCGCGTTCGCGGGCCACGTCGGCGAGTTCGGCGCCACGCTTGCGGGCCAGTTCCGCGAACTCGGGTCCGCGTTCGCGCGCGACCTCGGCGAGCTCGGTGCCCCGTTCGAGCGCGACGTGGGCGATCTCGCGACCGCGTTCGGCGCCGACCTGCAGTCCGTGGCTGACCTTGTCGGCCAGCGCGCTGTCGCCGAGCGCCCCGCCCGCCGCCGCTCCGGCCGGCAGTGCCGACGTGACCGCCTCGGAAACCTTGTGCGCCGTCTGACGACCGCGCCAGCCCAGCGATGGTTTGCCCTCGGTGTCCACCGCGGCGATGATCAGCCCGCCGATGAGGCTGACGTCGGTGATGAACGCACGCCGCTCCTCAGCCTTACGCGCAGGGTCGGTCTCGTTCCAGAAGGTGTGCCCGCCAAGGCTGCCCGGGACGACGCTGACCGCCAGCGCTGCCGATGCCAGCCGCGGAAGTTTGCCGCTGGCCAGGAGCAGGCCACCGCCGATCTGCACGGCGGCGGTCACCTTGGCGACCGTCTCGGCGTTGGCGGGCACGTTGGTGCCGACCGGGTCGGGCAGCTTGCTCAGCCCCTCCAGGGTGGGACGGGCGGCGTCGGCCGCCGGCTTGGGACTGCGGAGCGCTTCGACCCCCCGGGCGATGAAGGCAGCTGACAGCATCGGGCGCGCGATACGACGGATCAACATGGGCCATGTGTTCCCGGACCGCAGCTGTCACAAACGTCAATGCGCATCGCGCATGCGCCCGCGCAGCGGCAACACGAACCAGAACAGCCCCAGCGTCGTCAGGCTGACAGCTCCCGCGATCCACGCCGCGGGCCGGTTGCCGACGGCGTCGAAGATGATCGTGGCGACTCCGGCAAGGGCGACGCCGAGCAACAGCAGGCCGATGATCGCGTACCGGTGTCCGCTGGCCACCAGCGTCTTCATCCGCCGCCGACGGAACAGTAGTCGGTGCATGCTCACCGGGGCGATCAGCAAGATCGTGGCGCCGATCGAGCAGACCACGGTGGACAGGTACACCATGCGCATCGTGGTGTCGAGGTCGTCGAAATGATCCGAGAACGGCAGGATCAACAGAAAGCCGGTCAGCAGCTGAACACCGGTCTGCGCGACCCGCAGTTCCTGCAGCAAATTCGACCAATTCCGGTCCAGCCGTTGTAGTTCGGTCTCGCCGCGGCCGTCGTCCCAGTACGCACTCGCCTCGGGGTCCTCGTTTTGCACACCTGATTCTCGCAGTCGCGGCGGTGCGCCACCGTCGAAAGTGCATAGTCGCCGAGCAGCCCCGGTGGGCGGCAGCGTAGTAGCTTCGCAGGCGTGACTCTCGTTGCGGGCATCGACTCCTCCACCCAGTCCTGCAAGGTGCTGATCTGCGATGCGGACACCGGTGCGGTTGTGCGCTCCGGATCGGCCCCGCATCCGGACGGGACCGAAGTCGACCCGCAGCAGTGGTGGGTGGCGCTCGAGTCGGCGGTGTCGGCTGCCGGCGGCCTCGACGACGTCGCCGCGGTCTCGGTGGGCGCCCAGCAGCACGGCATGGTGTGTCTGGGCGACGACGGCCGGGTGGTGCGGGAGGCCTTGCTGTGGAACGACACCCGCTCGAGCGCGGCCGCCGTGCAGTTGCTCGACGAACTCGGCGGTCGGAGGCAGTGGGCCGAGCGCATCGGGGTGGTGCCGGTCGCGTCGATCACCGCGACCAAGCTGCGCTGGCTCACCGACCACGAACCGGCTCACGCCGACGCGACGGCCGCGGTGTGCCTGCCCCACGACTGGCTGACCTGGCGCCTGAGCGGCTCCACCGACATCGACGATCTGCGCACCGATCGCAGCGACGCCAGCGGTACCGGCTACTTCTCCTCGGAGACAGGCGAATACGATCTCGAGCTGCTGGAGATGGCGATGCGCGGGCGACGTCCGCTCGTGCCGGCCGTGCTGGGACCGCGGGACCCGGCAGGACAGACCGTGCGGGGTGCGCGCCTGGGCGCCGGTGCGGGCGACAACGCGGCGGCCGCGCTGGGCCTGGGTGCCGATCAGGGCGACTGCGTGCTGTCGCTGGGGACCTCGGGCGTCGTCAGCGCGGTCGGCAACGTCGCACCTCGTGATCCGGAAGGTGTGGTGGCCGCATTCGCCGACGCGACCGGCCGGCAACTGCCGCTGGTGTGCACGCTCAACGGCGCCCCGGTCCTGGCCGCTGTCGCGCGGATGCTGGGCGTCGAGTTCGACGAGCTGGACCGCCTGGCACTGTCCGCCGATCCCGGCGCCGAAGGCCTGGTTCTGGTGCCGTATTTCGAGGGTGAGCGTTCGCCCAACCTGCCCGGTGCCGCCGGCGCCCTGCACGGTGCGAACACCCGAAACCTGACACCGGCCAACGTCGCCCGCGCCGCGGTCGAGGGTCTGCTGAGTTCGATGGCGTACTGCGTCGAGAAGATCACCGCCCACGGCGTCGACGTGCGCGACGTCATCCTCACCGGCGGGGGCGCCCGCTCGGAGGCGGTGCGGCGGATCGCGCCCGCGCTGCTCGGGGTGACGGTTCGCGTGCCGACACCGGCCGAGTATGTCGCGCGGGGTGCCGCCCGTCAGGCGGCATGGGCGCTGTCAGAGCAGGATTCGCCGCCGCAGTGGACGCTCGAGGACGTACAGACCTACGGCGCGCAGCCGACGCCTGCGGTACTCGAGCAGTACCGCGCCGCTCAGCCGCTGACGCTGGGGCAGTAGCTCACCGCGCGGCCTCGGGTCGGGGCCATTCGGCGGGTGGCACGGGCGCACCCGGTGGTGGGCAGATCCGGTCGAGGATCGCCCGCAGCGGCGGCCAGACCGCGCGGCCGCGCCGGGTCACGGCGTAGGCGGTAAGCACCGGTTGCGGATCGCGCAGCGGCAGCACCTTGACCCCGGCGCTGGTCGGTCGGCCCAGCGGCAACAGGCCGACGCCGTATCCCGCGGTGATCAGTTCCTCGACCAGGTCGAGGCTGTCGATCTCGTGTGCGATGCGCGGTGCGAACCCGGCCAGCGCCGCCAGCGTCCTGACCGCATCCTCGTCAGCGGTGTTGCGGGAGTTCACGATCCAGGTGTAGTCGGCGTACGACGCGAAATCGGCGGGACCGTCGGGGAAGGTGTGGGGTACCCCGAGCCCCCAGGTGATCGACCACAGCGGCACCGTCTCCAGCAGCGGTCCCGGCGATGCGGGCGCCAGGTTGTAGTCGTAGGTCAGCGCCAGATCCAGGCGGTCGTCGTTGAGCAGCGCGAACGCCTCGAGCGGTTCGTACTCGCTGATGATCAACTCGACCCCCGGATGGGTTTCGGCCAGTTCGGCCACCGTCGGCAACAGCGAAACCCGGATGCCGGTGGCGAAGCCGCCGACCCGCACCACACCGGCGGGTTCGGCGTCGGGATCGAGGTCCAGCCGGGCGCTGTCGATCGCGGCCAGGATCGTCACTGCGTGGTCGGCCAGCCGCCGGCCGGCCGGTGTCAGCCGCACCCGGCGGCCTTCGGGTTCGATGAGTTGCGCACCGGTTTCCTTTGCCAGCGCCGCGATTTGCTGCGACACCGTGGACGTGGTCAGCCCGTAGGTCTCGGCGACCGCGCGCATGGACCCCAGCCGCGACAGTGCGAGCAGAAGTTGGAGGCGCCGGGTGTCCACACGCCCCATTGTTCATGGTTTCGCGACGGTACCGGACAGTCGATGCGGGTCTTGGGCGCCGGGGTCTGACGTAGGGTCTATCGCGTGCAGCTGCTGCTCGGGATCGACATGGGGACGGGAAGCACGAAGGGTGTTCTCGTCGACACCTCGGGAGCGGTGCTTGCTTCCGAGACGATTCCGCACTCGATGGATCTGCCGAGGCCGGGCTGGGCCGAGGTCGACGCCGAGGCGGTGTGGTGGCACGAGGTCTGTGCCATCAGCCGCGCGCTGATGGCACAGATGCCCAGCGGGAGCGTCCTCGGCGCGATGTGCGTCAGCGGTGTGGGCCCCTGCCTGGTGCTGTGCGACGAGGATCTGCGGCCGCTGCGGCCGGCCATCCTGTACGGCGTGGACACCCGCGCCACCGCCGAGATCGATTCACTGACAGCCGAGTTCGGCGAGCAGAACATCATGGACCAGGCGGGCACACTGCTGTCGAGCCAGGCGGTCGGGCCCAAACTGGAGTGGGTGCGCCGGCACGAGCCCGAGGTGTTCGAACGCGCCAGGGGATGGTACGGGTCCAACTCCTACATCGCCGCGAAGCTGACCGGCGAATACGTGATGGACCACCACACCGCGAGCCAGTGTGACCCGATGTACGTCACGCGGGATTTCGACTGGAATCACCAGTGGGCCCACCGCCTGTGCGGGCACCTCCCGTTGCCGCGGTTGGTGTGGCCCAGTGAGGTGGTGGGCACGGTGAGCGCCGTGGCCGCCGAGGCGACGGGTGTTCCTGCCGGTACACCGCTGGCGGCCGGCGCGGTCGACGCCTATTCCGAGGCGTTCTCGGTCGGTGTGCGGTCGCCGGGGGACCGGATGCTGATGTACGGCTCGACGATGTTTCTGGTGCAGGTCATCGACGAGTACTACAGCGATCCGGCGCTGTGGGTCACCGCGGGCGTGGATCGCGGCACGCTGGCGTTGGCCGCGGGCACGTCGACGGCGGGCAGCCTGATCGGCTGGCTGCAGACGGTGACCGGCGGTGCGTCGTTCGACGAACTGATGGCCGAAGCGCAGCAGGTGCCGCCGGGCAGCGAAGGGCTGCTGGTGTTGCCGTACCTGGCGGGTGAGCGCACCCCGGTGTTCGATCCGCGGGCCAGGGGCGTCGTCGCGGGGCTGACCCTGCGGCACGGCCGGGGCCACCTGTTCCGGGCTGCCTACGAAGGCATTTCGTTCGGAATCCGCCAGATTCTCGAGCGGTTCGACGATGCGCACGTCGATGCCCGCACCGTCGCGGTGGGCGGTGGGCTCCGCAGCCCGATCTGGGCCCAGGCCGTCAGCGACATCACCGGGCGCTCGCAGCTGGTGCCGGAACAGGCCATCGGCGCCAGCTACGGCGACGCGCTGCTCGCCGGTATCGGTGCGGGGTTGGTGCCACCCGAGACCGATTGGGCCAGAATCGCGCGTGAGATCACGCCCGATCCGGGGAACCGGCGACTCTACGACGAGCTCTACGAGGTGTGGCGTGAGCTGTATCCCGCCACCAGGGACCAGGTGCACCGCCTGACGGCCATGGACCCGTCCTGAGTGGTCATCCCATCGTGTAGCCGCCGTCGACGGCGATGTCGACGCCGTTGACCATGCTTGCCATATCGCTGGCCAGCCACACCACGGCGTCGGACACCTCGTGGGGAACAGCGAAGCGGCCCAGCGGTATTCGCGCCAGCATGGGAGCGGCCTTGGCTTCCTCGCCCCAGACCCGCTGACCCATCTCGGTCAGCACCACCGTCGGGCAGACCGAGTTCGCGCGCACGCCGTGCGGGCCCAGCTCGCGGGCCAGCACCTTGGTCGCCATCACCAGGCCGGCTTTGGACGCGCAGTAGGCGTAGTGGTCGGGCAGTGGCGCCAGCGCGGCCGCCGAGGCCACCGTGATGATCGACCCACCGGTGCCCGCTTCGACCATCGACGCGCCGACTGCGGATGCCAGCAGGGCCGGCGCCCTCAGGTTCACCGCGAGCGTGGCGTCGAACTGTGCCGGGTCGGTCTCGGTCGCCGGTTGCGGATACGACACGCCGGCGTTGTTGACCAGCACGTCGAGCCCGCCGAATGCGTCCACCGCCGCGTCGGCCAGCCTCGCGGGCCCTGCGCTGTCGGCCAGATCGACTGCGAGGGTTCTGATCTCGATGTTGTACTGATCGGTCAGGGCGGTGCGTGCGGAGCGCAGTTCGGCTTCGTCGCGTCCGCTGAGCACGAGGCTGGCCCCCGCTGAGGCGAACGCCCGGGCGATGTCGGCGCCGATGCCCTTGGTGGCGCCGGTGATCAGTGCCCGTTTTCCGTCGAGCCGCAGTGCTCCGGCGTATCGGGGTGCGGTCACCGTCGTCATGCGTGCTCCAGGTGGGTCAGAATGGCCGATGCTGTGGCGGGGTCGGTGACGAGCTGGTTGAAGTACCCGCCGCGGGCGCCGGCGATGATCGATTCGATCTTGTCGGTGCCGACCGCCACCGCGATGGTCACCGGAATATGGCGCAGCGCTTCCAGTTCCACGGCGATCAGCCGGTCGCTGCCGTCGAATCCGACCGGCTCACCCGCGCGGTCGTAGAACCGCGAGCACACGTCGCCGACGGCCGCCCGCAACGACGTCGACTCGGTCGGCACGAATCGGGGGATGTCGGCGCGCATCAGTGGCGGTGCGCCCACGCCCATCAGCGCGCAGCGCGCATGCGGCCACAGGTGCAGCACCCGCTGGATGGTCGGGTCCTTCAGCAACGACGGATACAGGTCGGGTCCCGGAAGCGCCGGGGCGAACAGGTAGTTCGGCCGGCCGGCGACCCGGTCGGCGATCAGTCGGGTGATCTCGTTGGTCTGGTACCACGCTTCGGGTTGGTCGTTTCCTCCGACCGTGGGAGCGACCAGGACTCCCGGCAGCGGCGCGAGATCGTACTGCGCGACCTCGTAGACCGTGCGCCCCGAGGACACCAGCAGCACATCGCCGGCCAGCAATCCGGCCGCCGACAGCGCGCGGCCGACCGCGGGCGCCAGCACCCCGCCCATCACATCGAGGTGGGTGCGGCCCGGGCCCGGCGTCGGCAGGGGCAGGCTCAACACGACGCTGGTCAACGACAACGCCCGGGCCAGCCGGTCGGAGAGGTCGCCGACCGTCACCTCGGCGGGCGGCACCACTTCGATGCGGACGATTCCGCGGCGCTTCGCCTCGGCCAGCAACCGGCTCACGGTCGCGCGACTGGTGCCCAGCCGGGTCGCCACCTCGGCCTGGGTGGCCTCCTCGGTGTAGTAGAGCTTGGCGGCCTGATACAGCAGCGAGGCGGGGAAATGCCCGGACTCGCCGTCCGACGCGGAGGCTTCGGCGCCTGCGGGAGTGGAGGGCCGGGCGGTCCTGGGCATGCGGAGAGTATGCCATCTGGGCATCTGTTCCTGGTAGATGTTCTATGAACATGTGTTCTGGACATATGTGCACCGCGGCGTTAGTGTGACTGCACCCACACCAGCCGAGCGCAGGTGTTGCCAGCGACAGCGACGTTGACAGGAGTGCTGATGTCCGACCAGATTCCCGAGAAGATGCAAGCGGTCATCTGCCACGGCCCCCAGGACTACCGGCTTGAAGAGGTGGCGGTGCCGGTGCGTCGCCCGGGTGAGGCGTTGATCAAAGTGGAGGCCGTCGGCATCTGCGCCAGCGACCTGAAGTGCTACCACGGCGCCGCGAAGTTCTGGGGTGACGAGAACCGCCCGGCATGGGCCGAGACGATGGTCATCCCCGGGCACGAATTCGTCGGCCGCGTCGTCGAACTCGACGACGAGGCCGCCGAACGGTGGGGGATCGCGGTCGGCGACCGGGTGGTGTCCGAGCAGATCGTGCCCTGCTGGGAGTGCCGGTTCTGCAAGCGGGGCCAGTACCACATGTGCCAGCCGCACGACCTCTACGGGTTCAAGCGCCGGACCCCGGGTGCAATGGCCAGTTACATGGTTTATCCCGCAGAAGCACTGGTGCACAAGGTTTCCCCGGAGGTCCCGGCGCACCACGCGGCGTTCGCCGAGCCGCTGTCGTGTTCGCTGCACGCCGTTGAGCGGGCGCAGATCACGTTCGAGGACACCGTCGTGGTCGCCGGATGCGGTCCGATCGGCCTCGGCATGGTCGCCGGCGCCAAGGCGAAGAACCCGATGCGCGTCATCGCGCTGGACATGGCGCCGGACAAGCTCACACTCGCCGAGAAGTGCGGTGCCGACCTGACGATCAACATCGCCGAGCAAGACGCCGAGAAGATCATCAAGGATCTCACCGACGGTTACGGCGCCGATGTGTATCTCGAGGGCACCGGGCACACCTCGGCGGTGCCGCAGGGGCTGAATCTGCTGCGCAAACTCGGACGTTATGTCGAGTACGGGGTTTTCGGCAGTGATGCCACCGTCGACTGGAGCATCATCAGCGACGACAAGGAACTCGATGTGCTCGGCGCGCACCTCGGCCCGTACTGCTGGCCGGCGGCGATCAAGATGATCGAGTCGGGTGCTCTTCCGATGGACGAGATCTGCACCCATCAGTTGCCGCTCAGTGAATTCCAGAAGGGTCTCGATCTGGTGGCCGACGGCAAGGAATCGGTCAAGGTCTCCCTGATCCCGGCCTAGCGAAAGCGACAGCGATAGTGATGACCCCAGAACCACAGCCCGCGCTGCGCCGTCAGTTGTCGAGGCGAAACATGTTGGCGGCCATGGGCTTGGCCGGTGCCGCCGCGGTCAGTCTGCCGGTGCTGTCGGCGTGCGGTGTCGGTGGCGGCACCAACGCGCCCAACGGTGCCGCGGAGGTCAGCGGCGGATTCGACTGGCGCAAGGCGGCCGGGTCGACGATCAACATCCTGCAGACCCCCCACCCCTACCAGCAGTCGTATCAGCCGTTGCTCAAGGAGTTCACCGAGCTGACCGGCATCAACGTCAACGTCGACCTGGTGCCCGAGGCGGACTACTACACCAAGCTCAACACCGAACTGGCCGGGGGATCGGGCAAGCACGACGCGTTCATGCTCGGCGCCTACTTCATCTGGCAGTACGGCCCGCCCGGGTGGATCGAGGACCTGGGCCCATGGCTGCAGAACACGTCGGCCACCAGCGCCGAGTACGACTTCGAGGACATCTTCGACGGTCTGCGCACCTCCACCCGCTGGGATTTCCAGTTGGGGAACCCGCTCGGCACCGGCGGTCAGTTCGCGATTCCGTGGGGCTTCGAAAACAACGTGGTCGCCTACAACAAGGCATACTTCGACCGTCGCGGCATCACCCGGTTGCCGGACAACTTCGACGATTTCATCCAGCTGGCCGTCGACCTGACCGACCGCTCGCAGAACCGGTACGGTATCGCGACCCGCGGGTCGAAGTCCTGGGCGACCATCCATCCGGGCTTCATGACGCAGTACAGCCGCGAGGGCGCGGTCGACTACACGTTCAACGGCTCGGAACTGGTGGCCGAGATGGACAGCGAGCAGGCCATCGCGTTCACCCGCAAGTGGATCGAGATGCAGCACCTGGCCGGTCCGACGTCATGGACCACCTACGACTATCCCAACGCCACCGGCGATCTGGGTGACGGCACGGCGATGATGGTCTACGACGCCGACAGCGCCACCTACCCGAAGAACAAGCCCGGCGCCAGCAAGGAGGCGGGCAATCTCGGCTGGTACGCCGGACCCGCCGGACCGGACGGCAACTACAAGACCAACCTGTGGACGTGGAGCTGGGCGATGAGCGCCAACTCCCGCAACAAGCTGCCCGCCTGGCTTTTCATCCAGTGGGCCACCGGCAAGGAGTCGATGGCCAAGGCCGTCGAGGCCGGGAGCTACGCAGACCCGGTGCGAAAGTCGGTCTTCGACAACACCTTCAAGCGGGTGGCAGCCGACCAGTTCGGTTACCTGGAGGCGTTCGAGACCGTCATCGGGGAGTCCAGGATCCAGTTCACGCCGCAGACTAAGTTCTTCGACACCACCCAGAACTGGGCGGTGGCGTTGCAGGACATCTACGGCGGAGCCGACGCGGCCTCCCGGTTGCGAAGCCTGGCCAAGACGAACACCTCCAAGGTCAACCTGTAGGAGCCGGCGATATGACATTGCAGACATCCGAGCAACCCGCCGCCGCCGCGCCATCGGTCGACCGCGCCGCCACAGGCCCGTTGCCCGAAGTGC
Organism: Mycolicibacterium flavescens; assembly: GCF_001722335.1. Taxonomy (GTDB): domain Bacteria; phylum Actinomycetota; class Actinomycetes; order Mycobacteriales; family Mycobacteriaceae; genus Mycobacterium; species Mycobacterium flavescens. Next base: position 102,367 of record NZ_MIHA01000006.1, read on the forward strand.
CGACATGGCGGCGCAGACTGCGGCCCTACCTGTTGTCGGTGCCCGCGGTCCTGATCGTCATCGGCATCCTGTACCCGTTCGCGGTCGGCGCCTACTACGCGTTTCTCAACTACGCGGCGGTCAACCCCGACCCGCACTTCGTGTGGTTCGAGAACTTCAAATCCGTGCTGGGCGACCAGGTCTTCTGGCAGAGCGTCAAGGTCACCGGGATCTTTGCGGTGGTCGCCACGCTCATCGAGACGGTGATCGGTGTGGGGCTGGCCCTGCTGCTCAACCGTTCGTCGGTGATCGGGCGGATCTTCGAACGGGTGTTGATCCTGCCGCTGATGATCGCGCCCGTCATCGCCGGGGTGATCTGGAAGCTGATGTTCAACCCGCAGTTCGGCGTGCTCAACCACGTCCTGGGCCTGGGCAGCACGTTCGACTGGCTGTCGTCGACGAACGCGCTGTGGTCGGTGATCCTGGTCGACCTGTGGATCTTCACACCGTTCGTCGCGATCCTGGTGCTCGCCGGGATCCGCTCCCTGCCCAAGGAACCGTTCGAGGCCTCCGAGGTCGACGGAGCCAACTGGTTCTACATGTTCCGCAAGCTGATGCTGCCGATGCTGTGGCCCTACATCCTGGTCGCGGTGATCTTCCGGTTCATGGACAACCTCAAGGTGTTCGACCACATCTACGTGTTGACGGCAGGCGGTCCCGGTGTCGCGACCCGGACCCTGCAGATCGGGGCCTTCGAGGACTCGATCATCAACCTCGACTACTCCCGCGGCAGCACCTACATGCTGCTGCTGTGGGTGATCGTGTTCATCACGGCGCGCTACCTGGTCAGCGTGCTGGGCAAGGCGCAGCGCCGTGCTGCCGGGGCGGAGTCATAGTCATGGCCTTCAAGAAATCCCGTTTCGCCGGAACAGAATTGGCGCCGGGCCAGAAACGCTGGTCGATCGGATCGGTGGCCGCCGACCTCGGCCTGCTGTTCTGGTTCGTGTTCTCGCTCTTCCCGATCTTCTGGATGCTGATGCTGGCGCTGAAGAACGCCGAAGAGCAGACCACCGCGTACTTCTCGTTCAGCCCGACGTGGGAGAACTTCGCAACGGTGCTGAGCGACAAGGGCACCCAGATGACCAGCGTCGACTTCAAGGCGTCGCTGCTGACGAGCCTGCTCAACTGCGGCGGCGCGGTCCTGGTGTCGCTGCTCATCGGTATCCCCGCGGCCTACGCCGCCGGGCGCTGGCAGTACCGGGGCAGCAACGACCTGATGTTCACCATGCTGTCGTTCCGGTTCGCGCCGGAACTGATGGTGATCGTGCCGCTGTTCGTGATCTACAACCAGATCGGGCTGTTCGACACCACGGTCGGCATGATCTGGGTGCTGCAACTGGTCACCATGCCGCTGGTGGTGTGGATCCTGCGGTCCTACTTCCAGGATCTGCCGGAGGACCTCGAACAGGCCGCCCTGCTCGACGGCTACACGCGGCGGCGCGCGTTCCTCATGGTGGCGCTGCCGATCGTGCGACCGGGCATCGCCGCGGCCGCGCTGCTGGCGTTCATCTTCGCCTGGAACAACTACGTGTTCCCGTTGATCCTCGCCGACACCAACGCGGGCACGGTGACGGTCGCGATCACCAAATTCCTCGGCGGCGGCGGACAGGCCTACTACAACCTGACCGCCGCGGCCGCCATCATCGCCGCGCTGCCACCGCTGATCCTCGCCCTGACGATTCAGCGGTATCTGGTGCGCGGCCTGTCGTTCGGGGCGGTGAAGGCCTGATGGCAACCGTATCTATCGCCGATCTGCACAAGTCGTTCGGCAACACCAGGGCCGTCGACGGGCTGACCGTCGACATCGCCGACGGCGAGTTCTTCGTCATCCTCGGCCCCAGCGGCGCGGGTAAGACCACCACGCTGAAATCCGTTGCCGGACTGGTCGACATCGACGCCGGCGCGGTGCACATCGGCGGCAACGACGTCACCCGCGTCGAGCCGTACCACCGCAACGTGGCGATGGCGTTCGAGAGTTACGCGCTGTACCCGCAGAAGACCGTCGCGCAGAACCTCGCGTCGCCGCTGAAGTCGGGACGCACCGGCCGCTACACCGAGGCCCAGCGCGCCGAGCGCATCGACCAGGTCACCTCGACGCTCGGGATCAACCACCTGCAGCAGCGGCTGCCGCGCGAACTGTCCAACGGCCAGCGCCAGCGCGTCGCGCTGGGCCGCGTCCTGGTCCGCCCCGCCGACGTCTACCTGCTCGACGAACCGCTGAGCCATCTCGACGCCAAGCTTCGTGCCGCGATGCGCGCCGAACTCAAACAGCTCGGTGCGATGAGCAACACCACCACCATCTACGTCACCCACGACTACCAGGAGGCGCTGGCGCTGGGGGACCGGATCGCGGTGATGCGTGACGGCCGGCTGGTGCAGATCGGCACTCCGGAGGAGATCTGGCGCACCCCCGCGGACACGTTCGTCGCCAAGGCGCTCGGCCAGCCCGAGATCAACCTGCTCGACGGTGTCGTCGACGACGGGCGAATCCGGCTCGGCGACGGCAACTTCGAGGTCCCCGTGCCCGCCGGCGCGACCTGCGGACGCGGTGACCGTGTCCGGGTCGGTCTGCGGCCCTGTGACATCGAGGCCGGCGTCGACACCGGCGAGCGGCGCGGGCGGGTACTGCTCGCGGAGCGGCTCGGCCGCAACGTCGAACTCACCGTCGACATCGGCGGCGCCCAGCTGATCGTGCTGTCGTCGGGCCGCGACGGCATCGGGGAACGCGACGACGTGGCGCTCACCGTCGCGGAGTCCGATGTGCATCTCTTCGCGGTCGGCGACGGCGACACCCCGCGGCTGGCCCGCACCGACCGCGCATCAGAACTGGAGGCAGCACAGTGAGTGTCACCACGACAAGGGCCCGCGGGAACGCCGCCAAGTCGACGACGCCCGCGCAGAGCCTCACGCTCACCGACCTGGTCAAGGTGTATCACGGCCGCGAGGATGTGCCCGCCGTCAACGGGATCAACCTGGCGATCGAGCCGGGAGAACTGGTCGCGCTGCTCGGCCCGTCGGGCTGCGGGAAGACGACCACACTGCGGATGATCGCCGGACTGGAAACGGTGACAAGCGGTTCCATCCGGATCGGCGACCGTGAGGTGTCGGGTCTGCCCGCAGCCAAGCGTGGGGTCGGCGTCGGGTTCGAGAGCTACGCGCTCTATCCGCCGATGTCGGTGCGCGACAACCTGCTCTACGGATTGAAGGCGCGAAAGGTCGCCGGTGCCGACAAGATGGTGGCCTCGATCAGCCGCCGCCTCGAGATGGACGACATGCTTGACCTCCGGCCGGCCGGACTCTCCAGCGGCCAGAAGCAGCGGGTGGCGTTGGCGCGGGCGTTGGTGCGCAACCCTCCGGTGCTGCTGCTCGACGAACCGCTGTCGCACCTCGACGCCTCGGCGCGCCAACGGGTGCGCCGCGAATTGAAGGTTCTGCAACGGGAATTCGGCTACACCACCATCGTCGTCACCCACGATCAGGTGGAGGCGCTCTCACTGGCCGACCGACTCGCCGTGATGGACGCGGGCGTGGTGCAGCAGTTCGGCACCCCCGACGAGGTGTTCGACGATCCGGCGAACCTGTTCGTCGCCCAGTTCGTCGGTGAGCCGCAGATCAATGTGCTGCGCGGGGTGGCCCGCGTGCGCGACGGGCGCGTGCAGGTCGAGATCGGTTCGAACGCAGGGGTGTTGGATACCGCCGCCGCCGGTGTGGCCGACGGCACGCAGGTCACCGTCGGCATCCGCCCGCAGGACTGTGCGCTGACAGCCACCGGCGCCGGCGGTATCACCGCCACCGTGGCGTACTTCGAGCACCTCCTGGAATTCGGGTTGGCCACCAGCACGGTCGCCGGGATCGAGGAGGGCGTCGTCGTGCAGACCCCCGCCGCCGAACGCTACGAACCCGAGCAGCGGGTGACCGTGACGGCCCCGCCCGAGCGGGTGTACCTGTTCGACGCCGGGTCGGGGGAGCGGCTGCGATGACCATGGTGTGCAACGATCCGGCCCGGTTCACCGAGGACATGCTGGTCGGCTTCCTCGACGCGAACGCCCGCTACGTGGTGGGGGTGCCCGGCGGTGTGGTGCGAGCGCACAAGACCCGGCCGGGCAAGGTGGCCGTGGTGATCGGCGGCGGCTCGGGCCACTATCCGGCGTTCTGCGGCACCGTGGGACCGGGTTTCGCCGACGGCGCGGTCGTCGGCAACGTCTTCACCTCGCCGTCGGCGGAAGAGGCGGCCTCGGTGGCGCGCGCCGCGCACTCCGACGCGGGCGTGCTGCTGACCACCGGCAACTACGCCGGTGACGTGATGAACTTCAACCTCGCGGTCTCCCAGCTGCGCAGCGAGGGCATCGACGCCCGGTACTTCGCCGTCACCGACGACGTCGCCAGCGCACCGCGCGGGCAGGAAAGCAAACGCCGCGGCATCGCAGGAGATTTCACGGTGTTCAAGTGCGCCGGCGCGGCAGCCGAAGAGGGACTCGACCTCGCCGGCGTGGTGCGCGTCGCCGAAGCGGCCAACGCCGCCACCCGCACGCTCGGGGTCGCGTTTGACGGGTGCACGCTGCCCGGAGCGGCCAAGCCGCTGTTCACCGTTCCGCCCGGACAGATGGGGGTCGGGCTGGGTATCCATGGCGAGCCCGGGATCGCGGAGGAGGCGATGCCCACCGCGGCGGGCCTGGCGGCGACCCTGGTGGACGGGGTGCTCGGCGACCGGCCGGACACCGACGAGCGTCGAATCGCGGTGATCCTGAACGGACTCGGCCGCACCAAGTACGAGGAACTGTTCGTGCTGTGGGGCGAGGTGGCGCGGCGTCTGCGGGAGCGCGGGTATGACATCGTCGAACCCGAGGTCGGGGAACTGGTCACCAGCCTCGACATGGCGGGCTGCTCGCTGACGGTGATGTGGCTCGACGACGAACTCGAACGGTACTGGACCGCGCCGGCCGACACCCCGGCATACCGCAAGGGCGTCTCGGCCCTCGCCGCCCCGAGCGGTGAGGTCCGCGACCCTCACGAGATCGGAAGCGATTCGGCGACAACCGATATCGCAGACCGTGCAGACGACGAGGGCCGCGAAGGTGGCCGGGTCGTGCTCCGCGCGCTGACCGCGATGGCCGACATGCTGGCCGGCGCCGAAACCGAACTCGGGCGCATCGACGCCGTGGCCGGCGACGGGGATCACGGCCGCGGAATGGTCAAGGGATCGGCGGCGGCCCGCGATGCGGCCGGCAGCGCCGCCGAGGCCGGTGCCGGACAGGGGTCGGTGCTCACCGCGGCAGGCAAGGCGTGGGCCGCCAAGGCCGGCGGTACGTCCGGCGTGCTGTGGGGCGCACTGCTCACCGCGCTCGGCGAGCGGCTCGGGGACACCGGAACCCCGGATGCGACCACGGTCGCCGCCGGGATACGGGCGGGCTACGACGCGCTGACCCAACTCGGTGGGGCCGCCCCGGGCGACAAGACCATGCTCGACGCGCTGCTGCCCTTCGTCGAGGCACTGGAACACCGGGCCGCCGAGGGGGATTCGTGGATCCAGGCGTGGCGCATCGCCGCAGACGCCGCAACCGGCGGTGCGCGGTCCACCGCAGGCATGCGTCCCAAGGTCGGCCGGGCGCGCCCACTCGCCGAGCGCAGCGTGGGAACCCCGGACGCGGGTGCGACATCACTGGCGATGTGCGCACAGACCGTGGCCGACTGCTTCACCTACATCACACAAGGAGATGGCTGATGGCTGGCCTGAGGATCGTCGTCGGTTCCGACGACGCCGGATACGAGTACAAAGAGGCGCTCAAGGGCGACCTGTCCTCGGACGCCCGGGTGGAGATCGTCACCGACGTCGGCGTCGGCGCCGACGACAACACCGCCTACCCGCACGTCGCGGTCGCGGCGGCGCGAATGGTCGCCGAGGGCACGGCCGATCGTGCACTGTTGGTGTGCGGCACCGGTCTGGGAGTGGCGATCAGCGCCAACAAGGTCCCCGGCGTCCGGGCAGTGACCGCCCACGACAGTTTCTCGGTGGAACGGTCGGTGCTGTCGAACAACGCGCAGGTGCTGTGCTTCGGCCAGCGCGTGATCGGACTGGAACTGGCCCGCCGCCTCGCCCGCGAATGGCTTGGCTACGAGTTCGATCCGCAGTCCTCGTCCGCGGGCAAGGTCGAGGCGATCGGGAAGTACGAAGAACCGATCGCGAACTAGGCGGACCGGAGGATGACCGCGCCGCTGCTCGAATGTACGGGACTCACGAAGAGTTTCGGGGGTGTACCCGTGCTCGAGGGGGTGAACCTGAGCCTTGCGCCCGGCACCGTGACCGCGCTGGCGGGGGAGAACGGTGCGGGCAAGTCGACGCTGATGAAGATCATCTCCGGCCAGTACAGTGCCGACACCGGCACGGTGGCCGTGAACGGAGAACTCCTGGCGTCGGGAAACACCCGCGACGCGGTCAGGCACGGGGTGGCGATCGTTCCGCAGGAGCTCGCCTCGATCGAAGACCTCACCGTGTACGAAAACCTGTTCGTCGGGCGCGAGCTGACCCGCGGACCATTCCTCAACCGGCGGGCGATGATCGAGGAGGCCATGCAGACGCTGGCGGTGTTCGATGTGGCGATCTCACCGACCGCGCGGATCGGCAGCCTGCCGGTCGGTCTGCGCCAGATCGTCGAAATCGTCAAGGCCGCCCGGACCGGTGCCAGGGTGCTGATGCTCGACGAGCCGACCTCGGCGATCTCCGAACGCGAGGTCGAGGGTCTCTACCGCATCGTGCGCCGGCTTCGCGACCGCGGTGTGGCGATGGTGTACACCACCCACAAAATGGCCGAAATCCGCGCTATCGCCGACCGGGTGGTGGTGCTGCGCGACGGCGGACTGATCCTCGACGAGGGGATCGACGACGTGTCCGATGACGACATCGTCACCGCGATGATCGGTCGCGAACTCGAGGCGCTGTTCCCGCAGCGCCCGCAGCCCGGCGACGAGACGGTGCTCGAGGTCACGGGTCTGCAGGTCGAAGGTGCCTCCGGCCCGGTGTCTTTCACGGTCAAGGCCGGTGAGATCGTCGGGCTCGCGGGGCTGGTGGGTGCCGGGCGCACCGAACTGCTGGAGGCGGTGTTCGGCGCGCGGCACAGCAGTGCGGGCACGGTGACAGTGCGTGGGCGCCGCGTGCCGCGCAATCAACCGGCGGCGGCGATCACCGCGGGAATGGCCATGGTGCCCGAGGACCGCAAGCTCGCCGGCGCGGTGTTGTCGATGAGCGTGCTCGACAACGCCACCCTGCCCCGGATGGGGTCGTTCTCGGTCGCCGGCTGGCTGCGCGGGAAAACGCGCAATGCCGCGGTCGCCGAGGCGATGTCGTCGGTGCGTCTGCGTAGCCGTGGGCTGGGCCAGGAGGTCGGCACCCTCTCGGGCGGTAACCAGCAGAAGGTGGTGCTGGCGCGCTGGCTCACCGGCCGCGTCAACGTGCTGCTGCTCGACGAGCCGACCCGTGGTGTCGATGTCGGCGCCCGTAGCGAGATCTACCGCATCATCACCGAATTGGCGGCCGAGGGAATGGCGGTCCTGATGGCCTCGTCGGACATGCCCGAGGTCGTCGGGTTGTCGCACCGCGCGTTCGTCATGCGCGCCGGGCAGCTGGTCGGCGAGCTCGACCGCGACGCCCTGGACCACCCCGCGGTGCAGGAGTCCGTCTTCCGGCTGGCCACCGCGCTGGACGCCGCGCCGCCGGGCCCGTCGACCGAACACGATCAGGAGGCCGCATCGTGACCACCAAGCTCGACGGCGAAGACACCGCGTCCTCGCGCGCCCCGACGGTGGCCTCCCCGGCCACCGGCGAGCCGGTGCGGCTGTTCTCCAGCGCGTGGTTCGCGGGAATGGCCCTGCGCTACGCGATGGTGCTGGTGATGCTGCTCGTCATCGCGTACTTCAGTTACCGCAGCGCACGATTCGGCACAGTGGACAATCTCGTCACGATCCTCGTCGCGGCCGCCCCGTTCGCGTTGATCGCGCTCGGCCAGACGTTGGTGATCCTCACCGGCGGTATCGACCTGTCGGTCGGCAGCGTGATCGCCGTGTCGGCCATGGCGGGCGCGGCGACCGCCAAAGCCAACCCAGGGCAGGTGTGGATGACCGTCGCGGTCGCGATGCTCGTCGGCCTGGTGGTCGGCAGCATCAACGGCGTTCTGGTCTCGCGGCTGAACGTCCCGCCGTTCATCGCGACCCTGGGCACGCTGACCGCGGGTTCGGGAATGGCGTACGTGATCGGCGGCGGCGCACCGATCAACGGGCTGCCCGCCGAGTTCGGCTCGATCGCCAACACCAAGATCCTGGGCCTGCAGATCCCGGTGCTGCTGATGATCGTGGCGATCATCGCGCTGGCCGTCATCATGAAGCGCACGACGTATGGGCTGCGCGTCTACGCCGTCGGCGGCAACCGGCACGCCGCCGAGATCGCCGGTATCAACGCCAAGAACGTGCTGTTCAGCGTCTACGCCCTGTCGGGTCTGCTGGCCGGGCTGTCCGGGGTGATGCTCGCGTCGCGGGTCATCTCCGGGCCGCCCAACCTGGGCCAGGGTTACGAGCTCGACGCGATCGCCGCCGTGGTGATCGGCGGTGCCAGCCTGATGGGCGGTCGCGGCTCGGTCTGGGGAACCGCGTTGGGGCTGCTGATGATTCAGACCCTCAACAACGGTCTCGACATCCTGGTCGTGCCGGCCTACTGGCAGGACGTCATCAAGGGCGTGCTGATCGTCGCGGCGGTGGCGGTCGATGTGTGGTCCTCGCGTCGCCGAAGATAGCCGGCGCCGCCGAACCGAAGTTGCAGATGTTTCACCAATACCGAACAGGAAGAGCACACATGAGACTGGGTACGAAGATGTTCGCGGTCGCCTCGGCCGCCGCGCTGGGCGTCGGGATGACCGGCTGTGGCGCCGGTGACACCGGAACCGGCAGCGACACCACCCGCATCGGCGTGTCGGTGTACGACATGAGTTCGTTCATCACCGCGGGCAAGGAGGGCATGGAGGCCTACGCCGAGGACAACAACATCGAGTTGGTGTGGAACTCGGCGAATCTGGATGTGTCCACTCAAGCCAGCCAGGTGGACTCCTACATCAACCAGGGCGTCGACGCGATCATCGTCGTACCGGTGCAGGCCGACTCCCTGGCCCCGCAGGTGTCCGCCGCCAAGGCCGCGGGGATCCCGCTCGTACCGGTCAACGCGGCGCTCGACAGCCCGGACGTCGCGGCCAGCGTCCAACCCGACGACGTCGCCGCCGGCGCCCAGGAGATGCAGATGATGGCCGACCGCCTCGGCGGCCGCGGCAACATCGTCGTCCTGCAGGGTCCCCTCGGCCAGTCCGGTGAACTCGACCGCAGCAAGGGCATCGAGCAGACCCTGGCCAAGTACCCCGACATCAAGGTGCTCGCCAAGGACACCGCGAACTGGAAGCGCGACGAGGCCGTCAACAAGATGAAGAACTGGATCTCGGGCTTCGGGCCGCAGATCGACGGCGTCGTCGCGCAGAACGACGACATGGGTCTCGGTGCGCTGCAGGCGCTCAAGGAGTCCGGCCGCACCGGGGTGCCGGTCGTCGGGATCGACGGTATCGAGGACGGTCTCAACGCGGTCAAGAGCGGCGAGTTCATCGGCACCTCGCTGCAGAACGGCACGGTGGAACTCGCGGCGGGACTGGCCGTCGCCAACGCGCTGGCCAAGGGCGAACAGGTCAACACCAAACCGGTGTACGTCATGCCCGCGATCACCAAGGAGAACGTCGACGTCGCCATCGAGCACGTGGTCACCGAACGCCAGCAGTTCCTCGACGGACTGAGCGATCTGACCAAGAAGAACCTCGAGACCGGCGACATCGCCTACGAGGGCATCCCCGGCCAGACCCAGCCCTGAGCAAACGAGGGACATGAGCGAGAACCACGTCGACTTCGACTTCCGTCTGGACGGCAAGGCCGCCCTCGTGACCGGCGGAGCAGCCGGCATCGGGGCGGCCATCGCCGCCGCCTTCGCGCGTAAGGGTGCCAGCGTCGCCGTCGTCGACCTCGACCAGAAGGGCGCGGTCGACACCGCCGCGACGCTGCCCACCGACAGCCGCGGTTTCCGGTGCGACGTTGCCGATCCCGATTCGGTGCGCGGTGCCGTCGACGCGGTGCTCGAAGCGTTCGGGCGCGTCGACATCCTGGTCAACAGCGCCGGTGTCGCGCTGCTCGCCCCGGCCGCGGAACTGTCGGTCAAGGCGTGGGACGCGACCATGGACGTCAACCTCAAGGGCACGTTCCTGATGTGCCAGGCGGTCGGGACGTCGATGCTCGAATCGGGCGGCGGGGCCATCGTCAACATGGCGTCGCAGGCGGCCACCGTCGCGCTCGATCAGCACGTGGCCTACTGCGCGTCGAAATTCGGTGTCGTCGGGGTCACCAAGGTGCTGGCGTCTGAATGGGGACCGCGCGGTGTGCGGGTCAACACGATTTCGCCGACGGTGGTGCTGACCGAATTGGGCCGCAAGGCGTGGGACGGGCCGCGCGGCGACGCGCTCAAGAAGCTCATTCCCACCGGCCGGTTCGCCTATCCGGACGAAATCGCCGCGGCCGCCGTGTATCTGGCCTCCGACGCGGCCGGGATGGTCAACGGTGCCGATCTACTCATCGACGGCGGTTACACGATCAGGTAGCCGTCACCGCGGGTGGATGAAGATGCCGTCGGCTTCCACTGTGACGCCCTCGGGGTCGGTGATGCGGCCGACGGCGAACGTCTTGACGCCCTCGACGCGGTCGACGTGCGCCTCCAGCCGCAGTGGGCAGCCGAGCCGGGTGCCGCGGCGGTAGCGGGTGGTGAGCGTACCGGTGACCGCGGGCTGACCCGGCTTGTGGGCAGTGGCCCCGAGCACGTGGTCGAGCAGCATCGCGCAGACCCCGCCGTGCACATGCCCGGCGGGACCCTCGTACGCGGCGCCGAGGACGACGTCGCTCCACACGCGGCCGTCTGGCTCGTGGTGCACGATCAGCGGTGGGGCGGCCGGGTTGCGCAGCCCCATCACCACGTTGCCCCACACCATGGGCTGGCCGTCGCTGGTGTGCTGCACTCCGAACGAGCCCTCCAGCAGCGTCGTGCCGAGTTCGTCGGTGACGCGGTCGATGGCGTCTTTGGCCGCCGTGGCCGTCGCCGCGTCCGCCTGCGTACGGATGGTGACGTCGATGAGCTTGCGCACGGACTGCGTGAGCGGCTCGTACACCGCACGCAGTGCGGCGAGTTCGGATGCGGCCATGGTGCTCAGCATGCGGCGGGCGGCGGTGCCGACGCAACGCCACCTCCCGGCCAGTGGTGCGCCACCGGGCGCGCTGAACTGGCGTTGTTAGGCTGACCGAATGGCCGAGAGCACGTCTGAGGGGAAGCCGACGCCGACGGCAACCAGTTGGGCGCTGCTGGGCATGCTGTCCTACGAACACGAATTGTCGGGATACGACATCCGCAAATGGATCGAATGGAGCATGCGGTTCTTCTACGGCAGCCCCGCATACAGCCAGATCTACTCCGAGCTGAAGAAGCTGGAGCGGCTGGGACTGCTGTCCTCGCGGGTGGAGAACACCGGCGCGACCCGCAACCGGCGGCTGTACAAGATCACGCAGACCGGTCTGGACGCGGTGCGGCGATGGGCCAATGAGGCGCCCGTCGATCCGCCCGTGCTCAAGCACAACCCGATGCTGAGGGTCACGTTCGGGCACATGACGGATCCGGCCCGGCTCAAAGAGATTCTCCAGGAGCACATCGCCTACGCCGACGACATGGCGCGCCAGGCGGCCAAGGATGCGAAGTGGGCGGGCGTCGAACCGTCGTGGGCGTACGCGAAAGTGGCACTGCGGTGGGCGGAACGGTACTACGCCGCCGAGCGCGAGTTGGCGACGTCGATGCTCGAGGAACTCGACGAGGCCGAAGCCGCTTTCGTCGCCGCGGGAATCGAGCCGGGCACCCAGATCCCGTGGCCGGCGCTCGACTACTGGTACGAGATCGAGAAGAAGGCCGACGCCGACGACTGACCGGCTGTCGCGACAGTCCTACTTCTGCTCGGCGGCATCGTTGGCGGCGATGTAGCCGTACACCAGGCCCTGCGCGATGGTGGCCCCGGCGCCGGGATAGGTGGCGCCGAAGGCGTTGCCGGCGTTGTTGCCGACCGCATACAGGCCCGGGATGGCGCTGCCGTCCTCGCGGAGCACCCGCGCGCGGTCGTCGGCACGCAGACCGCCGCAGGTTCCCAGGTCGCTCAACACCATCTTCACGGCGTAGAACGGACCACGGTCGAGCGCGCGCAAGTTGGGGTTCGGTGTGACGGTCGGATCGCCGTAGTAGCGGTCGTATGCGCTCGCGCCTCGCTGGAAGTCGAGATCAACTCCGGCAGCCGAACTTTCGTTGAGTCGTTGGATCGTCGACGTGAGGGCTGACGGGTCGACTCCCATATCCGCGGCGAGCGCGGTGAAGGTGTCTGCACGGTGCGCAATCCCGGCCTGGTACCAGGCATCGGGGATCGGCATCCGCGGGAACAGTTCGGCGGCAAGGACATAGCTGTTGCGGTACTTCTGGTCGAACACCAGCCACATCGATTCGACAGGGTCGCCGGCACGTTCACGCTCCAACACGCGCTGGCCGAACGACATGTAGTCGCTGGCCTCGTTGACGAACCGGCTTCCGCTCTGGTCCACGATGATCGAACCGGGCAGCGACCGCTCCGCGAGCATGACCTTGGGATCTGCTCCGGGCACTGCCGCGAAGGCAGGGAACCACCACGACTGGTCCATGAGATCGATTGCCGCACCCAGATCCTGGGCGATCCGCATCCCGTCACCGGTGTTGGAGTCGGCGCCGAGGCTGGCATGCTCGCCGAGCCTCTCCGACTGGAACTTCCAACGCATGTCCATGTTGTGGTCGAAACCGCCCGCGGCCAGCACGACACCGCGGCGCGCGGTCACGGTGATCTCGGCGCCGCCGTGGCGCACCACCGCGGCGCTGACCCGGTCACCGTCGGTGACGAGACGCTGCAACGCGGTGTCCGTCCAGATCGGAATGCCGGCGCGTAGCACCCCGGCGAACAGTCCGGCCGCCAGGGCCTGACCACCCGCGGCGTACCGGCGGCCGAGCAGCAGTCCGCCCACCCCCTGTCCCAGACGCTTGGCCACCACCGGCAGCCCCTTTCGGGGCACCCGCGACATCAGGTTCAGCCACCGGTAGTCCGCGCCGGTGGTCGGCATCGGGATCTTGACCTCCATCACGCCGGGCCGCAGCCGTGACCGGTACTCGCCCAGCACCGCGGTGTCCAGCGGCCGGCATTCGCACGTGCGGCCCACAGCGGTACCGCCCGGGGCTTCGGGATGGTAATCGGAGTAATCCTTGGCCCAGAACAGGCGCATCGGGGTGGCGCGGTGCAACAGGTCGACGGTCGCGCCAACGTTGGCGACGAAGGCGTCGGACCGCTGTCCCGGGGCCGTGCCGTCGACCACGGCGTCGAGATAGGTCTTCGCGCGTTCGGCGGTGTCGGCTCCGCCACCGTTGTCGATGACCGTGCTGGCGGGCAACCACAGGGCACCGCCGGAGCGGGCGGTCGAACCCCCGACATAGCAGGATTTCTCGACGATCAGCACCGAGAGGCCGCGTTCGTGCGCGGCCAGCGCGGCGGCCATACCCGTGCCCGACCCGACCACGAGCAGATCGACCTCGGTGTCGGTCATGGGCAACTCGTGGGGGATCGTCGCCCCGGGTGCGCTTGTCACAAGCGATCAAGTTAGAGGGGATCGGCCCGGTCCGGAACCGCTGTCCTGATGAGCGGAACAGAACCGGTCCCGCACGTCCCGCTGACTGCTACAACGGCCCTATGACGTTGAACACCGACACCGAGGTTCGTCAGATCGAAGCCGACGCCGCGCCGTCGCGGTTCGCTCGTGGCTGGCACTGTCTGGGCTTGGTCAGGGAGTTCGGCGACGGCAACCCGCACCAGGTCTTCGCGTTCGGCAAGAAGTTGGTGGTGTTCCGCAGCGGCGACGGCCGGATCAACGTCCTCGACGGGTACTGCCGCCACATGGGCGGCGACCTGTCGCAGGGACGAGTCAAGGGCGACGAGATCGCCTGCCCCTTCCACGACTGGCGCTGGGGCGGCGACGGCAGATGCAAGAAGGTGCCGTACAGCAGGCGGGTGCCCCGGCTGGCCCGGACCGCGACCTGGACCACGCTGGAGCAGGACGGCATGCTGTTCGTGTGGAACGACCCGGAAGGTAACCCGCCTCCGCCGGAGGTCACCATCCCGCGCATCGAAGGTGCCACCAGCGACGACTGGACCGACTGGCACTGGTACACCACGGTCGTCAACACCAATTGCCGCGAGATCATCGACAACGTCGTCGACATGGCGCACTTCTTCTACATCCACGGCTCACTGCCGACGCAGTTCAAGAACATCTTCGAAGGGCACGTGGCGACGCAGTTCATGAGCAGCGCCGGACGGCCGGATCTCGGCTCCGCCGAGGGTGGTGTGAAGATGCTCGGAACGACGTCGTTGGCGTCTTATCACGGTCCGTCGTTCATGATCGACGATCTGACCTACCACTACGAACATGGCGACACCCGCACTGTCCTGATCAACTGCCACTACCCGATCGACGCGAATTCGTTTGTCCTGCAGTACGGCATCGTTGTGCAGAAGTCGGCCGAGCTGCCCGACGATCTGGCGATGCAGACGGCGGTAGCGCTCGGCGACTTCGTCAAGATGGGTTTCGAGCAGGACGTCGAGATCTGGCGCAACAAGGCACGCATCGACAACCCCCTGCTGGTCGAGGAGGATGGCCCGGTCTACCAGCTACGGCGGTGGTACGAGCAGTTCTACGTCGATATCGCCGATGTGACACCGGACATGACCGACCGTTTCGAGTTCGAGATCGACACCAGCCGACCGCGCGAGTCGTGGATGAAGGAAGTCGAGGAGAACATCGCCGCGGGGCGGATACCGAAACTGACGTCGGGAACTGCCTGATGCCGATCCGCCCGGACAATCGGCTCGCCGACGCCCCGATGGTCGCGGTGCGATGCCGTCGTTGCGCCGCAACTGTTCTCGCCCGTAAGAGCAGTTGGCACCAGACCAGTGTGCAATGGGACGCCGCGGCGGTGGCGCGGTGCGAGGAACGCCACGACGCGCAGAAGCTGGCGAGCCACGGGCAGCGGATCTTCCTGGCCTGCTCGACGCTGAGCGACTCCATCGCCGACGCGGTGGTGCGCGGCGAATTGACCACACTCGACTGATACCGCCGCCGGATCAGGTCAACCGCTGGCCGCGGGTTCCCGCAGTCTGCCGGCGGCGTCGGCACCGGCACGCCGGCCGCTGAAAATGCAGTCCGACAGTGACAATCCGCTGACGTAGCTGTTCGAGCAGATCCCCACCGCGGTGCGACCGGCGGCGTACAGGCCGGGCACGGTTCCGCCGTCGCGATGCGCCACGGCCCCGGTCCGCTCGTCGACGACCAGCCCGCCGAGGGTGAGCCCGGGAATCGGGTAGAACACCGACGACGCCGCCGAGATGTCGATCGAGTAGAACGGCCCGTTCGCCATCGGCGGGCACAGCTCGGGCGTCTTGTGCGCCGGGTCGCCGGCGCCGGACCGCAGACCGGCGCGGTACGCGTCGACGGTGCGTCGCAGACCGGCGGGGTCGATGCCGTTCTTGCGCGCCAGACCCTCGATGGTGCGGCTCTTCCTGTGCCCGAGGGTGAACAGGTAGATCAACTGCAGTCGCTGGAAGATCTGGGTCTGGGTGCGGATCTGCGTCTTGACCTTCTTCCAGGTGCGCGCGTCGTAGACGGCCCACCCCTCACCGTCGAACTCACGCATCATGACGTTGCCGTGTGTGGCGCCGTAGAGGTCCTCGTTGGCGATGCGACGGCCGTCGGCGCCGACGGTCAGGCCCTCGAGAAAAGCACTGGGCGGGGCCAGGAAACGCCACGCCGTGACGTTGCCCATCTTGTCGGTCATCCCGCCGGCTTCGAGGCCGAGCTTGATTCCGGCGCCGTCGTCGCCGGGCGTGCCCAGCGGCGAGATCTTCAGGAACTTCGGCGCGTGGTCGCGCACCCAGTCGCGGTTGTAGATGAAACCGCCCGCGGCCAGGATCACCGCCGTGGCCCGCGCCTCGCCGGCGACGGCGCCGTCCTCCCACAACCGCTCGGCCCGCGCCACCGCACCGCGGACCAGACCGGGCATCCAGGTGCCCGCCTTGGCGGTTGCCTTGCTCAGCGCCGCATGCTGCCGTGCGTTGCGATGACCGAGATCCATTGCCCGGTAGCGCACGCCGACGACGCGGCGGTCTTCGATGATCAGATCGTGCACCCGCGCGAGCGGAAGAACATCGACGCCTCTGGCCCGGGCGGACGAACTGAGCCGCTCGAACAACACTCGGCCCGAACTCATCCCGGGCGCCAGCACCCGATGACCGCGGGGAGCGGGCCTGGCGTGCTGACTGTAGGGGTGGGCCTTCTCGTTCCCGCTGTAGTAGAGGTAGTACTCGTCGGTGGGGTAGGAGGTCTTGTACGACGACACCGGCCCGCCCCGGAACTCGACGCCCTGCTGCTTGAGCCAGGCGATCAGATCCGGGCTCTGCGCGCAGAACCGGTCCAGAGTTTCGGCGCTGACCGCGTCGCCGACCTCCTGACGCAGATAGGCGCGCAGGTCCTCGATGGTGTCGACATGTCCGCCTACGCGCTGTTCGTCGGTGCCGCCGCCGGCGTAGATGATCCCACCGGACAGTGCGGTGGCGCCGCCGCCGTAGCCGCGGTCGAGCACCAGCACCCGGGCGCCGCGATCGGCCGCCTCGATCGCGGCGGCCGCGCCTGCCGCTCCGAAGCCGACCACGATGACGTCGTACTCGCGATCCGATGACTTGGCGTTCACAGCACCGACTTGATCTGTTTGGCAACGAATCTGGTGCTCAGCTTTGCCGAGACGCGGCTCAACGCGTCGAGGAAGCGCGCGTCGGTGCCGATCACCACCCGGAAGCTGTCTCGGGCGATTCCGTCGACGATCCGCCGTCCGGCGACCTCCGGTGTCGTCGCGCGCACCGTGCGCCCGCCCGCGTCGAGCATCTGCACACCGGAGTTCCCGGTCAGGTTCGTGCTGATGTTGCCGGGAAACAGCGTTACGACCCGGACCGTGGTGTCGAGAAGTTCGGCGTACAGCCCCTCGCTGAACTGTTTGACCGCGCCCTTGCTGGCGCCGTAGAAGGTCTGGCTGGCGAAGGGGAGCAACGCCGACAGGCTCGACATGTTGGTCAGGTTGGCCTCCGGCCGCTCGAGCAGTTCGGGCAGGAACGTGCGGCACATGTTGACCGTGCCCCCGAAATTGACACTCATGACCCGGTCGGTCTCGTCGGCCGACAGTTCGGTGAACGTACAGAAGCGGTGGATGATGCCTGCGATGTTGACGACTCCGTCGACCACGCCGTGTACGGCGCGAACCTGTCCGGCCAGCACCTCGACCGCCCCGCGGTCGGTGACGTCCACCGCATGGGTCGACACGGCATCCCACGCGGCGCAGAGCCTTTTCGTCTCGCCGAGACCGTCCTCGTCGAGGTCGACGGCGGCGACCCGGGCACCGCGACGGACCAGTCCCAGCGCGACCTGTCTGCCCATCCCGTTCGCCGCTCCGGTGACGACGAAGACCTTGTCCGCGATCTGCACCATCAGGTGAGCCGAACTCTTTCTACGCGAACTGGAACGCGCTCAGCGGCGCTTCGTCGGGGTAGCTGGCGGGTCCGCCGAAGTCGTACGCCGCGTTGAGCGCGCCGATGAACTCGGCGTCGTGCAGTGGTGCGCTCGGGATGTCGAGCTTGACGCCTTTGGCGTTGAGGTTGTCGACGAGCATGTCGATGGCCTTGTCGACGGTCAGGTCGTCGGACCCGTCCATGTTCTTCTTGAGTTCGTCGAAGTCGGTGAACACCTCGGCCGACCAGTGCACCAGGAAGCGCAGTTCGTCGGTGCGGTGGCGCGCGATCACCTGCTCGCCGTTCTTCAGCAGCCAGGCGTCGCGGTCGTCGGGGTCGCCGGTGAACACGGTGTCGAACGCCAACCCCGCGGGCGTCTGCTGATCGAGCGGTCCGTTGGCCTCACCGCGGTGCACCATCATCTCGTTCTGCACCACGACGCCGCGGTTGTTGATCGGTGGCAGCACCCGTTTGGGAGGCTTGAGCGGACCGTCCGGCCAGTAGGTGAAGCCGCTGCCCGGGTCCAGTGAGAACCAGGTGATGACCTGAGCCATCTTGATCAGGTAGTCGGTGAACAGACCGGACTTGCCCATCACACTGCACAACCAGGTGGGCGCGTTTTCGTGGCGCACGCCGCGGAAGCTCGGTGAGTCCAGGTGCCCGGGATCGCGGTTCGCGCAGGGGCCGTTGATGTTGAACAGCATCAACTCCGGTTTGGCGTACTGGGCACCCCAGTAGCTCTTGGCATGGTCGAGGAAGCGCTCGTTGTAGAACACGTCGTGCAGTTCGGGGTAGAGCACGGCGCCGTAGTTGGCGAGGTAGCCGCGGAACGTCGGGGTGAGGAACATGTCCAGCGACGGCGTGAAACCCTCCGGGAAGGCGCCGCTCATGGTGGCCATCAATTCCTCGGCGGACGCGAAGTGCTGAGCGATGATCAGCTTCCACGGCCCCTGCGTACGCACCACGTTCAGCAGGCGCTCACGTTGGTCGTCGGTGTAGACGTTGTCGATCTCCACGGGCGGTGAAGCGGGGCGCAAGACGTCGGACAGCTCTATCCGCCGTTCGTCGGTCAGCATGCGGTCTCCTCTGGTCATTCCGGTGCCTTGATTGTCTGGCGAGTTTCATTGCGGCGGAGGGGGAGTGCCCGGTGATCGGGACACCGGCGCAGAACGCATCGGGTGGGCGAACTTCGCACGCAGCAGCGCGCCCACCTCGGCGACGGCCAGCCGACCGCGCGCGGTCGCGTCCGAGCGCATCAGAAATCCGTGGTACACACCGGGATAGCGGGTCGACGTGGTCTGAACACCTGAGTCGCGCAGCCGCGCCGCATAACGTTCACCCCAGTCGCGGATCGGATCGCATTCACCGGTGACCACGATCGCCGGCGGCAGTCCGGACAGATCCCTGGCATATGCGGGCACCCGGTACGCGTCGTGCGGCGGTGTTCCGCAGTCGGCGAGTTCGTGCATGTAGACGATGTCGTCGTGGCCGAGCATCGGCGCGTCGGGCATCGCGGTGATCGACGGTGCGCCCATGTCGCGGTCCAGCCCCGGGTAGAGCAGCACCTGGGCGCACAACGGCGGCCCCCCGCGGTCCCTGGCCGCGAGCGCCACCGCCGCGGCCAATGAGCCACCCGCGCTGTCACCGACGACCGCGATCCGGGTGGGATCCACCCCGAATTCGGTTGCGGTGGCCGCGACGAACGCGGTGGCCGCGTAGGCGTCGTCGAACTGCGCTGGCGGGGCGGACTCCGGTGCCAGCCGGTACTCGACGGAGACGACGACGGCTCCGCTGGCCGCCGCGAGGGTCCGGGCCAGCGGCTCGAAGGAATGATTGGTGCCCATCACCAATCCGCCACCGTGAAAGTACACCAGCACAGGCGGATTCGGTTCATCGGTGGGTCGGTAGCAGCGCAGCGGGATGGGCCCGGCCGGACCCGGTGCGGTGCCGTCGGTGATCGCCGCCATGGTCGGCAGTCCCTCCGGAAGGGGAGCGGCCTCGACGGCGGCGCGCACCGCGACCAGACCCCGCTCACGCATCGGGGCCATCGGTCCGAATGCCGCGACGCGCGCCGCGGCGTCGGGGTCGAGCTGGCCGACGGATGTGGTCACTGTGCCGCGGGGTCGAATCGTCGCTTCGTGCGCAGCATCGGCGCGCGTTGAGTTGCAAGCGTTTCGGCGCGTTCGGCCATCGCGGATCCCACGTAGTCGGGCTGCGTCAGCAGATAGAACCGGTCCTCGGCGGCCTGATCGAACACCACCTCGGCGGCCGCCAGCGGATCCATGGCGTCGGCCTTGATGTCGAGCATGGCCGCGCGTTGGGCCTCGGCGGCGTTGACGTCGCCGCCGGCGACACCGTCGACGCCGCCTGCCGATTCGAAGATGTTGGATGCCACCGCTCCCGGCAGCACGGCCTGCACCCGGATGTGCTCATGTCCGGCCAGCTGAACCTCCAGGCGCAGACATTCGGTCAGAGCCAGGATCGCGTGCTTGCTCATGATGTAGGGCGCCTGCAGTGGGACCACGGCCACTCCGCCGATCGAGGACAGGTTCCAGACCCACGCCGGGGTCGTCGCCTCGATCATCTTCGGCAGGAACGCCCGGATGCCGTGGAAGACCCCGTTGACATTGACGTCCACCACGCGCCGCCAGTTGTCGACGGGGGTGTCCCACAGGTACCCGAACTGTTCGACACCGGCGTTGTTGACCAGCAGCCGCACCGGCCCGAGTCCGGCGTAGGTGCGTTCGGCCAACGCGACCATGGCGTCGGGGTCGCGCACATCGCAGACCGCATGTTCGGCCGTGGCGCCCGAGGCGTTCAGTTCGTCGCGCACGGAGATCACTGCGGTCTCGTCGACGTCGGCGAGCATGACCGACATCCCCAGTCGGCACGCGTGCCGCGCGAGTCCGGCGCCGATGCCCGAACCGGCGCCGGTGATGACGGCCACGCCGCCGCCGAAGGTGTCGCGTGCGCTCACGAAGGCGACGCGGCGGTCTTCGCAGCGTTGTACTCGGCGAGGGGAATCGAGTCCTCGGCGTCGAGCACCACCCTCATCGACGTGAAGACCAGGCCGTGGTCCGCGCGCCGGATTCCGACGTCGACCACTCCGCTGGACACGTCGAAGGGCACGTTGTTGGTGATCTGGTTGACATAGAGGTAGAAGCGGGCGGTGGTGATATCGCCGTCGACGCCGGTGCGGAACACGTTGGTGGCGTGATGGCGCAGCGGGTACGGGTTCTCCAGGCGGTGCTGCGTCAGCCACGCCAATGTCTCCGCGCCGCCGTGCAACTCGGCGGCGAGCAGTTCCTCGAACGGGCAGTTGCCGGAGTCGGAGCGACTCAGATACTCCATGTCGTCGCCGATGCGGACCGCCAGCTCGTCGAAATGGCCCTGGTCGTAGTGGTACCAGAAGCCGGCGATGAACTCCTGGACCTCAGGCAGGGTGATCTCGTTGCTCATGGTGCGAGTCAAACCCATGCGGGCGCGTGATCGACCGGGGTTGTCCGATCAGTGGAACACCGAGGCGAACCGCTCCCGCAGGTCGCGCTTGAGCAGCTTGCCGCTCGGATTCTTCGGCAGCGCGTCGACGAAGAAGATCTGCTTGGGGGTCTTGTATCCGGCGAGGCGGTCGCGGCAGTGGGTGATCAGGTCGGTCTCGGCGACCGCGGCTCCCGCCTTGGGCACCACGGCGGCCACCACCGACTCCACCCAGGTGGGGTGGGGCACACCGAACACCGCGACCTCCTGCACGGCTTCGTGGCTGTACAGCACCTCTTCGACTTCGCGGCTGGCGACGTTCTCACCGCCGGTCTTGATCATGTCCTTCTTGCGGTCGACGACGTGCAGCAGCCCGAACTCGTCGTAGTAGCCGAGGTCGCCGGAGTGAAACCAGCCGCCGCGGAACGCCTCTGCCGTCTTGGCCGGGTCGTCGAGGTAGCCCAGCATCAGATGCGGGCTGCGGTGGGCGATTTCGCCCACGGTGCCCGCGGCGACCGGCGTGTCCGAGTCATCGAGGATCGCGGTCTCGACATTGAGGGCCGGGCGGCCCGCAGCGCCCGCGTGTGCCTCCTGGTCGGCAGGACCGAGCGCTGAGGCCAACGGCGCGATCTCGGTCTGGCCATAGAAGTTCCACAGCTGCAGTGCGGGCAGCCGCTCGCGCAGTTCGTGCAGTATCTCTGTCGGCATGGCCGAGGCGCCGTAGTAGCCCTTGCGCAGGCTCGACAGGTCGACCTCGTCGAACACCGGGCAGCGCAGCAGGCTGATCCACACCGTCGGCGGGGCGAAGTAGTTGGTGACCCGGTGCCGTTCGACGGCGCGCAGTACGGCCTCGGGCTCCGGGCGCGGCAGGATGATGCTGGTGGCGCCGAGGTAGATGTCGGTGGCGAGGAAGTTGTCGAGCTGTGCGCAGTGGTACAGCGGCAACGAGTGCAGTTCGACGTCGTCGTCGCTCATGGAGCCCGCCGTGATCGTGCTGATGTACTGCCACATCAGGCTTCGGCTGCTGTGCATGACGCCCTTGGGCCGGGACTCGGTTCCGCTGGTGTACATCACCCGCAGCAGTTGGTCGTCCGCGACCACGAGGTCGGGCGGTGCGCAGGTGGTGCTCAGCCACGCCGCGAAGTCGGCCCAGCCGTCGGGGGCCGCCCGACCGGGCTCGGTCAGTGCGATCGGCGAGGTGACCAAGCCGCCGAGGCGCATGGCTTCCTCGGCGACCTCGACGAGCGCCGGTTCGACGATGAATCCCGTTGCGCGGCTGTGCCCCAGGATGTAGGCGATCTCCTCGGCGGTCAGCATGAAGTTGACGGGCACCAGCACCACCGCCGCGCGGGCGGTGGCGAAGGCTAGAACGGCGTACTGCCAGCAATTGTGGGCCAGCAGCGCCACGCGGTCGCCGGGCGCTATGCCGTTGTCGTGCAGAGCGGCAGCGGCGCGGTCCACCAGTGCGTCGAACTCCGCGAACGTCAACACCACGTCGCCGTCGATGACAGCCACCTTGTCCGGGAATCTGCGCGCCGAGCGGCGCGGAAGGTCACCCAGCGAGTGCCCGCGGACCCGCGCCACCAGGTCGCCGAGGTCATCTGAGTCGTCACGGTTCATGCCGGTCGCCTCCCGCGGGTCGGGTCCAGATCGAGGTCGCGTCCGATGATCTCGCGCATGATCTCCGAAGTCCCGCCGTACACGCGGGTCACGCGCGCGTCGATCGCCGCGCGGGCGATCGGATACTCCCGCATGTAGCCGTACCCGCCGAAGAGCTGCTGGCAGCTGTCGAGGACTCGGAACTCCATCTCGGTGGCCCACAGCTTGGCCTTGGCGGCGTCGGCGGGCGACAGCCGGCCCGCGTTCAGCTCGACGACGCAGCGGTCGATGAACGACTCGGCCACCGCCACCTCGGTGGCGGCGTCGGCCAGTACGAACCGCGTGTTCTGCAGGGCGCCAATGGGTTTGCCGAAGGCGGTGCGCTCGCGCACGTAGTCAACGGTCCACCGCAGCCCGGCGCGGGCCCGGCCCAGGCTGCCGACGGCGATCTGCATGCGTTCCTGCGGCAGGTTGCGCATCATGTACTCGAAACCGTGCCCGATCTCGCCCAGCAGATTGCGCTTGGGCACCGCGACGTCGGTGAACGACAGCTCGGAGGTGTCCTGGCAGTGCAGGCCCAGCTTCTCGAGGTTGCGTCCGCGCTCGAATCCGGGCATGCCGCGCTCGAGCACCATCAGCGTCAGACCGCGATGACGGTCGGGGGAGGTGCGCACCGCGGTGATCAGCAGGTCGGCGTTCTGCCCGTTCGTGATGAACGTCTTGGCGCCGTTGACCACGAAGTGATCGCCGGCGTCGACCGCGGAGGTCCGGATACCCGCCACATCGGAGCCCGCGCCGGGTTCGGTCATCCCGATGGCCGCGATCAGATCGCCGCTGACGAATCCCGGCAACCACCGGTCCTGCTGTTCGGGTGTGGTCAGATCCGCCAGATACGGCAGGCAGATGTCGTTGTGCACGGCGAAACTCAGACCCACCGCACCGCATCCGGCGTCCATGAACGACTCGATCAGCATCTGGTTGTAGCGGAAATCGCGTACGCCGAGCCCGCCGAACTTCTCGTCGGCCGCGAAGCCCAGCAGCCCCACCGCGCCGGCGCCGGCGAAGACTTCACGGGCGACGATCCCGGCCGTCTCCCAGCCGTCGATGTGGGGGGCGACTTCCTTGGCGGCGAACTGTGTTGCGAGCTCCCCGAACGCGTGATGGTCGTCGTCGTAGTGCACCCGTTGCATGGGCGCACTGTAGGTGAAGATGCGGTGCGCTCTCCGATGCGTGTCCCGCTCAGTAGGCGGGGCGGGGCCAGGTCCGGTCGTGCGGGCCGATACTCGGGTCCGTGACTGCTGACGCCCGAACCCTCCCGGCTGCGAGTGCGGCCGACAGTGACGAACTGGCGAACCATCTCCGTCAGGCCGACCCCGGGGTGCTCGTCGCGGTGCTGGCCCAGATGACGGGCGACCCGTCGGTGGTCGAGCGGTTCGGCCCGAAGATCTCCCACGTCCCCGATCCACCCGAGCGCGCGGGCGTGACCGACACCGACACCCGCGACGAGCTCGTCGCCGCGGTCGTGGCTGCGGTGTCCGCGCCGCGCGCCGACGACGCGATGGCCCCCGACGACATCGGGTTGTTCACCCGCGTACTGCCGGTGGCGCTCGGCTCCGACGTGGAAGACGAGTTCGTCCCGCTCCTGCTCGAGCAGGGCGGCTTTCACCTGTCGCAGCCCACGCTGCCGCGCACGGTGCCGATTCCGGAGACGACGAACGTGGCGATCATCGGCGCCGGTATCGCCGGCATCATCACCGCGCTCGCGGCGGCCGACGCCGGGGTCCGGTACCAGATTTTCGATCGCAACGACGAAGTCGGTGGCACGTGGTTGACCACCCGGTACCCCGGCATCGGTGTGGACACGCCGTCGGCGTACTACTCGTTGTCGCGCGAGGTCAATCCGGACTGGTCGAGCTACTACCCGCAGGGCGCCGAATACCAGCGCTACCTGGTGTCGCTGGCCGACAAGTACGGGCTTCGTCAGCACACCCGGTTCGGCACCGAGGTGCAGGCGCTGTGGTGGGACGACGAGCGTAACCGGTGGCAGATTCACGCGGTGGACCGCGACGGCGCGCGCGACGTCAGCTACGCGCGGGTGGTCGTCACCGCCGCCGGCTATCTCAACCGGCCGCGGTGGCCGGACGTACCCGGTCGGGAATCGTTCGCGGGCACCAGCATTCACTCCGCGCTGTGGGACCCGTCGCTGAACCTCGCCGGTAAGCGGGTGGCCGTGATCGGAGCCGGCTGCACCGCGGTGCAGATCGTCGACGCCTGCGTCGACGAGGTTGAGCACCTGACCGTCTTCCAGCGCCAGCCGCACTGGGTGGCTCCGCGCAAGCGGCTTTCCGACGATGCGCCGGAATACCGCCGCTATCTGGGCAGGCACCTGCCGTACTACGCGAACTGGCACCGGCTCAAGTCGTACTGGGCGACGGCCGACAACAACTACCCCGTCATCCTGCGGGACCCCGAGTGGGCGAAGGACCACCTGTCGATCTCGCAGGCCAACGACGTGCTGCTGCAGATGTGTCTGGAGTACATCAACCGCACCTTCGGTGAAGGCTCGGAGCTCGCGAAGAAGGTCACCCCGGACTTCGCGCCGTACGGCAAGCGGATCATCCGCGACCCCGGCGGCTACTACGCCGCGCTGACCCGCGACCACGTCGACGTCGAGGCCAGTGAACCGGCCGCGGTCAACGCCGACGGCATCGTCACGCAGGACGGCAGGCAGATCGACCTCGACGTGATCGTCTACGCCACCGGCTATCACCTCGACTTCCTGTCCACGATCGACATCCGCGGCCGGGACGGGCGGACACTGCGCGACGAGTGGGGTGACAGCCCACGGGCGTACCGCGGCGGCACAGTGCCGGGCTTTCCGAACCTGTTCATCACCTCGGCGCCGAACTACAGCCCGGGACACGGCGCAGGCGCCAACTTCTCGATGGAGGTGCTCGCGCACTACATCGTGGAATGCCTGCAACTGCTGGCGCTGCGCGGCGCCGACACCATGGAGGTCACCCGCGAGGCCTACGACGAGTACGTCGCGCAGATCGACGACGCGATGTCGCGGACGGTGTGGTGCCACACTCCCAACGCGCACACCTACTACCGTTCCGGATCCGGTCGGGTCGTGGTCGCGACGCCGTACCGGCTCGTCGACGTGTGGAACCAGCACCGCGCCCCGATCGAAGAGCACTTCGTGATCCGATGACGGGACTTCTGGAGGGCAAGACCGCACTGGTCACGGGCAGCAGCCGCGGCATCGGACGCGCTGTGGCGCAACGTTTCGCGGCCGAAGGCGCCACCGTCGTGGTGACCGCGCGCGCGTTCGAACCGTCGGCGTCACTGCGTGCGGGCGCGACCACGGCGCTGCCCGGCACCATCGCGGAGACGATCGAGCTGATCGAGCAGGTCGGCGGCCGGGCGATCGGCGTCGCCGCGGACCTGGAGGATCACGAGCAGCGTGGCAACCTGATCGACCAGGTCGTCGCGCGCGCGGGCGGTATCGACATCCTGGTCAACAACGCGGGTTTCGCCGACTACGCCGTGGTCGAGAAGATGGGCCTGGAGACCTTCGACCGCACCGTCGAGCATTATCTGCGGACCCCGTTCGTCTTGACGAAAGCCGCTGTGCCGCACATGCGTCGACGCGGCGCCGGCTGGATCGTCAACATCGGTTCGGTGACCGGCGTCGCGCCGGTGCGGCCGTACCGCGAGTACAACAAGACATCGGGCGACGTCGTCTACGCGTCCTGTAAAGCCGCGTTGCACCGCTTCACCCAGGGCGTCGCGGCCGAACTGCTCGACGCCAACATCGCCGTGAACTGTGTGGGGCCGTCGACTGCAATCCGCACTCCTGGTGCAGCACAGTTGATTCCGGACACCTTCCCCACCGAGCCGGTGGAGTATCTGGCCGAGACCGTGCTGGCGATGTGCCATCGACCGGCCGCCGAGCGGACCGGGCTTGTGGCGTTCAGCCTGCACTACCCCTGGTCGCAGGGGCTCACGGTGCACAGCCTGGACGGCGCCACCGAACTGCCGCCGCTGGAACCTCCCACCGCCGCGAACCCGAACATCCTGCCCGCCGGCCTCTGAGCGGGAGTGCGCTGAATCACGGGTTGGCGCAGAAGCTGTGGCACACGCGGTCCCGGACGATGACCTCGGGGCACTCCGGGTCGAACCACCGGTCGACGTACGCCCAGTGGATCGGATGCATCAGGTACGGACCGGTCAGCCCGTGTAGATCGCGGAACTCCTGCTCGAAAACGTGCGTCCACGGCGAGGCGCCGACGGCGGACTCCACGCGGCTGAGCTGCCAACTGCTGATCGAGCTGACATAGCGGGGCAGGAGCCGCAGATCGTCCTCGAACCGGGTGAGCGCGGCGTCATCGGTGTCCGGGTGTACCCGCAGCAGCAACGTCCGGTAGACCGCGGCGGGGAGGTCCCGTTCGGCGGTCGGGGCGCCGGGGTAGTCGGCGCCGTTGACCCGCCCGACTTCGGGACGCTCGAGGAGCATATCGAAAGTAGGGGCGGCCGAACGCCATTGGTCGACGTCGTCGAACCACAAGCGCAGGAGGACGTCCCCGCCGTTACGGACGCCGGGCAGCGTGGGCTGCACCAGCGTGCGGGTGGCGCCGCTGTCGGTCACCGCCCGCCGCAGATCCCCGAGCAGGTGGTCGCGGCCCGCCTCTCCGTCGACGTCGACCAGGCGGACGACGTTAAACATCGCAGAGCCGGTCCACATCGGCGGCCGACGCCGCGACACTGCGGGTGCGTTCGGCGACCAGTTCGGCGATACCGTCCCACCACTGACCGAGGCCAGGGTCGGGGCGGCCCTGCCAGGTCATCTCCCACCACGCCTGCGGCGAGGGCAGCGCCCATGTCGCAGTGACGACGTTGGATTGGTCCTCGAACCAGATCGGCGGGCTCACCAGCACGTCGCGCAGCGTCATTCCGCGCTCGTGTGCCCCCGGCGCGTACTCCGACAGGTAGGCATCGACGAACCGCCGGGCGCATCCGGGCCGGGTCACGATCCGGTCGACGACGAACACCTCACCACCGGCCATGGCCGTGAGCGTACGGCCGGCCCGGCGGACATCGAGATGACGCTCCCGGCCATCGGGAGGGTGCCGTTGACCGACGAGGCTGCGGCGCGCACCGTGGCCTGATGGACGTCGAGACCACGCCGGATCCGTTCGCGCCGACCAGGCTCGGGCCGGTGCGGCTGCGCAACCGGGTGATCAAGGCGGCGACATCGGAAGGCCGATCACCCGACGGCCTGGTGACCGACGACCTGATCGACTTCCACGTGGCGTTCGCCGAAGGTGGCGTCGGCATGACGACGGTGGCGTACTGCTGCGTTTCCGAGGAAGGCGCCAGCGCGCCCGGCCAGATCGTGATGAGCCCGGCGGCCATCCCGGGACTGCGCAGGCTCACCGACGCAGTGCACGCCGCCGGTTCGGCGATCTCGGCCCAACTCGGCCACGCCGGGGTGGTGGCGCCGAAGAAGCTCACAGGGGTAACCGCGATCGCGCCGAGCCGGTTCATCAACCCGACCTCGTTCGCCTACTGCCGAGAGATCACCCGCGACGAAATCCGGCAGGTCACCGAACAATTCGCTGCCACCGCGCAGGTGGCCATCGACGCCGGCTTCGACGCCGTCGAACTGCACTTCGGCCATCTCTACCTCCCGAGCTCGTTCCTGAGCGCGCGCATCAACCGGCGTAAGGACGGCTACGGAGGTTCGATCGACAACCGGTCCCGGTTCGTCAGGGAGATCGCGTCGCGGGTCCGCGAGGTCGTCGGCGACCAGATCGGGGTCATCGCCAAGCTCGACATGGACGACGGTCTGCCCGGCAGCATCTGGATCGACGAGGCCCTGCGCACCGCGCAACTGCTCGACGGCGACGCCACACTCGATGCGATCGAGCTGACCCAGGGCTCGTCGGTGTACAAGCCGATGTACCTTTTCCGCGGCGACGTGCCGGTGAAGGAGTTTGCCGCCGTGATGCCCGCCGCGCTGCGGCCGGGGGTCCGGCTGGCGGGCAAGCGAGTGATGGGCAGCTACCCCTATCGGGATCTCTACATGCTCGACGCCGCACGCCAATTCGTCCCGGTCGTCCGCAACACCCAGCTGATTCTGCTGGGCGGCATCACCAACTACGACCACCTCCGGACGGGACTGCGCGAAGGGTTCGACTTCATGGCGCTCGGCAGGGCGCTGCTGCGAGAGCCCGATCTGGTGAATGCCATGATCGCCGACCACGGCACGCGCAGCCGCTGCAACCACAACAACAAGTGCATGGTCACGGTGTTCGGCCGGACGCACTGCGTGCTCGACCCCGTTCAGAGGTACGGGGACGCAACGCGACGCTAGCCGGTCAGATCAAGGCTGCGATCTCGCGGGTCACCTGGCGACGCGCCTCGTGGGCGATGTCGAGCATCGGCATCGTCATGAAGCCGTGAATTCCGCCGTCGAAGCGGCAGCACGACGTGGGCACACCGGCGGCCTCGAGAGCGTCGGCGTAGTCCGCGCCCTCGTCGTGCAGCGGATCGTGCCCCGCCAGCGCCACCACCGCGGGCGGCAAGCCGTCGAGGTGGGCGTGCAGCGGCGAGGCGTACGGGTGGGTGCGGTCAGCGACCGCGGGTACGTACTGGTCCCAGTACCACTGCAGCGCGGGGCGAGGATTGTAGAACCCGTTGCCGTACAACCGGTATGACTCGGTGTCGAAGTTCGCCGCGATCATCGGGTAGAGCAGCAGCTGGGCCCGCAGTGTCGGTCCGCCCCGGTCCCGCGACATCAGCGCGGTGACCGCCGCAAGGTTGCCTCCGGCGCTGTCACCCCCGACAGCCAGTCGGTCCGGATCACCGCCGATTCGGGCGGCATCGTCGGCCGCCCACCGCGTCGCCGCGTACACGTCTTCCGCGGCGGTCGGCCACTGGCTCTCCGGGGCAAGGCGGTAGCCGACCGAAACCACCACGGCGGGAATGAGGTTCGCGATGTTTCGGCAGAGTCCGTCGTGGCTGTCGAGGTCGCAGAACACGAAACCGCCGCCGTGGGCGTACACCAGGACGGGCAGCGGTCCGGTCGCCGTGGGCCGGTAGATCCGCACCGGGACCGTGCCGTCCTCTACGGGGACCGACACCTCGCTGACCGAGCCGATCGGCTCGGGGTGTGCCGGTGGCACGAAACGCGAACGGATCGTCGCCCGCGCCTGGGCACCGGTCATGGTGTGCACCGGCGGGAAGCCCGCGTCCAGCGACTCGATCAGCGCGGCGATCTGCGGGTCGAGTTTCATGCGTACTGCAGTGCCGGTTCGCGGGTAGGGGCGGGGCGAAGGACGGGCGCGTTGCGCAGCGGACGCGCCTGCTGCAGGGTCGGGGCCACCCGCGCGGGGCCGTCCTCGACGTTGCGCCAGATTCCCATCGCGGTCATCCGGACCGGGGCGACGAGTCGCTGGTCGAACATCATGCGGTTCACCGGACCGCACACAGACACCGCCGCCACGGGCTCGCCCTGGCCTCCGATCGGGGCTGCGACGCAACCGAATCCGGCCATCGACTCTTCCCGGTCGAACGCGACGCCGTGCTCACGGGTCTTGGCGAGCTCGCTGCGCAACTGCGCCGGCGAGGCAATCGAGTACCTGGTTCGGCGGTTGGCCAGATCCACCGTGTCGCAGTCCAGGTCCTTCGCATGGGCGAGCAGCGCCTTACCGACGGCCGAGCAGTGTGCGGGATGGCGGCCGCCGACCCGGGTGGGAATCGCCGCGGTCATCCGGTCGCCGATCTTTTCCAGGTAGACCACATCGGAACCGTCGAGGACGGCCAGGTGGACGACGAGCCCGGTCGCGCGATGCAGGTCGTGCAGCAGCGGTACGGCCGCGCGATGCAGGCGGTCCTGGTGCACGGCCAACGAGCCCAGCTCCACCAGCCGCATCCCCAGCTCGTAGTCGCGGCCGTTGCGGCGCAGCCACCGGAGTTGGACCAGGCGCTCGAGCATGCGGTGCGCTGACGACCGCGGCAGACCGGTGCGGCGCACGATCTGCGCCAGGGTCAGCCGGCCCGGCCCGTCGAAGGCATCCAGGACCAGCGACACCCGGTCGAGGACGGCGCTGGGAGTTTCGACGGTCGGGGTCATGGGGGCCTCCAGATGGTCAGCGGTGACAACCAGGCATATGCCTAATAGAAATATGCCTATTTGTAGCACGACGGTGTGCGGGCTGTCACACGAATGCGCGGAATCGGTGGCGGTCACGCCGCGACCTGCGGATATCTCGGTGCGTTGTCCGCCCGGGGCCACGGCGTGACGGCGCTGCTCTGCGGGTCGATGAGGATCTTGGCGTGCGCTTCGGCCGCGCCCAGGACTTCGAAGGCCCGAGCCACGCCGGCCAGGCCCACGGTGCCGGTGACGAGTGCCGAGGCATCCACCTCGCCGTCGGCGAGCAGGTGCAGGGTGTCGCGGAATTCCAGTGGCGTGTAACCGAAGACGAACCGCAGGTCGATGTCCTTACCGTTGGCCACCGCCGGTCGGAAGTGGTCGGTGCCCATGCACACACCGACCACGACGACTCGCGACTGCACGGGCGCCGCGCAGATGATCCCGTCGATGATCCCGGGCACACCGACGCATTCGAAGATCACCGGCCGCTTGGGGCCCGCTGCGCCCACGGTGTCGGCGATCCGGTACAGATGCGACCAGCCGGGCACGCGGCGCAGCTTCTCCATCGAGCCGACGGCGAGCTCGAACAGCTGTTGGGCCTCGGTGACGGTCCCGGACTGCCCGGCGGCCGTGTACGGGGACTCGACGGCGGGGTCGACGACGACGTCGGCGCCACAGCGCCCCGCCATCGCGCGCCGCGTCCCGGAGAAGTCGCTCGCGACTATGGTGTGCACGCCGAGAGACTTGAGATGGCAGATCACCGCCAGTCCGACCGGCCCGCAGCCGATGACGATCGCGACGTCGCGCTTACGGATCTGACTGCGGCGCACCGCATGTAGCGCGACCGCCATCGGTTCGGTCAGGGCGGCGGTGTCGAGGTCCAGCCCGTTCGGGACGACGAAGCTCATCGCGGCTTCGGCCAGGACGTGCTCGGCGTACGCGCCGGGCGCCAGTGGCGAGAGCCCGGTCATGTGCACCCCGCCCGCCGCGCGCACCATCGGAAACGACACCACCGGAGTCCCCAGCTTGAACTCCTTGGCGGCGCCGCGGCCCCGTTCGGCCACTTCGCCCACGAATTCGTGGCCCAGCACGACCGGCGTGTCCTCGCGCATGAAATCCGGGTAACCGACTTCGTCCATCACGTCGGTCAGTTCGTGGGCGTGGTCCTTCGCGTGCAGGTCGGATCCGCAGATGCCGCAGCGGCGCACCTCGAGCAACAGTTGCCCACGTGACGGGACCGGTGTCGGTAGGTCGACGACGGACAGGTTCTTGTTCTGACAGCTGACGGCCTTCATCGGCCCATCCTGTCCCACCGACGGTGACGCGACGCGCCGCCCCGGGCAGGATCAGACCCGGGCCGCGCTCCGTCCGGCCCGCCGGCGGTAGAAGCTGCCGTCGCCCAGCGGGACACCGCTCACGGGCGCATCGCGGCCGGCAGGTCGGAGACCCACTCGTGGCCCCAGTAGCTGTCGGCGGTGATCTCCTCCGCGGTGTAGCAGTTCTCGTCGACCCGCATACCGTCGGTGCCGAACTCGATGTCCCAGTCGCCCGGCGCCCGCACATAGAACGACACCATCTTGTCGTTGGTGTGCCTGCCCAGCGTCGAGGACAGCTGGAACCCGTCCTTGTTCACCCGGTCAAGGGCCTGGCCGACCGCGTCGAGGGTGTCGACCTCCACCATCAGGTGGATCAGGCCCGGGTCGCGCAACGTCATCGCCGGACAGATCGCCAGGCTGTGGTGGCGCGCGTTGATGCCGAGGAACCGGACGCGCAGCGGCCCGAACTCCGGCGGCGTCGGAACCCGGAACGCCCCGCGCGATTTGAAGCCCAACACCTCGGTGTAGAACTGGAACAGCCCGGGGACGTCGAGGGCCGGCAGCACGACATGGCCCAGGCCCTGATCGCCGGTGACGAACCGCGCGCCGAACGGTGTCACCACGGGACTGTGGTCGAGCACCGCGCCGTGGAACACCTCGGTCGAGGTACCGGCAGGGTCGTCGAACGCGATCACCTCCTCGACGCGACGGGCGTCCGCCTCCTGCAGCGAGAGTTCCTTGACCGGGACGCCCGCGCCGTCGAGGGCCGCCTTGACGCGGGTCAGCGCCGCGTGGTCGCGCACCTCCCAACCGACGGTGACGATCTTGTCGACGTCGCCGGGGACCACGATGATGCGGGCCGCGCGCTCGTCCATGCGCAGATACAACGCCTCATTGTCGGGACCGGAGCCTTCGGCGAAGCCGAGCACCCCGAACGCGAAGCGGCGCCACCGGTCCATGTCGGTGGCCTGGACCTTGACGTAGCCGAGGCTTTTCAGATCGCTCATCGCATCCCTCTAGATCATCGCCCGGAGCGGGCCCTGCGGGTCGACGCCCAGTGAGCTCAACGCCGAAGCGTGGAACACGGT
This sequence comes from Mycolicibacterium flavescens, assembly GCF_001722335.1. Lineage (GTDB taxonomy): Bacteria > Actinomycetota > Actinomycetes > Mycobacteriales > Mycobacteriaceae > Mycobacterium > Mycobacterium flavescens. The sequence goes on from NZ_MIHA01000006.1 coordinate 135,764, forward strand.
GCCCGGCACATGGATTGCGTGCAGCTGACCGACGTGCACATCACGCCAGTACCGCTGCAGGGGCTTGTCCATGCGGGCGGCGTTGCCTCCCGAGCGGGCGAAGATCTCGTCGACGGCGGACACCGCGCGCCACACCGCGCGGATCTGGGTGCGGCGCCCGGCGGCCCGGTCCTCGAAGCTCACATCCTGGCCCGCGGCGACCATGTCGTAGATCCGGTCGGCGTTGGCCAGCAGTTCCTGGCGCGCGGCATTGATATCAGCCGCCGCTTCCCCGACGGCGTACATGACATAGGGGTCGTCCTTGATCGCGACCCCGCTGGAGTTCACCCGCTGGCGCTGATAGTCGAGGTGCGCGGCCAGCGCACCTTCGGCGATGCCGATCGTGGCGGCCGAGATCCCCAGCGGGAACATCGTCGACCACGGCATCAGGTACAGCGGTTCGGTCATGCCGGCCTCGCGCTGGGCGGTTCCGTCCATCACCTTCATCGCGTCCATCGTCCGGTACTCGGGGACGTACGCGTCCTTGACGATGACGTCCTTGGAGCCGGTGCCGCGCAGACCGACGACATCCCAGGAATCCTCGACGATCTCGTAGTCCGAGCGCGGCAGGATCATGTGCAGCATCTGCGGCGGCATCAGTGGTCTGCCGTCAGCGTCGCCGATCATGGCCCCGAGGATGATCCAGTCGCACGCGTCGGTGCCGGAGCTGAACTGCCAGCGCCCGCTGAACAGATATCCGCCGTCGACGGGCCTGGCCACCCCCTGCGGCGCATACGGTGAGGCCATCCAGGTGTCGACGTCGTCGCCCCAGACCTCCTCGCCGACGCGCGGGTCGGCGTAGGCCAACTGGTAGGGGTGGACCCCGACCACGCCGTTGACCCAGCCGGCCGCGGGGTCGAGCGCGGCGGTGGCCATCACCGTCTCGGCGAACTCCCGCGGATGCACCTCGTAGCCGCCGTGCTTCTTGGGTTGCAGCAGACGGATGGACCCGACGGCCTTCATCGACTTGACCGTCGCATCGGTCAGTCGCCCGATCTTCTCGGCCTCGGCTCCCTGGTCTTTGAACTGCTCGGCCAGTTCCATCACCCGGTCGAGTACGCGCTCGCTCATGCTGGTGTCCTCACTGTCTGCTTGCACTGATGGTCTACCGCAGCACACCGCCGGGCGGGGCCGATTCCCGGTCAGCGGACGGGGTTTTGACGTCAGTACTCGATGTGGATGTCGCCGCTGACCGGTCTGGCCTGGCACCCGAGGATCAGCCCGTCCGCCAGGTCGGCCGGCTCGAGGATGTCGCAGTCGGCCATGTCGACGCGGCCGCGCAGCACGGTCGCGACGCAGGAGCCGCAGTGACCCTCGCGGCACGAGTGCGGGACGTCGATGCCGGCGTCGAGCATGATCTCGACAAGGGTCTTGTCGCGGGGCCAGCGCAGGTGGTGGCGGCTCCCGTCGAGGTCGACGTCGACCAGGGCGTGGTCCCCGGGGGTTTCGGCTTCGGCCATGGCGGCGATCCTCACCGCGCCGCGTACAGGGGTCCAGCGGCGATTCCGGTGGCCGGTACGTGCGCGTGCAATTGTCCGGTCACCGGGAAGACGACCCGGTGTCCGGTGCCCGGCGGCCTACCGTGGCGGCGTGGGTATCTCCGGACAGCGGTCGAGCGTGGATGCGGTGGTCGTGGGGGCGGGGTTCGCCGGGCTGTACGCGCTGCACAAGCTGAGGTCACAGGGCCTGTCGGTGCGGGTGTTCGAGGCGGCGCCGGAGATCGGCGGAACGTGGTACTACAACCGCTATCCGGGGGCGCGCTGCGACGTGGAGAGCGTCGACTACTGCTACTCGTTCGACCCCGCGCTGGAACAGGAATGGGACTGGTCGGAGAAGTACGCCGCCCAGGGCGAGATCCTGCGCTACATGAACTGGGTCGCCGACCGGCTCGGCCTGCGCGACGGAATCACGTTCGACACCAGGGTCACCGCGGCGGTGCTCGACGAGGAAAACCTGCGTTGGACGGTGACGACCGATACCGGCGAGGTTGTCGTCGCGCGGTTCTGCGTGATGGCCACCGGTCCGCTGTCGGCGGCGCTGACACCTGACTTCCCGGGCCTGGACGGCTTCGCGGGGGAGCTGTATCACACTGCGCACTGGCCGCACGAAGCCGTCGACTTCACCGGCAAACGGGTCGCGGTGATCGGGACGGGATCGTCGGGCATCCAGTCCATCCCGGTGATCGCCGAACAGGCCGAGCGCCTGTACGTCTTCCAGCGGACCCCGAATTACAGTGTGCCCGCCGGTAATCGACCGTTGACCGACGAGGACCGCGCTCAGATCAAGGCGACATACGCCGAACGGCGCCGGCTGTCGTGGCGCAGCGGCGGCGGCTCACCGCACATCGCGCACCCGAAGCTGACAATGGAGGTCACGCCTGAAGAGCGTCGCGCGGCGTTCGAGAAGCGTTGGGAACTGGGCGGCGTGCTGTTCTCGAAGACGTTCAGCGACCAGATGATCGACCCGGCCGCCAACGAGGAGGCGCGCAAGTTCTACGAGGAGAAGGTCCGCGCGGTGATCGACGACCCCGAGATCGCCGAACTCCTCATCCCGAACGACCATCCGATCGGGACCAAACGGATCTGCACTGACACCAACTACTTTGAGACCTTCAACAAGTCGCATGTCAAGTTGATCAGCGTGCGTGAGACGCCGATCGTGTCGATCGATGCCGACGGGATCAACACCAGCGACGCGCATTACGACGTGGACGCGATCGTGCTCGCCACCGGGTTCGACGCAATGACCGGCGCGCTGGCCAAGATCGACATCGTCGGCCGCGGCAACCGCTCGTTACGCGACGACTGGGCGGGCGGGCCCCGAACCTACCTCGGGCTGGGTGTGGACGGGTTCCCGAACCTGTTTCTGGTCTCGGGGCCCGGCGCACCCGCGGTGCTTGCGAACATGGTGTTGCACGCCGAGGCCCACGTGAACTGGATCGCCGACGCCATCACGTATCTCGACGACCACGGCCACACGGCCATCGAGGCGACCGCGGACGCGGTGGACAACTGGGGCGTCGAACTCCGCCAGCGCGCGGAGGCCACGCTGTTCCCGAAGGCCGACTCCTGGTACACGGGCGCCAACGTACCCGGCAAGCCGCGCGGATTCATGTTGTTCATCGGTGGATTCGGGGCCTACCTCGACATCTGCGCCGACGTAGCCGCCGCCGGCTACAAGGGTTTCCGGCTGATCTAGTCGTACCGGTCACCGACGGCCCAGGAAGGCGAGCACCACACTCTCGAAGGCGTCCTTGGCTTCGATCATCGCCCAGTGTCCACAGTTCGGGAACACGTGGAGTTCGGCGTCGGGGATGGTGCGCATCGGGATCAGCGCCATGTCCAGCGGGCTGACCCGGTCGTCGCGACCCCACGTCAGCAGCGTCGGCGCGGTGACCTTGTGCATCTGCGCCCACGGCAGCGGCGCGTCACTACCGCGCATGAACGCCATCATCTGAGCGAACGCCGCCTTGCCGTACATGCGTCGCGCGGCCGCGAGTGTCTCGGGATCCGTTGCCAGCGCCCAACGTTCCTCGATCAACTGCTCGGTGACCAGCGACTGGTCGTAAACCATCGAGTTGAGCCAGTCGACCAGCCGCTGACGCGTGGGGTCTTCGGTGAACTCCTGCAGCAGACGGATGCCCTCGCTGGGTCCCGGACTGAAGATGTTGGTCCCGATCCCGCCGATCGTGACCAGCCGGCCGATTCGGTCGGGATGATTGATCGCGAAGTTGATCCCCACGCCGCCGCCCATCGAGTTGCCGACGATGTCGACGCGATCGACGCCCAGCGCGTCCAGGAACGGGGCGACCGCGCCCTGCGCGGTGACCATGGGATGGCCACCGACATCGTCGCTGACCCCGAACCCCGGAAATTCCAGGATCAGGCAGCGGTAGCGCTCGGCGAACGCAGGCAGCACACCGCGAAAGTTGCGCCATCCTGTGACCCCGGGGCCGGAGCCGTGCAGGAACAGCAGCACAGGGCCGCTGCCGACGTCGTAGTACCGCAACACCCCGGCAGGCGTGGACGTCTCCCGAAGATCGTTCTCCACGTGGGCATGGTTCGTCACGTGCGCAGGGAAGGCGGATGCGTCCGGCATACGGCCAGCCTGCCATGACCGTTGGGCTGTTCGCTGAAGTGTTCCGCTCACTGGGCGTCCCGGTAAGCGGGACGCTCACTGCGCCGCCCGCGAATTGACTGCGACGCTTGCCCGTCGAGACACGGTGCGCGCGCCGACCGGTGTCCGGTCACACAGTCAGGAGCACGAATGGAGTCATCGGCCAGGGCGGCTGAGGCCCCGGAGCGGTGGTCGGCCGGTCTTCCGCCGTTGCGGAATTTGGCTGGGCCGATGCAGGCGGTCGGGGCGTTGTTCGCGATGTCGGCTGATGCGGTGCGGTTTGTGTTTGTTCGTCCGTTTCAGTGGCGGGAGTTTTTGGAGCAGTGTTGGTTCATTGCGCGGGTGTCGTTGGCGCCGACGTTGTTGGTGGCGATTCCGTTCACGGTGTTGGTGTCGTTCACGCTCAATATTTTGTTGCGGGAGTTGGGTGCTGCTGATCTGTCGGGGGCGGGGGCGGCGTTTGGTGCGGTGACGCAGGTGGGTCCGATCGTGACGGTGTTGATCGTGGCCGGTGCGGGGGCGACGGCGATGTGTGCGGATCTGGGGTCGCGCACGATCCGTGAGGAGATCGACGCGATGGAGGTGCTGGGGATCAACCCGGTGCAGCGGTTGGTGACGCCGCGGATGTTGGCCTCGGGTCTGGTGGCGTTGTTGCTCAACAGTTTGGTGGTGATCATCGGGATTTTGGGGGGTTACACGTTTTCGGTGTTCATCCAGGATGTGAATCCGGGGGCGTTCGCGGCGGGGATCACGTTGTTGACCGGGGTGCCCGAGGTGGTGATCTCGTGTGTGAAGGCGGCGTTGTTCGGGTTGATCGCGGGGTTGGTGGCCTGTTTTCGGGGGTTGACGATTTCTGGTGGTGGGGCCAAGGCGGTCGGTAACGCGGTCAACGAGACGGTGGTGTACGCGTTCATGGCGTTGTTCGTGATCAACGTGGTCGTCACCGCGATCGGTATCCGGATGACGGCGGGATAACGGCACCACATGGGCACCACCACGATCCTGCGGAGCACTTACCCGCGCTTCACCCGCCAGGTCCGGCGACCGGTCGACCTGCTGGGTCGCCTGGGCGACCACATCCTGTTCTACGGGCGAGCGTTGGCCGGTGCGCCGCATGCGGCGATGCATTTCCGTAAGGAGATCGTGCGGTTGATCGCCGAGATCTCGATGGGTGCGGGCACGTTGGCGATGATCGGCGGCACGGTCGCGATCGTCGGGTTCTTGACTTTGGCTGCCGGTGGCACGCTGGCGGTGCAGGGGTATTCGTCGCTGGGCGATATCGGGATCGAGGCGCTGACCGGGTTTTTGGCGGCGTTCATCAATGTGCGTATCGCTGCGCCGGTGGTGGCCGGGATCGGGTTGGCCGCCACGTTCGGTGCCGGGGTGACCGCGCAGCTGGGGGCGATGCGGATCAACGAGGAGATCGACGCGCTCGAATCGATGGGCATCCGGCCGGTGGAGTATCTGGTGTCCACGCGGATCGTGGCCGGGATGGTGGCGATCACCCCGCTGTATTCGATCGCGGTGATCTTGTCGTTCGTGGCCTCCCAGTTCACCACGGTGGTGTTGTTCGGCCAGTCCGGTGGTCTGTATGACCATTACTTCGACACGTTCCTCAACCCGATCGACCTGCTGTGGTCGTTCTTGCAGGCCGTGCTGATGGCGATCACAATCCTGTTGATCCACACCTATTTCGGCTACTTCGCCTCCGGCGGACCCTCAGGGGTCGGGGTGGCCGTCGGCAACGCCGTGCGCACCTCGCTGGTCGTCGTCGTGTCGGTGACCCTGCTGGTCTCCCTTGCCGTCTACGGCTCCAACGGCAACTTCAACCTGTCAGGGTAGGTGTTGACGGTGAAAAGCACCCCCCAGCCGAGCGGCCCACGCGACTATGCCCGCCCGATCGCCGGATTCATCGCGGTCGCGACGATCGTTGCGATCGTTGCGCTCGCCGTCGCGCTCTTCCGCGGCGACTTCACCAAGACCGAACCGTTGACCGTCATCGCGGACCGCGCCGGGTTGGTGATGAACCCGGACGCGCGGGTCAAGCTGCACGGCGCCCAGGTCGGCACCGTTGCGGCCATTGAACCCCTGCCCGACGGACAAGCCGCGATCCATTTGGAGATGGACCCGTCGGCGCTGGCACTGATCCCTGCCAATGTGCGCGTCGACATCACGTCGCCGACCGTGTTCGGGGCGAAATCCGTTGCGCTGATTCCTCCCGTGGATCCGTCTCCCGAACCGGTGCGCCCAGGCCAGGTGCTCGACGCCGACCACGTCACCGTCGAGATCAACACCATCTTCGAACAGTTGGTCGCCGTGTTGGGAAAGATCGAACCCGTCAAGCTCAACGAGACGCTGGGCGCGCTGTCCTCGGGCCTCGCCGGGCGGGGCGAGAAGTTCGGGCAGATGCTGTCTGACCTCGACGCGATGCTCGCCGAGATCAACCCCGGCCTGGGCAACCTGAGCCACGACATCGCAGTACTGCCGCAAGTTCTCGACGCGTACGCCGACGCCGGCCCCGATCTGTTGGCGATCGTCGAGAGCGCAACCCGGGTCAGCGACACCCTCGTCGACAAACAGCAGGACCTGGACCGGATGCTGCTGAGCGCGATCGGGCTGGCCGACATCGGCAACGACGTCGTGGCTGCCAACCGCCCCGCCCTCGCCAAGGTGCTCGACCTGCTTGTCCCGACCACGGACCTGCTCAACCAGTATCACCCGGCGCTGAACTGTGTTCTGGCAGGCATGATTCCGTTGGCCACCGCGGCGCCCTCTCCGGTTCCGGGGGTCCTGCTGCTGGACTCCTTCGTGCTGGGCAGTGAACGGTACCGGTATCCCGGAAACCTGCCCAAGGTCGCGGCCAAGGGTGGTCCGCAATGCGCGGGCCTGCCCGATGTCGGCTACGGGACTCACGCGCCCTACGTGGTCAGCGACATCGACGCCAGTCGTGCGCAGTACGGAAACCAGGGGATCCTGTTGAACTCCGACGCCCTCAAACAGGCCCTGTTCGGGCCGATCGACGGCCCGACTCGCAACACCGCGCAGATCGGGATGCCGGGATGAGCGGCGTCGGCACCGTGATCAAACTGAGCGTGTTCGGCGCGGTGATGCTGCTGCTGACCGCGGCCCTGTTCGCGATCTTCGGCCAGTACCGCACCGGTTCGGCGAACGACTACTCGGCGGTTTTCGACGACGTATCCAGCTTGAAAGCCGGTGACTCGGTGCGGGTCTCGGGGATCCGCGTCGGCACCGTGCACGATGTGTCGCTGCAACCCGACAACACCGTGGTGGTCACCTTCGACGCCGGCAGCGACATCGTGCTCACCACCGGCACCAGGGCCGCGGTCCGCTACCTCAACCTCGTGGGGGATCGCTACCTCGAACTGCTCGACGGCCCAGGCTCCACCAGGATCGCCGGTCCCGGCTCGCAGATCCCCGCCGACCGCACCGAACCGGCGCTGGATCTCGACCTGCTCCTGGGCGGCCTCAAACCGGTGATCCGTGGACTGAACCCCGACGACGTCAACGCGCTCACCAACTCGCTGATCCAGATTCTGCAGGGCCAGAGCGGCAACGTCGAGTCGTTGTTCGCCAAGACCGCCTCGTTCACCACGGCCATCGCCGACAACGGTCAGACCGTGCGCGCGCTCATCGACAACCTCAACACCGTGATCACCACCATCGCCAAGGACGGCGACAAGTTCTCCGGCGCGGTCGACCGCCTCGAGAAATTGATCACCGGCCTGTCGAGCGACCGCGACCCCATCGGCGAAGCCATCACCGCGCTCGACAACGGGACCGCATCTCTGGCCGACCTGATGACCCAGGCCCGACCACCGCTTGCCGGCACCGTCGATCAACTCAACCGCGTCGCACCGCTACTGGAGAAAGATATTCCGCTGCTGGACATCTCGTTGCAGAAGACGCCCCAGAACTACAAGAAGCTGGTCCGCCTCGGCGCGTACGGCAGCTTCCTCAACCAGTACCTGTGCGGGATCTCGGTACGGGTCACCGATCTGCAGGGCCGCACCGCGCACTTCCCCTGGATCATCCAAAACACTGGAAGGTGTGGCGAGCCCTGATGCTGAGATACCGCGGCGCGTCGCTCGTTCGAACCGGATTCATCGGCGTGGTGCTGATCGTCCTCGTCATCGCCGTCGGCCTGCAACCGGAACGGCTGTGGGCGTGGGCCACCGCCATCAGGTACCAGGCGCTGTTCACTGAGGCCGGGGGGATCGCCGCCGGCAACGACGTGAAAGTCTCCGGCACGACGGTCGGTTCCGTCAGCGACGTCACCCTGGACAAGGGCAAGGCGCTGGTGACGTTCACCGTCGAGGGAAAGGTCCGGCTGGGGACACAGACCACCGCGCACATCCGCACCGGAACCCTGCTGGGGGAGCGCATGTTGACGCTCGAACCGGCCGGTGACGAGCCGATGAGGCCGAGCGCGCTCATCCCGGTTTCGCGGACGTCGTCGCCGTACTCGTTGACCGAAGCGGTCAGCGAGTTCACCGCGAACACCGCGGCCACCGACACGGCGTCGGTCAACCAGGCGCTGGACACGCTTTCGGACACCATCGACCGCGTCGCACCGCAACTCGGACCGACCTTCGAGGGGCTGAGCCGGCTTTCGCAGGCCGTGAACGGACGCGATGAATCGCTGGGTAGTCTGCTCGAAAGCGCGGCCGACGTCACCGGCGTGCTGTCCGAACGCAGCGAGCAACTCAACACCCTGCTCCTCAACGCCAATGACCTGATGGGGGTGCTCGAGCGGCGCCGGTACGCCATCGTCACCCTGCTGGCCAACACCTCCGCGGTCGCCCAGCAGCTGACCGGGCTGGTGCACGACAACGAGCAGGAACTCGCACCGACCCTGGACAAGCTCAACGCCGTCTACGAGATGCTCGAACGCAATCGCGACAACATCGCCTCGGCGCTCACCGGATTGGCCAAGTACCAGGTAACTCAGGGCGAAGCGGTCAACAACGGGTTCTACTACAACGCGTTCGTCGGCAACCTGCTGCCCGGACCGGCGCTGCAGCCGTTCCTCGACTACGCACTCGGGTACCGCCGCGGCGTGAACGCGGGCCAGCCGCCGGACAACGCCGGCCCGCGCGCCGAATTCCCGTTCCCCTCCAACGGAATCCCGGGAGGGTCGCGATGACCGCGCGCCGGCCGCTGGCCGTGGCTCTGCTGGTCGGGCTCATCGGACTGCTGACCGCAGGCGTCGCCGTGGTCGTCCGTCAGTCCTACTTCGGGCCCACGAACATCACCGCGTACTTCACCTCGGCGACCGCGATCTATCCGGGCGACGACGTGCGCGTCGCCGGAGTGCGGGTCGGCACCATCGAGTCGATCGAACCGGACGGAGCGCAGACGCGGATGCGGTTGTCGGTCGATCACAGCGTACCGATCCCCGCCGACGCCAAGGCGATAATCGTCGCCCAGAACCTGGTGTCGGCCAGGTACGTTCAACTCACACCGGCCTACGAGAGCACCGGACCGACCATGGCCGACGGCGCGGTCATCGGCATCGACCGCACCGCGGTCCCGGTCGAGTGGGACGAGGTCAAGGAACAGCTGACCCGGCTGGCCGAGGACCTCGGTCCGAGCGGCGACCTCTCGACGACCTCGGTGAGCCGGTTCATCGACACCGCGGCGAACGCGATGAGCGGCAACGGGGACAAGCTGCGCGAGACGATCACCCAGCTGTCGCAGGTCGGCCGCATCCTGGCCGACGGCAGCGGCAACATCGTCGAGGTCATCGAGAACCTGCAGACATTCGTCACCGCGCTGCGCGACAGCAACACCCAGATCGTGCAGTTCCAGGACCGCCTGGCCACGGTCAGCAGCGTCGTCGACGCGAGCCGATCCGACCTCGACGCCGCGCTCACACACCTGTCCGAAGCCGTCGGCGAGGTGCAGCGGTTCATCGCGGGCAGCAGGGACCAGACCGCCGAGCAGATCCAACGGCTCGGCGATGTGACCCAGAACCTCGCCGACAACCGCACAGCGCTCGAGAACGTCCTACATGTCGCGCCCAACGCCATCGGCAACGGCTACAACATCTACAACCCCGACACCGGCACCATGATCGGCGGCTTCGCGTTGTCCAACTTCGCCAATCCGGTGCAACTGGTGTGCTCTTCGATCGCGGCGGTGAAGAATGCGACCGCCGCCGAGGGCTCGAAGGCGTGCGGGGAGTATCTCGGCCCGGCGCTGCGACTGCTCAACTTCAACTACCTGCCGATGCCGTTCAACGCCTACCTGCAGAAGTCACCGAGCCCTGGGAACCTGATCTACGCGGACCCGGCACTGGCGCCCGGCGGCGCCGGTGGGGCGCCGGTCGCACCGGAGACGCCCCCCGCGGTGTCGGCGTACACCGGGGCCGGTGACATGGCGCCGCCACCGGGTTGGACGACGCCGGCGGCTCCGCCCGGCGCCTACGCTCCCACCGGTCTGCCCGCCGCACCCCAACCGGCTCTGTTCCCGGGCGCGCCGATCCCGCCCGGCCCGCAGCCACCGAGCACGCTTCGCGACATGCTGCTGCCCGCCGAAGGGCCCGCGTCATGACCGGCACCAGATCCCTCCGGCGGGCCGTGGCCACGCTGTGCTGCTCCGTGTTCGTCGCGACCGGATGCTCCTTCGACGGCGTGAACTCGCTGCCGCTGCCGGGAACCGTCGGCCGGGGCGCGGACGCCGCGGTGTATCACGTCCAGATCGCCAATGTCGGTTCCCTCGAACCCAACTCGCCGGTGCTACTCGGTGATGTCGTGGTCGGCAGCGTCGGACGGATGAAGGTCAGCAACTGGAGGGCCGACATCGAGGTGTCGGTCCGTCCCGACGTGGTGGTGCCGGCCAACGCGGTGGCGACGGTCGGCCAGACCAGCCTGCTCGGCTCCATGCATCTGGCCCTCGACCCGCCGCTGGGAGAAGCGCCCCGCGGGCGGCTCGAGGCGGGTTCGAGCATCGGACTCGCCCGGTCGTCGACCTACCCGTCCACCGAACAGACACTGTCATCGCTGTCGGTGGTGCTCAACGGCGGCGGGCTCGGCCAGATGGGCGACATCGTGCGCGAATTCAACGCCGCACTGAACGGACGTGAAAGCCAGATCAGGGACCTGCTGGTCCGTCTGAACGACTTCGTCGGCATGCTGGACACCCAACGCGACGACATCAACGCCTCGATCACCGCCATGGATCGGATGGCCGGCACGTTCGCCGCCGAGCGCGAGGTGATCACCACTGCGCTGCAACGGATCCCACCGGCACTCGATGTCCTGGTCAACGAACGTCCCCGCATCACCGAAGCGCTCGACCGGCTGGGCCGATTCAGCGACACGGCCACCGGGCTCATCAACGACACCAAAGACGACCTGGTCCGCAACCTCGCCAACCTCGAACCCGCGCTGCGTGCGCTGGCCGATGTCGGCCCCGACCTGGGCACCGTGCTGGCCTACGCACCGACCTTCCCCTACACGCAGAGCTTCATCGACCGCGCCATCCGCGGCGACTACATGAACCAGTTCATCGTCTTCGACTTCACGATCCCGCGGCTCAAGCGAGGTCTGTTCCTGGGTACCCGGTGGGGCCAGGAAGGTGCGCCGATGGTGCCGGCCCCCGGCGACCCGTGGTACCTGACGTACACCCTCGACCCGTTGAACGCGCCGATCACACCGGTGCCCACCGAGGTCGCCGACATTCCGCCACTTGTCGAAACCGTAGAGCCGGCACCGGGTCCCACACCACACCTCGGGGAAGGGGCGAACTGATGCTGACCCGGTTCATCCGCAACCAGCTGATCATCTTCACGATCGCCTCGGTGGTCGGTGTCACGCTGATGGTGTTCGCTTACATTCAGGCGCCGACGCTTCTCGGAATCGGCCGGATCACGGTGCAACTCGAACTACCCGGCACCGGCGGGCTCTACCGGTTCTCCAACGTCACCTACCGCGGGGTCCAGATGGGCAAGGTGCTCGAGGTGCGCCCCACCCGGGACGGCGCGGTGGCCACGCTGTCGCTGGCGACGTCGCCGAAGGTCCCCGCCGACACCAAGGCCCAGGTGCGCAGCGTCTCGGCGGTCGGCGAGCAGTACGTCGACCTGGTACCCGAGAACGCCGACGGACCGTATCTCGCGGACGGTTCGGTGATCCCGCGGCAGAACACATCCGTTCCGCAAGCCATCGGGCCGATGCTCGATCAGGTCAGCGCACTGGTCGACAGCATCCCCGAGGACAAGATCAGCAGCCTGCTCGACGAATCGTTCGAAGGGCTGAACGGGACCGGATACGACCTCGGCTCGCTTCTGGACTCCTCCGCGCGAATCGTCGGCGACGGCAGCGCGGTTGCCGATCGGACCCGGGCGTTGATCGACGACAGCCGCCCGCTGCTCGACGGGCAGGCACAGTCAGCGGACGCGATCCGCACCTGGGCGCGCAGTGTCGCGGGTATCACCGGACAACTCGCCGACAACGACGCGCAGATGCGCACGATACTCGAGGTCGGTCCCGGCGCGGCCGACGAAGCGTCGCAGTTGTTCAGCCAGGTCAAGGCCACCCTGCCCGTGCTCTTGGCGAACCTGACCGCCGTCGGGGAGGTGGGCGTGACGTATCACGCTGCCCTGGAACAACTTCTGGTGCTGTTCCCGCCGTATGTCGCGGCGACGCAGACCGTCGGTGTCGCACGCAACAACCCCACCGGGATGGCGCTGGGCGACTTCACGCTGGTGATGAACGACCCGCCCGCCTGCACGGTCGGCTTCCTGCCGCCGAACATGTGGCGCTCGCCCGAGGACGAGACCATCGTGGACACCCCCGACGGCCTGTACTGCAAACTGCCGCAGGACTCGCCGATCGGCGTTCGGGGGGCACGCAACTATCCCTGCCTCGACCAACCGGGTAAGCGTGCCCCGACGGTCGAGATGTGCCGCAGCGACCAACCGTTCGAGCCGTTGGCCATGCGCCAGCATGCGCTCGGGCCGTATCCGGTGGACCCGAACCTGATCGCCCAGGGCGTCGGGCCCGACGACCGGGTCGACTTCGGCGAGCGGATCCACGCACCGGTCGAGGGCACCCCGATGCCACCGCCGACGACCCCGCTGCCACCGCCGCATGCGGCGCCGAGTTCATCACACACCGGTGAAACCGGTGGGCCGTCCGTGGGTTTCGCCACCTACGATCCGCAGACCGGGCAGTACGCCGCGCCGGGCGGCGCAGTGTTCCGCAAGGCCGACCTGGTCTCCGGCCCGCAGACGTGGCAGGACCTGCTGGTGGCGCCGGAGTGAGGAGGGTCAGCCGGTTTTGACGAGCTTGAACGGCATCGCGATGAAGACGGGTTTGCTGACGCCGCAGGCGCCGCTGACACCGGTGGTCTGGTCCTCGCCGGCCAACGTCGTCGACGTCGGATCGGTGATGCTGCCGTCCTCGTTGACCGGGACGAACCTGAACACCTGCAGGCCGGGCGCGGCCGTCCCGTCGGGGCACGGCACCCAGTTCTCTACGGTGTGCTTGACGTACCAGACGCCGCCTGTCTTGTAGATCGGTGCGGTCCAACCGAAGTCGCTGACCACGGTCCCGGTGCACTCGGTCGGATAGCTGCAGGTGGTCGAGACCGTCCAGGTGCTGCGAAGGCTGGCTTCGTCGCGGAAGACGTCGTTTCGCTTGGCGTACTCGCCGTTGGAGGTCGCTGTGTAGGTTCCGTTGAGACCCCACTGGTCATCGGAGGCCTGTGCCACTGCGGCAGATCCGAATACGGGCATCGCGACGGCGACCACGCACCACGCCAGCCGGCGACCATTCATGATCTGCTCCTCACGCGTTCAACGCGCACCGTAGAACCGCTCACGAGACCGATGGGGGAGGCTGCCCGCTCAGCGGGACGCCGACGGGAATCCGGCGGTTCTGTTGGAAGGGTGGCGGGGTGGATTCGGCGGTGTCTCACACGCGACAACACGATCGGTCGTCGCTGCGCAGAATCGCGGTGTCCAGCCTGATCGGCACCGCCATCGAGTACTACGACTTCCTCATCTACGCCAGCCTTGCGGCCCTGGTGTTCGGCAAGGTGTTCTTCCCCAACAGCGATCCGGCGGTCGCGACCATCGCATCTTTCGGCACCTTCGCCGCCGGATACCTCGCGCGCCCCATCGGCGGTGTGCTGTTCGGACATTTCGGCGACCGCGTCGGACGCAAGTCGATGCTCGTGCTCACGATGACCCTGATGGGAATCTCGAGCTTCCTGATCGGACTGCTGCCGGGATACGCCCAGATCGGTGTGGCCGCACCGGTTCTCCTGGTCGCGTTGCGAGTCGTGCAGGGTGTCGCACTGGGCGGGGAGTGGGGTGGTGCCACGCTGATGGTGGCCGAACACGCCGACCCCGATCGCCGCGGCTTCTGGAACGGCTTGATGCAGATGGGCTCGCCGGTCGGCTCGCTGCTCGCCACGCTCGTCGTCACGATGGTGACCTGGCTACCCGAGGACGCGATGCTCGACTGGGGTTGGCGGGTGCCCTACCTGTTGAGCGCGGCACTGCTGGCGGCCGGCTTGTACATCAGGCTGCACGTCCCTGAGACGCCCGCCTTCGAGCGGATGGCGGGTCAGCGGCGGCGGTTGCCGTTCGCCGAGGTGCTCCGCCGCCCGGCCAGATTCCTGCTGGCGTGGGCGGTCGGCATCGGCCCGTTCGCGCTGACCGCGTTGCTCAGCACGTACATGATCAGTTACGCGACCGCAATCGGATACGAGACATCCACGGTGATGACCGGGGTGCTGTTCGTCTCGCTCACCGCGCTGGTGGCGATTCCGGTGTTCTCCGCGCTGTCCGACCGCGTGGGCAGGCGCACGGTTGTCTTCGCCGGGGCGCTCGGCATCGTGATCTTCGCTTGGCCGATGTACACGATGGTCGACAGTGGTTCGGTGACAATGCTTTTCGTCGCCCTGACCGTCGGTCAGGTGTTACAGTCGGCGATGTACGCCCCGCTGGGAGCGTTGCTGTCGGAGATGTTCGGCACCACCGTTCGCTACACCGGGGTTTCGATGGGCTACCAGTTCGCGGCACTCGTCGGCGGCGGGTTCACCCCGCTGTTCGCGAGCGTCCTGTTGGCCGCCGACGTGCGCAGCGCGCCGCTGGTGGTGCTCGCCGCGTGCTGCGGCGCCGTGACCATCCTGGCGATCGCCGGAATCCGCGAGACGAAGGGTCTCGATATCACGACGCTCGACGGGAGACCTATATGAAAGCCGCGCTGGCATGCGTCGCCCTCACGGTGGCGGCGGTGATGACCCCCGGGACGGCTCACGCCGACACCGCGTACGGCAACTTCCACCTGGTGATCGAGGGTCGGTACGACTTCCACACCTGGTTGTGGGCGATCTCGCGATGTCCGGGGGAGTGTCTGCGCATCCAAGCGATACCGCAACCCAACGCGAAGGCGTTCCCGTACCGCGGTGACGCGACGCGGGCCGATGGTCGCTACACCCTGACCGTCGACGTGCCTGACGGTTTGCGTTGCGGCAACGTCTATTACGGACCCGTCATCGCCACCAGGGACGTGTACACCTGGGATGCCGCGACACGGTCGGGTGTGCTCGAGTCCACGTTCGGCAGCGGATGCGACGGGGCGCCGGGCGGGACGCTGCGCTATCCGTTCAGCCTGGTGCGGCTGTAGGCAGACCGTTCGGAAATCCGAAACGGTATGTCCGCGGAAATCACGTGGACGCGAACGGTCGTGATCCCGTTCAATGCAGGGATGCTGAGTCAGGCCCGCGCGGGAGCGGCGATGGCGATCGTCGCGATGCTGTGCGTGCAGATCGGCGCCGCCGTCGCGGTCACTTTGATCGACCGCATCGGCGCCGAGGGCGCGGCCTGGCTGCGACTGGCGTGGGCCGGCGTGCTGATGCTGGTCGTCGTCCGGCCCCGGCCGGCGTCGTTCACCTGGGCCACCTTTCGCATGTGCGTGCTCCTCGGTGTGGTGACCGCCGGTATCACCCTGCTGTTCATGGCGTCGCTCGCCCGCATCCCGCTGGGCACCGCGAGCGCGATCGAGTTCCTCGGGCCCCTCGGGGTGGCCGTCGCGCTCGGCACCGGACGCGCCCGCGTGCTGTGGCCCGGCCTCGCCGCGGTCGGTGTCCTGCTGCTGACCGAACCGTGGAGCGGCGCGGTCGACCCTGTCGGCGTGCTGTACGCGCTGGCGTCGGCGGTCTGCTGGGCGCTCTACATCGTGCTGACCCAGCGGGCCGGCGACGCGGTCACCGGGGTCAACGCGCTTGCGGTGTCGATGCCCGTGGCCGGACTGGTCGCGACGCTGACCGTCGGACACCTCGTGCTGCCCCGGCTCACCCCGGATCTGCTGCTCATCGGCATCGGGTTGGCGATCCTGCTGCCGGTGGTGCCGTTCATCCTGGAGTTGCTCGCACTGCGCAAGCTCACCACCGCGGCGTTCGGCACCCTGATGGCGCTCGAACCCGGCTTCGCGATGTTGATCGGGTTCATCGTGCTGCACCAGACCCCGCACCCCATCGGCATTTTCGGCATGTGCTTCGTTGTCGCGGCGGGCATGGGTGCGGCCCGTTCCGGCGCCCGCACCCCGCCGCCGGTCCCGGCTGAGGTCAACAGCTAGCGCGCCGATTTCTGCAGCAGGGTCGCGATCGCCGCCGATTCACGACCCTGGCGTCGATCTCGGCGACATCGGCGACATCGGCGACATCGACGGCGACACCGACGACTAGACGTGGACCCGCTTGCGCCGGTACAGCGTTCCCAGCGCCAGCAGAATCAGGCTGATCACCAGGATCGCGGTCGCGAGCACGTTGATCTGTGGCGGCACCGCCGCCTTGACCGCCGCGTTCACGAACAACGGGTAGGTGACGGTCGAACCGCTGACGAAGTACGTGATGATGAAATCGTCGAGCGACAACGCGAACGACAGCATGCCCGCCGCGACGATGCCCGGCACGATCAGCGGCAGCGTCACCCGGAAGAAGGTGCGGACCGGGCTGGCACCCAGATCCAGCGACGCGTCCTCGAGCGTCCAGTCGAATCCGCGCACCCGCGCGCGCACCGTCATCGCGATAAAGCTCACCTCGAAGGCGATGTGCGCCAACACGATCGTCACATAGCCGGTGGCCCAACCCAGATCCAGGAACAGCACCAGCAGCGCGGCGCCCATCACGACCTCGGGCGCCGTCAGCGGCAGGATCAGGAACGTGTCCACCGCCCGCTGGCCCCGCCACCGCTGCCGCACCAGCGCGATCGCCACCAGCGAGCCCAGCACCAGCGCGACCGCCGTGGACACCGCCGCGACGTTGATGCTCAGCTGCAGCGCCTCGGTCAGCGGCGGGTACTTGAACGGATCGGCCCAGTTGTCCAGCGTGAAGCCCTGCCAGCTGTAGTTGAACTTGCCCTTCGGATCGTTGAACGAGAACAGCACGATCACGAAGATCGGCAGGAACAGGTAGAGCAGCACCAGACCCGCCACGATCCGCAGCAGAATGTCACCCCACTTGGGCGAGCCCTTGACCGATTTGGCCGGCGCGTCGGAGGTGACGTCGGCCATCGCCTGAAGGGTCATACGAGGTCCTCCGTGCCCAGTGCCCGGGTGTAGAGCAGCACCCCGGCGAGGATGATCGCCATCAGCACCATGCTCAACGCCGCCGCGGCCGGGTAGTCCTTGACCACCAGGAACTGCTGCTGAATCACGTTGCCGATCATCGTGGTCTGCGTGCTGCCCAGATACTCGGCGTTGATGAAGTCGCCCGCGGCCGGAATGAACACCAGCAGGCTGCCGGCGAGCAGGCCCGGCATCGACAGCGGCAGAATCACTTTGGTGAAGGCGCGGGTGTTCGACGAGTACAGGTCCTTGGACGCCTCGATCAACCGCGGATCGATCTTCTCCAGGCTGACGTACAGCGGCAGGATCATGAAGATGATCCAGTTGTAGGTCAGCCCGCCGATCACCGCCCAACTCGTCGACAGCAGCCGACCGTCGCTGAGCAGACCCAGTGAATCGAGCGCGCTGACCAGCCAACCGTCGTCGGCCAGAATCGTCTTCCACGCGATGGTGCGGATCAGGAACGTGACGAAGAACGGCAGGATCACCAGCCCGAGGATCAGGTTCTTGAACCGCCCGGCCTTGAACGCGATCACGTACGCCAACGGGAACGACAGCAGCATGCACAGCACCGTCGCGGTGGTGGCGTAGCCGAACGACCGCAGGATCTGGTCGGAGTACTTGCCGAACGCCTCGGTGTAGTTACTGAAGTCCCACGAGAACGTCAGTGTCGGAAGGAAAATCGACCCGCTCGCCGAGGACAGCGACGTGCGCGCCAACGAGAAGAACGGCACGACGAAGAACACCGCGAGGTACGCCATCGCGGGCAGGATCATCAGGTAGGGGGCGATCCTGCTGCGCTGCCGACCACTGCTGGCGACTCCTGCCATGCATCAACCGCCGGTGACCGCGGCGTACATGGTGGCGTACTCCTGCTTCTGCTCGTCCTGAAGCGGCGCCCACGCCTTGATCCGGTCCAGGGTCTCCTGCGGCGGGTTGATCAGGGCGTTGCTGGCGAGGTTCGGGTCGATCTTGTTGAGCTCGTCGGTCATGTCGGCGAGCACCGGCACGAACTGGGTGAACGCCACCAGCTTCGCGTAGTTGGCGCGGTCGTAGACGTAGTCGATGTACGCCTCGGCGGCCTTCTGGTTCTGCGTGGTGTAGGGCACCACCATGGTGTCGAGGAAGTCGGTGCCGCCCGAGTCGGGGACCACGAACTGCAGGTCGGGGTTGTCGGCCTGCAACTGCACCACGTCACCCGAATAGGCCTGGGCGACAACCACGTTGCCGGCCGCCAGGTCGTCGGCGTAGTCGTTGCCGGTGAAACGCCGGATCTGGCCCCGGTCGTTCTGCTCGCGGATCAGATCCACGGCCCGCTGCACCGACTCGGTGGTGGGTGCTGCCGGGTCGCCGCCCTGGGACTGCATGACCATGCCCACACCGTCCTGGAAGTCGCTCAACAGGCTGACGCGGCCCTTGAACGCCGGATCCCACAGGTCGTCGATCCGGGTGATGTCGCGGCCGGTGGCGGCTCGGTTGTAGGCCAAGCCCACCATGCCCGTCATGTACGGCGCGCTCCACTTGCGACCGGGATCCATCTGCGCCTCGAGCATGTCCTTGCGCAGGTTCTTCTTGTTCGGGATGCCGTCGGCACTGAATTCGTTGACCCAGCCCAGGTTGTGGACCTGCGTCGCCATGAACGAGGTCGGCACCACGAGGTCCGCGCCGATGTCCTGCTTGCGCGACAGCGGCTCTTTGACCTTCGCGAACCACTCCTCGTTGTCGTTGTAGTCCTCCTTGTAGTCCACGGTGATCCCGGACGCCTGCTGGAAGGAGGCGATGAAGCCGTCGGCCATGTACAAGGGCCAACTCGAGATTCGCAGCGTGCCGCTGGCCGGCCCGCCCTCGGCGGAGGTGGTGCCGCTGGTGCCGCTCTCGGAGCCGCAGGCGGCCAGGACCGACGGTCCGAGCGCGAGTGCCGCGGCCGCCGCGGCGCCACCGCCGAGGAAGCGGCGACGAGAGGTGCGGTTGGCGGCGAAACGGGCGAGGCGGGGATCCAACTGGGACATCGAGTCTGGGCCTTTCATCGAGGGTGGGGGAGTTGCGGTCGGCGGTTACGAGTCGTCGAGCATCTCCTCGAGATCCTCGGTCGTCGGGATGTCGGCGGCGGGCAGCACCAGCGACGCTTCCGGGGCCCAGCACACATGCACCGGGTCGCCGGGCCGCAGCATCGGCAGCTGCTGTTCGGGGCCGACGTGGGCGACGATCGGGGAGTCGTCGGGCGCGGCCAGCGACAGCCGCACGACCGGCCCCTGGAAGGTCAGATCGGTGACCGTGGCGCGGACCGTGGCCACATCGCCGGTCGGGGCGTCGGTGGACACCCGCACCCGTTCCGGGCGCACCATCAGCGTCGCGTGCCCGCCCGGTTCGATCGTGGTGTCGCCGGGGCGGGCCTTGATCGTGGTGCCGAGCACCTCGACTTCGACGAAATCCCGGTTGGTCCGCCCGGTCTGGGTGCCCGCCCACAGGTTGGCCTGGCCGATGAAGCTGGCGACGAAAACCGTCGACGGCCGGTCGTAGATCTCGGTGGGCGTGCCGATCTGGTCCACGTTGCCGGCGTTCATGACCGCGATGCGGTCGCTCATCGTCAGCGCTTCCTCCTGGTCGTGAGTCACGTAGACGAACGTGATCCCGACCTCGCGCTGGATCCGCTTGAGCTCGAACTGCATCGCGTGCCGCAACTTGAGGTCCAGGGCGCCCAGGGGCTCGTCGAGCAGCAGCGCGCTCGGGTAGTTGACCAGTGCGCGGGCCAGGGCGACCCGCTGCTGCTGACCGCCGGAGAGTTGGCTGGGGCGGCGTTCGGCGAAATCGGAGAGCCGCACGATCTCGAGCAGCTCGTCGACGCGTTTGCGGATCGTGCCCTTTCCGTGGGCCTTGTCCAACTTCTTGCTACGCGGACCGTAGGCGACGTTGTCCCACACCGACATGTGGGGGAACAGCGCGTAGTGCTGGAAGACGGTGTTGACGTTGCGTTTGTGCGGCGGCACGCGCGACACGTCGACGCCCTCGAGCCGGATCGCGCCGTCGGTGGGGCTCTCGAAGCCGGCGATCATCCGCAGCGTGGTGGTCTTGCCGCACCCCGAGGGCCCGAGCATCGAGAAGAACTCTCCGGATGCGATCGAGAAGTCGGCGTCGGCAACCGCGACGTAGTCGCCGAACCGCTTGGTGACATGGTCGATCTCGATGACGGGACCGCCCTTGGGGCGGGCCGCCCCGTCCTGTCCCGCCGACGGGTTGACGGCGGTGGTTCGTGTGCCAGTCAGTGCGGATCCTCCTCGAGCAGCCCCCCAGCTGTGGATAAACAATCGCGGATTGAACCGACCTTCGCAAGCGATTCCGCAACGAATTTACAAAACGACAATGGAATCCTTCGTTGTCGACCCCGTTCGACACCGGAAACGAGTTTCATCTGGGCGCGCTCACCCCGGCCGACTGCGCCAGCCGGCTGCGGTGATCTCGGGCGTCGGACTGATTTTGTCAGCCGGGCTCCGCGCTGAACGGGGGAAACGCCGTTTACCTGCCCCGCGTTGCCGGGTAACGCACAGTGCATGGCAGCAGTCGACGTTTCGGTGTCATCGGAGCTGAGCCCGCAGAAGGCGTGGGCGCTCGCGTCGGATCTGGGGCGATTCGACGAATGGCTCACGATCTTCGGGGGATGGCGAAGTGAGGTGCCCGACGAGATCGAGGTCGGCACCTGCGTGTCGTCGCTGATCAAGGTCAAGGGTTTCCGCAACACGATCCACTGGCACGTCACGCGCTACGACGAGCCCAAGGTGATCGAGATGGTCGGCCGCGGCCGACCCGGCATCCGCATCGCGCTCACGCTGTGTGTGCGCGCGGAGGACAAGGGGTCGACGTTCCAGGTGGTGGCCGACCTGTCCGGCGGGCTGCTGAACACCCGGGTCGGCAACCTGGTCGCCAAGGTGATCGAGTCCGACGTGCGCAGGTCGGTGACGAACCTGGCCGCCCTGCGCTGAGCCGCTACCACGCGCGTCAGCCCCATTCGTGGTTCATCGCGCGGGTTTCGCAGCGTGCCTCGACGGAATCGGTGTGTCGGCGCCGGGGCCGGGACACCGCGATCAACACCATCGCCAGCGCCGCGGTGATCGCCCCGCCGAAGAAGATTGCCTCGAAGCTGCTCTGCATCGGGACGCCGGTGCCCGACACCGTACGGGTGAGCAGCACCGCCACCACGGCCGCGGCGATCGAACTGCCGATGGTCCGGGCGATCGCGTTCATCCCGGTCGCGACCCCGGTCTCCTCGGCGTCGACCTCGCTGACCACCAGCGCGGGCAGCGCGCCGTAGCCGAGGCTGATGTACGCGTTGGCCAGGATGCTCGCGACGATGACCTGCCAGGTGTACGAGTGGGCGAACGCGACGAACAGGAACCCCGCGATCCCGGCCATCGCGGCGACGAGGAGCACCGGCCGCGCCCCGAACCGGTCGATGAACCGGCCGCTGATCAACGCGACCACGAAACCGGTGAACGCGCCGGGCAGCAGGTACACGACGCTGGCCTCCAGCACGGATGCGCCGAAGCCGTAACCGGCGCCGTCCCGGGGGACCTGCACGAACATCGTCAGCCCGAGAAACGCGAAGTACAGGCCCATCCCCACGAAGATGGTGGCGAAGTTGGTGAGCATGATCGGGCGCCGGCTCAGCATCGCCGTCGACACCAGCGGCTGACGGACCCGTCGCTCCCACCACCACCAGCCGGCCAGCACCAGCAGCCCGCCCGCGGCGCACGCGATCGTGGCCGGCGACGTCCATCCCCAGCCCTGCGCCTGGGTGATCGCCAGCAGCAGCGTGGACAGACCCAGCGCCAGGCCGCCCGCGCCCAGCCAGTCGATGGTCCCGTGCACGCTGCGCGGGCGCCGCGGCACGATGAGCACCACGATCGCGATGACGACGACGGTGAACGCGGTGGTCAACCAGAACACCCGGTGATATCCCGCGTCGCCGCTCATCAACAGGCCCACCACGACCAGGCCCATCCCGCCGCCGAACCCCAGGGTCCCGGACAGCACCGCCATCGCCGACATCAACCGGTCCTGCGGCAGTTCCTCGCGCAGGATCGCGATGCTGATCGGATACAGCGCGTACGACGCGGCCTGCAGGACGCGGGCGACGATGAGCAGCGGCAGCGACGACGTCGTCGCCGCGAGCACCGAGCCGACCAGCACCACGGCGAGTACGCCCAGCAGCACACTGTGCTTGCTGCGCAGATCGGCGAGGCGGCCGAGCAGCGGGGTGGCCGCCACGGCGGCGAGCAGGTTGGCGGTGACGGCCCAGCTGACCCCGATGGTCGACGCGTTCAGCTGCTCGGCGATGACCCCGAGCACGGGAACGACCGCGGTCTGCAGCACCGCCACGGTCAACACGACGATCGACAGCCCGGCGACGAGCAGCCGTGGGGAGCGGACCGGCGCGGCGGCCTGCGGTCGCCTCGGTTCGGTGTCGACCACAGCCCACTCCGATCCTTAGCCGATCTTCACTTCCTGTCGATTATCTTCGCTCAGCTGTGAGTTGCCTGCGCGGGGCGGGTGACGGGCGGCTACGACGGGCGTGGCGCCTCGTCGCGCTGCGCGGTGCTGACGATGAAGTCGTCGAGCAGGTCGACCACGTCGCTGGGGCGTTCGACGTGCGGGAAGTGTCCGACCCCTTCGAGGACCTCCAGGCGGCACTCGGGTCGGGCCTCGTGCGCGGCATAGGCGTGGGAGACCGGGATGATGCCGTCGCGGTCGCCCCAGATCGCCATGATCGGCACCTGGGCGGCCACGTGCAGCCGGTTCAGGGCGCTGACCGCCTGACCGCGGTAGTCGACGACGGACCGCAGTGTGCGCAGGAACGCCTGCCGGGTCTGCGCGTCGGCCAGCGACGAGTAGGCGCTCCACATCTCCGCGCCGCGCGGCGACTGGATCCCGGCCGAGGAGAACCAGCCGCGCAGCTTGTTGCCGACCGTCAGCACCGGCCGCGGCGCGAGCACCGGCAGGAGGAACTCCGATCCCGGCGCCGAGAGCAGGCGCAGCGTCCAGCCGACGTCGGGCCCGAGGCCGCCGCTGCTGATCAGCACCAGCCGACGGCAGTACTCGGGATGCTGGTAGACGAACTGCATCGCGACCCCGCCGCCGAGCGACTGCCCGACGATCGTGGCGTTCGACACGTCGAGTTCGTCGAGCAGATCCCGCAGCCAGACGGCGAATGCGCCCAGCGAGTAGTCGCCGCGGGGCTTGTCGGACTGGCCGTGGCCGAGCAGGTCGGGGGCGATCACGCGGTAGCGGCGCGACAACTGCGGGATCACCGCGCGCCACGTCTCGGAGCTGCCCGCCATCCCGTGGATCAGCAGCAACGCCTCGTCACCTGCGCCGACGTCCCGGTACGCGACGCGGTCGCCGTGCAGTTCGAGGTAGTTCAGTTCGCTCACTTGGGGTCCTCCCGCCGGTGCCTGTTCTGTCTACCCGCATCGGACGCGAGGTACCGGTGATCGCCCCCACTTGACGTCACGCCGCTCGCGAGCAGGCTGGCCCTATGAGCGCCGGCGACCTACCGGTCAACCACCACGCCGACCATCCGGGCTTCTCGGGGGTGATGGGCGCGCTCGTCGGGGTGGTCCTGCTGGCGATGGGGCGCTCGGTTGCGCGTTTGGCCGCTGAGTCCACCGCCGTCGGGCCCGAGGACACGGTCGTCGACATCGGCTGCGGTCCCGGTGGGGCAGCCCGGGTGGCGGCCCGCCGCGGTGCCGCCGTCATCGGTGTGGACCCGGCCCCGGTGATGCTGCGGCTGGCGCGCGCCGTCACCCGGCACGGGACGATTGCGTGGACGACGGGCACCGCCGAGAGCGTGCCGCTGCCCGACGCGTCGGCGACGGTGGTGTGGTCGCTGGCGACCGTGCACCACTGGCAGGACGTCGAGGCCGGGTTGCACGAGGCGCGCCGCGTGCTGGCCCCCGGCGGACGGCTGCTTGCCGTCGAACGGCAGATCACCGCGGACGCCACCGGCCTGGCCAGCCACGGGTGGACCCGACAGCAAGCCGATGCTTTTGCCGCACAGTGCATTTCGGCAGGATTTCACGACGTGGAGGTGGCGGGTCGCAGTGCCGGCCGGCGCGAGGTGTGGGCGGTACAGGCTGTGCGGCCCTGACCGCCCACGGCGCGAGGCGACCCGCGTCATATGCGAAGATCCGGCAATGCTGCGCGAACCTTCGTACTTCACGCCGACCGACTGCGGCGGCTTTGAGCCGACGCGGTTTGCGTTGAGCGGCTGGGGCGACGACCAGCTCAACGGGCCGGCGATCGTCGGGTTGGTTGCGCGGACGCTGGAAAAGCATTCGGGGTCAGAGGAGTTCATGCCGGCGAGGCTCACCGTGGACCTGTTCCGGGCGGCGCGCATGACGCTCACGACGGTCGATGTGCGGGTCGTGCGGGACGGCCGCCGGGTGCGCAACGTCGAATGCGATGTGCAGCAGGACGGCCGGGGCGTCGCGCGGGCGACCTTGGTGCAGTACCGCCGGTCGGCGCCACCGGCCGGGCAGGAGTGGGTGCCGCCGGCGCCGGTTCCCGACTTTCCCGATCGCGACGGAGCGTTGTTGCCGTACGTGGGCAGCGACGACAGCGGATGGTCGCGATCGCCTGCCGCGCACCAGAACACCTCGCGCAAACGCTTCTACTTCTCCAGCCCGGATATCGTTGCAGGCGAGAAGGTTTCGCCGTTCACGCGTGCGGTCACCGTCGCGGAGTCGACGAGCTTGGCGACGAACCTGGGCACCGAGGGGATCGGCTACATCAACGGTGACCTGACGGTCGCGCTTTCGCGGCTGCCGGTCGAGGACTGGATCCTCGTGCAGGGTGATTCGCACTGGGCCTCAGACGGGGTCGCCGTCGGTACGGCGACGTTGTTCGACCGTCGCGGACCATTCGGTTCGGGGATGGTGACGGCGGTGGCCAATCCGGCGGCGCAGATCGACTTCACCGATCGGCCGTTCCCATCGGGGTGACCGACGACGAGTGGTCGCTCTAGAACCACCGGCCGCTGCCGCGGCCGTCGCCGGGTTTGCCTTCGCCGGGCCGTGGCGCGCGGACATCCGGCGCGACGCTCATCGGCGGGCGCGTCACCCCGATCTCGGGCTTGTTCTGTGACGGCGGCGAATTCCGCGGGGGGTAGTACGGCTGATAGGCCGGGGCGCTGTTCTCCGCCGGCGGCGGTGGCGGGGGAGGCGGCGGCGGTGGGGGAGGCATCGGCGGCGGCGCCGTTGCGCTCATCGACGGCTCGACCGGTGACGGCGGTGTGTTCTCGGCCGTCGGCTCGGCGCTGGGGGCCACGCCGCTGGGCTCCTCGGAACCCGAGGAACCTTGCACCATCATCATCAGCACGACAGCCAGCAGCAGCACCGCGGCCGCGATCAACCCGATCACGCCGCGTTTCGTCCGGTACCAGGGCACGGGTGCGGACTTGAAGGTCAATGCACCGACAGACGATCCGATCGGCTTACCGGTGAACGCCCGCGTGTAAGCGGGTTCACGCTCGTCGTACCAGTCGTCGGTCTCGGCGGCGGGCTCGGCCACCGGGTCGGGGTCGGCCACCGGCAGTGGTTCGGTGATCGGGTCGTGGTCGGTTTCGACTTCGTTGGGGGGCCGACCGTCGCTCGGCTGCGCCGGGGACTCGTCCAGGTCCCAGCCCCAGAGGGCTTCGCGCTCAGCGGCCATACACCGATGCTAACGCGGTCACGTGGGTCGGCGACTGCACGCGCCAGCGGGCTCCGGGCGTCAGAAGTGGATGGCGCGCGGGCCGCCGCCGCATTGGGGTATGCCGCCGTAGGGCAGACCGCCCTGGATCGAACCGTTGATCAGCACACTGCAGGACGCGGTGTTGTGCCACGCGCCCGGCGCGAACGGGCCGCCCGGACCGAAACTCCAGGTCTGCGAATAGAACGATCCGTCGGGAAACGGTTCGCCGAGGCAGTAGCGCTGTCCACCCTGTCCCGACTTCTGCCCACCCGGGCACCAGTTGGCGGCGCCGTTGGGCACCTTGGGATCCGGCTGCGCGGAGGCGCTCGGAACCCCGATGAATGTCAGGGCAGCCGAAGCTGCCGCGATCGCAAACAGTTTGACCATATCTATCCCCACCGGTTCGCACCGATGGGTCAAAGGTAGCTGGACGGCTCCGGTGTGGTCAGCAAATCGGGCAGATGCCCAGCGCTGTCCGAGGGTTGGTAGGGTCTGCCGCTGAGAGCGGTCGCATCCGTGCTTCATGCGGATGCCAGGGAACCCGGTGAGAGTCCGGGACTGGCGCGCAGCGGTATGGGAGTTGGGCTCGACACAGGTCACTGGAGGCCGCTGAAGGCTTCCGGGAAGGCGTCGAACCCGCAACATCCCGAGTCCGAAGACCTGCCGTTCTCGATAGGTCCACCGGTATCTCGCGTTCAGATGCCCCGGCGTATTGAGGCAAGACTTGTTGATCACCTGGCTCCCGGTGTTGTGCCCGTGACGGTCGCCGAGAAGCTGTCCCGTCGCGCGCACGACACGTCGGTTCCCACCGTTCGGCGGGTCCCGTCGTTCACGCTGACCGTGGTGCTCGCGGCACTCACTGTCGTCAGCGTCGTGGTCTCGGTTGCCTTTGGCGCCGAGGACATTCCGCTCGGTGACGTGTGGCGCGCGGTCGTCGGCCGTCTGACCGGCGCGCCGACGGATGCGGGTTACGACGTGATCGTCTGGGATCTTCGGCTGCCGCGTTCGATTCTGGCCGCAATCGTGGGCGCCGGTCTGGCGCTGGCCGGCGCGCTGATGCAGGCGTTGGTGCGCAACCCGCTGGCCGAGCCGTATCTGCTCGGGGTTTCGGCGGGCGCCGCGGTCGGCGCGACGGCGGTGATGACGCTGGGCGTGCTGTCCGCGCTCGGGATCTGGGCGCTGTCCGGCGGGGCGCTGCTCGGGGCGATGGTCGCGACGCTCACCGTGTACGCGGTGGCCCGCGCGCAGGGTGGGCTGACCGCGCTGCGGCTGATCCTGTCGGGCGTCGTGTTGTCCTCGGCGTTCATGGCGCTGTCGTCGCTGCTGGTGTTCACTGCCGGTGACCCGCACGCCGCCGAGAGCGTGATGTTCTGGTTGCTCGGCAGCGTCGCCGGAGCGACGTGGGCGAAGGTTCCCGTCGCGGCCGCGGTGGTGCTGGCCTCGCTGGTCGGGGCGCTGCTGATCCATTCCTGGTTGGACGCCTACGCCGCCGGCGCCGACACCGCCACCTCGCTCGGTGTGCCGGTACGGGCGCTGCGCAACGCGTTGTTCGTGATGCAGGCGGTGTTGGTCGGCGTGCTGGTGGCCGTCTCCGGCGGCATCGGGTTCGTCGGGCTGATCGTGCCGCACGCCGCGCGGCTGATCGTGGGCGCCACCCACCGCGCGATGCTGCCGGTGACGGTCTGCGCGGGTGCGCTGTTCCTGCTGTGGGTGGACGTGATCTCGCGCGAGCTGGCCGCGCCGCGGGAGATGCCGCTGGGCATCGTCACCGGTCTGATCGGCGCGCCGGTGTTCCTGTTCCTGATGGGGCGACGCCGCTACGAATTCGGGAACAGCTCATGACCGCCGCCACGCTCAGCGCGCACCGCGTCGAGTGCCGCCGCGGCGCGCGAACCATCGTCGCGGACGTGGACCTGCTGGTGCCCGCCGCGACCCGGCTGGCGGTGGTCGGCCCGAACGGCGCCGGTAAGACCACGCTGTTGCGCGCCCTGTCGGGCCTCGACGCTCCGGCGGCCGGACGCGTGCGCATCGACGGCGACGATCTGTATCGGATGCCGGCACGGCGCCGGGCGCGCAGCATCGCGGTGGTCGGGCAGGAGGAGCGGCCGTCGGGTGAACTCACGGTTGCCGAAGCGGTCGGGCTGGGCCGCACGCCGTACCGCAACCCGTGGTCCGGGGCGGTCGTGGGGGAGCAGGACATCATCGACGAGGCACTCGGCGCCGTCGGCCTCTCGGGGGCGGGGGAGCGGTCCTGCGCGCAGCTGTCCGGTGGCGAACGGCACCGTGTCGTGCTTGCGCGGGCGCTGGCGCAGCGGACCGGGATTCTGGTGCTCGACGAACCCACCAACCATCTCGACGCCGCGTGGCGGCTGAGGTTCATGCAGACCCTCGACGAGCTCGAATGCACGGTGGTGGCCGCGATGCACGATCTGGACCTGGTGCTGCGGCACTTCGACGCGGTGGCGGTGATCGCCGACGGCGGCGTGTTCGCGCACGGGCCGCCCGCGGAGGTTCTCGACTCGGACCTGCTGTGGCGGATCTTCGACGTCGCCGGCGACGTCGTCGCGCACCCCACGACGGGGCGATCTCATCTCCTACTCACCCATGCCGACCCGGTATCGGACCGAACAAAAGGAATTTGACTGTGGCACCACAATTCCGCTCTATCGCACCGGCCATCTTCGGTCTGTTGCTGGTGTTGGCCGCCGGGTGTTCGTCGCAGACCTCGGCCGACGCCGGAGCCGACACGGTGACCGTCACCAACTGCGGTGCGGAAGTCACTTTCGACCAGCCGCTCGAGCGGCTGTTCGTCAACGACGGTGGGATGATCGCGATCGCGTTGGCGGCCGGGGCCCGCGAGCAGATGGTTGCGGTCAGCTCGATGGCCCGCGACGTCGACGTGCTGCGTCTGGAATACGGTGCGCAGATCGACGGCCTGAAGGAGGTGGCGCCGGCGCAGCCGACGTTGGAGAACATCGTCGGGGCCAAACCGCAGGTGCTGTTCGCGGGATACCACTACGGGATGGGCGAGGAACGCGGGATCACACCGGAAATCCTTGCCGGACACGGTATCGCCGTCTACCAGTTGTCCGAGGCGTGCCGTCCGGTCGAAGGTGAGGCGGTCCGCGGCACCATGGACCCGTGGGTGGCGATCGACACCGATCTGCGCAACATCGGGATCATCACCGGCAACGCCGAGCAGGGCGCGCAGGCGGCCGACGAGGTCGCGGCCCGTCTGCAAACCCTGCGGGCCGCACCGCAACCCGCCGAGAAGCCGACCGTCTTCGTGTTCGACAGCGGCAGCGACACGATCTTCTCGTCGGGGGCGTTCGGCGGACCGCAGGGGATCATCGACGCCGCCGGTGCGCGCAACGCCACCGAGGACATCCAGGACACCTGGACGACGGTGAGCTGGGAGCGGATCGCCACCGCCGACCCGGATCTGATCGTGTTCGTCGACTACCCGGGTCAGTCCGTCGAGGAGAAGATCGCCGCGCTGCGCAGTAACCCAGCGAGCAGGAACCTCAGGGCTGTGCGGGAGAGCCGGTTCGTCAACCTGCCCTACGCCATGTGGGTGTCCAGCCCGCTGAACATCGACGCCGCGGAGACCTTGCGGTCGGTGCTCGAAAAGCGCGGCCTGGCACCGCAATCCGGTATCACACCCAGCCTCGATGTGGCCCAGCTCGGCCTCGCGGGCAACGATTGGCTGCAGTGACTTCAGCGGCTCGCCGAGTGTGAACTGGTGGCGGTGGATCCCGCCCGCCGACGGCCCTGCCTTCACACTCGAGGTCCGCTGGGCGGTTGGTATGTGTTTCCTATGAGGATCACCGGGGTCGGCAGGCGCCCTGCCTAGGGTTGACACGTCCCAGTTGCCCTGCCGTTCGGAGGACCTCGACGTGACGGATCAATCGCACAACACGCCGTTCCCGGTGCGCAGACGGACCTTCATCGGCGCCTCGGTGGCGGTCGGAGGTGCCCTCGGCGCACTTCCGTACCTGACCGGGTGCGGCGCCGACGAGAGCGAAGCCACGTCACCGTCGACGGTGACCATGCGCATCAACGGCGAACAGCACACGTTCGACGTCGATACCCGCACCTCGCTGCTCGACATGCTGCGCGAACGCGCGGGGCTGACCGGTACGAAGAAGGGCTGTGACCAAGGCGCATGCGGCGCCTGCACGATTCACCTCAACGGTGAGCGGGTGGTGTCGTGCCTGACGCTGGCGGTCATGCACGACGGCGCCGAGATCACGACGATCGAGGGCCTGGAACGCAACGGTCGTCTGCATCCGCTGCAGCAGGCGTTCATCGACCACGACGCGCTGCAGTGCGGCTTCTGCACACCGGGTCAGATCATGTCCGGGGTCGCATGCATTCGCGAAGGCGGCGCGGAGACTCCGGAGCAGATCCGAGAGTCGATGAGCGGCAACCTGTGCCGCTGCGGTGCCTACGTCAACATCGTCGAGGCGGTCGCATCGGTCGCACGGCGCGGGGAGTGAGCGATGTACCCGTTCTCGTTCACCACGGCCGTCGACGAACACGCGGCGCTGGCCGCCGGCCGGTCGGGCGCGCGCTACATCGCGGGCGGCACCACGCTGATCGACCTGATGCGGGAAACCGTCGAACGGCCCGGGTCCGTCGTCGACATCAACGCTCTGCCGTACCGTGACATCGATCTGCAGCCGGACCGGTTGCGCATCGGAGCACTGGTGCGGATGGCGGAACTGGCCGCACACCCCGCGGTCCGCAGCGAGTTCCCGGTCATCGCAGAAGCGTTGAACCTCAGCGCCTCCGCGCAACTGCGGAACATGGCCTCGATCGGAGGGAACCTCATGCAGCGACCGCGCTGCCTGTACTTCCGCGACGTCACATCGCCCTGCAACCGCCGTGAGCCCGGATCGGGCTGTCCGGCGGTCGGCGGACGCAACCGGACGCACGCCATCCTCGGCACC
The DNA here is from genome assembly GCF_001722335.1 of Mycolicibacterium flavescens. Taxonomy (GTDB): domain Bacteria; phylum Actinomycetota; class Actinomycetes; order Mycobacteriales; family Mycobacteriaceae; genus Mycobacterium; species Mycobacterium flavescens. The sequence goes on from NZ_MIHA01000006.1 coordinate 167,193, forward strand.
AGCGATCAGTGCGTCGCCACCCATCCGTCCGATCTCGCTGTCGCGCTGGTCGCATTGGATGCTGGGCTTATCGTGCGAGACCCATCCGGGGACAGGGCTATTCGACTCACTGACTTTTTCCGTACACCCGGCTCGGCTCCGGAGCGGGAACACAATCTGCAGCCGGGTGAGTTGATCGTGGCAGTCGAGGTGCCAACGACCCCGCCCGCGCTCAGGTCGGGTTACCTGAAAGTCCGCGACCGCGCGTCGTACGAGTTCGCGATCTGCTCGGCGGCGGTGGTGCTCGACATGCAGGGCCCGACGATCCGGGCAGCGCGGGTGGCCGCCGGCGGGGTCGGCACCGTCCCTTGGCGGCTGGCCGCCGTCGAGCGGGCGCTGATCGGCAGGGCAGCGACCCGAGACGTGATCCGTGCCGCGGCGGAGGTGGCCGGCGAGGGTGCGCGACCGTTGTCGGAGAACGGGTTCAAGGTTGATCTGCTCAAGCGCACTGTCGCCCGGCAGGTCGAGACGATCGCGGGCTTGCGGTGACGGCCCCGCTGGCGCGGCGTGCGCTGGCCGGGCAGGCCGTACCCCGGGTGGACGGCCGCCAGAAGGTGACCGGTCAGGCGCGCTACGCCGCCGACGCCGACGTTGCCGATGCGCAGTTCGCGGTGTTGGTCGGCGCGACCGTGGCGCGGGGAACAGTCGACGCTGTCGACACCGCACCGGCGCGGCGGATACCGGAGGTGGTCGATATCGTCACCGACTTCGCCGGGGTGACGCTGCCGTACGACCCGCGGCAGGTCTCGGCGTTCGGGCAAGCGGTGGCGGTGGTGGTCGCGACGACGCTCGAATCAGCCAGTCACGGGGCGTCATTGGTGACGGTGCGCTACTCGGCGCAGTCGCAGATCACCGACATGGACACCGGCGATGCGTCGGCGTCCGCACGGAGCTACACGCGGGGAGACGCCGACCGGGCGCTGCGAAGCTCTGCTGTCGTCACCGATTTGCGTTATGCGATGGAGCGCCACAACCACAATCCGATGGAGATCAGCGCGACGGTGGCCCGGTGGGAGGGCGACCGGCTCACGGTGTGGGACAAGGTGCAATCGGTCAGCGGCGCGAGCGGACAGTATGCGTCGGCGCTCGGCGTGCCCGCCGGCAACGTGCGGGTGATCTCGCCATTCGTGGGTGGCGCTTTCGGCAACGCGGGACGGGTGTGGCCGCACCAACTGATCGCGGCGCATGTGGCGCGTCGCCTCGGCCGGCCGGTCAAGCTGCTGCTGACGCGGCGGCAGCTCTACGCCGTCACCGGATACCGGCCGCGAAGCCGCCAGCGGGTGGCGATCGGTGCCGACCGGTCGGGCCGCATCGCCGCGATCGTGCACGAGGGCAGCGTCGAGGTGTCGCGCCACAGCCCGTACGTGGACAACGTCACGGGCGGGTCGTCCTCGATGTATCAGGCGCCGAACATGCGCTCAGCGTTGCGGACCGTCGCTCTGGACGTCAATCCGGGAAACCAGATGCGCGGTCCCGGCCACCTGTCGGGGAACTTCGCGCTGGAGACCGCGATGGACGATCTGGCCCACCGGCTCGGTCTCGATCCGATCGAGCTTCGGCTGCGTAACGAACCCACCCGGGATCAGGGGGAGGACCTGCCGTTCTCAACACGGCGGCTGGCCGAGTGTCTGCGCTCCGGCGCGAAGAGGTTCGGGTGGTCGCGGCGAGAGGCCGAGCCCCGGTTGGTGCGCGAGGGCAGTCAACTGATCGGTCTGGGTGTGGCCGCGGCCAGCTTTGTCACTATCGTCAGCCCGTGTGCCGCGTCAGCGCGGGTCCGCGCCGACGGAGCGGTCGAGATTCACTGCGGGGTCAGCGATATCGGTCCCGGCACGTACACGGCGATGAGCCAGGTCGGCGCCGATGCGCTGGGTGTGCCGTTTCATCGGGTCCGGTTCACGTTGGGCGACAGCGAGTTACCGGAGGCGCCGGGGCAGACCGGTTCGCGGACGATGGCCAGCGCCGGGTCCTCGGTACACCACGTCGGCACACTGTTGCGCGACCGGTTCGTGCGGATGGCGGTCACCGATCCGGGGTCGCCGTTGCACGGCCTGGTGCCCGGGGACGTCAATGTGCTCGACGGCCGTATGGTGGCTCGGACAGACGCGTCGCGCGGTGAGCGGTATGAAGAGCTGCTGCGTCGTCGGCGCCTCGCCGACCTCAGCGCCGAACAACAGTGGACCCCGGACGCTGCCAGTGAAGGCTTTTCGATGCATGCCTACGGCGCGGTGTTCGCCGAAGTGGCCGTGGACGAATCGCTGGGGACGGTGCGGGTTCGGCGGATGTTCGCCTCCTATGACGCGGGCCGGATCGTCAATCCGCTGTTGGCGCGCAGCCAGGCCATCGGGGGGATGGTGATGGGTATCGGGGCGGCGCTGCTCGAGGCGACGCATCTCGATCACCGCGACGGGCGGATCGTCAACGCGAACATGGCCGACTATTTGGTGCCGGTCAACGCCGACGTGCCCGAACTCGATGCGGAGTACCTGCCGGGCGAGGACATGATCGCCGACCCGATCGGGGTCAAGGGCATCGGCGAGCTCGTCGTCGTCGGGGTACCCGCTGCAGTGGCCAATGCGGTCTTCAACGCGACCGGGCGGCGGGTGACCGATCTGCCGATCACGCTGGACAAGTTGATGTGACGTTGTTGCGGACGATCCTGCCGGTGTCGCCGCTACGCTGAGCAAATGCCCACTGAGATCACGGTACGCGGGTCGTTCGCGGTGTCAGAGCCGCCTGAGCGAGGTGCCGTCCACGCGTCGATCAGTTACGAAGGTCCGTCGATGGAACCGGTGTACGCGCGCGTGGCACAGGACTTGGATGTCGTGCGGACATCGGTGGCAGAGCTGAAGGACAGGCACGAGCCTGCTGTCACCTGGTGGTCGGCGCAGCAGCTGCGGACCTGGGCGGACCGGCCCTGGAACAAGGACGGCAAACAGCTGCCGTTGGTGCATCATGCGGCCGTCGACTTCGAAGTCAAGTTTTGCGATTTCGAAGCTCTGTCGACATGGGTCGGTGAGCATGTCACCAATCTCGACGGATTTCACGTGAGGGCCATCAGATGGTCGCTGACGGAGAAGCGCCGTCTCGAGTTGATCCGCCGGGTGCGCGAACAAGCGGTGCATGACGCCGTCGAGCGCGCTCAACAGTATGCCGGGGCACTCGGTCTCGGCGAGGTCGAGTCCGTCGGGATTGCTGACGCCGGGATGCTGGAGGCTCACCTGCGGCCCGATGGAGCCCCCGGGCGGGCTTCCATGGTGGCGGGAATCGAGGCGGCGCCTGCGGGCGCACCCGAGGTCCGGCTTGTGCCCGAAGACATAGAGGTCGCCGCTGCGGTGGATGCACGATTTATCGCTGACGGGCAGGGATCAACCTCTGGCCATAACGTTGAATCTGAGCCGGACGCAGTAGAGTTTCGTGATGATGGGTGAATTCCTCGCGGAACGTCTGCTGCTGGCGACACGTGGGCGATCAGGGGTGAAGTCATCGAGGTCTTCCGTTGACACAGTCGGGTGACGGCAGGCGAGCTGTCCTCATCGCGACGGCCAGATGTGGCGCTGCTTGGGGTCGTGAATGACTGAGTGCCGAAAGTGCGCAGCCGGTGAGTGCAGCCACACGGCGCAATGTCCGATGATGGTCCGTTGGTACGACGACCCGTGGGACGGCACGTTCTGGCTGCGCTGCGAGTGCACTGACTCGATCGACGCCGGAGCGCGCCCTGTCACGATCAGCCGGGTGGCGGACAACCCGTAGCTCGCCGAACGTCCGGCTGGCAGCGCAGTGCTGTGCAAAGTGTCGAGATCGTCTCCGCTGGAAAGGCTTTAAATCGTCACTGTGACGTAATGCAACTTGCCGGTGCGATTTCCCGGGGAGCCAATCGAGAGGCGCGTATGCCACTAACGGGTTACTTACCCGCGGATAGGGCGTGCAAGTAACCCCTTAAGGACGCTCAGGGAGGTCAAGCCGCCTGCGGCCGAAGGGTTTTCGAGACCTGCGACACGCTGTCGAAACGTCACAGTGACGTTTTGATGCGCGCTAGCAGGTTTGAGAAGGGGCAGGATTGCAGGCGTCGACGCGGAGTCGACGTCGATTGGAACTTCGAGTTCGGTCGGCAGTCGATGCCGACGGGGGCCTTAACGGGTTGATTGCACCCGTATAGCGCGTGCAATCAACCCGTTAGTGGCCATGTCGCACACACGTGGGCGGTTCGACGAGTGTCCCGGACCGCACGCCCGGTCGATCGCCCTGGTCGCCGAATTGCCGATAAGCCACATTATGTCAAGTAATCCACTGCAGTACGAGCGAGATCTATTGTCCCCCTGTCGGTTGTTGCAGCAGTGTTCCGCGTCGTTGTTCGTCTTCGTCGCGCGGCGGTAACGCCCGTCAGCTCCCAATGCATCGGGTCGCGGATAGGCGATCGCTGCCGCCGTGCTGGTTGGCGTGCTGACCCTGGGTGGGCTGATTTTGGCGATCGCCAGTAGTGTCGCGTGAGCCTCCGCGATACTCGTCGGCCGTCAGTCGGGCTCGCCCACGCTGCGGGAAGTCCAGCAACTCCAGTCCTCAAAGTCCCCCACCTGCACTGCCGCCCAACGACTTTCAGTAACCTGATTGTAGGACGATCGGCGGTGTGCGAAGTCTTAGACGGCACGCCGATCAGTGATCCGGGTGCGTGACCCCACGCAGGTCCAGCTGGGGCAATCCAGCGAAGTCGCCGGGATTGCACGTGTATAACGGCACACCGTGCGCGACGGCAGTGGCCGCAATGAGCGCGTCGTAGGCTCGTGCAGCTGGTTTGCGGCCCGACGTACGCAGCGCGGCGGCGATGCCTCCAAACGCCCGCGCACTTTCGGCGTCGAACGGAAGGACTTCGAAATCCGCCTCCGCCTGCTGCAGGTGTTGCTGACGTGCGCTGCGTTCGGCGTCAGCTTGGGCGACGTGCGGCCCCACGGACAGCTCAGCGAGAGTTATCGCACTTATTACAGACTCGTTTGGTAACTCGTCGGGATCCGTCAGCCGGCCGAGCAGAATCACCGTCGACGTGTCGAGCATGCCTCTCGACCGGTGAGCCGATTCCTTCACAGTGACGGATCTACCACGCTGTCCACGTCCGAACGCAACTTCTCCACGTCCACAGGTGGCAGGTTCCGGCGTCGGCGAATCAGTTCAGTAGGACTCACGCTTGGCCGCGGTAACGGGCTCAGCTCGGCTACCGGCGCACCATCGCGCGTCACGATGATGCGCTCACCGCGCTCCACTCTGCGCAGCACTTCCCCGCCTTGGTTGCGCAGGTCGCGAACAGTGACCACCTCAGTCATACGCACAGCGTATCACCGGTGAGACATGTCTGCACGCCCGATGCCGTACCGTCCGCGAACCCCGGCGAGCCCAGCACCGTCCTTCGGCGCGTTGCCGGGCAGGCCGCACTCCCTTAAGGGATACGACGTAATCGAAGATGGCGGGATACCTGTGCTGTAGTCATCTCCGCTGACAATCGTGCGTTGATCGATTACCTGCTCAAGTCTCGCGTGACTCCCGCGGATACGTTATGAGCCGCTGGGTCTTCGCGGACCAACTCGTTGTAACTGTGGCGTCCGCCATCCAACTCAGCGGAAATAAGGTTCGATCGTGCCGCTGACCTTGACGACCATGGGATTTCCGCGGCGATCCTTCGCGGTGGGGACTTCAACACGCGCCCAACCTTCGGCCACGTTGTATTCGTGCACATTGGTCTTTTCGGCGCCATTGACGCGAACACCCACGTCACGGCGAAGCACCTCTTCGTTGTAGAAGGGACTGCGCGGATCGATGGAGAGGTGATTCGGTGGAACGTCGGTGTTCTGATCCTCGGACATGATCGCCTTCGTTGGGTGCTCGAATTATTCTCGACGAATCTACGCGACCCTGCCGTAGCGGGTTGCGATGCCGTCAACCGGGCCGCTCCCCTGTCACTTTTGACGAATTCGGCGTCGAGCGCGGCGGCCTGACCGCGGCCTGACTACTCGGGGAACACCGCCTGGGTGGACACTATGGCGTGGCCCTTTCTGCAACAGTGTTCAAGGTCGAACTCGGCGTCTCCGACGTCGATCACGGTTACTACGCCGATCACACGCTGACCGTGGCCCGTCATCCCAGTGAAACCGATGAGCGGATGGTGGTGCGGCTGTTGGCGTTTGGGCTGCGTGCGCACCGGCTCAGCGACGTCGACGGTGAGCTGACGTTCGGGGCAGGCCTGTCCACCCCCGGCGTACCGGATTTGCGGCTCGCCGACTACACGGGCCGGATCCTGGAGTGGATCAACGTGGGCCAGCCCGATGAACGCGTCTTGGGCAAGGCCGCCAGTCAGGCCGACCAGGTGCTGCTGTTCCCTTTCGCCGCCGGCGTGGCCACCTGGTGGCGCACCGTGGGACCTAAAGTGGCGGGGCTGTCGAACCTGTCGGTGGTGCAGGTACCGCACGCGCTGGTGCAGCAACTGGCCCAGACGGTCGATCGTCGGGTCTCGGCGCAGGTGATGGTGATGGAAGGTCAGGTGACGATGACCGTCGGCGGTGTCGACGTCACCTTCACGCCCAAGCCCTTGGCCTGAACGCCTGCCCGCCGCTGGCGGATCCGCCTAGAGCCCGGACGGCACGACCTTGCCGTTGACCGTGACCTCAACCTCACCCGTCTTCGGGTCGAACGTGATTTTGCCGTGCTCGAAGGTCGTCACAAGCAGATCGCCGACGGGTTCCTCATCGCTGGTCGGTACGCCCAGCGGGCCCGGCGAACCATTCTTGCCCGCGATGTCGGGAACGCCGGCCTCGTCGCGTTCGATGTTCCAGGCCTCGCGAATCCTGCCCCAGGTGATGTACGCCGGTGTTCCGGGCTGGTCATTCTTGGCGACGATCACGCCGCCCTGGAACTGTTGGAACACCACCCCGCTGTCCCGGGTCCCGGCATTGAAGTCGCCGGTCAGCGGTTTGCCGAGCGCCTGCTTCTGCTTTTCGGTCGCCGTCGAGTACTTCGCCGCGATCGGACCGGTGAGCGTCACCTCGACGTCGCGCTCCCCGATCAGCTTCACCTCGGCGGGTGGCGCCTCCACCTCTGAGGTGGCAATCAAATCAACCTGCGGCGGCATCGACGCGTCGATGCTCCCGCCACTGCTACACCCCACAGTTAACAGCGCAAAGGTGGCCAGGCCGACGATCGCCGAGGAACGGTAGGTGCTCGAAGTCATGGACTTCCTTCTATCACGTCTTGACCCGCGGCAGAACCTCGCCGGTCCGGACTTAGTCGACGACGAACCTACGGGACACCGGTACCCGCCCAATTCAGGCTGACCCGCACCTGATCGCGTCGCCAGAGCGTCACCCCTGCTCGTCGTCCTTGTCGTCGTCGCGGTGTGCGGCCTCGATCACCTCGGGCGACACCGGCTTCTGCAACCAGGCGCGCATCCGCAGCAGGCCGCCGGCGATGGCCCCGATGGCGAACACCGCAACGATGATCCACAGCGCGGTCGACATGCACCCATTCTCCCCCTCGCCGCGGTGTTGGCGCGGCGCTATCCGGCCGCGAAATAGAACCCCAGCAGCAAACCGAAGAGCACGACCAGCCACCCGTTGGTCGTCAGCTTCAGCCATCGCGGCGCGTGCCGGACCTCCATGAAGTGCCAGATCACCAGCTGCGTCTTGACCGCCGCGATGACCAGCACCACCACGGTGATCGCCGCGCTGACCTGATGTGCCTCGCCACCGTCGCGGGCGGTCAACCACGACGCAATCGTCACCGCGGTCAGCACCGCCCACACGAGTGTCAGCGGGTGACGGAGATAGGCGGTCACGACATCACCTCATCAGGTAGAGCAGCGCGAACAAGACGATCCACAACAGGTCGACCATGTGCCAATAGGTAGCCCCCGTCTCCACCAACGAAATTCGCGGCCGAGAGCTGCGCACGTTGCGAACCAGGAAGTAGAGAATCGCCAGCCCGAGGAACACATGGCACAGGTGCATGCCGGTCATCACGAAGTAGAACATGAAGAACAGGTTCGTGCCGGGGGTCAAGCCGGCCATGACTTCGGGGATGTACTCGAAGGCCTTGAGCACCGGAAAGACCGCTCCGCAGGCCAGCGCAAGACCCAGCAGCCGCGAGGCGTCGCCCATCTTGCCGGAGCGAGCCGCCGTGGTTCCCAGCGCCACGAACAATGAACTGGTCAGCAAGACAACGGTATTGACCGCGCCGATGTCGGTGTTCAGCTTCGTCTGACTGTCCAGGAACAGCTCTTGGTTCTCGCCGCGGTAGTACATGTAGACCACGAAGTAGAACGCGAAGATGAGCAGGTCTCCGATGACGAAGAACCACATGCTCGACTCGCCGGGCAGATGTCCGCCACCGGTCGGCTTCCGCGACGTGTCGAGGGCACCCACGTTCTCGGAGACCGACGTCATGCGTTCGCCTCGGTCCGCGCCGCGTTCACCAGGTGGAAGTTGTCGAGTTCCTCTTCAGGCTGATTCTTGATCGCGCGGTAGATGCACACGTACACGATGAACTGCCATGGCACGTACAACAGCATCGCGAACCAGAACGTCATCAGCCCGTTCCACGCAAACGGGCCCGACTTGGCGATCCAGACCGGCGCAGCCATCAGTTCGGTCACGTACTGCCAAACCGTGTAGTACCCGAGCCATTTCGGCAGGATGTTGTTCTTGTCCAGGATGATCGCCAGGCCGAACGCCATCCACATGATGCAGAAGCAGCCCAGCGAGCCGATGAACGCCAGATAGCCGAAGTCGTAGAGCATCGCCAGGATTTCCGGGTCGTAACCGGTGCGGAAGGCACCCAGCCCGAAACAGAACATCGCGAAGACCATCCCGACGATCGCGCCAGTCGTCGCGCCCGCCATCAAGCTGTAACGCAGCACCGGACTGACCGACATCCGTCGGATCTGGTTGAGATAACACGCATTCGACACTGGCGCCATACCGAACGCCAAAGTCAGGATCACACATGCCACCAACAGGTTCTGCGACTGCATGAAGTCGGTGATCTCGGCCTGGGAAGCGCCCGGCGATCGCGGCGGCATCATCCAACTCAGCGGCACGAACGCCAACCCGAACAAACTGAAGAACACCGGGACCGTCCAGAACGCGATCCACTGGTCGAGCTTCTTGTTATCACGCCAGCGTCGTCGCGGAGCCTGTCCGGGACCGGTCACGTCGGCTACGGCCTTGGTCATACCAAGGCCTCCTGCATCGTGTCCTCCTGCTCCCGGCCCTGGCGGTTGACCACACCCACCAAAACGACGAACATCACCGCGACATAGCAGGCGAATACACTGAGCCGCAACGTGAATGACAATGCGCCGTCCCAAGCCAGCGGGCCGGTCTTGTTCAAGAACGAGAAAGCACTCGGAACCAGAAGGGCCGCCGTCACGATGTTGAAGTGCGCGACCCAGCGCGGAAAGACCGGATCGGGGCGGGCGTCCAGGTAGATGCTGATCGCGAGGCAGGCATTGGCCACGATGATCGTCCCCACTGGCGCGATGAAGAAGAACCACGCCATGTCGTTGAGCAGGCTGATCAGCTGCGGATCTCGCTCCGGCCGGAAAGCCGCCATCGCCCAGCAATAGTCGGCCAGGATGAACGCCGTCAGCCCGATGCCGACGCACAGCATGTAGGCATAGGTGAAGACGTTGCTCGACGTGCCGATCCGCGACATCTGCACCGCCGTGACCGCGAACAACGGCACCAGCGAGCACGCGATCAAGTTGCACAGAATGGCGACGCCGATGATTCCGGTGACGTTGTTGGCGAAGAACACCGCGACTTCCTCGGGCGTCATCGTCGGCGACAGCGGCGGCGAGAACGGCGGGAACAGGAAGTAGGCGAGCACGAACAGCGCGGCCGCCGGCGGCACCGTCCACAACATGATGCGCTGACCCGTGGTGTTGCTCGCTCGCGTTGTCGTCATCTGGTCTGCCTGTCCGATCTGCTGACGTCTGAAGCCGCCCCTAGATGTAGCACGCTCACTGACAGATGACAACGAAATTGACCGAGCATGTCCGAAATTATGCGTTTGAGCTGGATCTATGCGCTGGAGAAACGGCTCGTCAATACCTGATTTGGCGACAAGCGTCAGTGAATCGGCCGGATGCGGCACAATGGCCGTGTGTCAGAGGCGGCTACTCGGCGCGACGTGCAGCGCGAACACACCCGTGCTCGACTGCTCGACGCCGCGATCGTGGAGTTCCGACGTTCCGGCTCCCAGATGGCCGACATCAACGCCATCGTCAAGGCCGCCGGAGTTGCGCGCAGCACCTTTTACTTCCACTTCCCCACCAGAGAGCACGTCCTGCTCGAGCTTATCCGTCGCGACGAGGTGCAACTCGCCAACGAATTCGGTCGGTTCCTCGACACCCGTCACGACCTGCCGGCCGTGCTGACGAAGATCGTCGAGCTGGTTCTGGACCTCGAGAGTCGTTGGGGCTCAGCGTTGTTTCATGACGTCATCAGCCTGTACTTCTCGCCGACCCGGCCCGAACGCGAACAGTGGGCGAACCATCCGATCTTCGTGCTGCTGGCCGCCGAGATCGAGCGCTCCCGGATTCGCGGCGAACTCTACGACGACGTCGACGCCTACCACAGCGCCGCGTTCTTCCTGCTCGGCGTCTATGCCCTCCTGACCACAGCCGGTGAATCCAATGGTGAGCGCGACGTGGCGCTGAAGAAGTTCGTCACCAGCACGCTGCGGAGCCTGCAGCCGGTTGGGTGATCGTGGCGCCGGCCGCGCCGTCGCGCACACTGGGACAACGCATCCGACGGCAGGAGGAACGGTGGTGGAAACGAGCCCGATGACCGACTACGACGCCGAATTCGACTACATCGTCGTGGGGGCAGGCAGCGCGGGCTGTCTGCTCGCCAATCGGCTCAGCGCCAACCCCGACCTTCGGGTGCTGCTGATCGAGGCGGGCGGAAAGGACAACTGGTTCTGGATCAAGGTGCCGGTGGGTTACCTGTTCACCATCGCCAACCCGCGCACCGACTGGTGCTTCACGACCGAGCCCGATCCCGGTCTGGCCGGGCGCAGCATCATCTACGCGCGTGGCCGTGTGATCGGCGGCTGTTCGTCGATCAACGCCATGATCCACATGCGCGGTCAAGCCAGCGATTACGAGCTGTGGGCGCGAGCCACCGGTGACGAGCGATGGCTCTGGGGCGGCCCGGGCAGCCCCGGCGAAACTCTGGCGATCTACAAGGAGCTCGAGGACTACTTCGGCGGGGCCGACGAATGGCACGGCGACCGTGGTGAGATCCGGGTCGAGCGACCGCGGGTGCGCTGGAAGATCCTCGACGCCTGGCAGGACGCGGCCGCCGAATTGGGCATCGAGCCGAAAGAAGAGTTCAACCGGGGCGACAACTCCGGCAGCGCCTACTTCCACGTCAACCAGAAACGCGGCCGACGCTGGTCGATGGCGGATGCGTTCCTGCACCCGATATCGCAGCGCCCCAATCTCACCGTCTACACCCACACTCAGGCCTTGAAGTTGTTGATGGACGATCAGGTCCGCGCCGATCAGCGTCGCGGCGCCTGGACCACCGCCCAGCACCGCGCCACCGGCCTGCGGGTGCTCAAAGACGGCCGGACCGTCGACATTCGAGCCCGCCGGGAAGTGATCCTGAGCGCCGGAGCCATCGGCTCACCGCATCTGATGCAGGTCTCGGGTCTGGGGCCGGCCGGGCTGCTCACCCGGCATCACGTGCCGGTGGTCGTCGACCTGCCGGGAGTGGGTGAGAACCTCCAGGACCACCTGCAGATCCGATCGGTCTACCGCGTGCAGGGCGCGCGCACCGTCAACACGCTCTACCGGAACTGGATCACCCGGGCGGGCATGGGAATTCAGTACCTAATGCTGCGGTCAGGTCCTCTGACCATGCCGCCGTCCACGCTGGGAGCATTCACCAAGAGCGACCCGGCGCTGCCCAGCCCGGATCTGGAGTGGCACGTGCAGCCGTTGTCCCTGCCGAAATTCGGCGAACCGCTGCACCCCTATCCGGCGATCACTCCCTCGGTCTGCAATCTGCGACCCACCTCGCGTGGTCACGTCCGAATGGCCGATGCGGATCCGCTCACCCACCCGAAGATCTCCTGCAACTACCTGTCCACCGACGTCGATCGCGACATCGCCGTGCGCGGCCTCCGCATGACCCGCCAGATCATGGCCGCGCCGGCCCTGGCCCGTTACCGCCCTGAAGAGTTGCTTCCCGGACCGCAACTGGTCAGCGACGAGGAGCTGATGCAAGCCGCCAGTGAGCTGGGTACGACCATCTTCCACCCGGTGGGCACCTGTGCGATGGGCGCCTTCGACGCACGCGGTCTACCGCGGTCGCCCACCACGGTCCTCGACACCGACTGCCGCGTGTACGGCGTCGCCGGCCTACGCGTGGTGGACGCCTCCGCGATGCCCACCATCACGTCCGGGAACACGAATGCGCCGGTCATGCTGATCGCCGAGCGCGCCGCGCGGGCGATCGTGGATTGACCCGAGCGTCCGGGCCTCGACGGCCGGCCAGATGCGCTCGCGACCGTCCCGGCGACGCCGTGCGTCCATGAACTCGAACTCGCGTGTCCGCTTTCCCGGTGGGCCTGACCAGCAAATTTGTTTACCTGACAATAATGTCGAGTGCAAAGGGATGCGCGCCCCCGACGACCCGGGCTATGTTCGACGGGCGTATGCACGGGAGGGCATCCATGGTGGGGGTTCGGACGTTGGTCGCAACGTCAGCAATCGGGGTCGCAGTAACTGCAAGTCGTGACCGTCGGCGTTTTCGCCATCACCGGTACGGTCACCGCCCGCCGGTTCCCTTAACCACATCAGATAGAAGGATCTCGGGCAGCAGCGTCCGTTGCGTGCGCTGAGAACCGCCGGATCGCAAGCGACCGATCAAGAGGTCGGCGCCGCCGGCCGCGCGCCTGGTGCGCCGGTCACTTCGCCCGGTCAACGCAACCCGGAAAAGCAGTTCCGCCCCGACATCGAGGGCTTGCGCGCCGTAGCGGTACTGGCTGTCGTCCTCTTCCATGCGGACGTCCCCGGCCTCGGCGGCGGATTCGTCGGCGTCGACGTCTTCTTCGTCATCTCGGGTTTCCTGATCACCGGACTGCTCTGGCGCGAGGCCAGCGCCACCGGCACCGTCAGCTTGCGCAGCTTCTTCGGTGCGCGGGCCCGGCGGTTGCTGCCCGCTTCGGCTGCGGTCGGCGTCGTCACCATGATCGCGTCCGCGTTGTTGCTGCCACCGTTGCAAGTTCGCTCGGTCACGATGGACGGCATCACCAGCGCGCTGTACGTCAGCAACTACTGGTTCATCAGCTCCGGCGTGAAGTACTTCGGCCACCAGAGCCTGCTGTCACCGTCGCCGTTCCAGCACTACTGGTCTCTGGGTGTGGAGGAGCAGTTCTACCTCGTCTGGCCGCTGTTGATCATCGGCACGGCGTGGCTCATCCGCCGTGTGCGCCGGCAGACCACGCGAACCGGGGCCACGTCGTCGGTGCGCCCGTATCTGCTCATCCTCACGCTCGTCGTCGTCGTGTCATTCGCGCTGTCGCTGGTGCTCACCTACCTGATTCCGCCCATCGCCTTCTTTTCCTTGCCGACCCGCGCATGGCAGTTGGCCGCCGGCGGACTGATCGCTCTGACGGTCGGCTACTGGCGGCGGCTTCCGACCCGCTCGGCTGTGCCGCTGGGCTGGGTCGGGCTGGCGCTGATCCTGCTGGCCTGCACCCAGCTGAACGGAACGACGAGCTATCCGGGCATCGCGGCGCTGTTGCCCACACTCGGCGTGGTGCTGGTGATCGGTGCCGGCTGCGCCGGACCTTCTCACGGCTGCGGCCGTATTCTCGCCTCCTCCCCGATGGGGGCTATCGGGAGGGTCTCGTACTCGTGGTACCTGTGGCACTGGCCCGTGCTGGTGCTCACGCCGGCCTTCCTGGGGCACCAGGTGGGACTGCCGACCAAGCTCGTCGCGGTCCTCGTGTCACTCGGGCTGGCCGTGCTCACCTTGCGTTTCATCGAGAACCCGCTCCGATTTGCCGACCGGGTGCGCCGCTCTCCCCTGGTCAGTCTGGGACTCGGCGCCACCGCCACCGCGGTCGCGGTCTGCGTCGGCCTGCTGCTGTTGCTGTGGACACCGAACCCGGTCGGCAACGGTCCGGCGGCTGAACCGATGACCATCACCGCTGAACCCGTCGCTCCGGGCTCCCCCGCGGAGGCGTACGACGCGGCCGTACGAGACGTATTCGCGCAGGTCCAGGCCCAGGTCGCCGCGTCGGCGTACTCCGAGGCGGTCCCGTCGAACCTCGATCCGCCGTTGACCGACCAGGCGTCCCAGCAGTTCGGGATACTGACCAACGGCTGCCTGCGGGTGCTGCCGTTCGACTCCAGCCATCCCGAGTGCGCCGCGGGCGATGTCACGTCGGAGACGACGGTGGCTCTGATCGGCGACTCACGCGCCGCGATGTTCAACCCCGCATTCCAGAAGATCGCCGAACAGCGGCAGTGGCGGCTGTTGATGATGGCCAAGGCCGGCTGCCCGATAACCGACCTGCGGGTGAATCAGTACTTCAACACGTTGGCTGAAGAATTCCAGCGCTGTGCGGAATGGCGCACCGAGATCATGGCCCGGTTACGCGCCGAGCGCCCACAGCTGGTCGTGATCAGTTCGTCGCGGGCCTACGACGCCAACGGCGCCCACACGATGGTGCCGGGACTCAAGATGTACGACAACGCGTGGATCGGCAGCTTGACCGAGCTTGTGCAACAACTTCGCGACACCGGGGCCAAGGTGTTGGTGCTCGGTCCCACCCCCGATCCGCCGGCGCCGATTCCGCTCTGTCTGTCGGCGCATCTCGACGACGCGGCAGCGTGTGCGGATGTGCGGGACGCGAAGCACGCTGCCGGTATCACAGCGGAGACGGCCGCGACCGAGGCCGGAGGTGGACGATACGCCGACATCACCGAACTGCTCTGCACCGCGAACCGCTGCCCACCCATCGTCGGCAACACCATGGTGTATTTCGACGCGGGACACCTGACGCGTGAATACTCACAGCTTCTGGCGCCCGCCCTGGGCGCGTTGGCGGATCGCGCGCTCGCTGAGCGCTGAGCGCGCCGACACCGGTGCGCCCACCGACACCTAACCCAGCCCCACCCTCAGAGCACGCTCAGCATCGCCGCGCCCACCAAGCCCGCTCCCACGATCATCACAGCGGTCGCCCATGTCGTTCGCCATCCGAAGCTGCGCACCACCATCGCGATTCCCGGCAGGCTGACCGCGGGCAACGTGATCAACAGGGCGCCCAGAACACCCGACGAGACACCGAGCAACGCGAGACCCTGCAGGATCGGGATCTCACCGGCGGTCGGTATCACCATCAGCGTGCCGACTACCGCCGCCACCACGACCAGCAGCACACTGCGGTTGTCCGGGTCGATCACCGTGAGTAGCCAGCCCCGCGCGGCGCCGATCACCAACACCACCACGAGATACTCGGGGACCAACACCACGCACAGCCGCAACAGTGACCTGCCGAACCGCTGCACCGGGTGCTCGCGCGGCACGGTGCTTGTCGGGTAGTCGACACTCGGCGCTCGATCGCTGTCCTTCTTCGTGAGCAGAGCCACCAGTGCCGCTCCCCCGACCACCGCACCGATCCCCACGACCGCCCGCGTGACGGTCCACTGCCACGGCGCGACCAGGGCGAGGAAGACCAACACCGCCGGGTTGAGTAGCGGGTTGCCGAGCCAATAAGCTACTGCGGCAGCACGATTGACACCAGATCGGTGCAACGTCACCGCGACCGGAGCCGAGCAGCAGGCGCACATCATCGACGGTGTGCTGGCGAGTCCGCCGGTTGCCGCACTTGCGAACGGCCCGCGCCGGTTCATCAACCGCGCGACCGCATCCCGTGGCACGAGGGCCTGCACGCAGGCGCTGATCAGCAGAGCCACCATCAGTGCCGGCCAGATCGCCCCGACATAGGACTGGAAGAACGTCGCCGCGGCATGCCAACTCGGCGCGTCGCCGGCCTGCACGCCACGACAGCGAGGATGTCCGAACCGGGCCACTGATGCGTGCGGGCGGCATCGAATGCCTTGCCCACATACGGCACCCACTTCGCCCATGTCAGGCCGGCGGTGCCGACCACCAGCGTGATCACGACTCCGACCGCCGTCGGCCATTTCAACTCGGTCGACGTCCGGTCGCCAGTCACCATGCCACCATTGTGTACGGCGCCTCTGGCCATCCCTTCTGGGGGCGGCGGCGGTGACATTCGCACAGATTTTAAGTGTCTGCACCGCAGCGCTGCGGTGGCACGCTTCGCCTGTGCGTGTTTCGTGCATGTAACGAAGCCACCCCGACGAGAGAGCCAATCCAGTGACCGCAACCATTGACACGTCCAGGGCCACGCCCCTGGACCCCGTCGAACTCGACCCTGCCGCCGCGGGATTCGCTCCCACCAATGCCGGTTCCATTCCGCCGCTGGCCAAACACTGGCAGCAACTCGATTTCCGCGAGATCCTCAGCCGCCCAGCCGCGTTCCTGTCGGTCAGTCAATCGAACTCGCTGTACAAGCCGGGCGGCGTTCAGTACGGCGAGGGGCACGCGCTGCGCGGCAGCCTCGAGGCGACGGTCAAGTCCGTCACTGCCGCTCGCCGGGCGTCGAACTTCGTCTCGTTCAACTGGATCGGCTTCTCGATCTTCCGGGACAGCTACCCGCAGACCGATTTCGACCGCGTTCAGTACCGCAGCTGGACCGGTCACGTCGACGCGACGCCGGAGCAGATCGCCTGGGACGACGCCCTGGTCGACGAACTGCGCGAACTCGCCGAGCCGGGCGACAACGAACTGTACGAAAAAGCTCTGCAGACGGCGTTTGTCGGCACCGATCTGCCTGGGGCCCTGAGCCGGCAGAAGGTCGAAGTCGTGGTGATCACCGGAATTCACCTCGACTGGTGCATCGAGGGGAACGCGCGCGCCGCCCGCGACCACGGTCTGCTCCCGATCATCATCGGTGATGCGACCGGAGCGGCCCACCCCGACCAGGAGCCCGAAGCGTTCCGCCGCATCAACGAGTTCTTTGCTCCGGTGATCACATCCGACCAGTTCGTCGAGTGGGTGACCAGCTGATGGGCAACGTCGGTCTGCTACTCGTCGGCGTCGTCCTGTTCGTCAACGGTCTGGTTTCGATCGGGGTCGTCGCACCGCGAAGTGCCGCGCCGCTGAACCTCTTCGTCGGCGGCGCGCAGGTCGTCCTGCCGACCCTGATCCTGGTGCAGGCCAACGGCGATGCCGGTGTCGTCAACGGTGCTTGGCCGAGCCTGCTGTTCGGTTTCACCTACCTGTGGTTCGGGCTGATACAGATCTTCGACCTCGAGCCGCAGGGATTCGGTTGGTACAGCGCGTTCGTCGCCGTGATCGCGGCCTACCACGCCGTCAAGAGCGTGCAGCCCGACCCCGTATTCGCGGTCATCTGGGCCACCTGGGCCATCATGTGGACTCTGTTCTTCGTGTTGCTCGGCCTCGGCCTGACCCACGTCCGGTCCTTCGACCTCGGCCGGTTCACCGGATGGGTGCTGATCCTGCTCGGCATTCCGACATGCACGCTGCCGGCGATCCTCCTGCTGAACGACGCATGGACGGTGGCGCCGGCAGCCGGTGCCGCCGCTTTGGCCGCACTCGTCGCGGGCATCGGCGTCGCCGCCGTGCTGGCGGGGCGGCGGTCGCGCTCGGCAGAACCCAACCGGGCCCCGGTTGCGACCGTCGCGAAGCAGCCGCAACCGGCTTGAGGTTCAGCGCGGGACGCCCGCCCGGTCTTCGACCAGTCGAGCCAGGTGGTCGAGCGAGTTGTCCAGGTGGTCGGGGGCGAACGGCGGGAAGGAGATCTCCTGGCGGACGGTCGCGGGCACCGCTGACCAGTCGTAGGTCAGGGTGACTCGCGTCGTGTCCTCCCCGATCGGCTCGAGGTCATAACGCCAGAACCAGCCACCGAACTCGAGTTCGCCGTCGTCCTCGCCCTGTCCCGGTAGCCAGGCGATCGCGTGCGGAGGTTCAAAGACCTCCACGCGGTTGGCGACCTCGTAGTGCATCCCGCCGAAGTTGCTGTGATACATCGCCATTCGGAACACCTGCCCGACCCCGGTCAGTCGTTGGCCGCTGAGCGGTTCGCGCACCCACCCGGTGCCGTCGATGTCCTGATGCGTGCTCGGGTCGGCCAGCACATCGAATACGGTGTCGGGCCGCGCGTTGATGGTGCGGACGGTACGCAGTGTTTCGTCGGTCATGCCGGTACCGACTGACCGCAACGCCGAAACTCATCGGCGACCGTGTGCGGACCCGCTTCCTCGGTGATTGAGCGTCAACGTACGCGCTCCGCTGCGGGCGGGATAAATCCCGCCGCCGAGGGGCGTTCCACCGCACAGGCAGGTTATCGCCTGTCTTCGGGTACGGCGCTCACAAGGAGAAGTCACATGAGCTTGGACAGCATTCCCCGCCTGGGCACGGCGGGCGTCGACGAGTTGGTCCCTTCGCGCTACGCGGTGCAGATCGGCGACATCGAGGTGCTGGTGATCAGCGACGGCGTCTTGCCGATCACCGCCCGTACGATGGCCACCAACGCCGACCCCACGGAGTTCGGGCACTGGCTCGACGACAGGTTCCTGCCCAAGGACGTATTGGACTGGCCGCTGAACGTGGTCGTGGTGCGCAGCGGAGACCGGACCATTCTCGTCGATGCCGGTCTGGGAGTGGAGTTTCCGGACTTCCCGCGCGCCGGTAACACCGTCCATCGGCTCGAGGCTGCCGGTATCGACCCCGGTGCGGTGACCGACGTTGTGCTCACCCACCTGCACATGGATCACGTCGGTGGACTGCTCACCCAGGGTTTGAAAGAGCGGCTACGCCCGGACCTTCGGGTGCACGTGGCGACCGCGGAGGCCGAGTTCTGGCACTCCCCCGACTTCACCTACACCGACATGCCGGGGCCGGTGCCGGACGCGCTGCGCGCCATCGCCTCGCGCTTCCTGTCCGAATACCACGGTCAGCTACAGACTTTCGAGTCGGAGTACGAGCTGGCGCCCGGCGTGCTGATCAGCCGCACCGGCGGCCACACCCCCGGCCACAGCATCGTCCGGTTGGAGTCACGCGGCGACGCGCTGACCTTCGCCGGCGACGCCGTGTTCGCGCCAGGTTTCGACAACCCGGAGTGGCACAACGGGTTCGAACACGACCCCGTGGAGTCCGCGCGCGTGCGGATCGCGCTGCTTCGCGAACTCGCCGCCACCGGTGAAGCCCTGGTCGCCACGCATCTGCCGTTCCCGTCGGTGTGCCGGGTCGCCACCGACGGCGACGTCTTCCGGTGCGTGCCCACCCCCTGGGACTACTGAGCGCCGGCGGGCACCGTATCCAGCGTCGACGGCGGCGAGGTACGGTTGCGGCCGTGATTTCCCCTCGCGCAACCTACTCCGCCGCCCTCGTCGCGTGTGCCGCTTCGCTGGCTCTGACGCTCACCGGATGCGGTTCCGACTCCGACACCGCCTCGGCCAGCACCTCGACGACCACCACCGTCGACCCCGCCGACGTGTTCCTGCCGTCGCCCGAGCAGCAGATGCCCGACCCCAACAGCAGTTGCCCCTCGTCGACCCCGGCGAGCACGGACTCGCCGGAGTGGACGCTGCCGGGTGCTACCGGCAGCATCGCCGTCACCGGCGCGGCCGGCACCGCGGCCCCGCGCGTCGATGTGCAGACCCCGTTCAGCGTCACCGAAACGCAGGTGCAGACGCTGCAGGAGGGTGACGGTCCCGTCGTCGCGCCGGACGCGACGGTCTTCGTCTGCTACATGGGTGTCAACGGCCGCGACGGGTCGGTCTTCGACAGCAGCTACGAGACCGGTATGCCGGTCGACTTCCCGCTCGACGGCGTCGTTCCGGGCTTCCAGAAGGCCATCGCCGGGCAGAAGGTCGGGTCGACGGTCGCGGTCGCGATGGTGCCCGCCGACGGCTACCCCGAGGGGCAACCCGCGGCGGGAATCCAGCCCGGCGACACCCTCATCTTCGCGATCAAGATCCTCGAAGCCTCACGCTGAGCCGCGGCGGCTCAGCCGCCGTTGGTCACCGGGTTCGACGTCAGCGGGATGAAACCGCCGTTGACCCACACACCCCAGCGGCCACCCCAGCCCGAATGCCACACCACCGGCTGCCCGATCCAGACCTCGGCCGGCTTGGGCGGCGCCCACGCGGGCACCGGCTCCCCCAGCGCCGGCGGCGGGGGCGGCGGCGGATCCGCGAGTGCGGGCACGGCGCCGAGGCCGAGCAGTGCAGCGCCCAGCCCGCCCGCAACCGCGCCGGTGGACAGGATGGTCTTGATCGAGGTCATCAGCGCACTCCCGCGTCGAAGGTGACGAATACTTAGTGACTATAACCACCTGACCGGACCGCAAACCGGGGGCCGCGACTTCTGCGCCAGGGTCGCGAATGCGGCCGAACAACAGCCCTGGCGTCGATTTCGGCGACGTCCGAGCCGCCGACCCGCAACCGGCCCGCGTCGTGTAGCATTCTGCTACGACTGTTTCACAATGCTACGGCGAGGTGGTTGCGATGTCCGAAGACCGGGTGACCCGGTTCGCCGCCGACCTGATCGACAGCGCCGCCGCCGAGGGGGCAAGGCAGAGCCGCTCGGCCAAACAGCAACTCGACCACTGGGCCCGCGTCGGCCGTGCCGTGTCGAGCCAGCAGTCCGCGGCGCGCCGCAAGGTGGAGTCGGCGCTGGCCGGTGACACTCCCCTGCGTGACCTGACCGCCGAAGAGGCCGTGGTCTTCAACGCCGAGATCGCCGCCGCGATCGAGGAGAGCCTGGCGAGCACCGACTACGGCGCCGCGCTGGCCGCCCGCGGAGTCACCACCGTCGCCATCGACGAGAACGGCGACATCGTGCAGTACCGGCCTGACGGCACCGCGTCCGTCCTGCGGTAGTGAGGCGCCTCGACCTGGTCGTCGGCCCCAACGGCGCGGGCAAGTCGACGTTCATCGAGTTGACCCTCGCGCCGCTGCTCACCGGGAGCTTCTTCGTCAACGCCGACGAGATCGCCAAGCGCCGGTGGCCGGACGACCCGGCCGGCCACGCCTACGAGGCCGCCCGCATCGCCGCCGACACCCGAGCCGAGCTGATCGAACGCGGCGTCCTTCATCGCCGAGACCGTGTTCTCACACCCGTCCAAACTCGAGCTCGTCGACGCCGCACAGGCCGCCGGGTACACGGTGATCGTCCACGGGTTGCTGATCCCCGAACCCCTCGCGGTGCTGCGCGTGCGACACCGGGTGGCCGCCGGCGGTCACCACGTCCCCGAGTCGAAGATTCGGGAACGCTACGGGCGGTTGTGGCGTCTGGTCGCCGCGGCCGCGCTGGACGCCGACGCGGCGACGTTCTACGACAACAGCGCCATCACCGGCCCGCGGATCGTCGCTCAGATCGTCGGCGGCTTCGTCGTCGGCGCGCCGACCTGGCCGGCGTGGGCACCGCCCGATCTGGTCCGGCGTTGGCCCGCCGACTGAACCCGTTCAGGCGTCGTCGCGTGGCCGCTCGGCCGCCTCGTCGGGCTCACTGGCCGGTACGTCGACGTGGTCGGGCTCGTCCTCGCCCGGCGCCACCGGTTCGAGCGCGACGCTGTGCGCGCGCTGGCCGGCGCGGGGCGCGGGCAGGTCGTCGGCGGGCCGCAACCGCACGACGCGCCCGACCGCGCGCCGAAGCCCGGGTGGGCCCTCCTTGCGCAGGATCTCGCCGACCCGCCCGGCCCGGTACCGCAGCGGAGACCCCAGGAACTCGCCGAGCACCACCCCGCTGCCCAGCGCGAGCCCGACCGCCGCGGCCGCCAGCATCTGACGCAGGCCGTTGTTGAAGTCGCCGTCGACCGCGAACGAGAAGACCGCGCGGAACACCGCGAGGCCGGGCAGCATCGGCATGATGCCCGCGGTCGCGGTAACCAGCGCCGGAGCCTGCCGCCGGATCGAGATGAGCGTGGCGACGAGGCCGACGCCCACGGCCGCCGCGCCGCTGGCCACCACCTGGCTCAGTCCGGCGTTGCCCAGCGCGATCAGCACCAGTTCGGCGAGCCCGGCGACCACCCCGGCGGTCAGGATCGCGCGTAGCGGCGCGTAGCTGGTCACGGTCAGGCACGCCCCCGCCAGGGCAGCACCGATCACCGCCAGCGAGATGTCCAGCACCCCGGTCGGGGCGACGAACGACTCGGTCGCGTCGACATGCAACGAGATTGCGATACCGGCGCTTTCGGCCACCTGCAGGCCCGCGACGATGCCGACGACGATGCCGGAGGTCATCAGCACCGCCTCACTCAGCCGGGCGACCGAGGTGAGCATGTATCCCGTCACCGCGTCCTGCATCGCGCCGACGAGGGTGAGACCGGACAGCAGCATCACGATGCCGGTGGCCACCAGCGCGGTCGGTCCCTGCCCGGCGAATAGGTAGGCCGCGACGGCGACCAGCGTGGCGATCAGCGCGCCGGCCACGTTCTGGAAGAAGAACGGGGTGCCGATCCGGTTGAGCCGCCGGCCCACCTGGTCGATCACCGCCGAGGTCGCCGCGGCCAGGATGCAGGTCAGCCAGCCGCCGCCGAGCAGCATCGCGATGCCCAGCGCGAAGCCCGCCCACCCCACGGTCGCCAGCCAACGCGGATACGGGTGCGGCCGCTCGGTCAGCTCGTCCATGGCCTCGTGGGCCTCGTCGACGGTGACGCCGCCGGCGGTGATCCGCTGCACCAGCCGGTCGAGTTCGCCGAGCCGGGTGTAGTCGGTCGAGCGGTTGTGCACGGCGCGCACGATGGTCACCGGCGGGCTGTCCGCCGTCGGCAGCGCCGAGACGATCACGGTGGTGACGAAGATGTCGACGACGCAGTCGGTCAGCCGGTAGGCCTGCGCCACGTCCTGTGCGGTGGCGACGACGTCCGCGGTGCCCGACCCCGACGACAGCATCACCTCGGCGAGGCGGATGGTCAGGTCGAGGACCTTGCGGGTGTGCAGGTCCCCCATCCCGCCAGTGGTCCGTCGACGCTGACCGGCGAGCGGGGCGGGGTCGCGACGCCCGCGCAGCGCTCGCAGCCCGCGGCGCGCGCGGGCAGGGCCGGTAAAGGGTTCAGCTGGCATCGAGGTGCAGGATACTGGCGTTTCACGGCCGGGCCGCGCGCCACGTGCGCGACGCTACGGGATGAGCCCGCGGCGCCGCGCCCTGGAGACGGCCTCGTACCGCGTGTGGGTGCCCAGTTTGGTTGCGGCGCTGCGCAGGTAGCTTTTCACCGTCTCGGGTTTCAGGGAAAGCCGTTCGGCCGCTTCGGTGTTCGTGCACCCCAGCGCGACCTGGGCGAGCACGTCGAGTTCGCGCGGGGTCAACGTCGGCGCTTCGGCATGTTCGCCGTCGCTGCACAGTCGGTCGGCGAGCCGGTGCAACTTGGCGCGCAGCTCGCTGTCGGCCGCCGCGGCCATCCGACGCAGTTCGGCGTGCACTTCGCGGACCGATTCGGTGCCCGCCGTCGTCGCCAGCCGCGCTTCGCGCAACCGGACCCGCCGGTCCACCTCGTCGCGGATCCGCAGTTCCTCGCCGAGCCTTCGTGCCGACGACACCAGCAGGTCGGCGGCCTGGCCGGACACCGGTGCCCCGGACCGGTATGCGCCGTAGAGCACCGCGCGGGCCATGCCGTCGACGAGCACCGGCACCGCGAGCACCGACTTGATGCCCTCCGAGAGCACCGGGGTGTCGTAGTCGTGGGTGATCGTGGAGGCGCTGCGATAGTCCGACACCGCCAGCGGACGGCCGGCGACCATGCTGGCCCCGCCCAGCCCCGAGTGGGGCCGCACCACCAGGCCGCGCAGCAGCCCGGTCCGGGTGCCGACGAACTCGGTGAGCATCAGCGCGTCACCGTCGACCACACCGCCGAACAGCACGGGCGGACCGCCGAGCACCGCCAGCTGCCGCAATTCGCACCGCAAGGCGTCCGAGTCGCGTGGCCGCAGCGGCGCCGCGAGTGCCGGCACGGTCATCACCCTCTTTCGGGGGTAGCGGTGAGCAACTGTGACCCAGATCCTATCGGTCATGAGCAACACCGACCGATACCGCGAGGCGCGTGACCACCTGGTCGCTGTGATCAGCGACTACGACAAGGCTGTGCAGACCTTCGCGTGGCCGCAACTGCAGGGCTCGTTCAACTGGGCGACGGACTGGTTCGACGTGGTCGCCCGCGCGGACGGACCGAACGAGCGCACCGCGCTGTGGATCGTCGAGCAGGACGGCAGTGAACAGAAGATCAGCTTCGCCGAGATGGCGGACCGGTCCGACCGGGTGGCGACCTGGCTTTCCGAACTCGGCGTCGGCAAAGGCGACCGCGTCATCCTGATGCTCGGCAACCAGGTCGAACTGTGGGAGGCGATGCTGGCCATCGCGAAACTCGGCGCGGTGATCATGCCGACCACCGCGGCGCTCGGACCCGCCGATGTGGCCGACCGCATCGAGCGCGGCGGAGCCCGCGCGGTGATCGCCAACGCCGCCGACACCGTGAAGTTCGACGCTGTCGGCGGCGACATCCTGCGCATCGCGGTAGGCGAGGAGGTGCCGGGCTGGCACCGCTACGCCGACGCGTCGGCGACCGTGGCCGCCGGACCGTTCGCCGCATGCACCGATGTCGGCGATCCGATGCTGATCTACTTCACCTCCGGGACCACCAGCAAGCCCAAGCTCGTCGAGCACTCCCAGGTGTCGTATGCCGTCGGGCACATGTCGACGATGGCGTGGATCGGGGTGCGGCCCGGCGACGTGCACCTGGCGATCAGTTCCCCCGGCTGGGCCAAGCACGCGTGGAGTTGTTTCTTCGCGCCGTGGATCGCCGAGGCCACGATCTTCGTCTACAACTACACCCGCTTCGACGCGGCCGCGCTGCTCGATCAACTCCGCCGCGCCGGCGTGTCGACTTTC
This sequence comes from Mycolicibacterium flavescens, assembly GCF_001722335.1. Lineage (GTDB taxonomy): Bacteria > Actinomycetota > Actinomycetes > Mycobacteriales > Mycobacteriaceae > Mycobacterium > Mycobacterium flavescens. Next base: position 192,227 of record NZ_MIHA01000006.1, read on the forward strand.
TGCGCCCCGCCGACGGTGTGGCGCATGCTGATTCAGGCCGACCTAGGTCCGCGACCGGCCGGGCTGCGCGAGGTGCTGGGCGCCGGTGAACCCCTGAACCCGGAGGTCATCAACGCGGTCGAGCGGGCGTGGGGGCTGACCATCCGGGACGGGTTCGGGCAGACCGAGACCACGCTGCAGATCGGCAACACCCCGGGCCAGCCGGTGAAACCGGGATCGATGGGCCGTCCGATGCCTGCAGTGCCGGTCGTGCTGGTGGATCCGCTGACCGGTGAGCTCGCCGACGAGGGCGAGATCTGCCTCGACCTGTCGAAGGGACCGTTGAACCTGATGACCGGCTACCTCGGCGACCCGAAACGCAACGCCGCTGTCATGTCGGGTGGCTACTACCACACCGGCGACGTTGCGAGCCGGGACGAGGACGGCTACATCACCTACATCGGCCGCACCGACGACGTGTTCAAGTGCTCGGACTACAAGGTGTCGCCGTTCGAACTCGAATCCGTGCTCATCGAGCATCCGGCCGTCGTCGAGGCCGCCGTCGTCCCGCAACCCGATGACACCCGGCTGGCGGTCCCCAAGGCGTACGTCGCCCTGGCCGACGGCTGGCCCGCCGACGCGGACACGGCGCGGGCGATCATGGAGTACGCGCGTGACCATCTGGCCCCGTACCTGAAGGTGCGCCGCGTCGAGTTCCACGAGCTGCCGAAGACGATCTCGGGCAAGATCCGGCGCGTCGAGCTGCGTCACCGCGAAGAGCAGGCGCACCGGTCGGGGGCCGACCTCGACGCCGAGTACCGCTACGAGGACCTGGTGACCTGACGCATGGTGGGACGCGTCGGCGCCGGGCGCCGTCACCCCCCGGCGCGGTGCCCCGGTGCGGGCACGTCGGCCTCCCAGCGCCGACGGCGTTGCTCGTCGGTCTGCTCCCACCACGGCGGCGTGCCGCGCTCCCCCAGCGCCACTTTGGCCTTCTGCACGCCCGCGCGCGCCGTTGGTTCCTCGGCAGTGCCCTTGGTGCGACGCACCTCCCGGCGCCAGGCCATCAGGATGCGGGTCAACTCGGCGCGACGCTGTTCGGGGATGGCCGGATCGGTCGCTCGCCAACGACGGCCGTCGACGACGATGTAGCGGCCGTCCTCGGTGCGCTGGGGGTCCGCCATCTCCGCGATGCTACGGGGGCCCGCGTTTTGCCCCTCGGGTCCCGGGTAATGCACATGCCATGAGCTCACCCGAACCCCCAGAACACATCGACGACACCGACGACACCGCCGCCCCAGTCCCACCCGCCGCGCCCGCGTACTCGACTCCGCCGCCCGGGGGCGTTCCCTCAGCCGACGACGACATCCGCTCCTGATCAGCGGCCGGGCGGCACCGGTATCCGGCTGAGGTCCTCGGCGACGACGATGTCGCCGTCGAACTGTTCGGCCGCTTCGGCCCGGTGCCGGCGGGCATCGGGATAGCGCTGCGAGAAGTGCGTCAGCACGAGGCGGCGCACATTGCACTGAGCGGCCACCTCACCGGCCTGCCGGGCGGTCAAATGCCCGTACTGCGAGGCTAATTCGGCGTCGTCGGTGAGGAAGGTCGCCTCGATGACCAGCAGGTCGACGTCGGCGGCCAAATCGTAGACCGCGTCGCACATCCGGGTGTCCATCACGAACGCGAACTTCTGTCCTGGCCGCACCACGGTCACCTCCTCCAGGTGAACCCGGCGGTGCCCGACCTCGACGGTTCCGGACCGCTGCAACTGGCCCACGGTCGGTCCGGTGATCCCGTGTTCGGCCAGCAGATCAGGCACGAAACGCCGGCGGTCCGGTTCCACCAACCGGTACCCGACCGCGTCGACCGGGTGGTCGAGCCGGCGTGCATGCAGGGCGCCGAAGTCTCCCTCGGCGACAGGGCCGTCGGAGGACACCGGGACTTCGCGAAGATCGGCCCGCTCGTAGAAGATGCTGGCATGGCGCAGACGCGCGAAGTAATCGAGACCCGAAGCCGGAAAATGCGCGTGCACAGGATGTTTCACGTCATCGAGGGAGAGCCGTTGAACGACGCCGGGAACACCGAGACAGTGATCGCCGTGAAAGTGCGTCAGGCACAAGCGGGTTATCCGGCTCGCCGCGACACCGGCCAACATCATCTGCCGCTGGGTGCCCTCTCCCGGATCGAACAGGAAGCCCTCACCGTCCCACAGCAGCAGGTAGCCGTTGTGGTTTCGATGTCGGGTCGGCACCTGGCTGGCGGTTCCGAGCACGACGAGTTCCCGGTTCGACACCTCTCGACAGTAGGGCGTGAGCCGTCATCCCCTCCGCAGATCGGCCAGCGAGTTGCGCAGCCCGCCGTCGAGGCGGATCTGAATCACCGCCACCGCCACCATGATCGCCGAAGTCACCAGGTGCACCACGGCGTCGGTGATGTTGTTCGGGAACGTGAACACGTAGGCCACCTGGTTGGAGAAGAACGCCCAGATCCCCGGCAGCGCCCCGGCCACGGCCGCGGCGAGCAGATACAGCACCGACCACGACTTGCGGAACGCGAAGACCAGCCCCGGACCGAACAACGCGGCACCCGCGACGGCATGCCAACCGTTGTAGTCCATGCCCAACACCTGTGCGGTCGGCGCGTCCGGACCCACCGCGAAACTCGGTTCGATGGTGAACCCGACCACCGCCTGGACGAGGTGGACGACACAGATGACCAGCAGACCGACCTGGGCGAAACTCCACTTCACGGGCGCACCTCCGGGGCTCTCCCCGCGAATACTACGTTCCGTAGTAGCGCTTTGTGAAGAGGCCGGTCGCCCCGTGTGCCGCTAACCTGTGCGAGTGGCGAAAGTGGTGTCGGTGAACGTGGCCCAGGTGCGGATCAATCCCGATGCGCCGAAGCGGTCCACCGGTATTGACAAGGTTCCCGTCGACGGTGGCGTCTCGGTGCGCTCCCCCGGCGCGATGCGCGGCGGGCACGGCAGCGGGCTGGTCGGCGACACCATCGGCAACCGCAAACTGCACGGCGGCGACGACCAGGCGGTCTACGTGTACGCGCGAGAAGACCTCGACGAGTGGGAAACTCGCGTCGACCGGCCGCTGCGCAACGGGATGTTCGGCGAGAACCTCACCACGAGCGGAATCGACGTGACCCACGCGCTGATCGGTGAGCGGTGGCGGATCGGCGTCGACGGACCCCTGCTGGAAGTCTCCGCGCCCCGCACTCCGTGCCGGACGTTCTCAGCGTTCCTGCAGATCGGCGGGTGGATCAAGACATTCACGGCCGCCGGAAACCCCGGTGCCTACCTGCGGGTCATCTCACCGGGAGACGTGCACGCCGGCGACGGGATCACCGTCGAGCATCGTCCCGACCACGAGGTGACGATCGGGCTGGTGTTCCGCGCGCGAATGACCGACCCGTCGCTGCTTCCTGAGCTGCAGGCCGCCGACGCGCTGTCAGCAGAGCTCAAAGCCTATGTGGCGAAGAAGCTTTCGAAGAGCGCGTGACTGCCGAGGTCAGTGCGGCTCGCCCGTCGTGTTCGTGTACGGCGGTGTGGTGAACGGCGGCACGGCGACCGAGGTTTCGGGCGCCGACGGGGCGGTGGTCTTCGTCGAGGTCTCACCGGTCGAGATTTCGGGTGCCGCGACGACCGCGGGCGCTGGCTGAGCGACGGATTGCTCGAGCACGGCGGTCAGCCCACCCATCGCCAGCAGCGCTCCCGCACCGGCCATGGCCAGCAGCAACTTGATTCGTTTCGTGTTCACGGGCACCTACTCCCTGGGGGCTGTCAGCAAACGCACGCAGTGTCGGCCGTGCGCCGTTATCGGTGAAACCGGCACTGCCGTATACGGTTCCGACAACCGCACGGTGATATCGAACATTCCCGTCGCTGCCGTTTTTCTCAACCGAATTTCACCGAGGTGCCACACCAGGGCAGCCGACGCTCAGGTAACGCTGCGGTGTCAACTGTCGACAAACGGGTAAACCGTCGCGGCAGGTGTGAAGCAGCAGCACCACAACAGGCAGCCGCGAGCGGTGCGCCCTTCACAACAGGAAGTCCACGACATGACGTTCATACAGAGTTTGGCGCGTCGACTGGCGGTCGCCGCGCTGGCGACCTTGCTGATCCCGGGCCTGGTCGCGGTGGCGGGAGGATCCGCCACCGCCGCGGCGTACTCGCGGCCCGGCCTACCGGTCGAGACGCTGATGGTGCCCTCGGCCGCCATGGGACGCGAGATCCCCGTCCGATTCCAGGGCGGTGGCCCGCACGCGGTGTACCTGCTCGACGGGCTGCGCGCCCGCGACGACAACAGCGGCTGGGACATCGAGACCGCGGCGTTCGAGAACTACTACGAGTCCGGTCTGTCGGTGGTCATGCCCGTCGGTGGCATGTCCAGCTTCTACACCAACTGGCAGCGCCCCGCGGTCGGCAACGGAACCACCTACAACTACCAGTGGGAGACGTTCCTGACCTCTGAGCTGCCCGCCTACCTGTCGGCGAACAAGGGCATCTCCCCGAGCGGCAACGCGGTCGTCGGGCTGTCGATGTCGGGAAGTTCGGCGCTGATCCTGGCCGCCTACCACCCGGGTCAGTTCCGCTACGCCGCCTCGCTGTCGGGCTTCTTGAACCTGTCCGAGGGCATCTGGCCGACGCTGGTCGGGTTCGCGATGCGCGACGCGGGCGGATTCGACGCCACCGCGATGTGGGGACCCGGCGGCAGCGCCGCCTGGCAGCGCAACGACCCGACGCTGCAGGCCGGCCGGCTGGCGGCCAACGGCACCCGCATCTGGGTGTACACCGGCAACGGCAGGCCCGGTGACCTCGGTGGCGGCGGCGATATCCCCGGCCAGCTGCTGGAGAACATCACCCAGGACAGCAACCGGGCGTTCCAGCGGGCGTACCTGGCCGACGGCGGCAGCAACGGCACGTTCAACTTCCCGCAGACCGGCACCCACGGGTGGGGCTACTGGGGTTCACAGCTGAACGCGATGAAGGGCGACATCCAGCGCACGCTGGGCGCCTGACACGCCGCTGGGCGACCGTCTGTGCGGTCGCCCAGCAGGCGTTGGGCACAATCACTGCGTGACCCCACGACCGACGGTTCCCGCGCTCCTCGCCCGTGCGGTCGAGCGGTCCGGTGACCACACCTACCTGATCAGCCCGACCGATCGACTCACCTACCGACAGGCGCAGCAGCGGTCGGCCGCGGCCGCGCGGTGGCTGCTGGCCGAGGGCGTCGGCAAGGGCACGCGGGTCGGCCTGTTCTTCCCCAACGGCGTCGACTGGGTGGTCTGGTGGCTGGCGGTGGCGCGCATCGGCGCGCTGGCCGTCCCGCTGAGCACGCTCTACACGCCGGCCGAGATCGCGAAGGTCGCCCGCCTGGCCGATGTCGCGGTGCTCATCGCCCCGGAGCGCGTGCTGAAATTCGACGTTGCCGAGCGCTTCGAGGCCGCCTGGCCCGAACTGCGCGCCCAGCGGTCGACTCGACTGGCGTTGCCATCGGCGCCGTACCTGCGGCGCATCGTGTTCACTTCCGGGGCTGACGTCCCTGCCTGGGCGGTCCCTTGGCACGACGCGGCCGACACGGTGCCCGACGATGTGCTGGCCGCGGTCGAGGCCGAGGTGTCACCGGCCGATCTCGCGGTGGTCATCCACACCTCCGGATCGACCGCCGACCCCAAGGGCGTCATGCACACCCACGGGACGCTCGTCCGGCAGACCTCGACGTGGCCGGCCGCGATCCGGGCGGTCACGAAAAGCGAAGGGGCCGCGCGGATCCTGTGTGCGATGCCGTTCTTCTGGGTCGGCGGGTTGCTCGCGGTGACCGGCGCTCTGCACGAACCGGTGACCGTGCTGACCCTGCCGCGGCTGGAACCGGGCGCCGCGCTGGACCTGATCGAGCGTGAGCGCGCGACGGGCGTCGTCGGGTGGCCGGCGTTCACTCAGCGCATGCGAGAGCATCCGAGTTTCGCCGACCGCGATCTCGACAGCGCACCGCTGCTGCGTGACGGCCCGCTCGACATCGCGATGGTCGATGTGCCCGACGGGTTCCCGGTGCACCGCACGATGTCGGAGACCGCGGGTGGTTTCGCCCACACCGACATGTGCATCGTCGACGACGACGGCAACCCCGTGCCCGACGGCACGGTCGGGGAACTGCTCATCCGCGGCATCGGCGTGATGGCCGGATACAACAAACGCGAACGGTGGGAGACGTTCGACGAAAACGGTTGGTACCACACCGGTGACCGCGTCTACCGGGTCGCAGGCGATTCGCGGCTGTTCTACGTGGGCCGGACCACGGATCTGATCAAGGCGGCCGGGGCCAACGTCTCGCCGCTGGAGGTCGAGGCGGTCATCGAGGGATTCGCCGACGTGGCACAGTGCCTCGTGCTCGGCATCGACGATGCCGCGCGCGGCGAAGAGGTGTGCGCGGTCGTCGTACCCGCCGGCGCCGATGTCGACGTCGACGCGCTGACCGCGCGCACCCGCGAGCAGCTGTCGGCCTACAAGGTGCCCACCAGGTGGGTGGTCACCACCAGCGACCGGATCCCCACCCTGCCCAGCGGTAAGTTCGACCGGAAAACGTTGCGCACCATGGTCGTCGACGGTGTACTCACGACCGTCGACAGGTGAGACGTTGCCTGTCCTGCGCACGCCTGGCGACCGCTTCGTTGCGCTGCCGGATTTTCCATTCGACCCCCACTACGTCGACGCCGAAACCCGCGGGATCGATCCGCTGCGCATGCACTACGTCGATGCCGGGCCGCCGGATGCGCCCGTCGTGGTGCTTCTGCACGGCCAGCCGACCTGGTCCTACTCGTATCGGCACGTCATCGCGGTGCTCGTCGACGCGGGTCTGCGGGTCATCGCCCCGGACCACATCGGCTACGGCCGCTCGGACAAGCTCACCGACCCGACCGACTACACGTTCAAACGACATATCGACTGGCTGCACAGCGCAATTCGTCGACTCGACCTACAGCACATCACGCTCGTCGTGCAGGACTGGGGCGGGCCCATCGGGTTGAGCGCGCTGGCCCGCGACCCGGGCCGGTACGCCGGTGTCGTCGCGACCAACACCATCCTGCACACCTGCGACCCCGCGTTGGCGGGCAGGCTCGAATGGCCGCACCACGCGACCGGTGACGGGCAGGTGGTGCACCAGGAGACGCTGCTGGACTACGTGGCGTTCTACCAGCGGGCGCCGGAGTTGGTGCCGAGCCTGTTCCTCGACGCGGTGGCGGGCCCGCTCAGCCCGGACGTGCTCGCCGCGTACGACGCGCCGTTCCCGGACCGCCGGTTCACCGCGGGCCTACGTCAGATGATCGCGCTGATCCCGTTGACGCGCAACGATGTCGGGGCGGCGATCGGCCGCTCGACGATGGCAGCGCTGGCTGATTTCCGCCGACCGTTTCTGACCGCCTACTCCGACGGCGATCCCGCAACGCGCGGCTGGGACAGGGTGTTCGCCGACCACGTGCCCGGAGCCGAGGGTCAGCCGCACACGACGGTGACCGGGGCCGGTCACTTCATCCAGGAGCAGCGCGGCGCCGAACTCGGCCGCATCGTCGCCGAATTCGTCGCCCGGAACGGGTGATCAGAGCCCGAACTGGTCGTCGATCACGCCCAGCCAGACCTGAGCCGAATCGATGGCCACCTTCTCGCTGATGAACGCGTGCTGGGTGCCGGTGTACAGGTCGCGGAACGCGCGCTCGAGTCGGGAGCCCTCGCGGATGGAACTGGTACCTGCGGCCAGGTGCGCCCACTCGGCGCACTGACGCGAGACGTCGGTGGCGTAGACGGCCGCGACCCGCATGTCCGCGCGCAGCGTCGGGGTGAGGTCCTCCCCCGCCGCGACGGCAGCTTCGGCGGTGGCGAACGCGTCGTGCACCAGCAGACGCGCCGCCCGCCAGGCCGCGACGTGGTGGGCCAGTCCCTTCTGGAAGGTCGGTCGACTGGCCAGCGACGCCATATCGCTCATCCGGAACTTGGTCGCGGCCAGTTCCTGCACGTCGTCGAGCATGCTCTTGGCCACCCCGAGCGCCCACGACGCGTGTCCGGCGGCGGTCACCGGCATCATGCCCATCCGCCCCGCCGGCGACGACCCGCGCAGGGGTTCGCGGGTGAACAGCGCGAAGGTCCGTTCGACGGGAACGAACACGTCGTCGACGCTGTAGTCGTAGGAGCCGGTTCCCTTGAGCCCCTGCACATGCCAGCCGTCGTTGAAACTCACTTCGGCGCGGGGCAGGATCGCGATCTGCATGTCGGGGATCCCCTCGCTGACCCACCGCATCTCGGTACCGTCCATCGGCAGGAAGCCCGCGGCGATGTACTGCGAATGCCCGGTGCCGGAACCGAAACTCCACGCGCCGGTCAGCCGGTAGCCACCGGGCACCGCGAGGCCCTGACCGTTCGGGAAGAACTGCCCGCCCATCGTCACGCGGTTGCCATGGGCGGTGAAGACCTCGGCGAAGCCGGCGTCGGGCAGGTAGGTGGCGGCGGCGAACGACGACGGGAAGTTGGCGATACCGACCCAGCCGAATGAGCCGTCCTGCCAGGCCATCTCGATCCAGGTCTCGATCATCTCGGCGAACGACGGTTCTGCGCCGCCCGCCGGCTGCGGGTTGAATGCCGACATCAGCCCGGTATCCCACATCGCGGTCACGATCGCGGGGCTGAGCGTGCGCAGCCGTTCCGATTCGGCGGCTTCGGCCGAAACGAGGTCCCGCATGCTGCGGGCCCGGTTGACGGTTGCTTCGGCGATTGTCGAGGTCACCCGTCCTCTCTATCAGCGATCGGCGCGGCCCACCTACACTTTCGGCCGTGCACGTCGTCGCGCTCAACGTCGCTCCCGGCAGCCGATTGCCGATGCGCTCGGTCGAGGAGGTCCTCGCCGAAGCGGGTACCGGGCTCGTCGGCGACCGATACCACGGCACCAAGCACCGGCACGTCACTGTCCAGTCGCGGGAACTGCTCGACCGGGCCGCCGCCGACCTCGGCCGTCCCTTCGACCAGTCTGCGACCCGGCGCAACGTCACGGTCGACGCGGGTGAGATCCCGACCCGCCCCGGCACCCGGTTGCGGGTCGGCGAGGTGCTACTGGAGGTGGTCCGAGTGTCGGCGTCGTGCCGCCTGCTCGACGACTGGATCGGGCCCGGCGCCGCCGCGGCGCTTCGGGGGCGCGGCGGGTCGGCCTGTCGACTGCTCAGTTCCGGCACCATTCGGGTGGGCGACAGCGTCGAGGTGCTCGCCTAGTTCTTTGCGCTGAGCGTCGGGTTTTTGGTGCGAAATCGGCCGAAACTGGTGAAAACTTCGACGCTCGGCGGGTGGAGGGCCGCGGGGTTACTTGATGATGCGAACCAGGTACGGCGCCATGTTGTTGGTCCGCACCGGCGAGACCGTTACCGCGGGATCAGTGGCCTCGAGCATCTGACCGTTGCCGATGAACAGCGCGACGCTCTGGTTTCCGTCGGGGCCGTAGAAGATCAGGTCCCCGGGCAGTGCCTCGGACGGAAGCACCTTCTGACCGACGGTGTACTGGGCGCCCGACGACCGCGGCAGCTTCACACCGATACCGGCGAACGAGTAGACCATCAGCCCGGAGGCGTCGAAACCGACAGTGCTCACGGCCGGGTTCAGGCCGACGATGTGGCCTTCGCTGTCGAGGCCGGCGACGTTCTCGGCGGTACCGCTGCCCATCGTCGGCCCGTTCGCGTCACCCCCGCCGTAAGAGAACGGCACACCGCGCTGCGCCAGCCCGCGGGCAATGACGAGGTCGACCGCCTGCTGGTTGACCGCTGACCGTGCGGTAGGTGCGGCGGTTGCCACCCCAGGGACCGTCACCATCATGGCGACACCGATCACCAAGGCGAATATGCGTCTCATGACTCGTTGCTCTTTCTCGACTGCGCACAGGGCTAGGCGCTGTATTCATGTGTACCGTCAAATTCGCTGACTTCGCCAATTCGCCCATGGCTCAGAGCCAATGAGATGCCGTACCGTAACCGAACGGTGACTCGGCGCGCCGGTTGGTCGCTCGCCGACCGCTGTTGAACGGATCCGACCATCCCGAGGTCTACGATTGAGCTCAGGTCGTGAATCCATGGTGTTGACACAGCTGCATCCCACGCTGGGGGCCCCCGACGTCCCCGGCTCCCCCGTGTATCTGTCTGGACACGCCGACGACGTCGCCGCGCGAGGGGGCCGATGAACCCCCGTCTGGCCATCGTCGGAGGCGGCATCATCGGCGCCGCGGTCGCCCGCGAGACCCTGCGACGCTCCCCCGAAACCGAGGTGACGCTGTTCGAGAAGGAAGACCGTCTCGCGTCCCACCAGACCGGACGCAACAGCGGCGTCGTGCACGCCGGTCTGTACTACCAGCCCGGGTCGCAGAAGGCCGTGCTGTGTCGTCGCGGCGTCGCTCTGCTCGAACGGTACTGCGCCGAACGCGACATCCGCCGGATCGCCTGCGGCAAGGTGCTGGTCGCGCTCAACGACGCCGAACGGCTCCGCCTTGCCGACATCGAAGAGAAGGCGCTGGCCAACGGCGTGCCGGGGGTGCGCATCATCGGCCCGCAGGAACTGGCCGAGATCGAACCGAATGTGCGCGGCATCGCGGCACTGCACTCGCCGTCGACGTCGATCGTCGACTTCGCCGCGGTAACCCATGCCTTGGCCGCCGATGCGGCCGCGGCCGGCGCGAAGATCTGCCTCGGCCACGAGGTCGTCGGGCTGCACGCCACCGGCACTGAGGTGATTGTCAGCACCCGCACCGCGGCCGGCGAACAGGAGGCGGCCTTCGACCGGGTCATCGCCTGCGGGGGTCTGCAGAGCGACCGGTTGGCCGAAATGGCCGGCGACGGACCGGATCCGGTGATCATGCCGTTCCGCGGCGAGTACTACGCACTCAAACCGCGCCGCCGCGATCTCGTCAACGGTCTGGTGTACCCGGTCCCGGACCCGCGCTACCCCTTCCTCGGCGTGCATGTCACCCCGCGGGTCGACGGCGAGGTGCTGATCGGGCCCAACGCCGTTCTCGCGCTCGCCCGCGAGGGCTACTCGTGGCGCGAGTTCTCGCTGCCCGATCTCGCGGAAGTCGCCAGGACACCGGCATTCTGGCGGTTCGCGCGGAAGCACTGGCGCACCGGTATCCGGGAGATGTACGGCTCGCTGTCCAAGCGTCGGTTCGTGGCGGCCGCCCGTGCCTACGTCCCGGATCTCGACGTCGACGACGTCGTGCCGGGCAATGCGGGCATCCGCGCGCAGGCCCTCGACACCGACGGCGGCCTGGTCGACGACTTCCGGATCAGCGTCCGCGACCGCGTGGTGGTGCTGCGCAACGCGCCATCGCCGGCAGCGACGTCGGCGCTCGCCATCGCCGAGCATGTCGTCGAAACCATCTCAACGGCAAGGTGATCGAACTGTGACTCCACCTCTGGCCGCGGTGCTCAACGCGTTCCGGGACAGTGGTTTTCGCGCCGCCCGCGACGTGTGGGCCACGTTGGTGCCGCTGCTCGAACACCATCTCGCCACCCTGCCCGCCCCCGCCAGCCGATAAAGGAGCACGACAATGGATCTCGGAATCGCCGGACGAACCGCCCTGGTGCTCGGTGCCAGCGGCGGCCTTGGCGGCGCGATCGCGGTGCGACTCGCCGGCGAGGGTGCCAACGTCGCGGTCGCCGGCCGATCCGCTGACCGCGTGGCCGCCACCGCGGCGCGCGTACAGGACGCCGGCGCCAAGGCGCTACCGCTGGTGTGGGACCTGGCCGAGCTGGATCGCATCGACCCCAACGTCAGCGAGGTCGAACGCGCCCTCGGCCCGGTCGACATCCTCGTCAACAACACCGGCGGCCCACCGCCGACCCCCGCGTCCGGACAGGACACCGACACCTGGCGCCGCAGCTTCGAACAGATGGTGCTGTCGGTGATCGCGCTGACCGACCGCGTGCTTCCCGGTATGCGGCAGCGGGGTTGGGGCCGCATCCTGACCTCCACGTCCTCGGGTGCGCACACACCGATCCCCAACCTCGGGCTGTCGAACACACTGCGCGCCAGCCTGCATGCGTGGTCGAAGACGGTGTCCGACGAAGTCGGCCGCGACGGGGTGACCGCGAACGTCATCGTCCCCGGCCGGATCGAAACCGGCCGGACCCGCTCCCTCGACAGCAAGCGCGCCGAACGCGAAGGCCGCACCGCCGACGACGTGATGGCCGAGAGCGCCGCGACTATGGCGCTCGGCCGCTACGGCCGACCCGAGGAGTACGCCGACGCCGCGGTGTTCCTGTGCAGCGAAAGAGCTTCTTACATCACCGGTTCTGTCGTGCGGGTCGACGGCGGTCTGATCCGCGGCGTCCACTGAGGGAGGCGTATGCGTTTACGTACCGTCCAATTGCCCGACGGCCCCGCGGCCTGCGTCGCGCTTGCCGACGGCCGCTATGCGCGGGTGGATCGGATGCTCACCGACGGGCCGCGAGACCTGTTGGCGCTGTTGGAGTCCGAGCGTCTCGGCGAGCTGGCGTCGGCGGTCGACGCTGCGGTGCCCGACGAGGACTGCGTCGGTGCGGCGACGGTGCTCGCGCCGTGGACCCGGCCGCGCAAGATCCTCGGTATCGGGCTGAACTACGGCGCGCACGCCGGCGATCTCGGCGAGCAGGCCCCCCGTACCTCACCGGCGTCGTTCCTCAAGGGCGACCACACCATCGTCGGTCCCGGGCAGCCGATCGTGGTGCCGCCCGGAATCGGGAAGGTCACCGCCGAAGCCGAACTCGGACTGGTCATCGGCCGCCCGTGCTACCGGGTCGGCGTGGACGACGCACTGGACTACGTCGCCGGCGTGGTGCCGGTCCTCGACCAGACCGCCGAATCGGTGCTGATGGAAAACCCGCGCTACCTGACGCGGGTCAAGAACTACCCGACGTTCTTCTCGTTCGGCCCCGAGCTCATCACCCTCGACGAAGTGCTCGCGCACGGCCCACTGCAAGACCTGCAGGTCGCCACCATCCACAACGGCGCACTGCACCGCAAGGACACCGTCGCGGGTATGACGTTCTCCCCCGCCGAACTGCTCAGCTTCCACAGCCAGGTGATGCCGTTCCACCCCGGCGACATCCTGTCGACGGGAACACCTGGCGCCGTAGCTATTTCGCCTGGAGATGTGGTGCGCTGCGAGCTCGGCGGCGGCCTGGCCGTGCTGGAGAACCCGGTGCGTTGACGCTCACTCCGGGCGGATGGCCCGGAAGAACGCGACGGGTCCGACCAGGCGGATCCTGCGGGTGCCGACCTGCCGGCACTCGAAGCCCGCTTCGCTTAACCGTCGCGGGATGGCGTCGCCGAGGTTGCCCGCGGCGTGGGCACTGCGCCGGATCCGCCGTGCGAGTACGCCCCCGTCGTCGCCGACCTCGCCGCCGATGTCCACCAGATGCAGGCTGCCACCCGGGCGCAACACCCGGAAGAACTCCTGAGCCGCCGCGGGTTTGACGTTCTCATCGAGGTGATGCCACATCATCGACGACAACACCCGGTCGAACTCACCGTCGCCGTAGGGAAGTTCCTGCGCGTAGGCCCGGTCGAAGGTGAGCCCGGACAAGCTGCGCGCCTTGCGTTCGGCGCGGGCCAGCGCGCGCGGGTCCGGATCGCACCCGACCCCGCGGATGCCGTGCTCGGCGCGCCGCGCGCCGACGATGAGATTGCCGGTGCCGCAACCGACCTCGAGAACCGACAGGCCGGGTCGCAGCCCGGCCTGGTCGATCAGTGTCCGGTAGGCCCGGTTGAAGCCGAATACGCGGGTCAGCAGGTCGTAGCCCGGCAGGAACAGGTCGTGGCCCGCGGCAGGCAGATAGACGTGGTGCGTAGCAGGATGATATTTGGTCATACCGCCATGGTGAAGCGCTGTAAGAAAACATTGTTGGGTGATCGTCGGAGAAACTGGGACTATCTTCGGGTACATGGCGTTGGCATCCCGGTTGGTGCGGCACCGTGACGGCGTGCCGATCTACGGTTACCCGAGCGGGCCGGGCACCCCGCCGGTAGCGGTGGTGCGCGCGGCGCACGACGAGGTACGCGACCGGGGCCGCCACATCCACGACTTCCCGGCGCTGTGGTTCGTCCCCGGCGCGGCGACGGTGTTCGTGGCGGCCGCCGGTGAGGTGCTCGACCCCGGTCGCGTCGACCGATCCGACGGCATCGGTGTGTACTTCGACCCGGCCGCGCTGGCCTCCGACGGCGCGCGGCCGACGTGGCGCGAGCATCCGCTGCTGTTTCCGTTCGTGCACGGCGAAGCCGGCGGGATGCTCGAGTTGCGGCTGCCCGGCGAACGCCTCCAGCCCTGGCAGACGGCGATCGCCTCGATCGAAGCCGAACTGACCGAGCGTCGCGACGGCTACCGGCAGGCGGCGCTGGCCCACCTGACCCTGCTGCTCATCGACCTGGCCCGGGTGGCCGACGACGTGGTCGGCGACCTGCGGCATTCCGGTGAGCCGTTGCTCGCCGAGGTGTTCGCGGTGATCGACCGCCGGTTGGACCAACCGCTGTCGCTGCGCGACGTGGCCGCCGACGTCGGCATCACCCCCGGGCATCTCACCACGATCGTGCGCCGTCGCACGGGCCGCACCGTGCAGGACTGGATCACCGAGCGCCGGATGACCGAGAGCCGACGCCTGCTCGCCGAGACCGATCTGCCGATCGCCGAAGTCGCGCGCCGCGTCGGCATCGCCGACCCGGGGTACTTCAGCCGGCTGTTCCGGCGCGTCCACGGCACCGCTCCCCGCACCTGGCGCACACGGCCCTGCTGATAACGCCGTTCTCGGCGAATACCGGGTCGTACTGTGGATCCATGGCCATCATCGAAACGGACGCCGCACCACAAACCCCGTTCGAGCGGGAGGTCGACGCCACCCAGCAGTACTTCGACAGCGAGCGGTTCAACGGCATCATCCGGCTGTACTCGGCCCGCCAGGTCGTCGAGCAGCGCGGCACGATCCCGTCGGATTACAGCGTCGCGCGCGAGGCGGCCACCGCCTTCTACGGGCGGTTGCGTGAACTGTTCGCCCAGAAGAAGAGCATCACCACATTCGGGCCGTACTCGCCCGGGCAGGCCGTGACGATGAAGCGGATGGGCATCGAGGGGATCTACCTCGGCGGCTGGGCGACCTCGGCCAAGGGGTCCACGACCGAGGACCCCGGCCCCGACCTGGCCAGCTACCCGCTCAGCCAAGTGCCCGAAGAGGCCGCCGGCCTGGTCCGCGCCCTGCTCACCGCCGACCGTAACCAGCAGTACCTGCGGCTGCAGATGTCGGAGAAGCAGCGCGCGGCCACCCCCGCCGTCGACTTCCGTCCGTTCATCATCGCCGACGCCGACACCGGGCACGGCGGAGACCCGCACGTGCGCAACCTCATTCGCCGCTTCGTCGAGGCCGGCGTGCCCGGTTACCACATCGAGGACCAGCGTCCGGGCACCAAGAAATGCGGCCACCAGGGCGGCAAGGTGCTGGTTCCGTCCGACGAGCAGATCAAACGGCTCAACACCGCCCGCTTCCAGCTCGACATCATGCGGGTGCCGGGCATCATCGTCGCGCGCACTGACGCCGAGGCCGCCAACCTGATCGACAGCCGCGCCGACGAACGTGACCAGCCGTTCCTGCTCGGGGTGACCAACCTGCGGATCCCGTCGTACAAGTCCTGCTACCTGGCGATGATGCGGCGCTTCTTCGAAGCCGGGGTGCGTGAGCTCAACGGCCACCTGCTCTACGCGCTGCCCGAGGGCGAGTACGCCACCGCTGACGCCTGGCTGGACCATCACGGCATCGGCGACGCGGTAACGCGGGCCGCCGCCGAATATCAGGACCGTCCCGACCAGGCGATCGACGAGATCTTCGACGGCGTGGAATCGAAGTTCGTCGACGCCTGGCAGGTCGACGCCGGGCTGATGACCTACGGCGAGGCGGTGGCCGAACTGCTCGAGTTCCGCGAGAGCGAGGGCGAACAACTCGACATGAGCGTCGCCGACTGGCGCGAGTTCGCGCAGCGGGCCCCGCTGTACACCGCGCGCGAGAAGGCCCGCGAGATCGGGGCCGCGGTCGGGTGGGACTGCGAACTGGCCAAGACCCCCGAGGGTTATTACCAGGTGCGCGGTGGGATCCCGTACGCCATCGCCAAGTCGCTGGCCGCCGCGCCGTTCGCCGACATCCTGTGGATGGAGACCAAGACCGCCGACCTCGCCGACGCCCGCGAGTTCGCCGAGGCCATCCACGCCGAGTTCCCCGACCAGATGCTGGCCTACAACCTGTCGCCGTCGTTCAACTGGGACACCACCGGCATGAGCGACGACGAGATGCGGGCCTTCCCAACCGAACTCGGCAAGCTGGGCTTCGTGTTCAACTTCATCACCTACGGCGGGCACCAGGTCGACGGTGTCGCCTCCGAGGAGTTCGCCTCGGCGCTGCAGCAGGACGGCATGCTCGCGTTGGCGCGGCTGCAGCGCAAGATGCGGCTCGTCGAATCGCCCTACCGCACACCGCAGACCCTGGTCGGCGGACCGCGCAGCGACGCCGCGCTGGCCGCGTCCTCGGGTCGCTTGGCGACCACCAAGGCGATGGGTAAGGGCTCGACGCAGCATCAGCATCTGGTGCAGACCGAGGTGCCCAAGAAACTGCTCGAGGAATGGCTGGCGCTGTGGGGCGAGCACTACCAGCTCGACGAGAGGCTGCGGGTGCAGCTGTTCCCCACCCGCCCCGGCAGCGATGTGCTGGAACTCGGGATCTACGGCGAGCGCGGCGAGGGTGAGGACGAGAAGCTGGCCAACGTCATCGTCGACCCGATCAAGGACCGGCACGGCCGCAGCATCCTGACCGTGCGCGACCAGAACACGTTCGCCGAGAAGCTGCGGCAGAAGCGGCTGATGAGCGTTGTCCACCTTTGGTTGATCCACCGGTTCAAGGCCGAGATCGTCTACTACGTCACGCCGACGGAGGACAACATCTACCAGACCGAGAAGATGAAATCGCATGGCATCTTCAGCGACGTCTACCAGGAGGTCGGCGAGATCATCGTGGCCGACGTCAACCAGTCCCGCATCGACGAGCTGCTGGCCTCCGACCGCGAGGCGCTCGGCCGCTTGATCCGCAAGGAGGACTGAGGCTTACGGCGTCCCGGGCCTACCCGTAGAGCTCTTCGAACCTGCGGATCGATCGGTCGATGTCGCCCTTGACCGCACGGGCCGCGGCCGAACCGATCGGGCCGAACAGCGGCGGGCCGCCGAGGTTGAGGATCAAGGTGAATGCGCTACCCGTCTGCGTGGGCGCCACCTTCATCGTCAACCCGTATTTGGTGCCGCCGACACCGGAGCCGGTCACCTCGATCAGTTTGGGCGGGTCGAACTGCTTGATGGTCCAGGTGACCCGGTTGCGCAGTCCCTTGGCGCCGGCTACCCCGACGATCCGGGTGCCGACCGTCAACTCGTCGGGCACCTCACCCCGCCACCCCTCGTGCATCACCATCCAGTCGCCGAGCGAGTTGAGGTCCGAGACATGTGCCCACGCATCGTCCGGGCTCAGCGCCAGTTCGCGTGCCAGCTCGAGTTTCGCCATGGCCGGATGGTAGCCACCTCAGCTCGGCGCGGGCAGTCGCAACACCAGCCGCGCGCCGCCGAGCGGGCTCGCCTCGATCGTGGCGGTGCCGCCGTGCAGTTCGGCCTGCTGGGCCACCAGGGCCAGCCCCAGCCCGGAACCGGACCGCGCGGCGGTCGAACCGCGGGAGAACCGCTCGAAGACCGCGGCCCGTTCCTCTTCGGGGATGCCGCTGCCGTTGTCGTCGACGGTGATCGTCACGCCGGCACCGGAACTCTCTGTCCCGAGCCGGATTTCGGTGGCGCCGCCGTGCTTGATCGCGTTGGTGATCGCGTTGTCGACGACCAGGCGCAGGCCTGCCGGGAGCCCGACGGTGAGCACGGTGGTCGACGACCCCAGTGACACCCGCAGCCCGGGGTGGTTGCGCATCGCGTCGTGAGCGGCGCGGTCGAGCAGATCGGTGATGTCGACGGGAACGAAGTCGTCGACGGTGGTCAGTTCGCCCTGCGCGAGCCGCTCCAGCGCGGTCAGCGTCGCCTCGATGCGGCTCTGCGTACGCATGACGTCGGCGATGACCTCCTGGCGTTGGTCGTCGCGCATCTGCAGCGTGGAGAGCACCTCGAGGTTGGTGCGCATCGCGGTCAGCGGAGTGCGCAGTTCGTGCGACGCCACCGCGGCGAAGTCGCGGGCCGACTCGAGCGCTGCGCGGGTGCGCTGCTGTTCGTCGCCGATGCGGGCGAGCATCCCCTCGACCGCTTCGGCGATCTCGACGGCCTCCTGCACGCCGCGCACCTGCACCTCTTCGGGCTTGGACTGGGCGTTGATCGCGCGGGCCTGCTGCGCCAGCACCCGGAACGGGTTGATCATGATCGACCACATCACCGATCCGACGATGACGGTGCCGACGATGACGCCCGCGCAGATCAGCAGCACCCGCCGGTGCAGCTCGTCGATGCGGCGCTGGGTCTCGGCCAGCGGTGCGCCGATCGCGATCGACGTGTCGCCGGCGTTGAAGGTGCGGACCCGGTACTGGACGCCGTCGATGGTGGTGTCGGTGTAGCCGACGTCGAACTGCGGCAGCACGATGTCGCGCGGGATGGAGACGGTGATGCCGTCCACCCGCGCGGTGCGCACCAGGCCGCCGTCGGGCACCGGCTGCTCCACCGGATCCTGCTGGGCGGTGCGCAGCAGCGTGCTGATGTCGCCGAGGCTGCTGACCGAGTCCAGTCGCCGGTCCAACTGGCTGTACTGGTCGTTGGTGACGCCGAACCACACCCAGGCGCCGAGGATGAGCACCAGCGCCACCACCGACAGGGCCGCCACGATCACGATGACCCGCAGCGACATCACCGGGGTCAGCAGGCGGTACAGGCGTGCGCCGAGAGTCACGATCGAAACGATAGAACCGATCAGATGCGACGCGGCAATTGCGCGCCGATCAGCGGGGCGATCTTTTCCGCCATGTAGGTGTGGCCGGCGTCGGTGGGGTGCACGCCGTCGGAGCCGATCAACTCCGGTTTGCCGACGAACCAGCCGAGCGCGATCGGGTCGATGAACGTCGCGCCCGCCAGCCGGGCCTGGTAGCGCAGGGTGTCGCGGATCCGCACGACGGTGCCGGGCACGTCGGCGGTCGGCCAGGGCGGGCCGATCACCAGGAAGTCGGCCGACGGGGCGAGCCGCCGCGCCAGCTGAAACGTGCCGTACACCAGGATCGTGAACTGCGTGGGGTCGACGTGCTGGTCATTGCGCGATCCGAAGAACACGACCAGCCGGTCGTCGGGCTTGACCGTGCGCGCGGTCAGGTCTTCGAACAGGCTGCCGCCGTTGCCCCGGACGCCGTAGCCCGCGCCGCCCTCGGCGCCGACGTCCGCGCTGGTGGCGATGCCCTGGGCGGCGAGCATCCGCCAGGCCTGTGCGGGCCAGCCGCTGGCGCCGAGCCCGCCCAGCTCCCCGCCGGTCGTATACGAGTCACCGATCACCGCGATCCGGTTCACCGTGTACTGCAGGGCCACGACGTCCCGGTGCTGCACCGGCGTCCGCTGCGCACCGGCCAGCACCGTCACCACCGCGAAGGCCAGCACCGCGGTCAGACAGATCAGCCGGCGCGCGCCGAAACCACGTGTGCGCGTTCGTCCTTCGCGTCGTGCAGGGTGGTCAGTGTGCCCTTCGCCGGTGTCGAACCGCTGCTGGCGCTCATCATGCTGCGCATCCATATCCGGGCGGGCTCCTCGACGAAGTGGTACAGCACGACCGCGCCGAGCAGCGCGACGCCAAGCAACGCAACCATTATGAGCTTGCCGCCCAGGTCGGGTGTCAGGCTCAACTCGAATTGCTCGACCATCCAGTCCCAGCTGGTGTGCACCAACTCGTGGACCATGTAGAGGCTGAACGAGATGTGGCCCAGATAGACCACCGGTC
Source organism: Mycolicibacterium flavescens (assembly GCF_001722335.1). GTDB lineage: Bacteria > Actinomycetota > Actinomycetes > Mycobacteriales > Mycobacteriaceae > Mycobacterium > Mycobacterium flavescens. The sequence goes on from NZ_MIHA01000006.1 coordinate 212,192, forward strand.
GCAGTGACAGCAGCCACGGCAGGCTTCCGGTGCCGATCGCCAGGGTCAGCAGCAGCGGGACGAACAGGATGTCGACCAACCCGGCGCTGTCGAGCACCTTGGGCATCGGATGCGCATCGAGCCAGTACAGGATCGCCACGATGGCCGCGCCGATGAGCAGCGCTGCGACGCCGGCGGTGCGCCTTGCCCGGTCGCCGGGTTGCAGTTTGCGGACCGCGGCGCACACCAGCGCACCGGCGGTGAACTGCATGACGATGCGCGGCAGCCAACTCCACGGCGTATAGAACAACCCGGTCGCCAACAGCAGCATGATCGGCGGCAGCGTCGCGACGAACGCCAGCACGATCAGCCCGCGGGCCCGGGTGGAGCGCGCGATCCGGAAGATCACCAGCACCAGCGCGCCGAACAACAGGTACGCCAACCACTCGGCGCTGATCGACCAGGCCGGCCCGTTCCAGCTGGACCCGTCGAAGTACGGCACGACCCACAACTGGACCATGAACAGCTGGCGCAGATAGTTCATCGCGGTCAGCGACTCCGCGCCCTCCGACGGGACGTGCCCGACGTGCAGGGTGAAGATGATCCACAGCGCGGCGAGGTGCATCGTCACCAGGTAGACCGGCCACACCCGGGCCAGCCGCAGCCACAGGAAGCGCAGCGTCGCCCGCCACTCGAACGACGAGCCCATCCGGTCGAGGTAGTTCCACGTCAGCACGAATCCGCTGAGCATGAAGAACAGGTCGACGCCCTGCGCGCCGCAATTGAGCACCGGGGCCAGCGCCGACCGGAAGCCCGGCGCCGCCTGCTCGAGAAGCGGACGGAAGTGAAACAGCACCACCCAAACCGCGGCGACGATGCGCAAGCCGGACAGGGCTTTGATTTCTCCGGTGCGCACAACACTCTCTTCGCGAACTTGCGTGACGGTTTCGTTCCGAACATGCCGACGGCCCCGGTCCACTCCCCGACCGCCGGGCCCAGCAGGTTCCGAAGAGTACCAGCGGGACATCGGATCCGGCATGTCCCACACCGCTGTGAATCCGCTGTGTTTCAGCGAAAAACCTTGTCAGCCCGCGATTCCGGCGATGCTCATCTCCAGACCGTGGTGCGGACACGCCCGCGAGACAGTCTTGACTGATTCCAGAAAACAGAGCATATTGTCAGCGTGCCCTTGCCACCTGACTACGCGGAGCAGCTACGCGCTGCCGATCTCCGCGTCACGCGTCCGCGGCTCGCGGTGCTCGAGGCGGTCTACGGTAATCCGCACGCCGAAACCGAGACCATCGTGGGTGCCGTCCGGGTCAACCTGCCCGACGTGTCCCGCCAGGCCGTCTACGACGTGCTCGCCGCGCTCACCAGCGCCGGGCTGGTGCGCCGCATCCAGCCCTCGGGGTCGCTCGCGCGGTACGAATCGCGCGTCGGCGACAACCACCACCACGTCGTGTGCCGCTCCTGCGGAGTCATCGCCGACGTCGACTGCGCGTTCGGCGAGGCGCCGTGCCTGACGCCATCGGACACCGACGGCGCGCTCGACGGGTTCGTCCTCGACGAGGCCGAGGTCATCTACTGGGGCCTGTGCCCGGACTGCGTCGCGCAACCCGACACCGAAGTTTCCCGATCACACCCGTGATCACAGCCCAAACAACCCACCGGAAGGAACGCTGTGTCATCTGATACATCCGATGCTCGCCCCCCGCACGCCGACTCCAAGACAGCGAGTAAAAGCGAGAGCGAGAACCCGGCGATCGACTCGCCGGAGCCGAAGGCGCACGCTCCACTGACCAACCGTGACTGGTGGCCGGAGCAGGTCGACGTGTCGGTCCTGCACAGGCAGAACGAGAAGGGCAATCCGCTCGGGCCGGACTTCAACTACGCCGAAGAGTTCAAGAAGCTGGACGTCGAGGCGTTCAAGCGCGACGTCATCGAGCTCATCCGCACCTCGCAGGACTGGTGGCCGGCCGACTACGGCAACTACGCCGGCCTGTTCGTCCGGATGAGCTGGCACGCCGCAGGCACCTACCGCATCTTCGACGGACGTGGCGGCGCCGGCCAGGGTTCTCAACGTTTCGCCCCGCTGAACAGCTGGCCCGACAACGCCAACCTGGACAAGGCCCGGCGACTGCTGTGGCCGATCAAGCAGAAGTACGGCAACAAGATCTCCTGGGCCGACCTGATCGCCTACGCCGGCAACGCCGCACTCGAGCAGTCCGGCTTCGAGACGGCCGGCTTCGCGTTCGGTCGCGAGGACATCTGGGAGCCCGAGGAGATGCTGTGGGGCCAGGAGGACACCTGGCTGGGCACCGACAAGCGCTACAACGGGACCAACGACAGCGAGCGCAAGCTGGCTGAGCCGTTCGGCGCCACCACCATGGGTCTGATCTACGTCAACCCCGAGGGCCCCGAAGGAAAGCCGGATCCGTTGGCCGCGGCCCACGACATCCGCGAGACGTTCGGCCGCATGGCGATGAACGACGAGGAGACCGCCGCTCTGATCGTCGGTGGCCACACCCTGGGCAAGACCCACGGCGCCGCGGACGTGAACGTCGGGCCCGAGCCCGAAGGTGCCCCGATCGAGGAACAGGGCCTGGGGTGGAAGTGCCCGTTCGGTTCCGGCAACGGCAACGACACCGTCACCAGCGGTCTCGAGGTCATCTGGACCGGCACGAACTCGCAGTGGAGCAACGCGTTCCTGCAGAACCTCTACGGCTACGAGTACGAGCTGACCAAGAGCCCGGCCGGCGCCTGGCAGTTCGAGGCCAAGGACGCCGAGGCGATCATCCCCGATCCGTTCGGCGGGCCGCCGCGCAAGCCGACGATGCTCGTCACCGACATCTCGATGCGGGAGGACCCGATCTACGGCAAGATCACCCGCCGCTGGCTCGATCACCCCGAGGAGCTCAACGAGGCCTTCGCCAAGGCCTGGTACAAGCTGATGCACCGCGACATGGGGCCGATCAGCCGCTACCTCGGTCCGTGGATCGCCGAGCCGCAGCTGTGGCAGGACCCGGTCCCGGCGGTCGATCACGCGTTGATCGACGAGCAGGACATCGCGCAGCTCAAGAGCAAGCTGCTCGATTCCGGCCTGACCGTGCAGCAGCTGATCAAGACGGCGTGGGCGTCGGCGGGCAGCTACCGCGGCACCGACAAGCGCGGCGGCGCCAACGGCGCCCGGGTGCGGCTGGAGCCGCAGCGGAGCTGGGAGGCCAACGAGCCGGCCGAACTGGCGAAGGTGCTGCCCGTGCTCGAGCGCGTTCAGCAGGAGTTCAACGCCTCGGCCACCGGAGGCAAGAAGGTGTCGCTGGCCGACATCATCGTGCTCGGTGGCTCGGCGGCCGTCGAGAAGGCCGCTCGTGACGCGGGTTACGAGATCGACGTGCACTTCGCGCCGGGCCGCACCGACGCCTCTCAGGAGCAGACGGATGTGGAGTCGTTCGCGGTGCTCGAACCGCGGGTCGACGGCTTCCGCAACTTCTTCCGCCCCGGCGAGAAGAACCCGCTGGAGCAGCAGCTGGTGGAGCGGGCCTACATGCTCGACCTGACGGCTCCGGAGCTGACCGCTCTGCTTGGCGGTCTGCGGGTGCTCAACGTCAACCACGGCGGCGTCAAGCACGGCGTGTTCACCGACCGGCCGGGCGTGTTGAGCAACGACTTCTTCGTCAACCTGCTCGACATGCGCACGCAGTGGAAGCCGTCGGAGAACCAGGAGAACGTCTACGAGGGCCGCGACCGGGTCACCGGTGAAACCCGGTGGACGGCCACCGCCAACGACCTGGTGTTCGGCTCGAACTCGGTGCTGCGCGGCATCGCCGAGGTCTACGCGCAGGACGACAGCAAGGACAAGTTCGTCGAGGACTTCGTCGCTGCCTGGGTCAAGGTGATGAACAACGACCGGTTCGATCTGGACTGATCGCAAGCAACGAAATGCGGCACCCCGCGGGCTCATCGGGCTCGCGGGGTGTCGCGCGTTCTGCGCCGTTTCTGTTGCTGTCCATCCGTGGTGAGGACGAGGCCGCCGACGACGAGTACCGGGCGATGATGCGGTTCGCCGGCGTCGACACCGCGGGTATGCACCGCATCCGGTTGACGCACGAACCGTTGGGCCGCATCGATCTGGCGGACTACTCGGGGGTCATCCTCGGCGGTGGTCCGTACAACGTCAGCGACCTCGCCGACGCCAAGTCGCAGACGCAGCGGCGTGCCGAGGCCGAGCTGCTCGACCTGCTGGCGCGGATCGTCGACGAGGATTTCCCGTTCCTCGGATGCTGTTACGGCGTCGGCACGCTGGGCAGCGTGATCGGCGCCCGGATCGACCGCACCTACCCCGAACCGGTGGGCGGGGTCAGCGTCACCGTCACCGCCGAGGGCCGCGACGACGACCTGTTCGCCGATGTCCCGGATGTTTTCGACGCATACGGCGGGCACAAGGAGGGGGCTTCGTCGCTGCCCGCCGAGGCGGTGCGGCTCGCGTCGTCACCCGACTGTCCGGTGCAGGCGTTCCGGGTCGGGCGCAACGTGTACGCCACCCAGTTCCACCCCGAACTCGACCTCGACGGGCTGATCACCCGCATCAACGTCTACAAGAATCACGGCTACTTTCCGCCGGAATCCGCCGAGTCGCTGAAAACTGCTGCGCGGCAATGGGATGTGCGGTATCCGCCAAAGATCCTGAAACGGTTCGCCGACAAGTACGCCCGCCGTGGTTGACCGGGCCGCGGGCGGGGCACCTTAGAGTCGTGGACACCGTCGAGTACTCCCCCGGCCGCGCCGCCGACATCTACGGCGACATCTCCCAGTCGACCGTGATGATGTGGCACGGCGCGCAGACCGACTCGCGGGCGGCGATGCGCCCGCTGGCCGAACGGGTGCACCGGCACGGAGCGACGGTGGTCCTCGCCGACTGGGACTCACACGCCGACGACGGCGGTCGCGCCGACCTGGTGGCGTCGGCCCGGTTCGCCGCCGAACGCTGCGATGGCCGTCCGCTGGTGCTGGTGGGCTGGTCGATGGGCGGACTGGCCGCGGCCGGCCTGACGTTCCAGGCGGCGCAGATCGGCGTCGACGTCGCCCACACCGTCTGCCTCGCAGGCGCCTTCATGGTGCGCGACCCGATCTCCGCGGGGCCGCTGCCGTCGTCTCTGAGCGGGACGCCGACACCGTTCACGTTGCTGCACGGCGCCGACGACGACGTGATTCCCGCCGACGCCAGCGGGGATTTCGCCGCGGTGCTCACCCGCAACTCGTGGCCGGTCGACTGCGTGGTGTTGGCCGCCGACCACGGGTCGATCGCCGGGGCGACGTACGACCCGGGCGCCGACCGCTATTCGCCGGCGGTAGATGCGGCCACCCTGGAGGTCGCCGACGACGTCGCCGCCCGCATCGCCGCCGTTTTGTAGGTCACTCCAAGGTGTCGACGCGGTGCGCCCAGCGCAGATGGCCGCCGCCCATGTCGGCGCAGAAGAACGCGACGCCGTCGGAACCCTGGGCCGACAGGTCCCGCTCGGGGCAGTCCATCGCGACGTTGTAGACACCGACCAGCGGCCCGGCCGCCGTCCAGACACCGGTCTTGTTGCACACGTACGTCTCCCCGCCCGCGCCGAGTCCGTAGTTGAAGTACTTGCCCGGTGAGCACGGTGCTCCGCCGACGACGTTGCGTGCCACGTTCGGGACGCAGTCGGCGCTGTAGCAGACCGCGGCGGCGTTGGGCGCGAACATGATCGACGCGACGAGCATCGCGGCCGCCGTCGTCGCTGCCGTCTGCAGAGGTGTCATCGGACCATCGTGACACCCCGCGGCGTCGATTGCCGGCGAATCGCTTGACCTCAACAATGGTTGAGGATGCAGAGTCGACGCATGACGACATCAACGACACAGAAGCTGCTCCAATTGCGTGACGATCTGTGGCAGACGCGGTTGGACACCCCGTTTCCCGGTCTGACGACCCACGCCTACCTGTGGCGCGGCCCGCGCGGCAACGTGCTGTTCTACAGTCCGGCGACCGAAGCCGACTTCGACGCCATCGAGGCGCTCGGCGGCATCAGCGCGCAGTACCTGTCGCACCTGGACGAAGCCGGCCCCAACCTGTCCCGGATTGCCGAGCGGTTCGGGTCCCGGCTGCACGCCCCCGCCGCCGAAGCCGAGGCGATCACCCGTCACGCCGCGATCGACGTCGCGCTCGGCTACGAGCGATATGTCGACGACAACGGTGTCGAGGTGCTGCCCACCCCGGGTCATTCCGATGGCAGCACAAGCTATCTCGTCACCGGCGCCGCCGACGAGCGGTATCTGTTCACCGGCGACACCATGTTCCTGACCCGGGAGGGGACCTGGTCGACGTTCCTGCCGCCCGGGCGCGGTAGTGCCGCCGAGTTGCGCAATTCCGTTGCGCTGCTGGGCACGGTGTCGCCGGACCTGGTGATCTCCAGCGCGTTCGGCGGGGACACCGCGTGGGCCGTCGTCGACGACGACCGGTGGGCGCGGTGCGTTGCGCAAGCCCTGTCGACCGTGCCGGCGTGACCAGTGGGCTCGCGATTTCTGCGGGAAGGTCGCCGATCGTCGAGAATCGCGACCCTCGCGCAGATCTCGGCGCCTCGAGGTTACGGGTGGGGCGGGCGTTGGTCGTCGGGGTCGTCCGGGTCGGGGTCGCCGAACCAGCGCCACGGCCGGTGCTCGGCATACGAGTCGTTCCACGTCCACCATTCGTACGGTGGGTCCTGCGGGTACCCCGGGGGCGAGTCCTCCCAGTTCTCCTGCCGGCCGAGCGCGGTGATGTCGAGGAGATTCCACGTGTTGACGAAGGTCTCGTCGCCGCGGCCGTTGACGAAATACGTGCGGTAGATCCGGTTCTCGTCGTCGCGGATGAAGGCGTTGGTGCCGTGCCAGTCCCGGACTCCGAAGTCGGCGTCGAAACCGTCGGTGATCGTGTACCAGGGGTGCCGCCAGCCCATCTTCGCCTTCATGCGCTCGAGGTCAGCCTGTGACGCCCGAGACACGTAGACGAACGTGGTGTCGCGGGCGTTGAGGTGCGCCAGGTTCGGGACGTGGTCGGCCATCAGCGAGCATCCCGGACAACCGTGTGCGGGCCAGTCGCCGGTGCCTTCTTCGATGAACGCCCGGTAGATGATCAGTTGGCGCCGGCCATCGAACAGGTCGAGCAGGTTGACCCTGCCGTCGGGACCGTCGAACTCGTAGTCTCTGTGCACCGCCAGCCACGGCATCCGGCGGCGCTGCGCGGCGAGTGCGTCGCGGGCGCGCATGACCTCTTTCTCTTTGATCAGCATCTCCTGCCACGCGTCCATCCACTCCTGCTCAGAGACGACGGGTGGTGTGCGCATCGCGGTCATGCCGCCTCCAGCTCACTCTTGAGGTTGGCCAGCTTCCAAGGCCATCCGCCCGAAATAAGGCCTCGCACAGTACTTTCCGCCGGAAAGTCGTCGTGGGTTACGGTCAGCTTCACCTGGTCCTCCTCGACGGGTTCGATCTCGAAGGTGACCTTGGAGCGGCGCTCGCCGGCGGCCTTGGCGATGGTCTCCTCGTCGAGACCGAGCTGGACCAGTTCGGGCACGAACGTGTGGAACGTGAAGGCGAGGCGCCGGTACGGATCCGATTCGAGGATCACCTGTTCGGGGTGTTCGATCTCGAGGCCGCTGCGGTCGGCCCACACGTAGGTGGAACCTTTCTGCCAGTCCGACACGACGGCGTGGCCCATATAGCGGTTCGAGAAGGCCGGGTCGGTGATGGCCTGCCACAGGCGTTCCGGCGTGGTGCGGATGTAGGTGGTGTAGACGAACTCGGGGCTGCTGTCCATCGGTGGGCTCTCCAATGCGGTCTTGAGGTCCGCGAGCGTCTGCACGCGCGCGCGGTCGTACTGATTGATCCAGCGGTCGGCGATCGCGTTGATCGGCTCGGCGTTGAGGTAGTGCAATTTCTCGCGCCCCCGCCACACGGTGGCGATGAGATTGGCCTCCTCGAGCACGGCCAGGTGCTTGCTGACCGATTGGCGGGCCATCGACAGCCGTGAGCACAGGTCGCGCAGCGTCTGACCGTTGCGTTCGTTGAGGCTGTCGAGCAGCAGGCGCCGGTTGGGGTCGGCCAGCGCCTTGAAGACCGCGTCCATCTCCACCATCTCTTCATGCAGCTGATTGGCTGCATGATCGACAATAGGCAGCTATCTGGCTGCCTGTCAATGGTCGGCTGCGCGAGGCAGGCGGCTATCGCGATCCATCGAACTTCGCGAGGACAGCTCGTGTGTGCACGTCGTTGCCGCATCAATCAGTTGGCGGCGTGGTGCTGTGGCAGGCTCGGCATCGTGGACCTGCCCGCCCCCGATCCAGACCTCGCGCACCTCGCCGACGTGGTGCCGTCGGTGCTGGCGGCGATGGGTGCCGACGGCTTCGAACCCCGCATCGCGCTGCGCGGCGACATCGCCGGGGCCTGCGTGCTGCTGATCGACGGGCTCGGCGCCGAACTGCTCGACACCTATGCCGCCGACGCCCCGGTGCTGGCCGGGCTGCGCGGGCAGACCCTGCAGGTCGGGTTCCCCTCGACGACCGCGGCGGGTCTCGCCGCGATCGGCACCGGCTGCCGGTCCGGTGAGCACGGGTTCGTCGGCTACTCCTTCCGGATGGCCGACGCCGGGGTGGTCAACGCGCTGCGGTGGCGTCCGCACCCGTGGGGCGAGGATCTGCGCGGCACCGTCGTTCCCGAGGACGTCCAACCGATGCCGACGACGTTCGAGCGTGCGGCCGCCGCCGGCGTCGCGGTCAGCGTGATCTCCGGCGCCGAGTTCGCCGGTTCCGGTCTGACCAGGGCCGTCCTGCGCGGCGGGCGCTACGTCGGTGTCCACGCCCTGGGCGATCTGGCGGCCGGTGCGCGGGACACCCTGTCGGACAAGGGATTCTGCTACGGCTACCACAGTGAGCTCGACATGATGGGGCACCTGCACGGACCCGGGTCGCCGCAGTGGCGGATGCAGCTGCGCCAGATCGACCGCCTCGTCGAATCGGTGGTCGAGGCGCTGCCGTCGGGCGGACTGCTCGCGGTGGTCGCCGACCACGGCATGGTCGCCGTGCAGCCACAGGACAGCGTCGACATCGACACCACGCCGAGCCTGCGCGAGGGCGTGCGGGAAATCGGCGGCGAACCGCGCGCCCGACACCTCTATATAGAGGACGGCGCCGAGGCCGACGTGCTCGCCGCCTGGCGCGCCGAACTCGGCGAACTCGCCTGGGTGCTGCCACGTGACGAGGCGGTGCAGGCCGGGTGGTTCGGTGAGCGGGTCAGCGACGCCGTGCTGCCCCGGATCGGCGACGTGATCGCCGCCGCGCGGGGGTCCGCGGCCATGGTCCGACGGTCGGTCGAACCGCTCGAATCTTCGCTGATCGGGCACCACGGCTCCCTGACCTTCGCTGAACAAGCGGTTCCGTTGCTGCTGGCGTACGGCTGAGTGCCGCCCGCGTCTTCGACGATCCCGCTCGTAATCGTCCGTCTTTCAGATGATTTCGTGCTCCACCACTGCGCACCACCGGCAATTCGATTGCCGTGACGACCTTTTCGAGTTTGGTATTCGGTGTTGCTGCCTTCCTCCGAAACGCGAGACTGTGCAGGTATTTTCGTGAAATGCGCAATAGAACGCGCAGGCTGTGGCCGCTGTCACAGATTTTGGAGGCGTCAAAGCGACTCTGTTAACGTCCCGCCGCATGTTTGCTATCGCCACACTTTTGACGCTTGTCAACCAGGTGTCGGGCACCCCGTACGTGTCCGGCGGGGACTCCCCCGCGGGTACGGACTGCTCCGGCCTGGTGTCATGGGTGACTAATGCAGCGACCGGCCGCCCCGTCTACGGCGACCGCTTCAACACCGGAAACATCGAAAGCGAACTGCTCGAGCGCGGCTTCCAGTACGGCACCCAGCCCGGCGCCCTCGTGGTCGGCTGGAACAGCGGCCACACCGCCGCCACGCTGCCCGACGGCACGCCGGTCTCCGCCGGCGAAGGCGGCGGCGTCAAAATCGGCGGTGGCGGCGCCTACCAGGACCAGTTCACCAAGCACATGTTCCTGCCGATGCCCCCCGAGCAGCCGATGCACCCGGGCGCTCCGGTCGTCATGATGGCCGGGCACGAGGCCCCGCCGCCCCCGCCGCCGCCGGCGGACCCCTTCGCACCGCCACCTCCGCCGCCCGCCGACCCGTTCGCGCCACCTCCGCCGCCACCGCCGGGCGCACCGCTGCCGCCCCCGCTGGCCGACCCGTTCGCGCCGCCGCCACCCATGCCGCCCGTCTGAGCAGAACCAGCGCCGGGATAGCCTCTGCGGCGTGATCGTGCTCCTTCCGCCGTCGGAGACCAAGCGCGCCGGCGGCGACGGACCGCCGCTGAGCCTGAAGTCGCTCAGCTCGCCCGAACTCGGCCCCCTGCGCCGTGAGCTGGTCGACGAGTTGGTCGAGCTGGCCCGGAACCCGGCCGCGTGCCGGAGCGCGCTCGGGCTGTCGGCCAAGCAGGACGCCGAGATCGAACGCAACGCGCAGCTGCTCAGCGCGCCGACCCTGCCGGCGATTCACCGCTACACCGGCGTGCTCTATGACGCGCTGGACGTGGCCTCGCTGCGCGGGGCGGCCGCCGAACGTGCCCGCGCCCGGCTGGCTGTCGGATCGGCGCTGTTCGGGCTGCTGCGCGCCGACGATCCGGTACCGGCGTACCGGCTCTCGGCGACGTCGAAGCTGCCGGGCCGGCCCACGCTGGCCAACCGGTGGCGCCCCGTGCTGGAACCGGTGCTGGAGCGGCTGGCAGCCGCCGAACTGGTCGTCGACCTGCGCTCGGGTTCCTACGCGGCGCTCGGCCGGGTACCCGAGGCGGTCCGCGCCGATGTCATCGCCGAGGACTCCGACGGCCGGCGCAAGGTGGTGACCCACTTCAACAAGGCGCACAAGGGCCGGCTCGCGCGCGCCCTGGCGAGCACGCGGTCCGAACCCACCGACGCGGCCGCGGTGGCCGCGGTCGCCCGCCGGGCCGGGATGCGGGTGGAACGCGACGGCGACGAGCTGACCATCGTCGTTGAAGCCTGAAGTCGTTGAAGCCTGAAGTCGTGCCGGCCTGATCAGCTAGATCGATGCGATGAAGTCGCTGGTGTAGAACTCGGCCGGGTTCTGCGAGAACGCGTCGGGCCGGGTGATGAACACCCACACGCCGGTCGCGCCGGGTTCGATCCCGTCACGCAACGTGACCCGGCCGTTTCCTGCCGGGTCGATGAAGATCGGCGCCGCGGTGACGCCGGGATCACCGCCGTGGCAGGTCGCCGACGCCGGGCGCGGCGCCTGAATGACCCGCACGTCGTAGTGGATGTTCGGGATCGCCGTGTTCATCTCCACATCGACGCTGACCTCCGATCCGGTCGAATGCACGACCGCGGTGGCCCTGGCGTAGCCGGTCGGCCCGTTGAAGTCGGTCTCGCTGAAATCGCATCGCCGCAGCGTCTGGGTGAACGGCACGAAGGTGCCGCCGCCCTGCGCCGTCGCCGTCACCGCGGGCACGAGGGGTGCCAGCACCGCGACCGCCGCGGCCAGGCTCATCAACCGTGTCTGTCGGCGCATGCGTTCGCGTTCCCTTCGTCGATAGCGTTGTCGCTACCGTAATCCACCCGCGGCGCTCCCCGAAGCACTTCACCGAGGTGCCGGGCATCGCGAGGGCCGCGCGTACCGTGAAGGCATGAGCGTGTTGCCCGATCTGGCGGACGTCCGCAAGGGCCTGGGCCGCAGCCTGTTCGGCATGGTTGCCGGCCCCGAGGGCCCCGCGAACCGCGCCCGTATCCACGACACCCCGGGGCCCAGGTGGTTCGGCGAGGACCGGCCGATCCGGCGGGTGCACGCCGACGCGTCGATGTTCGTCGGCGGCCTGCGTGCGCTGTTGCTGCAGTCGCTGCACCCGCTGGCGATGGCCGGTGTCGCCGAGCACTCCGACTACCGCGGCGACCCGTGGGGCCGGCTGCAGCGCACCAGCACCTTCCTCGCGGTGACCACGTTCGGTCCGGCAGCCGACGCCCAGCGCGCGGTCGACAAGGTCCGCGGGATTCATCAGCGGGTGCGCGGGGTGGCGGCCGACGGCCGGGCCTACCACGCGTCCGACCCGCATCTGCTGGAGTGGGTGCACATCGCCGAGGTCGACAGTTTCCTACTGGCGCACCAGCTCTACGGTGAGGCGCCGCTGAACCAGGACGGCCGCGACGGGTACGTCGCCGATACCGCGCGGGTCGCCGAGGCGCTTGGCGTCGTCGACCCGCCGCGCAGCGAGAAGGAACTGGCCGAGCGGCTCGACCGGTACCGCCCGGAACTGCGCGGCACTGCCGCCGCCCGCGACGCCGCGCGATTCCTTCTGTTGACGCCGCCGCTGCCGCTACCGGCACGCGCGCCGTACGCGGTGCTGGCCGCGACGTCGGTGGCGATGCTGCCGCCGTGGGCGCGGACGCCATTGCTGCTGCCCTACTTCCCGCCGGTGGAGGCGACGCTGATCCGGCTGTCGGGCCGCGTGCTGGTCGGCGGGATCAGGTGGGCGCTGACAGCGGCCCGGACCTAGTCACGGCACTCGACGACGCGGAACTCCCCGTCGGCGTAGCGGGCGCGCAGCAGCTTCTTGTCGAACTTGCCGACGCTGGTCTTGGGCACCTCGTCGATGAAGGTCCAGCGCTCCGGCAACCAGAAGCGGGCAACCCTGTCGCTGAGGTGCTTTCGCAGCTCCGCGGCGCTGACCTCGGTGTCGGCGGCGGTCACCACCGCGGCCAGCGGACGTTCCTGCCAGCGGTCGTCGGGCACCGCGACGACCGCCGCCTCGAACACCGCCGGGTGCTCCATCAGCGTCAGCTCCAGCTCCACCGAGGAGATCCACTCCCCGCCGGACTTGATGACGTCCTTGGCGCGGTCGGTCAGCGTGATGAACCCCTGCGGATCGATTCTGCCGACATCACCGGTGCGCAACCACCCCGAGTCGAACTTCTCGGCGTCGGCGTTCTGATAGTAGGAGCCCGTGATCCACGGACCGCGGATCTCGATCTCGCCCACCGCTTTTCCGTCGTTGGGCAGCACAGCGCCGTCGTCGTCGACGATCCGGATCTCCACCCCGCACAGCACCCGGCCCGCGGCCGCGCGCAGCGCCCAGTGCTCGTCGCCGGTGGCCTCCGGCGGCGGGGCGGCCAGCGCCGCCAGCGGGGACGTCTCGGTCATCCCCCATCCCTGCTTGATGACCACGCCGTAGCGCTCCTGATACTCCTTCATCATGCCCAGCGGGACGGCCGAACCGCCGCAGCACACCGTCCGCAACGACGAGATGTCCCGACCGGGGTTGTCGTGCAGGTGTTTCAGCACGTCGTTCCAGATGGTCGGCACCGCACCGGCCACCGTCGGGCGGTGGCGTTCGATCATCTCGACCAACGGGGCCGCCTGCAGGAAGCGGTCGGGCAGCAGCAGATCCGCGCCCGCCATCACCGCGGCGTACGGCTGACCCCACGCGTTGGCGTGGAACCTCGGCACCACCGGCAGCACCCGGTCGCCGTCGACCAGCCCGATGTTGTTGGCCGAGCACACCGCCATCGAATGCAGGAACGTCGACCGGTGGCTGTAGACGACCCCCTTCGGGTTGCCCGTGGTGCCACTCGTGTAACACATTGCCGCAGCGTTTTTCTCGTCCAGATCGGGCCAGTCGTAGGTGAGCGGCTGCCCCGCGAGCAGCTCGTCGTAACGCAGGACGGTCTTGCCCGCGCTGCGCAGCGGTTCCACGTCACCGTCGCCGACCGCGACCACCGTGTGGACGGTGTCCAGCTTCGGCAGGATCGGAGCGAACAACGGAACCAGTGAGACATCCACCAGCACAACCGAATCCTCGGCCTGGTTCGCGATGAACGCGATCTGGTCCCCGGCGAGCCGGATGTTGAGGGTGTGCAGCACCGCGCCCATACACGGTGCGGCGAAATAGGTCTCGAGGTGCTCCTGGTTGTTCCACATGAATGTGGCGACCCGCTGCCCCGCGGTCACCCCGAGCCCGCGTAGGCCGTGCGCCAGCTGCGCCACCCGGGTACCCAGTTCGCCGTAGCTGATCTCCCGGTAGCCGTCCGCTGTCGCGGTGATGGCCTTGCGGTGCGAGTACCAACCCGTGCCGTGCCGCAGGATCGCGGTCACCGTCAGTGGGAAGTCCTGCATCGTGCTGTCCACCGCTGCCTCCTCGCTCCGGACGGGTTAGCGCCATGATCGCCCAACACAAGGGCTTTCGGTGGCTTTCGGTGGGAAACCGGATCACCGCGCCGATAGCATCCACCGTCATGACCCAGTCGAGCTGTCCCGCGCCGCTCCCGCGGCGGTCGGTCTCCGGCGTGGATCTGGCGGTGTCGATCACCGCACTCGTATTGACCGTGGCGATGATCGCGACGGCCGCGGTGCTCGGATTCTTCTCGTTGGCGTTCCTCGACCACTGCCCGCCGGAATCCTGCAGCGAGGAGGGCGCCGTCGACGCGGTGTTCAACGCGGTGCTGATCGCCGCCGCGATCGGGGCGGCGGGACTGGTCGTCACGATCGTGCAGTTGGCGCGGCGGCGCCGCGGCTGGCCGTTCGCCGCATCGACGTTCGGGCTCTGCCTGGTGACATTCGTGCTCGGTGGTGTCGCGCTGAACATGGCCGTTACCTGAAACCGGCCGCCCGGCGTGGTAACTGGCTTACCGTTTGCAGAACTGGTGTCAAACGATGGGAGCGCCGCGTGCTGCGGGACATCCGGGAACTGACCGATTCACCCGAGGAGTACGCCGAGGAACTGCGCAGGCGGTGGGGCGGGCTGCTGAGCTACCGCTACATCGGCCGCAGTTACGCCTCGATGGACGTCGTCGAGGAGGACAACACCGTGGTGGTGCGCCGCGACATGCGCAACGCCTCCGGTGGCCTGCTGTTCGCGGTGCTGGGCATCGCGGCGCCGGAGAGCGGGCACATGTCCGACCTCGAGGCCGTGCCCAACCCGGTCATCCACTCCTGTCAGATCCTCGACGCGGGCGTCGGCGTGCAGCGCTTCGAGGTGATCTCCGAGGAACTGCGGGTGGGCCGGCAGATGGGCTACAGCCGGGCCAAGATCGTCGACGCCGACAACCCGGACCGGGCGCTCGCCCTGATCGAAGGCCAGGGCGTCAGCATCGGCACCCCGCCCGAGGGCCTCGAGCGGATGGAGGCCAACCCGCTCGAAGTCGTCGACTCCCCCGACCTGCCGCCGCTGTGGCAGGTGTTCGGCGGGTACCGCAGGCCCGACGGCCGCTGGGGGCTGCCGGAGCTGTCGGTCGAGGTGGCCTCCCCGGACGCCGCGCTGCACATCGGCCCGCAGTTCGTCATCCTCGAGACCGCCGCGGTCGATGCCGCCGCGGCCGCCGCGGGCACCGACCGCCTGCAAGGCGTGTCGTGCCACGTGATGTTCATGGCCCGCGGCAAGGCCGGGCCGTTCCGCGTCGACACCGAACCGGTCACCGGCGCCGACGGCACCGTCGCGGTGCGGGTGATGATGCGCGACGAGGGTGTCGACGACCGGGTCATCACCGCCGCCTCGTACGTGTTCCAGACCCGATAGCGCGAATTTGCCGCGAGGTCGCATGCGACACTTCCGAACATGGTCGAAATCGCCCGCCCCAAGCTCGAGGGCAACGTCGCCGTCGGTGCCGACCGGCGCATCGGGTTCGCCGAGTTCGGTGACCCGCAGGGCCGCGCCGTGTTCTGGCTGCACGGCACCCCGGGGGCGCGACGGCAGATCCCGATGGAGGCGCGGCTCTACGCCGAGAAGGCCAACATCCGCCTGATCGGGCTCGACCGACCCGGAATCGGGTCGTCCACCGCGCACCGCTACGAGCGCGTCGTCGCGTTCGCCGACGACCTGCGCACCATCGCCGACACCCTCGGCATCGACCGGATGGTCGTCGTCGGCCTGTCCGGCGGCGGGCCGTACACGCTGGGCTGCGCGGCCGCGATGCCCGACCGCGTGGTGGCTGCCGGCGTGATCGGCGGTGTCGCGCCCACAGTCGGGCCCGACGCGATCGACGGCGGGCTGATGGGCAACCTCGGCACCCGCGTCGCGCCGCTGCTGCAGATGGCCGGCGTCCCGGTCGGCCTGCTGGCCTCGGCGCTGATCCGGTTCATCAAGCCGGTCGCCTCCCCGGTCGCCGACCTCTACGGCCGGGTGTCACCCGAGGGCGACCGGCGGTTGCTGGCCCGCCCCGAGATCAAGGCGATGTTCCTCGACGACCTGCTCAACGGCAGCCGCAAGCAGCTCGCCGCGCCGTTCTCCGACATCGTGGTGTTCGCGCGCGACTGGGGCTTCACCCTGGACGAGATCACCGTGCCGGTGCGCTGGTGGCACGGCGACGCCGACCACATCGTCCCGTTCCGGCACGGTGAGCACGTGGTCTCCCGGCTGGCCGACGCGCAGCTGTACCCGATGCCGGGCGAGAGCCACCTCGCCGGACTCGGCCGCGCCGAGGAGATCCTGCAGACGATGATGAAGGTCTGGGACGAGTACGACGAACCGGGCGAGCAGCGCGTCTAGAAACCGAACCCCAACACGGCAGGCACGTCGCTGGCGAACGCGTCGCCCAGGCTCGCCAGCAGGTCAGAGTCCTTGCAGCGCAATCGGTTCGCCGCGGCGAACGCCGGCGCGCGGTGGCCACCGAGGAACAGGCTGCCCAGCACGTCGAGATCCAGCTCGACGTCGGCGGGTGCGTCGGTCGCGGTGCACTGTGCGCGGCCGTCGCGGATCTGCAGCGCGAACCGCCCGCCGGAGCCGCGGAACCCGTCGGTCACCGCCAGCACGGTCGAGACGTCGGCGCGGTAGTTGCGGGCCTGCAGCGCGGCCGGGATGTCGACGATGCGCAGCCACAGGTCGTCCTGGTGGTGGGTCAGCCGTGCGGACCGCGCGTCGGTGAGCAGGTAGGGCAACGGATCGGCGGGGTGCGTCGCGAACCGCACGGTCTGCATCAGGTCGAGCCCGCACAGCGCCCGGCAGAGCGCGACGTGCGCGTCGTCGGTGACCGCGATCAGTTCGGCCACCCGCACGAACATCGGGTCGTCGCCGAAGACCCGGTACAGCGCGTAGCCGTCGGGGTGCAGCAGCGTGAACCACGCGCTGCCGCCGCGGCGGTGCTCGCCGCGGTCGGCGAGCATCTCGTCCCACAGTGGTGCCGGCCGCTGCAACCCGCCCGGGGTCGCCGTCCGCCACCGCTCGTAGATCGCGGCGAGCGCGTCGCGGTGTTCGGCGGCGGCGACGATGCGCACGCCGCCGGGATCGGGGGCGTCGTCCCGGAACCGCGCGGTGCGACGGTCGACGGTCAGTTCCTGCTCGATGGTCGCGGCGCCGTAGCCGAACCGGCCGTAGATGCCGCCCTCGCTGGCGGTCAGCCCGGCGATCGGATAGCTGCGCTCGATGCGGTCGTGCAACTCGGCGAACATCGCCCGCAACAGCCCCCGTCTGCGGTGCGTCGGGGCCACCGCGACGAGAGTCACGCCGGCCATCGGCAACACCGCCCCGCCCGGCACCGTCACCGTCAGATCGAGGTAGTGCGCCATGCCGACGACGTCGTCGCCGTCGCAGGCCAGCACCGACCCGTCGGCCGGGATCAGGCTGCGCCACGCCCGAAACGTCTCCGGGGCGTTGTGCACCCCGAAGCAGGTGGCGTCGAGCCGCGCGATCGCCGGCCAGTCGGCGTCGTCGGCCGACCGGATCCTCACCGAACTGTCAGTGCGCACCACGGATCTCGACGCTGCCACACGGGCGCGCGTCGCCGCATCCGAATTTCAGCTGCTGCGGTTCAGCCAGCCCGAGACCGTGGCCAGGTCGCGCGAGTACGCCATCAGCACGTCGTCGTGGTAGAGAGCCCCGCCGCTGATCGCGTCGGTGCCGCGCCAGATCACGTGGACCCGCACCGGGCTGCGCGTGTAGTAGTCGGTGCGGTCGGCGTCACGGCGATGCCATCCGGCCGCCACGGCGCGTTCGGATACTTCCTCGCGCACGTTTGCCGCCATCGGTGTACCTCCCTGTAGTCCCCGGACACGTTAGCGGATCGGCGGCCGGAGGCGCGTCGACGGTCAGCCCAGCACGCGACGGAGCAGGTGCATCGCGACGGTCGTCGACCGCTCACGCACATCGGCGCGGGCCCCGGGCAGCTTCATGGTCCGGGTCAGCGACGGCCCCTCCGCCAGCTTGACGCTGAAACACACTGTACCGACCGGCTTTTCGTCGGTACCGCCGCCGGGTCCGGCGATGCCGGTGATGGCTACCGCGGTGTCGACGCCGAACCTGGCCAGCGCGCCCGCGGCCATCGCCTCGGCGACGGCTTCGGACACCGCGCCGTGGGCGTCGATCAGGGCGGGATCCACGCCGAGTACCTCGGCCTTGGCCTCGTTGGCGTACGCGACGGCGCCCCCGGCGACGTAGGCCGAGGACCCCGGCAGGTCGGTGAGCCGGGCGGCCAGCAGGCCACCGGTGCACGATTCGGCGGTCGCAATCCGTCGGCCGGCCAGCAGTCGAGCGACCTGATCGTCGACCCGGGAACCGTCCTCGGAGAACAGCGCATCGCCGTGGTGTTTGCGCAGCAGCGCGACCAGCGCGGTGTAGGTGTCGGCGGCATCGGGTTCATAGCGAGTGACGATCTCGAGTTCGCCGCGCCGCAGACAGGTGGTGATCTCGAGGCGGTCGAAGCCGTCGACGGTGCGTTCGGCTTCGCGCAGCGTGTCCGCGAGGCCGGACTCGGGCAGCCCGAACATCCGCACCGTCTCCTGGCGGTAGATGGTGCGGCCGGCGATCGCCTCCTGCACCGCCGGGGTCTGCAGCGCCACCGGCCACATCGGCTGCAGTTCGCGCGGCGGGCCGGGCAGCACGACGATGGTCGGTTTACCGGGCACCACCACACCCGGGGCGGTGCCGACCGGCGCGAGGATGTGCGCCCCCTCGGGCACCAGGGCCTGCTTGCGGTTCGACGCCAGGATCGCCTCGGGGTCGACGTTGGGGAAACGTGCCATCAGACGGGTGACGATGTCGGCGATCGTGGCCTCGAGTTGCTTGTCCAGCACCAACTCTCGGCCGGCGAACCGGGCCACCGTCTCGACGGTCATGTCGTCGGCGGTGGGGCCGAGGCCGCCGCTGGTGACGATCAGGTCCACGCCCTCGGCGGCCAGGAACCGCAGTTGCGCCTCGATGTCGCCCGGTCGGTCGCCGCACAGGGTGATGTGCGCCAGGTCGACGCCGAGTTCGAGGAGACGGTCGGCAACCCAGGGTCCGTTGAGGTCCTGCACCCGGCCGGTGAGAACTTCGGTGCCGGTGACCACGATGCCCGCGCGTACGCTCACACCTCACGACATTACGGGCCGCCGAAGCCGCACTGCTCAACCGGTAATGTCGTTACCCATGACCGCGCCGAAGTCGCTTCGCGAGTTGTTCGACCAACTCGGGCTGACCGAGGTGCCGTCCGCCGACGGGACCGTGACCATGCAGATGCCGGTCGACGAGCGCACGACGAACACCGCGGGCGGCCTGCAGGGCGGTCTGATCGCCACGATGGCCGACGTCACCGCGGGTCAACTCGCCGCGAGGGCCACCCCGTTCGGGCACGCGATCGCGACCACCGACCTGTTCATCCGCTACCTGCGACCGATCAAGATCGGGCCGGCGCGGGCGGTGGCGCGGATTCTGCGGACCGGTAAGCGCTCGGTCGTCGTGCAGGTCGACATCTACCGCGGCAACGACGACGAGGTCGGCGCGACCGCGACGGTGAACTTCGCCGCCGTCGACTGACCCCTACCGCGTCTTTTGCCTACCGCGCCTTTTGCCTACCGCCGAGTGTGGGCTCGTGACACGCTGCGGGCGCGAAAGACGTGCGGGGTAACCCACGTTCGCGCCGGAGCCCTTCTACTTGTGGGGGACGTCGTTGGTCAGGCCGCCGTCCATCACGTACTCCGCGCCGGTCGAGTAGCGCGACTCGTCGCTGGCGAGAAACACGATGAACGTCGCGACCTCTTCGGGCTGACCCGGCCGGCCGAGCGGGATCCGCAGCATGTTGTCCGGGAAATGCTTGGTCATCGGCGTGCGGATGAACCCCGGATGCACCGAGTTGACCCGGATGTTGTGCGGGCCGAGTTCCAGTGCCGCCGACTTGGTCAGCCCGCGCACCGCCCACTTGGACGCCACGTACGGGTGCACCATCACCGCGCCGCGCAGTCCCTCGATCGAGGAGATGTTGATGATCGACCCGCCGCCGGCGGCCTTCATCGCCTCGACCGAATGCTGCATGCCCAGGAAGGTGCCGGTGAGGTTGACGTCGATGACCTTCTGCCACTTCGCCATGTCGAACTGCCCGATCAGGCCCAGCGCGACGGTGCCCGCGTTGTTGACGAGCACGTTGAGTTTGCCGAACTCGTTCACGGCGGTGGCCACGGCGGCCTCCCACTGGTCGGCCTGCGTGACGTCGAGGTGCACGTAGCGCGCCGCGTCGCCGAGTTCGTCGGCCAGCGCCTTGCCCTTGTCGTCGAGGATGTCGCCGATCACGACCTTGGCGCCCTCGGCGACCAGTGCCCTGGCGTCGGCGGCGCCCATCCCCTGTGCTCCGCCGCTGATGAGCGCAACTTTATCGTCCACACGTCCCATGGGGCGTCAGGCTACCGCACCGCCGTCAGGCAACTAGAACCTGTTCCAATTTCCCTGTGCAGCACGCATACTGCTGGCCATGGCTATTCGTGTGGCGCTCATCGGCACCGGCAACTGCGGCAGCCTCGCGCTGCGGCAACTGGTCACCGACGCGCGGTTCGACCTGATCGGCGTGTGGGTCTCGACGCCGGCGAAAGTCGGTAGGGACGCCGGTGAACTCGCGGGTCTCGACGTCACCACCGGCGTCAGGGCCGTCGACGACCTCGATGCGATCATCGACGCCCGCCCGGACTGTGTCGTGTACTGCGCGATGGGTGACACCCGGCTGCCCGACGCGATGGCCGACGTACGCAAGATCCTGGCCGCGGGCATCGACGTCGTCGGCTCCGGTCTCGGCGTGCTGCAGTACCCGTGGAAGGTGATCCCCGACAAGTACATCGCACGTATCGAAGACGCTGCGCGAGAAGGCGATTCGACGGTATTCATGACCGGCGTCGACCCCGGATTCGCGACCGACCTGCTGCCGTTCGCGCTGGCCGGGACCTGTCAGCGCATCGAGCAGATCCGCACGATGGAGATCGCCGACTACGCCACCTACGACGGCGCCACCGTGATGTTCGAGGTGATGGGTTTCGGCAACGAGATCGGCGACCTGCCGATGCTGTACCAACCGGGCGTGCTGAGCATCGCGTGGGGCACCGCGATCCGCCAACTCGCGGCCGGCCTCGGCATCGAGGTCGACGAGATCCGCGACGCGGTCGAACAGGAACCCGCGCCCGAGGATTTCGACGTCGCGGTCGGCACGATCAAGAAGGGCACGGTGGCCGCGGTCCGCTTCCAGATCGAGGGCATCGTCGACGGCCGGCCCGCGATCGTCGTCGAACACGTCACGCGGTTGCGTCCGGACCTGCGGCCCGACTGGGCGCAACCCGCTCAGCCCGGCGGTTCGTACCGGGTCGAGATCACCGGGGAACCGTCGTACACGCTGGACATCTGCCCGACCAGCCGCAACGGCGACCACAACTATGCGGCGATCCTGGCGGCGGCCGGGCGGATCGTCAACGCGATCCCGGACGTGGTGGCCGCGGCGCCGGGTATCCGCACCACCCTGGACATGCCGTTGGTGACCGGCAAGGGCGTGTACTCGCCTCTAAGCTGAGGTTCGTCATGAACGTGCCCCCGGACCCGATCGCCGAGATCGCCGCGAGCCCGGAGGGGCCGCACATCGGGGCGTTCTTCGATCTCGACGGCACGCTCGTCGACGGTTTCACCGCCACCGCACACGCGGCCGATCGCATCCGCCGCCGACAGGCGCGCATCGGTGAGGTGCTCGGCGTGGTGGAGGCCTCGCTGCGGTATCGGTTGGGCCGGATGCAGTTCGAGCGGTTGCTGACCCGGGCCGCCGGGTATCTGCGCGGCGAATCGTTGGCCGAACTCGACGTGCTCGGCGAGCGGCTCTTCGCCGAACGGGTCTCCGCGCGGGTGTTCCCCGTCATGCACGAGATCGTCCAGGCCCACCAGCAGCGCGGTCACACGGTGGTGCTCAGCAGTTCGGCGCTGACCATCCACGCCGAGCCCGTCGCCCGCTTCACCGGGATCACGCACGTGCTGTGCAACCACTTCGAGACCGACGACGCCGGACTGCTGACCGGCCGTATCGCCAAACCCGTCATCTGGGGCCGCAACAAGTCCACGGCGGTGCAGGGCTTCTGTGAGGCCAATGACATTGCGCTGCAACGCAGTTACTTCTACGCCGACGGCGACGAGGACGCGGTCCTGATGGCGCTCGTCGGCAATCCGCGGCCGGTGAACCCGCGTCCCGGCCTTGCGGCGATGGCCGAGGAGAACGGCTGGCCGGTACTGCGCGTCGAAGGCTCGGGCAACCGCAAGCGGGTGTCGCTGCGCCGGTTCATCGGATACGACTGAGGGCGCGCCGAGCGTCGGGTTTTTGGTGTGTTTTCGGCTGAATCGCGCAATAAATCCGACGCTCGGCGGCCCGACTCGTCACCGTCCGCATCGTTACGTACTAAACTAGAACACGTTCCAATTTGAGCGCCCATCAAGGAGCCCGCATGCGCACCCCGATCTGTGACGACCTCGGCATCGAGTACCCGATCTTCGCGTTCACCCACTGCCGCGACGTCGTCGTCGCCGTGAGCAAGGCCGGCGGTTTCGGCGTGCTCGGGGCCGTCGGCTACACGCCCGAGCAGCTCGAGATCGAGCTCAAGTGGATCGACGAGAACATCGGCGACCACCCGTACGGCGTCGACATCGTCATCCCGAACAAGTACGAGGGCATGGACGCCGCCGACATGGACCCCGAGGTACTGAAGAAGACGCTGAACGACCTGGTGCCGCAGGAGCACATCGACTTCGCCAAGAAGGTGCTCGCCGACCACGGTGTGCCGGTCGAGCACAGCGACGACGACGCACTGCAGCTGCTCGGCTGGACCGAGGCGACCGCCACCCCGCAGGTCGAGGTCGCGCTGCAGCATCCCAAGTGCACGCTGATCGCCAACGCGCTGGGCACCCCGCCTGCCGACATGATCAAGCACATCCACGACGAGGGCCGCAAGGTCGCCGCACTGTGCGGATCGCCGTCGCAGGCGCGCAAGCACGCCGACGCCGGCGTCGACATCATCATCGCCCAGGGCGGCGAGGCCGGCGGACACTGCGGTGAGATCGGTTCGATCGTGCTGTGGCCGCAGGTCGTCAAGGAGGTCGCACCGGTACCGGTACTGGCCGCCGGCGGCATCGGCAGCGGCGAGCAGATCGCTGCCGCGCTCGCGCTCGGAACGCAGGGCGCGTGGACCGGATCGCAGTGGGTGATGGTCGAGGAGTCGGAGAACACCCCGGTCCAGCACGCCGCCTACGTCAAGGCCACGAGCAAGGACACCGTGCGCAGCCGGTCGTTCACCGGCAAGCCCGCCCGCATGCTGCGCAACGACTGGACCGAGGCCTGGGAGGACCCCAACAACCCCAAGCCGCTGGGAATGCCGTTGCAGTACATGGTTTCCGGGATGGCCGTGGCCGCCACGCACAAGTACCCCAACGAGTCCGTCGACGTGGCGTTCAACCCGATCGGTCAGGTCGTCGGACAGTTCAACAAGGTGGAGAAGACCGCCACCGTCATCGAGCGCTGGGTGCAGGAGTACCTCGAGGCGACCGGCAGGCTCGACGAGATCAACGCCGCCGCCAGCGTCTGAGCGCTGATCGGCGGCTCGTGGCTCGGCCAGTTCTTCATTCAACTGGCCGAGGCGAGGGAGCGCGATAGTCAGTCGGCGAGCAGCCGCCGGGTCGCGTGCTCGACCACCTCGGCCCGGCTGCGTCCCTGATGCCCCGCGGCGACGAAGTGGTTGCCGATGGCCAGCGTGAACGCCAGCAGCGCGCGGGCCTCCACCTCGTCGGGGTCCTCGACGAAGGTGCCGATCAGGCTGCGCAGGTAGGCCATCCGGCGGTTGTCGACGCGGCGCAACCGGCGGGCCACCGAACGGTCGCGCCGCGCCCAGTCGCGGACCGCGAGATCCACCGGCAGCAACGCCTTGGAGAACGTGAGCATGCCGGCCTTGCGCACCTTGGCCCTGGCGTCGCCGCCCTCGGACTCCACCTGCTCGAGGACGTCGTCGGTGCAACGCTGTTCCCACGACTCCAGCAGCGCGTCGAGAAACGCCTCACGACTGGCGAAATGCCAGTAGAACCCGCCGCGGGTGACTCCGAGCGACTTGGCCAGCAAATCGACCCGCACCGCGTCGGGGCCACCCGCGGCGAGTGCGGCCAGCCCGGCGTCGATCCATCCGGTCCGCGGTGTGCGGGTCTGGGCGACCATTGTCCTCCTCGGTGGAAAGCCTTGACGGCGCGCAAAACTCAAGCATACAGTTATGTATGTTTGGACAACATGATTCAGTCACTCGCGAGCGGGTGCGGCAGATAGAGCCGCCTCCTGACCTGGCGGCGGTGAGCACGCTCGGGCGTGTCGACTATGCCGACGCCTTCGAGGTGGACATCGCCCAGCCACGCGACCGAAGAGCCGAAGAATGGCTGCGGGCGATGCTGGAGGGCGCACCGCTGAGCACCCGGGCGCGGCTGCTCATGTCGTGGTCGACGCTCGGACTCAAGCTGCGGCTGCCCGGAGCGGACCGTTCGATCCTCGGATGGGAGATCCGGGTCAGCGACGACGATTTCGTGCTGCTCGGCGCGCACTCGCGGCTGGGAATGCCCGGGGAGTTGCTGCTGCGTCGCGGCGACGGCGGGTTGCTGTTCGCCACGCTGGTACGTCACGACAACGCGATGGTCCGCCGGATGTGGGCGGCCGTCGAGGCGGCACACGTGACGACGGTGCGCGCGCTGCTCGCCGGTCTGTGATTCGGGTGTCGTCGGTGGCGGTGAGCGCCACCAACTACGCCGAAATCGCTATGGGGCGGGCGGGGCCGGGGCGGGAGCCGGCGGCGGAAGCCACGGCAGCGCGGGGGCCGGCGGCGGAGGCGGTGGTGCAGCTGCCGGATCGACCGGGGCGACCGGGACGTTCGGGCCGGGATTCTGATCCGGGTACGGCGTGTTCATCCCGCGCTGCGCGAGCCCCATGATCAACGCCTCTTTACCGCTGATCTCCTGGTTCTGCACGGCGTGCCAGAGATCCTTGAGGTAACTGACGTTCGGGTTCTCGGTCGACTTGACGCTCGGATCCAGCGTCGTGTTCGGCGGCAGCGCCTCCGGGCTGGCCAGGTGCGATACGCCCTCGGGCGGAGTGGGCAGCGTGGCGTCGGCGGGCGCGGCGGCAGGAGCCGGAGCAGGCGCGGCAGGCGCGGCAGGCGGCGGAGGACGCAGGAACGCCAGCGGGTCAGGCGCGGGAGCCGGGGCCGCGGCGGCCTCGATCGGGGCGGGCGGCGGCGGTGCGGGGACCGGGACGACGGGATCGGCCAGCGCCGATGGCATGCCGGCCATCAGTGTCGCGGCGAGACCCACGCTCACCACCGATAGCTTCCGCGCGTCGATCACGATCCTCAACGCTGTCCCCTTTCTGACGAGCGGCCACCCGGTGCTGCCGGTGCGGCGTTACTGATGTCTCGAACAGTCTCGCAAAATTGTTACACCCGTGCTCGGTGTGACGAAGCGGTCAATAGGAAACCGCCGGTCGAACACGTTCCACTTCGGTTTCGCGGTGACTTTCCCGAACCCGGCACAACCCCGGTCAGCTGTGGTGTAGCAATGCGGTGAGGGCACTAGACCACGTCATCAAAGGGGTGCATCGATGCCGACTCCCAATCTTCCGCCCGGATTCGACTTCACCGATCCCGACATCTACGCCGAACGGCTTCCGGTCGAAGAACTCGCCGAGATGCGCCGGGTCGCGCCGATCTGGTGGAACGCGCAACCGGAGGGTGTCGGCGGCTTCGACGACGGCGGATTCTGGGTGGTCACCCGGCACAAGGACGTCAAAGAGATCTCGCGGCGCAGCGACGTGTTCTCCAGCCTCAAGAAGACCGCGCTGCCCCGCTACAAGGACGGCACCGTCGGCGAGCAGATCGAGCGGGGCAAGTACGTCCTGCTCAACCAGGACGCGCCGCACCACACCCATCTACGCAAGATCATCTCGCGGGCGTTCACCCCGCGCGCGGTGGAACTGCTGCGCGACGAACTGAACCAGCGCGCGCAGGAGATCGCCAAGGCCGCGGCCGCGGAGGGATCCGGCGACTTCGTCGAGCAGGTCTCCGCCGAGCTCCCGCTGCAGGCGATCGCCGGTTTGATGGGTGTCCCCCAGGGAGACCGGATGAAGTTGTTCCACTGGTCGAACCAGATGGTCGGCGACATGGATCCGGAGTTCGCCGGCAACGACGCGATCACCGCCTCGGTCGAGTTGATCACCTACGGCATGCAACTGGCCGCCGAGCGCGCGCAGGCGCCGGGCGAGGATCTGGTCACCAAGCTCGTGCAGGCCGACGTCGAGGGGCACAAGCTCTCCGACGACGAGTTCGGCTTCTTCGTGATCCTGCTGGCGGTGGCCGGCAACGAGACCACCCGCAACTCGATCACCCAGGGAATGATGGCGTTCGCCGACCACCCCGACCAGTGGGAACTGTTCAAGAAGGAGCGGCCGGTGACGGCCGCCGACGAGATCGTCCGGTGGGCCACGCCGGTCACGTCGTTCCAACGCACCGCGCTCGAAGACACCGAACTGTCGGGGGTGAAGATCAAAGAGGGCGAACGGGTGGTGATGTTCTACCGGTCCGCCAACTTCGACGAAGACGTCTTCGAGGACCCGTACACGTTCAACATTCTGCGCGACCCCAATCCGCACGTCGGCTTCGGCGGCACCGGGGCGCACTACTGCATCGGCGCGAACCTGGCCCGGATGACCATCGACCTGATGTTCAACGCGATCGCCGACCACATGCCCGACCTGCGGCCGCTGGCCGAACCCGAGCGGTTGCGCTCAGGCTGGCTCAACGGCATCAAGCACTGGCAGGTCGACTACCTCGGTACTAGTAGTCGATGATCGAGCGCCAATAGTCCTCGGGGATCTCGCCGTTCGACCGCAACACGATCGCCAGCCCGGTCGCCATCGCGACACCGAGCAGCCCGAGCCACAGCGCGGACAGAGCGATGAGCACCCACAGCGCAGCGGTCACCGCCGGCCACGGCGACAGCACTGCCAGCACCGGCGCGAAGAAGAAGCCGGCGCCGATGAACCAGGCGGACCCGGCCCGGTCGGAGATCAGCACGAAACGCAGCCAGCGCGGAATCGCGGTGTCCGCGGGTAGAACCGTTCCCATCGCTCCTCCTCGGTCGACACCTCCACGCTCCCCCGCGCAGGTAAGCGGCGCAATTACCCGACAGGTAGTGGTTCGACGGCGCCGGCTGCGCAAAACTGGCCCCATGACCGTCACCGCCGACGTACAGCAGCCCGCGTTCGGTGCACTGATGAAGCAGTGGCGACGCCGTCGCCGGCTCAGCCAGCTGGACCTGGCCGTCGCAGCCGACGTCTCCGCGCGGCACCTGAGCTTCATCGAAACCGGCCGGTCGGCGCCCAGTCGGGCGATGGTGCTGCGACTCGCCACTGTGCTCGAGATGCCGCCGCGCGAACAGAACCGGTTGCTGTTGGCCGCCGGGCTGGCACCCGAGTACGCCGAACGCTCACTCGACGATCCGGACATGTCAGCCGTCCGCGACGGCATCGACCGGGTTCTGCACGCCTACAACCCGTTTCCCTGCGTCGTGGTCGATCGGCACTGGCGGATCGTGCGGGCCAACGACGGCGCGGGCGTACTGATGGACGGTGTGGCCGCCGAGCTGCTGGCCGAGCCCAACGCGCTGCGGATCGCGCTGCACCCGGCCGGTCTGGCGCCGCGAATCCGCAACCTCGGCCAGTGGCGGCATCACCTGATCGACCGGCTCCGCCGCGAGGTGAGCGTCAGCGATTCGGTGGAGCTGTCCGCACTGCTGGACGAAATCGACTCCTACCCAGGCGAATCCGAGAGTACACCCGACCTCGGGGGCGTCGCGGTTCCGCTCGAGCTCTTCACCCCCGACGGCCGCCTGCTGCGCTTTTTGTCGATGGTGACCACGTTCGGCACCGCGCGTGACCTGACCGCTGCGGAGCTGTCCATCGAGGCGTTCCTGCCCGCCGATGCGGCGACGGCGGCGGCGTTGGGCTGAACCCGGTGGACCGCAAGACTTTTGCTCTGCCGTTCGCTTAATGCTTGTCTGCGCGCGGCGCACACAGCATCGTCGCCTCATGACAAGCACAATTGACGCCCCGTCGGACACCAGCGCGAGCCCGATCTCGCGGCTGCGGGTGCCCGAACTCGACGAGCTGCGCAGCCCCGCGGTACGCGGCTTCTTCGCCAAACAGCAGCGCGACGAAGGCCTGACCTCGAACTGGTTCCGCGCATTGTCGCTCAACGAAGGCGATCTCGAACGGCTCAACGGCTACCTGCTGCCGCTGCTGGGCGCCGACGGTCGCGGCGGGCTCACCGACCGCGAGCGCGAGGTCATCGCCACCGTGGTGTCCGGGGAGAACCGGTGCGCCTACTGCCACACCAACCACGCCAACAAGCTCGGCAAGGTGGCCGGCGACTGGTCGTTCGGACAGCGCGTCGCCATCGATCACCACCAGGTCGCCGAACTGACCGACCGTGAGCGGGCGCTGGCCGATATCGCCGTTCTGGTCAACAACCACCCGCAGCAGATCCGGGACGCCGACATCGACCGGCTGCGCGCCCTGGGCTTCGACGACCACCAGATCCTCGAGGGCATCTCGATCGCCGCGTTCATCGGTGCGACGAACCGCATCGGCATCGCGTTGTCGGTGCCGCCCAACCCGGAGTACACCGGGATCCCGGCCACTTCGGGCCGGCAGTCCGGCTGAAGCAGCTGTGCGCGGTGCGCAACCGCAATAGAGTTTGGCGCCATGAACACTCGACTCGTTGCGGCGGCGGCCGTCCTGCTGGTCGTCGGAGCCGCGGGCTGCTCGTCGAAACCCGCGGCACTGGGCGGCACCACCGCGAAGGTGACGATCAACGGTGAGAGCACCGGCGGCCCGCATCCGGTGCGATGCTCGCAGAGCGGCTGGCTGTGGACAATCGAGACGCCCGACGACGAGAAGGGTTTCGTCGCCGACCTCGACACCGGCGACGCGGTGACCGTGCAGGCGGTCACGTTCTCCGACTTCGGCGGGTTCACCGGCAACTTCTGGCGCGACAACATCGGTGAGGCCGAGGTGACCGGCGCCGGCGGCAAGTTCGTCATCTCCGGATCGGCGGACGGCTCGTTCGTCGACAATCCGAGCAACGCGGTGACCGCGACGTTCCGGATCGAGGCCAACTGTTGACGGTCCAGGCGTTCCGCCGCGCGGTCGAGGCCGGTGACCTCGACACCCTGATGGCGCAGTTCCGCGACGATGTCGTCTTCCACAGTCCCGTGGTGTTCACCCCGTACCGGGGGCGCGACGCGCTGCGGCCCATCCTGGCGGCGGTGATGGAGGTCTTCGAGGATTTCCGGTACGTGCGTGAGATCGGTGCACCCGACTCGCCCGATCATGCGCTGGTGTTCCAGGCCCGGGTCGGCGACAAGGACCTCGAGGGCTGCGACTTCCTCCGGGTCGACGAGTCCGGAGCGATCAGCGAACTCACTGTGATGGTGCGCCCGATGTCGGCGACGCTGACGCTGGCCGACCGGATGAAGGCCCGACTCGCCGGCTGATAAGGCCACTGGTAAGACCACTTGACCTCTGGCCGTCCGGCTGGCAGGGTGAGCTGCATGGCGCTGCAACCCGTGAACCGACGCTCGGTGCCCGAGGACGTGTTCGACCAGATCATGTCCGAAGTCCTCAGCGGCGCGATGCAGCCCGGCGAAGCGCTGCCCAGCGAGCGCCGGCTGGCCGAGGTGCTCGGCGTGTCGCGGCCCGCCGTCCGGGAGGCGCTCAAGCGACTGACCGCCGCGGGCCTGGTCGAGGTGCGGCAGGGTGACGCGACGACGGTGCGCGACTTCCGCCGCCACGCCGGCCTCGATCTGCTGCCGCAATTGCTGTTCCGCTCCGGCGAACTCGACACCTCGGTGGTGCGCTCGATCCTGGAGACCCGCCTGCACAACGGCCCGAAGGTCGCCGAACTCGCCGCCGAGCGCGGAACCCCCGAGTTGGCACCAGTACTGCACGAGGCGGTGCGGGCCCTGACCGACGAGGACGATCCCGTCGAAAAGCAGCGCCACGCGCTGACGTTCTGGGATCACGTCGTCGACGGTGCCGATTCGATCGCCTTCCGGCTGATGTACAACACCCTGCGCGCGACCTACGAACCCGCCCTCGCCGCGCTGGCGGTGGTGATGGCCGACGAGGTGGGCAGGCCGCAGGCCTACCGCGTGCTGGCCGACGCGATCACCGCCGGTGATCCGACGGCGGCCCGCCGCGCCGCCGAAGACCTTCTCCAACCCGCCACCGCAACCCTGCTCGACGCCCTGCAGAGTCTGGAGGACGACCGATGATCACCGAACCCGCTGCCCGAAAAATGTTCTCGCTCGGCGATGCCGGCCGCGAATTCCTGCGCCACCCCTCCCCCTGGCTGATCGGCGCGACACTGGTCGCCGCGCTGACGGCCCGGATTGTCGTGGGCGACTGGCAGATCACCGACGCGATCGTGCCGGTGGCGATGCTCGCGCTGTTCCCGTTCTTCGAGTGGCTCATCCACGTCTTCGTGCTGCACTGGCGGCCGAAACGGTTGGGCGCGGTCACCATCGATCCGCTGCTCGCCCGCGAACACCGGGCGCATCACCGAGATCCGCGCAGCGTCCCGCTGATCTTCATCCCGTGGAAGTCGTTGGTGACCTGGGTGCTGCCGCTGACGGTGGTGGTCGGCCTGTTCGCGTTCCCGCGGCTGGGGATGGGCCTGACGTATCTGGTGTGCATCGGCACGCTGGGCCTGCTCTACGAGTGGACCCACTACCTGATCCACAGCGACTACAAGCCGAAAACCCGTGTCTACCGGGCGATCTGGCGCAACCACCGCCATCATCACTTCAAGAACGAGCACTACTGGTTCACCGTGACCAGCAGCGGCACCGCCGACCGAGTGCTCGGCACCTACCCGGATCCGGGGACAGTGCAGAACTCACCGACCGCGAAAAACCTGCACGCCCAAGCGGTGTGAGACGCGGTCGGTCAGGACTGGACGATGACCGGGTCGCCGACGCCGACCGTGTTGTAGTACCAGTCGGCGTTGTCGGGGCTGAGGTTGATGCAGCCGTGACTGACGTTGGCGTAGCCCTGCGAACCCGTCGACCACGGCGCGCCGTGCACGTAGACCCCGCCCCAGGTGATGCGCACGGCGTCGTACACCGTGAGCTTGTAGCCCTCCGGATCGTCGAGCGGGATGCCGATGGTGCGCGAGTCCATGATCACCACGTCCTCTTTCTCGAGGACCCGGAACGTGCCGGTCGGCGTCGGGAACTTGGCCTTACCCATCGACGCGGGCATCTCGCGCGCGACCTCGCCGTCGATGCTCACGGTGAACGTGTGCGCGTCGATGTCGGCGACGCTGACCACCGACGCTCCGGTCTGGAAGCTGGCCTTGGTGTTGCCCGCCGTCACGCTGATGGTCGAGTGCGCGGGCCAGAACGTCGTCGGATTCCATTGCAGTTCACGGTCACTGAGCCAGGTCATGGTGCCCTGCGGGAGTACCGGCGCGGAGATCTTCACGCTCTGCTCGACAGCGGCGCGATCGCGGACCGGGTGATCGAACGTCACCGTGACCGGATGCGCCACCCCCACCGTCTGCCCGGCGGGATCGATGTTGGCTCCGTCGGCCGGCGATGAGATCCCGGCCGCGCTGGTTGCGGCGGACCCCGCGAGAGCCAGCATCGCGACGCTCACCGTCGCGAGCATGTGTCGAAGCTTCAGCACACTTCCATCCTAGGTCGTCAGGCGGGGTTACCCCCGTATCCGCAAGTCGCGCGCCCTACGGCTGTCGTCTTGGATGGTTTATCGAACGCGCTGCTCAGTTCGTTTCACACCGCGTCGATGCGGGCCGGGGTGGCGAGCCGGTTGACGGCCAGCAACAAGTAGCCGACGCCGAGCACCGCGGCTCCGAGCACACCGATGTTGACCGCGACGGTGCCCACGCCGACCAGGTCGGGGTCCAGGAAGTAGTACGGCGCGCGTCGGCCGAGACGGTTGAGCACGACCAGCGCCACCACCGCGTACGCCGCGGGGTACACCAGCCACGCCAGCGGCTGCCACCACTGCACCCGGCCCCCTCCGCGGCCCACCAGCAGCCAGTCGGACAGAGCCAGCACCGGCACGACGACGTGCAGCAGGATGTTGGCGACGGTGTAGCCCATGCTGTACTCGGTCAGCAGCAGGTTCCAGATCGCTCCTGCGAGAAGCACATACAGCACCACCGCGCCGCGTAATCCGACCCGGGCGTCGGCCCGCGGTGAGAGCAGGGTCCACAGGTAGTAGCCGGCCGCCAGCAGGTTCGCCTGGTAAGTGAACGTGATCAACCGCCAGGCAACGCCCGACCGCGAGGACACCTCCACGACGGCCAGCGCCAGCACGACCGCGGCGACGATCGCGATCCGCACCACCAGCCGCAAGGTCACCGACCCTGCGCCCGGTGCGGTCACGGCGGTGGCATCAGCGGCGGAGCGTCCGGTGGCGGTGCTTCAGGTGCCGGTGGTGGCGGTGGTGCTTCGGGGGGCGGTGGCGGCGGGACGGCCTCGGGTGGCGCGGGGGGAGGCGGCGGCGGTGCCAGCGCCGGGTCCGGCGGCGCCAGCGCCGGGTCGACGGCGGGGGGCGGGTTGTCGCCCACGTCGGAGAGCCGGTCGCGGATCCGCTGCAGGAACCCGCGTCGCTCGGGTACCGGTGTCGGCTCGGCGGGGACAAGGCCCGGCGCCATCGACTCCGGCGGCAGGGTGGGCGCGCCGGGGAACGCGGCGACCGGCGGTTCGGGGGCGAGGACCTGCGGCGCAGGCACCTCCTCGATCGCGGCGGGTGGCTCGGCGGGCAGCTCGGCCGGCGGCGGCGCCACCACGGGCGGCGGAGGAGCCGGCAGCGCCGCGGGCGCGGGCGAGACGGCTGGGCGCGGCGCGGCGGCGGGCACGTCGGGTGAGGACTTGGCGGCAGGGCTCGGCGCGAAGTCACGCTCACCGGAACCCAGTTGCATGCTCAGCGCCGCCGACACCGAGACCACGAAGGTCACCGTGCCCGCGGCCAGCAGCGCGAGAGGTCCGGTCATGGTCGCCGCACGTGCCCCGACCTTGGGCCGCGAATCGACGCGCCGGTCCTCCCGGTAGTCGAGAGCCGTCTCACTGCTGTGCGCGGCGGCCAGCGCGGCGCCCCGGGCCAACGCCAACTCCGCCTCGGCGGGCGCGAACACCGGCACCGCCAGCACATCCTCCAGTCGCGGCATCAGCGCGTCCAGGCCTGCGCCGGAACCGACCAGCACCAGCGCCTCCGGCCGCCAGTCCGCTTTGGCGAACACGGTGCGCAGCCAACGGACGAGCGCCTCCTCGTCGGCGATGGAGTGATTCACCGCGGTCTGCACGGCGCCTTCGCCGGTGTGCACGACGAGCGCGATCACGGTGTGCGATTCGACCACGCAGACGGCGGTGACGTCGTTGCCGATCACCTCGGCGACCCCCCACGCCAGCGCTTCGGAAGCCTCCGGGAGACGCACCGGCACCACGTTGTCGAACCCGCACTGGTTCAACGACCTGAGCAGCAGCGTGGCCTCGAGGTTCGCGTCGTCGCTCCACGTCACGCCGATCGAACGCAACCGGCGGCCGCTCTCGGTGGCCAGCGCCTCGCAGCGCAGCACCGCCGCGGCCGCCTCGTCGGAGGTCTGGCGCGGAGTCGAGCGTCGAGGCGGATAGATGGTGTCGCGGTCGACAGTGTCGCCGTCGGCGTCGGGCCCTTCGACGAGGACCAGGCCGACGGCTGACGGAGTCACCGACAAGCCGAGTACGGCGTCCACTCACACCCCTTCTGGACGTCCATTCACCGGGGTGACCGTAACAGGAGTATCGGCGTACAGCTTGCCGGGTACCGGGTGGTCGTGCGCTTCACCGCCGTCAATTGGCGGCGCCAAATGTGCTGTGTAACAAGAACCTCCTGCACGGCAGCATCGCGGTCTTTGCCGCGCTGATGTGGCCGTCGGTGGGGGCGTCCGCCGGCCGAGCGTCGTGCGATGTGGCCAACTCGTAACCGCACCGCGACGCATTTCGCTGTCGGAGGCCGCGACCATGGAACCGGACCGCCCGCGCGGGCGTCTGAAGCGACAACGGTGTCGTGACGGAGGAGGCCGACGATGTCAGTTGCGGTAGACCTCGACCTGCCGGCGGTGGACGCGCGCAGCCTCGGCACGGTGACGGTGCGGTACCTCGGCCTCGCGCGCTCGCACGCGGACTGCTCCTGCGGCTGGACCGGCAAACTTCGACTGCTCAAGGCCGCCGCCGAACAGGACGCCTGGATGCACTCGATCCACGAACGCTGCCAGGTGGCCGTACCGCTGGTGCGTCCCGCCGTCGCGCGTTGACGCTATCCGGCCAGAATCTCCTGCAGCAGGCTCGGTTGCACGTTCCCACCGGACAGCACGACCACAGTCCGGCCCGGCGGCAGATCGACCGACCGGTACGCGGCCAGGGCGACCGCACCGCTGGGCTCGCTGACCAGATGAGCTCGGTAGGCGAATTCCGCTACCGCCGAACGGATTTGATCCTCGGTCACGGTGACCACATCATCGAGCACGCGCTGCAGGTGAGCGAAGGTCAGCTCGGACGGTTGTGAGCGCAGGCCGTCGGCGATGGTGCGATTGCGGTCCTCGATGGGCCAGTCCACCCGCTGCCCGGTGCGGAACGCCTGCGCGGTGTCGCCGGCGAGTTCGGGCTCGACGCCGATGACCCGCGCCGACGGGCACAGCGCCTTGATCGCGGTGCCGATCCCGGAGGACAGTCCGCCGCCGCTGACCGGCACCAGCACCGTCTCGACGCTGGGCAGGTCCTCGGCGATCTCGAGCCCGATGGTGCCCTGCCCGGCGATGATGTCGGGGTGGTCGAACGGCGGGATCAGCACGCCGCCGGTCTCCTCGAGGACCTCGGCGGCGACCCGTTCGCGCTGCCCGGCGCCGCACAGCACCACCCGCGCACCGTGGGCGCGGGTGGCCTCCACCTTGACCGCCGGTGTCTCCTCCGGCATCACGATGTGGGCCGGAACCCCGTAGATCGCCGCCGCGTAAGCGACCGCCTGCGCATGGTTGCCGCTCGAGTAGGCCACCACTCCCCTGGTCCGCACCGACTCGTCGAGGCGGCCGATCGCGTTGAACGCGCCGCGCACCTTGAACGCGCCGACCGACTGGAGGTTCTCCGGTTTGACCCACAGCGGCCGGTCGTCGTCACCGGCCCACGGCGCCGGGATCAGCGGCGTACGCAGCACGAACGCGCGGATCCGGGCGGCGGCCTGTTCGATGTCCCCGATCGTCACCAGCTCCATCGGTTCAGTCTGGCCCAGCGCGCGACGCAGAGCCCAACCGGGAGTGCGGTCGGCCTCGCCGACGACAGGCCCGGCTCGTCGGGTGATCCGCGAAACTCGGTGTCGCGCATGGCCTGAAATGTGCTCGGCAAGGGATTACGGTCATCGCATGGGTCATGACCACGGCCATCGCCGCGAACTGCCACCGGGAATGGCCGAACAACTGGAACTGGCGTATGCGGGCGTGGCCTCGTTCGGGCACCGTCCGTTCCTCACCGAGCCCGAGCAGCTCGAGTCGTGGCGGCCCGACGTCGCGATCGTCGGCGCCCCGTTCGACATCGCCACGACCAACCGTCCCGGCGCGCGTTTCGGTCCGCGCGCGATCAGGGCGACGGCCTACGAGCCGGGCACCTATCACATGGATCTCGGTCTGGAGATCTTCGACTGGCTCGAGGTGGTCGACTTCGGCGACGCCTACTGTCCGCACGGCCAGACCGAGATCTCACACGCCAACATCCGCGAGCGCGTCCATACCGTGGCCTCGCGCGGCATCGTGCCGGTGGTGCTGGGCGGCGACCATTCCATCACCTGGCCGGCCGCGACCGCCGTCGCCGACGTGCACGGCTACGGCAACGTCGGCATCGTGCACTTCGACGCGCACGCCGACACCGCCGACGAGATCGAGGGCAACCTGGCCAGTCACGGCACCCCGATGCGGCGGCTGATCGAATCCGGTGCGGTGCCGGGGGCCAATTTCGTCCAGGTCGGGCTGCGCGGGTACTGGCCGCCGCAGGACACCTTCGAGTGGATGCTCGAACAACGCATGACCTGGCACACGATGCAGGAGATCTGGGAGCGCGGCTTCAAGGACGTGATGCGGGACGCGGTCGCCGAGGCGCTCGCCAAGGCCGACAAGCTGTATGTGTCCGTCGACATCGACGTGCTCGACCCGGCGCACGCGCCGGGCACCGGAACACCCGAACCGGGCGGTATCACCACCGCGGACCTGCTGCGCATGGTGCGCCAACTGTGTCGTGACCACGATGTCGTCGGGGTCGACGTCGTGGAGGTCGCACCGGCCTACGACCATGCCGAGTTGACCGTGAACGCCGCGCACCGGGTGGTGTTCGAGGCGCTGAGCGGTATGGCGGCGCGCCGCCGCGACGCCGCCGGTGCGGAGCCGGGCCCGCCCGCCCGGCCGGCGACGGGTGCAGACTGAACCCATGGCCGGAACCCTCTACTTCGACGGCAACTGCGGGATGTGCACCCGCGCGGTGTACTTCATCGCCAACCTCGACCGCACCGGGCAACTGAAGACCGCGCCGTTGCAGAGCCACGGTGTCGCCGAGCGGCTCGGCGTTCCGGCGTCGCGGCTCCTCGACGCGGCGCGCTGGCTGGACACCGACGGCAGTGTCTACGAGAGCGCCGAAGCGATGAACGCCGCGGTCGCGACGGCGCTCGGGACCCGGTGGCCGCTGCGCCTGTACCGGCTGCCGGGGGTCCGTGCGATACAGGACGCGGTCTACCGCTACGTCGCCGGACACCGCTACCGCTTCCCCGGTACGACGCCGTA
Source organism: Mycolicibacterium flavescens (assembly GCF_001722335.1). GTDB lineage: Bacteria > Actinomycetota > Actinomycetes > Mycobacteriales > Mycobacteriaceae > Mycobacterium > Mycobacterium flavescens. The sequence continues at coordinate 249,350 of NZ_MIHA01000006.1, forward strand.
CTGCGAAACGCATCCGGTGTCCTGCTGAGCGGCCGGTGAAAACTGTCGTCGAACTGCGCCCGACGCAGCCGGTCGACCTCGACGCGATCGGCCTGATCTACCGGCACTACGTCGAAAACTCCGTCGCCACATTCGAACTCGTCGCACCCGATCGCGGCGAATGGGAGCATCGGCTGCAGGCGGTGCGCGCCGCCGGTTTGCCGTTCCTCACCGCCACGGTGGACGGCGAGGTTGCCGGTTACGGGTACTGCGCTCCGTGGAAGACCCGGCCGGCCTACCGGCACACCGTCGAGGACTCGGTGTATGTGGCCCCGCATGCGCGTGGTCGCGGCATCGGGGGCAGGCTGCTCGACGAACTGCTGATCTGTTGCGCGCAGGCCGGAATCCGTCAGGTGATCGCGGTGATCGTCGACGACGGAGCGGACTCGGCTGCGCTGCACCGCAAGCGCGGGTTCTCGGAAGCGGGCCGGCTACGCGCGGTCGGGTTCAAACACGACCGGTGGCTCGACACCGTGCTGCTGCAGCGCAGCCTGGGCTAGAAGTCCACCTCGGTCCATGCCGGGTCGTCGCGCCGGTGATCTCCGCCGACACGGCACTCCCCGTACAGTTTCGCGGTCGCGAATCCGGTTGTGGCGTCCGGGCGGTCGAGCAGTGCGATGACCCCGTCGTCGCTGAGCTTCGAGTCGTCCGCGCCCGGCACCCAGCCGTCGGCGACCAACCGGTCCACCACCGTGTCGAGCCGTCGATCATCTTCGGGCACAGCGAAAGTCAGGTGCATCGTGACCTGGTACGGCGGGCCGTCGGACGAATCGCACGGCATGAACGCATACCCTCCGCCGACGTCGCGCAGCTCCCCGGCGGCCACGATCCGGCGGGCCGCCGACATCACCTGGGCCACTGCCTCGTCCTCCCGCATCGTCTCGCCGGGGCGCGGGCCCCCGCCGGTCAGTGCGACCAGCGCCGCCCCCAGCAGCAGGCACATCGTCAGCGCGGCCCACAGCAGTGCGCGCGCGGGCCGCGAACGCAGCCGGTCAGCGGCCACGTCCGGCGATCCCGTCGACCAGAGCCCGGGTCCGCATGCCCTCGATCACGCCGACACTGTACTTCGACCCGCCCTCGTGCCAACGGGTCAATCGACGACGAGCGACCCCGTCTCCCCCGCGTCGGTGGTCGACACGATCGCCGGTGTCGACGCTGCGCGCCGCTGAGCCGATCTCGGCTGCGTGAACCGCCGCCGGGTGGGTACTCCCTAGCCGATTGGGCCACGGTCATTGCGCTAACGGTCGAGGAGGCTGCCGATGAGTTCAGGGGTGCAAACCGGCACGATCACCACGCAGGTCCCGAGTCGATTGGATCGGTTGCCGTGGTCGCGATTCCACTGGCGCGTGGTCCTCGGGCTCGGCGGCGTGTGGATCCTCGACGGCCTCGAGGTCACCATGGTCGGCAACGTCGCCTCCCGGTTGACCGAGAGCGGCAGCGGGATCGAGCTGACCGCAGGCGAAATCGGCATCGCCGCCGCGGTCTACATCGCCGGCGCCTGCCTGGGCGCACTGTTCTTCGGACAACTCACCGACCGGCTCGGCCGCAAGAAGCTGTTCCTGCTCACCCTCGCGGTCTACCTCGCCGCCACCGTCGCAACGGCTTTCGCGTTCGCGCCGTGGTACTTCTACATAGCACGGTTCTTCACCGGCGCGGGTATCGGCGGCGAATACGCCGCAATCAACTCCGCCATCGACGAGCTGATCCCGGCGCGGGTGCGCGGCCGCGTCGACCTCATCATCAACGGGTCGTACTGGCTGGGCGCGGCCGGCGGTGCCGTCGGCGCACTGGTGCTGTTGAACACCGCGATCTTCCCCGCCGACATCGGCTGGCGCATCGCGTTCGGTATCGGCGCCGTGTTCGGCCTCGTGATTCTCGTCGTGCGGCGCAACGTCCCGGAAAGTCCGCGGTGGTTGTTCATCCACGGTCGCGAGGACGAAGCCGAGCGCATCGTCGCCGAGATCGAGCGCGAGGTCGAACGCGAGACCGGGCAGAAGCTCGAGGAACCCGAGGGCGCGCTGACCGTGCGTCAGCGCAAGGCGATCCCGTTCCGCGAGATCGCCCACGTGGCGTTCACGAAGTATCCCCGCCGGGCCGTGCTCGGCCTCGCGCTGTTCATCGGGCAGGCGTTCCTCTACAACGCCTTCACGTTCAACCTGGGCACGCTGCTGAGCGGCTTCTTCGATGTTGCCTCGGGCACGGTCCCGATCTTCTACGCGCTGTGGGCGCTGAGCAACTTCGCGGGCCCGATCCTGCTCGGCCGGTTCTTCGACACAATCGGCCGAAAACCGATGATCTCGTTCGCTTATCTGGGTTCGGCGGCCGTGGCGGTGGCGCTGACTGTGCTGTTCGTGAGCCAGACGGGCGGCGTGTGGGTCTTCATGACCGTGCTCGGTGTGTGCTTCTTCCTCGCCTCATCCGGAGCCAGCGCCGCCTATCTCACTGTCAGCGAGATCTTCCCCATGGAGACGCGGGCTCTGGCGATCGCGTTCTTCTACGCGGTCGGCACCGCCATCGGCGGTATCACCGGACCGCTGCTGTTCGGCCAACTCATCGAATCCGGCGATCGCGGGCTCGTCGCGGTCAGCTTCCTGATCGGGGCGGTGGTGATGGCCGTCGGCGGCGTCGTCGAGCTGATGTTCGGTGTGAAGGCCGAAGGCCAGAAACTCGAAGACCTGGCGATGCCGCTGACGACCGCGGACGACGACGAGCAGAAGTCCGAAACGCCTTCGGAGCGTGACGAGCAACGCGCGGCCCGCCAGGCGCGCATCGCCGAGCGGACCGAACGTGAGCGGGCAGCCAGCCGGGCGCGGCGCTACCGCCCCGGCCCGGCGGCGGGTTGGTACGGGGCATGGCGCGAGCCGCCGCCGCCCGGCGCGCCCGAATCGGCGCTCGACCACGAGATCGAAACCATCGCGCGCGCGGTGAGCGAACACGAACCGATGTCCGTGCGCGAACTGCACAGGGCGGTCGGCGCGCGGTACTGGGGGCCGGGCGAGTTCCGCAAGGCGATGCGGGTGGCGTTGGCGGAGAACCGAATCGCCCGTCATCCCCGGGGCAAGGTCGGTACACCGCCGGGAACATCGCAGCAATGACCTTGAGCTGCAGCATATTCGGGCACAACCCGACATTTCGCGCTGACGGCCGCATCATGCGGTGGAGATGCGAGCGGTGCGGCGAGGCGCAGGGCGCCAAGGAGTACGCCAGCGCCGACGACGCGCGCAGATTCGCCAAAGCGTTCAACAAACGCGACGCCGACGATCTCGGCAAGCGCGCGCCGCTGCTCGGCTTGCTGCCGCTGCGACTGTGGCGGGCCCTGCGCCGGCGTTAACTCTTCGTCAGGGTGAACTGGCAGATGTCGGTGTAGCCCTCGCGGAACAGGTCGGCGCAGCCGGTCAGGTACTTCATGTACCGGTCGTACACCTCTTCGGACTGGATCGCGATCGCCTCGTCCTTGTGGGCCTCGAGCGCCGTGCTCCAGTAATCCAGTGTGCGGGCGTAGTGCAACCGCAGCGGCTGGACCAGGCCCACCTTGAAGCCCGCCTGGGTCGCGTGCTTCTTCACGACGACGGGCTGAGGGAGATCCCCGCCGGGAAAGATCTCGTCCAAGATGAATTTGAAGAACCGGATCTTGGTCATGGTCAGCGGCAGGCCGCGGGCCGCGAACTCCTCATCGTCGGGCTTGACGATGGTATGCAGCATCATCACGCCGTCGTCGGGCAGCGCATCGTGTGCCATCTTGAAGAACTCGGTGTAGCGGTCCCGACCGAAGTGCTCGAACGCGCCGATCGACACGATGCGATCGACCGGTTCGTGGAACTGCTCCCAACCCTGCAGCAGAACCCGCTTACTGCGGGGGCTGTCGATGCCGTCGAGCACCTTCTGCACGTGGTTCTGCTGATTCTTGCTCAGCGTCAGGCCGATCACGTTGACGTCGTACTTCTCCACGGCCCGCTTGACCGTGGCGCCCCAGCCGCAGCCGATATCGAGCAGCGTCATGCCGGGCTCGAGACCGAGCTTGCCCAGCGACAGGTCGATCTTGGCGATCTGGGCTTCCTCGAGCGTCATCTCGTCCCGCTCGAAGTAGGCGCAGCTGTAAGTCTGCGTGGGATCGAGGAAGAGCCGATAGAACTCGTCGGACAGGTCGTAGTGCGACTGCACGTCCTCGAAGTGCGGCTCGAGGTCGGGCGTCGAATTGGTGGTCTGTTCTGGCACGGTGGCAGCCTCTGGCGTCAAGTGTGTTGGTTCGAAGCTCCGCACGGTTGGAAGCCTCCCCCGTCGATGGGCAGTTTACGCACAGCAGCTGATAGTCGACCCCATTGACCTGTTCAGCGCTTTGACGGGCGCTGAAGGCGGACCGGTTTCGCCGCGGACGCGCCGGGTAGGCGCCATGAGCACATCACCCGACGACGGGATCGACCCCGACGCCGATCCGGAGATGACGCAGAACACGGCGATCAAGCAGTACGACCAGGCCGAGGGGGACGACGAGGAGGCCGAGACCGGGCAGCGCTGACGTCAGGTTTGGCGGGGCGACACCTCGGCGACGAAGCGCTCGACGAACCGGTCCATGGGTGCCGGGCCCGCCGAGCGCAGCACGAACTTCGTCAACCCGGCGTCGATGTACGCGTCGAGCTGTCGGTGCAGTTGAGGCCAGCCGGCCGCGATCAGCTCGGTCGGGTCGACATCGGGCCTGCGCTGCCGCACCGCAGCCAGCAGCTGCGGCGACGGCTCCCCGTCGGCGACGGCCAGGTTGATCCCGAAGTGGTCGGGCTCCACCTCCCGGCCCGCCTCGTCGGCGGCCCGTTGGATCGCCTCACGAGCTCGGCGGGCCTCGTCGGGGGTGACGAAGCTGCCCAGCCAGCCGTCGGCCAGGCGCCCGATGCGCCGCAACGCCGCCGGCGCCGACCCGCCCAACCAGATGTCGAGCGGCTTGCGCGGACGTGGGGACACCGCCGCGTCGTGCACGGTGTAGTGGTTCCCGCGAAACGAGACGACGTCGCGCTCCAGAACCGCCCGCAGCAGTTGCAGGGCCTCGTCGAAGACGGCGGCGCGGGCACCGTCGGGCACCACGAAGACCTCGCGCTCACCGGCCAGCGCCGGACGCAGACCGAACACCGGCAGCACCCGGCCGGGCGCCAGCGCGGCCAGCGACGCGAGTTGTTTGGCCACCAGCACCGGATGGCGGCCCGGCAGCACCGCGACCGAGGTGCCGACCTTCAGCGTGGCGGTGCGGGCCAGCGCAAACGTCATCCCGATGAACGGTTCGACGGCCTCGGAGTAGACGAGTTCGGAGAACCACAGCGAGTCCACCGACCGGGCCTCCAGATGGTCGACGATCCCGGCGAGCTGTGTGGGTGCGGTGTCGCCGGCGAGCCCGATCCCGAAACGGATTTTCACTTCGGTTGATGCTACTGCGCCCGCCCGGGTGCAACAGTGGACCGAAACCTCGAAGAGAACGGAGAGATGGTGGACGGAGCGGTGTCCGTGACGATGGCTGCGCCGGCGCAGCGGATCTGGGATCTGATCGCCGACGTGCGCAACACCGGCAAGTACTCCCCTGAGGTGATGGAGGCCGAATGGCTGGGCGGGGCGACCGGACCGGCGCTGGGCGCCCGGTTCCGCGGTCACGTCAAACGCAACGAGATCGGCCCGGTGTACTGGACGACGTGCGAGGTGACCGCGTGTGAACCCGGCCGCGAGTTCGGCTTCGCGGTCCTGCTCGGCGACAAACCGGTCAACAACTGGCATTACCGGCTGACCCCGACCGCCGACGGCGGCACCGAGGTCACCGAGTCCTTCCGGCTCAACGACTCACTGCTGATGAAGGTGTTCGCGGTGCTCGGCGGTCAGCTCCGTCGACGGCGCAACCTCCGCGACATGCGCAAGACGCTGGAACGCATCAAAGCCGTCGTGGAGTCGCCCGAGGCCGGCTGACCGGCGTATTGCACTGCGCGGCGGGGGGTTTACGGCGCATCGGCAGGCGTCGTGACCAATCGGTGCCTGTGCGGACCGGCGTCGGCCTACCCTCGGCAGGATGAGCACGGCCGCGCACACGTCTTCGCAACATCTGGTCCGGGTCAACGGCGCGCCGCCCCCGGACGTGCCCCTCGCCGACGTCGACCTCAGTTCCTGGAAGTTCTGGTTGCGTCCCGACGACTACCGCGACGGTGCCTTCGCCACCCTGCGCCGTGAAGCCCCGGTGTCGTTTCACGAGCCACCCGAGTACCCGGGCGTCGACGTGGGGCCCGGGCACTGGGCGATCACCCGGTTCGAGGACGTCTGGTATGCCAGCCGGCATCCGCACATCTTCAGCTCGAGCCCGAGCATCACGATCAACGACTCCAACCCCGACCTGGCGGAGTACTTCGGTTCGATGATCGTGATGGACGACCCGCGGCACCTGCGCCTGCGCAACATCGTCAGCCGGGCCTTCACCCCGCGGGTCGTCGCGCGCACCGAGGAGTCGGTCCGCCACCGGGCCCGTCGCCTCGTGCAGACGATGATCGCCGAACATCCCGACGGCACCGGCGAATTGGTCAACGAACTGGCCGGCCCGCTGCCTCTGCAGGTGATCTGCGACATGATGGGCATCCCCGAAGGCGACCACGCGCAGATCTTCCACTGGACCAACGTGATCCTCGGTTTCGGCGACAAGGACATCGCGCAGGACTACGAGGAACTGGTCAAGGTCGCGATGGACATCGGCGCGTACGCCACCGCGCTCGCCGAGGACCGCCGGGCGCGCCCGCAGGAGGACCTCACGACGGCGCTGGTGCAGGCCGAGGTCGACGGTGAGCGGTTGACGTCGGCGGAGATCGCGTCGTTCTTCATCCTGCTCGTCGTCGCGGGCAACGAGACCACCCGCAACGCGATCAGCCATGGCGTGCTGGCCCTGACCCGCTACCCCGACGAGCGGGCGCGGTGGTGGGCCGACTACGAGGCGCTGGCCCCGACCGCCGTCGAGGAGATCGTGCGGTGGGCCTCGCCGGTGATCTACATGCGCCGCAGACTCACCCAGGACTGCGAGCTGAGCGGGGTGAAGATGAAGGCCGGCGACAAGGCCACGCTGTGGTACTCGTCGGCGAACCGCGACGAGGACAAATTCGCCGACCCGTGGACCTTCGACGTCGGCCGCAGCCCGAACCCGCACGCCGGGTACGGCGGGGGCGGCGCGCACTTCTGCCTGGGCGCCAACCTGGCCCGCCGCGAGATCAGCGTCGTCTTCGAGGAGTTGCACCGGCAGATCCCCGACATCGCCGCCACCGAGGAGCCGGCGCGGCTGCTGTCGTTGTTCATCCACGGGATCAAGCGGCTGCCGGTGTCCTGGACACCGCCGCGGTAGGCATGTGTCGGTGGCCCGTCGGCGGGTAACCCAACGGCCATGCAATCGGAACACTTTCGCACACTGCTGACCTCGACCGGCCCGTTCGCCTCGGTGTACTTCGACGACTCCCACAACACCGAGGACGCGTCCGCCCAGTTGGAGCTGAAGTGGCGGGCGCTGCGCGAACAGCTCGAGCAGCAGGGCGCCGATCCGGCGGTGACCGAGAGCGTCGAACAGGCCGTCGTCGACAGCAGGCCACCGGTGGGCCGCAGCGGCCGGGCCGTTGTCGCCGGCCCGGAGGGTGTCCTGGTCAACGAGCACCTGATCCGGCCGGCCGGCCCCACCGTGCGGGTCTCGGAACTGCCCTATCTGGTGCCGCTGGTCGAGCACGGTCTCGACCGGCCGGCCTACGCGGTGGTGATCGTCGACCACGAGGGCGGCGATCTCACGCTGTACCGCGAGGGCACCGCGGTCAGGGACACCGTCGACGGCGACGCCTACCCGGTCCACAAGGCCGCGGGTGCGGACACGCCGGGCTACGGGGATCCGCAGCGCACCGCGGAGGGCGCGCGCGAACAGAACATCCGGGCCGTGGCGAACCAACTGACCACGCTGGTCGACGACGCCTCCCCGGAGGTGGTGTTCGTCGTCGGCGAGGTGCAGTCGCGAAGCGACCTCACCGCGCAGCTCCCCGATCGGGTCGCCGATCTGGTGGTCGACGTCGCCGTCGGCGCGCGGCGCAGCGGCTTCGACGACGCCGACCTCAAGCACGCCATCGACCAGGAATTCCAGCGGCGCCGGGTGGCCGCCATCGACGAGGCGGCGCAACGCTTCACGGCCGAACTCGGCCGCGGCGAGGGGTTGGCCACCGAGGGCATCGACGGCGTCACGGCGGCGCTGCGCGCCGGTGCGGTCGAGACGCTGATCATCGGCGACGTGGGGGATGCCACGGTGGTGGCCGGCGACGATCTGTCGACCATCGCGCCGAACGAGAACGTGCTCTCCGAACTCGGGACCGCGCCGACCCGGACGTTGCGCGTCGACGAGGCCCTGCCGATGGCCGCGATCGCGACCGGGGCCGCGCTCATCCGCACCGACGAGCGCATCGATCCCGCCGACGGCGTGGCCGCGATCCTGCGCTACGCGCTGCCCTGACCCGGGTCCGCCCCGGTCGCGGTCAGCGGGCGCCGACGATGTTGGCCAGCGCCGCGATCGGGGTGTCGTCGAGGTGCTGGCACAGTTCCAGCGGGTTCTCGAAAACCCGTTGGGCGCCGGCGGTTTCCAGCTCGTCGCGGGACACTCCCCCGCTGAGCACACCGAGGCTGTCGACGCCTGCGCGCGCGCAGGCCTCCATGTCCCAGACCGAGTCACCGACGAACACGGCGTGCGCGGCGACCACGTTCGCCCGTTCCAGAGCGACGTTGACGATGTCGGGTTTCGGTTTGGCGGTGTCGACGTCCTCAGACGACGTGATCGCCGAGACCAGGTGGTCGCTGTCGAGCACGTCGCGCAGCAGGGCCAGTTCGTCTTCGGGAGCCGAAGTGGCCAGCACCACCTGCACGCCGAGTTTGTGCACCGCCTCCAGCAGGCCGCGCGCTCCGGGCAGGCACTTCAGGTGCGGCGCCAACTCCTTGTAGTACCGCGAGTGCAGATCCTTGGCCTGTTCACGGGTCGCGTCGTCGGAGTCCGGTGTCAACGTCTTGACCAGGGTGGTGCCGTCCATGCCGATCAGCCGGTGGATCCGCCACGCCTCGACGCCGCAGCCGGCCTCCTCGAAGGCCTGGTACCAGGCGTGCACGTGCAGATAGTTGGAATCGACCAGCGTGCCGTCGATGTCGAACAGCACTGCCGAGGTCGGGGCCGGAGCGCTCACGGCCGCCGATGCTCCACCGGGGCGTCCGTGGTCTTGGTGGCATCTTTTGCCCTGGTGCCGTCACGGGGGTCGGCGGCCGAGTCGCGAACGGCGTCCGTCTTACGGCCGTGGTCGTTGACGCGGGGGTCGAGCGCGTCGGCGCGGGCCCGCTGCTCGTCGAGTTCGTCGCGCTTGGAGTTCACCGCGTCGCGGTGGGTGCGGGCGCGGTCCTGTAACCGGGCCGCTTCGGCGGCCTTGGCCTCGGCTTCGGCCTGTGCGGCGCGGGCGCGCGCCTCGGTCTCCTGGGCGACGGTCTCGCGCTTCTCGACGTGCTGGGCCTTCTGGTCGACTTCGGCGCGGAGCCGCTCGGCTTCCAGTCGACGACGCTCGTTGCGCGCGCGCCGGGCCAGGAAGACGATCAGAGCGACGGCCAGCAGGGCGGCGATCGCGACCACGATCCATACGACGACGTTGTTATCCATGTCGGCTCCTTCGATCGGTCGAAGCCGGCTCATTGACGAACCCGCTAATTCGTCGGGATGCCCCCGCGGACGGCGGGTTAAACGAGGACGTCGCTCAGAAGTAGCCGTTGGCCGGCGGCCAGACGCCGTTGACGGCGTAGTTCCCCGCCACGTACGCCTTGTACGCGAGCGGGCTGTGGCTGGCGATCGTGCGCACGTTGCGCCAGTGCCGGTCGAGGTTGAGGGCGCGTGCGGTAGCCGATGCTCCCCCGGTGTCGAACAACCGCTCGGCCGCCGTGAGCGCCAGCCGTTCGCTGACCAACTGCGCCCGCGCGACCGCGACAGCTGCAGCGGCCAATGCCTCCGGACTCTCGTGACTGCCCGTGTCGAGCAGCGCGTCGATGTCGTCGGCGGCGCTGAGCACGATGGCCTCGGCGGCGGCTGCCTCGGCGGTGATGTCGCCGACCGCCTGCAGGACGAACGGGTCGGCCGATGCGGAGTCGGCGAGCGAATGCGCGGCCGGTCGCGCCCTGGTTCGTACATAGGCGACCGCGTCGTCGGCGACGGCACGAGCGATCCCCGCTGTCACGGCGGCCAGATACAACTGCAGGAACGCGGTGCCGTGACCCAAGTGCTTTCCGTCGGACACCGTGGTCACTTCGTCCGGGTGCACCACCACGTCGGTGAAGCGGGTGCCGCCGCTGGCCGTGGCGCGCTGACCGAATCCGTCCCAGTCGTCGTAGAGTTCGACGCCCGCGCGGTCGGCCGGAATGACCGCCTGCAGGTCCCTGCCGTCCGCGTCGATCGCTGACACCGCGATGAGGTCGGCGAACTGCGTTCCGGTGGAGTAGAACTTGTAACCGTTGAGGCGCAGCGTGCCGTCGCTGTCGGCGAGTACCCGGGTCTGCGCGCTCGACGGCGTCTTTCCGTGGCCGTCGGTGATCGCGTTGCCGAACACCAGCCCGTCGCGGATCGGCGGGAACCAGCGCCTGCGTTCGGTCTCGGTGGCGCGGTTGCTCAGCAGTCGCTCGGCGAAACCGAAGTGCGGCCGAAGTGCTTGGGCCACATTGGAACTGCCGCGTGCGATCTCGATGACGGCGGAAAGCACCTGGCGGGCGGTGGCCCCGGGGCCGCCGTAGCGGGCCGGAACCCGCAGCCCCAGCAGGCCCGCGCCGCGTAGCCGGGCCACCGCGTCGACCTGCAGGACCCGGTCGCGTTCGGCGGTGGCGTCGACCTGCCGGAGTTCGGTGACGATCTGTGGGAGCCGGGCCAACCGGTCGGCGGCCGAGCCTCCCGCCGGACTGTCCGGAAACGGTGCCCGCGGGGCCACCACGACGTCGGGCGCCGACAGGGTCGTCATGACCGCACCAGATAACGTTGCCGTTCCCAGTCGCTGACGTGGCCGACGTATTGCTGCCACTCGCTGCGGGCGATCGCGGCGAAGTCGTGCACCGAGTCTTCGCCGAGGATTTCGGCGATCGTGTCGTCCCGGGTGGCCAGTTCGATCGCGACGCCGAGCGACTCCGGAAGCGCCGTGCCGCTGCCGTAGAGATTGCCGTCGCCCCGTTCGGGCGGACGGCTGCGGCCCTCGATTCCCGCGATCACGGCGGCCAGCGCCGAGGCGACCAACCAGTACGGGTTCGAATCCGACGCGCCACTGCGCAGTTCGATCCGCGTCGCGGTCGGATCGGCCTCGATCAGCGAACGCACTGCCGCGCTGCGGTTGTCGCGGCTCCAGGTGACGGTGGCGGGCGCGAACGAGTCGGGGACGAACCGCCGGTAGGCGTTGACCGAGTGCGCACCGAACAAGGTGATCGACGGCAGGTGTTCGAGCAGACCGGCGATGGCGTGCAGGGCCAATTCGTTCTCTGCCCCGCGGTCGGCGGCGAACGCCGGCGCACCGTCCTGCCACAGCGAAATGTGGAGATGCGCTGAGCTTCCCGAGTACTCGGTGAACGGCTTGGCCATGAAGGTCGCCAGCTTGCCGTGATTGCGGGCCACTTCCCTGGTGGCGTACTTGAGCCGCGCTGCGTCGTCGGCGGCCTCCAGCGCGTCGGTGTAGACGAGGTTGGTCTCCACCTGGCCGGGACCGTACTCGGTTTGAACTCCCTCCAGATGCGTGAAGGCGCTGAGGGTTTCGTAGAGGTCAGTGATCAGCGGGTCGAGTGCGTTCGCGTTCTGGAGTGAGTAGGCGTGGATGTCGTTCTGAAACGGTGAACCGTCGGGATCGAGAAGGTAGAACTCCAGTTCCACTCCGACTTTGGCGGTGTAGCCGTGCGACGCGAGCCGAGCCAACACTCGTTTGAGCACCGCTCGGGGATCCAGCAGCGAGGGGCGGCGATCGTGGGTGACGATGTCGGCGATCACATGCCCGGCCCGCGGACGCCACGGCACCGTGCGGAACGTGCTCAGATCCGGGACCGCGTAGACGTCGGGGTACCCGCCGTCCCAGTTGGTCAGCCGGAGTCCGTCGACGACGGTGCCGTCGGTGTTCCAGCCGAGCGAGGCCTCACAGAACGCGAAGCCGGAGCCCCGGGCGCGGTCGAGGAACTGGGTGGCCGGGATGCGTTTGCCCTGAGCGTGTCCGAACGCATCGCTCCAGGCGACCTCCACCTCTTCAAGGTTCGTCAGACGCTCCAGCAGCCCCGGGTCCGGTGTCTGGGCTGGCACGATCGTGCGGGTCACGCGGGTGCCCCCTCGCCGGCCCGGCCGCCGAGCCGCGCGCCGACGACGGCACCGCCGGTGAACGCGCCGACCAACAGCGCCAGGATGATCCACGCCAGCACACTCGAACCGCCCACCAGGTCGCTGAGGTTGGTGAGAATGAGCACCAGCGAGGCGGCCAGCCCGAGCAACCCCAGCGCCGGGGCGATCCGCACCCGCCACAGCGAATGGCCGCGCCGGTCGGAGGCGAAGAACACCAGCACGGCGACTGACGTCGCGATCAACAACACCACGAACCCGACCGTCGTGGTCCCGGCGAACCAGGTGTAGAACTGGGCGGCCGGGTCCAGCCCGACCAGCGCCGCGAGCGCGATGCTGACCGCGACCACACCGGAGATCCACAGCGACGCCCGATGCGGTGAGCCGTGCCGCGGGTGCGGATAGCTCAGCGACGCGGGCAGCACATCGCGCTGCGCCAGCGCGAACACGTAGCGCGCGGCGACGTTGTGGAAGGCCAGGATGCAGGCGAACAAGCTGGTGAAGTACAGGACCGTGATGATGTCGGTGCCGACGATGCCCAGATAGCGCTGGGTGGTGTCGGCCAGGAACGTGCCGCCGGCTTCGGTCGCCCGGGTGACGGCCTGCTCGTCACCCCAGCCGGAGACCAGCGCCCAGCTGGTGACCGCGTAGAACACGCCGATCAGCAGCAGCGCCGCGTAGGTGGCGCGCGGGATGGTGCGTTCGGGCGTGCGGGCCTCGTCGCGGAAGATCGCCGTCGCCTCGAAACCGACGTAGCTGATCATCGCGAACAACAGCCCGATACCCAGGGAGCCGGAAACGATCGTGTCCGGGTTGACGATTCCGGTGGACAGCCCGTGGTCACCTCCGCGCAGCACGATCCCCAGGTCGAGCACGACCACGATCGCGATCTCGGCAGTCAGCAGCACGCCGAGCACACGGCTGGACAACTCGATGTTGCGGTATCCCAGGTATGTCGTCACCACGAACGCGGCGGCGGCGATCAACCACCACGGCAGCGTCGGACCCCCGAACAGCTCCACCACGCTCGCGCCGGCGGGCCCGAGCAGCCCGTAGACACCGGCCTCCATCGCGACGTAGCTCAGCAGCGCGACGAACGCGACGCCGATGCCGACCGGGGCCCCCAATGCCGTTCGGACGTAGGAGAAGAACGCCCCGGCCTCCTCGACGTACGGTGTGAGCGCGGTGAAACCGACCGCGAAGAACAACAGCACGACGGTGGCCGCGACGAAGGTGGCGGGAAACCCGGCCCCGTTACCGGCCGCCAGGCCCAGGGGGACGACACCGCCGACAACGCCCAGCGGTGCGGCGGCAGCGACCACCATGAACACGATCGCGGGTACGCCGAGGTTTCCGCGCAGCTTGCGTGCGGCTGCGGGCGGATCGGCCAATGCGTCTGGCGTTGCGAGTGTTTCGGACAACGGGAACCGTCCTTCGGTAAGAGGTAGACGCACGATAGAGACGGGGGTGCCGCACGAGCCATATCTGGAGTCAGCGTGAGTTGTAGGCCGTCACATTCGGACACATTCACCGCGTGCGGGCGGGTTGCGCGTGGTCTCGGTGTGGGTAGTCTTCCCGCGATGGGTAACTCGGTGCGCGCCGTGGCGACCAAAGGCAAGCGTCCCCTTCGGGTCGGTGCCACCCCGGTGCCGCATGCCGAGATCCTTGATTTTGTCCGGGATCCTTTGGCGGACTGTGGTATCGACCTGCAGATCGAGATTTTCGAGAGCTTCGATGAGCCGAACGAGCTGCTGGTCGCCGGTCGGCTGCAGGCCAACTTCTTCCAGTACCGGCCGTTTCTGGACAATTTCAACCGGCTCACCGGCAACGCGTTGGTGCCGGTGGTGCCGGTGCACACCGAGCCGTTCGGTCTGTACTCCATGACGGTGACGGCCGTCGAGGCGATTCCGCGCTACGCCGAAATTGCGTTGCCGTCGGATCCGGTGAACGTCGACCGCTCGTTGAGGATGCTCACCGAGTTGGGTCTGATCACCCGCGACCCCGTCGGGTTCGCGACCGTATACAACGTCCGCGAGAACCCTCGGGCGCTGTTGTTCAAGCAGCTCAGCAGTTGGACGCTGGCCGAGGTGCGCGCCGATTTCGATGTTGTGTTCCTGTTCGGCAACCAGGCGATGGAGTGGGGTGTCGACATCGGCAGTGCCCTGCACTGCGATCAGGGGAACTCCGCATACGCCGAGTACCTGGTGGCGCGGCCGGACAACTGCGACAGTTACCCGGTTCGTGCGCTGGCCGACGCGCTCAACCGCGAGCAGACGCGGGACTTCATCCTCACCACGTATGCCGGGCAGGTGCTGCCGGCGTTCTGACCGATATTGGGTTCACGGCGAATCAAACCCTGTGCGCGGCGACGTCGTTGACGAGACAGTGGCGTCGTGTACCAGTCCGCGTCGGGGCGGCCCGGCCCCATCGGCCCGGTCGAGGTGGTGCTGGTCATCGAGGTTCCCGCGGATTCGCCGTTGTTGGTCTACCGCACAGCAGAACTCGTCGACGAGTACGGCCGTCGGATCGCGTCGTCGATCCCGGGCCTGCGCGTGCACCAGGCGGTCACCACCCAACCGGGCCAGCGACGGCAGTCGCGGCCGGTGGGCGGGCTGGTCATCGACGCGTGCGACCGTGAGGTACGCGTCGACGGCCGACGACTGCGGTTGACCTACCGCGAGTTCGAATTGCTCCGCCGGCTGGCGGTCGTCCCCTACCAACCGGTGTCCCGCGCGGACCTGGTGGCCGAAGTGTGGCGCGACCGCCCGCCGCCTGACACGTCGCGCACCGTCGACACCCATGTGCGGCGGCTACGGGCGAAGCTGGGCCGGTTCGCCGGGGTGCTCACCACGATCCGCGGATTCGGCTACCGGTTCGATCCCGGTGCCGACGTCCACGTGCGCGACCCGGCGGATACCCGCGTCGATCACAAGGTGGCGGTGATCGGACCCGTCGGCTCGCAGAACGGCTCGGGCGGGTTGCCCTTGACGGCGCACCCGCGGCCGGTGGCGACGTAGGTGGCGCCCGGTTGGTGCGGTGAGTAGAACACCTGAGCGGTCAGCGGTCCGTTGTTCTGCTTGCAGCGTCCCGGTCCCGGATTGCCCTGCAGTTGTACGCACGCGACGGACATGTACGGCGTGGCGCGGTCGCAGGCGGCCGGTGTCATCGTCGCGGTGACCATGTCGATGTTGCCGACGCGCACGATCTGCGGTGCCGACAACTCGTAGTCGCACGGTGAGGTGTCGGGTTGAGCCGTCGCCGTGGCCGGCAGCACCGCCATTCCGGCGACGGCGAGGGCGGCGACCATGGACAACCTGAGCATCCCCGAATGGTAGAGGACCGCACCCCCGAATTTCGGCGACCGTGCGCGTTTGCCTCCCGACACGCCGCGAAATCGACAGCATCTGCGCACGCTCGACCCCCGCCGACCGTGCGTCAAAGCGGTGCGCCGCTCAACGCGTGCAGCATCCCGGCCGCCGCGCCCGGCCAGGTGAACTGCTCGGCGCGGCAGCGGGCGTCGCGGCGGCGCAGCGTCTCGGGTCGACGGATGATCTCGGCGACCGCGCGCGCCATCGCCGCGGCGTCGTTGTCGGTGGTCGCGCCGCTGTCGGCGGTGAGGATCTCGGCCAGCGCCGACGTGCGGGACACCACCGCCGGAGTTCCGCACGCCAGCGCTTCGAGCGCCGCCAGCCCGAACGTCTCGTGCGGCCCGGGCGCCAGCGCGACGTCGGCGCTCGCGAGCATCGCCGCCACGGTGTCCCGGCAACCGATGTAACCGGTGAAGTCCACCGGCAGTCCGACCGCCCGACGCTGCAGGCGCCCGCGCATCGGACCCTCCCCCACGACGACGAGTCGGGCGTCGACCCCCGCGTCCCGCAGCGCCGCGACGCTGTCGATGCTGCGGTGCGCGTGCTTCTCCACCGAGAGACGCCCGCAGTGCACCAGCAGTGTCTGGTCCGGACCGGCCCACCGGCGACGGACCGATGCCGAGCGCCGGCTGGGATGGAACTGTTCGAGGTCCACCCCCAGCGGCACGGTGTGCACGTTGGTGGCGTCGATCCGGTCGAACTCCTCGCGCGCGAACGCGGTCGTACACACCACCGCGTCGTAGTCGGCGGCGGTGCGCGAGTTCGCGGCGTCGGCTAGCGCCCGCGCTGCGCGTGGTGGAAGTGCCTGGCCGACAAGCCGATCCAGGCGTTCGTGCGAGATCATCACCGTCGCGACCCCGTGCCGCCGGCCCCACCGGCCCAACGAACGCAACGTCAGCCGGTCGGACACCTCGATGGCATCCGGCGCGAGTTGTCCCAACAGTGCGGTGACCGGCCCCGGCAGCACCGCGCGGTAGCCGCCGGTGAGCGGGATCAGGTTGGCGGGCAGTGAGATCCGAGTGACACCCGACGGTAGCTCCCGCCATTCGGGCCGCCGGCCGGGCACCACGAGGTAAACCTCGTGGCCACGGGCGTGGTACTCGGCGCCCAGTCGGTCGACCGCCGTGCGCAGACCGCCGGAACGAGGCCCGTAGAAATTCGCCACCTGCACCACCCGCATGCGGTGAATGTGTCCGCGGCGGATGTGCGTTCGCCGACCGTGCGTTGGCCGGGCGACGAACAGCCGGTGAACGGGCGCTCAGGCGACGTGGCGCGCGAGCCAGTCCTGGACGCGCCGCCACGCGTCGGCCGCCGCCGCGGCGTTGTAGCGTTCACCGGTGTCGTTGAAGAACGCGTGGTTGGCGTCGGGTTCGGTGACGAGTTCGAACGTCATGCCCGCCTTCTCCAGCGCCGCACGCGCGACGGGTTCGGTCGCGTTCACCCGCTGGTCCTGTGCGGCGTAGATACCCAGCACCGCAACATCTTTCGACCCAGAGAAATCGGGATCCTCCGGCGTCGGCCCATAGAACGGCACCGCCGCGGCCAGCCGTGGCTCGCCCGCGGCCAGCAGCCGCCACACGAACCCGCCGCCCATGCAGAACCCGACCGCGGCGACCCTGCGGTCGGGCACCCGCCGCTGCAGTTCGTCGATTCCGGACCTCAGGTCGGCCAGCGCCTCCTCGGGCGGGATCGCGCCGAGCGCGGCCGTCGCCTCGGCCGGGTCGCCGAACCGTGCGGTGCCACCCTGGGCCGAGAGCAGGTCGATTGCCAGCGCCGAGTACCCGATGCCGGCGAACCGGCCGGCCACCGAGCGGATGTAGTCGTTGAGCCCCTTGTTCTCGTGGATGACCAGGACGGCGCCGCGGGCGTCCGGCGCTTCGGCCCACGCGCCCTGCAGCTCGCCGCGCGGACCAGCCCATGTCACCGGCGCCGTGGGCAGTGCCGTGTCGGACCCGGGCGGCGGCGCGCCGGCCGTCACGGCCCCGCTCGAGGTCGCCGGCGACTCGGCCGTCGGCTCCTTGTTCTGACTGCACGCGCTGAACAGGGCGGTCGCGGCGGCGGTCCCGACGCCGAGCAGGGCGAGCCGACGCAGCGCCTCGCGGCGGGACAGCAGACCGTCGACGTGATCGGTGGCGATTTCTTCGGCGATATAGCGCTGGAGCGGGGTCACCTCCGCGAGTATGCCCCTATGGCTGCGGCGACGGGACCCGATGCGCTACGCGGTCGGATCGCCGTCGTCGCGGGGGCGACCCGAGGGGCTGGACGCGGCATCGCCGCGGCGCTCGGCGAAGCCGGCGCGACGGTGATCTGCACCGGGCGCAGTAGCGCACGCGGCAACGAACACTCCGACTACGACCGTCCCGAAACCATCGAGAAGACAGCCGAACTCGTGACGGCGCTGGGCGGCGCCGGTGTGCCGGTGCAGGTCGATCACCTCGACGTCGAGCAGGTCCGCACACTCGCTGCGCGTATCGGCGAGGACTTCGGCGCCATCGACGTGCTGGTCAACGATGTGTGGGGCGCCGAGTTGCTCAAAGGGCCGCCGCCGACGTGGAACCGGCCGATATGGGAGCACGATCTGACAGCCGGACTGCGGATTCTGCGACTGGGCCTGGACACTCACCTGATCACGTCACATTTCCTGCTGCCGCTGATGGTCGGGAAACCGGGTGGGCTTCTGGTCGAGGTGACCGACGGCACCGCGGAGTACAACGCCGAGCACTACCGGTTGTCGGTGTTCTACGACCTGGTGAAGACCGCGGTCAACCGGTTGGCCTTCAGTCACGGTCACGAGCTGGCCCCCTTCGGCGCCGCCGCCGTCGCCGTGACGCCCGGTTGGCTGCGCTCGGAGATGATGCTGGACCACTACCGCGTCACCGAGAACACCTGGCGTGCGGCGCTGATCGCGAACCGGCCGGACGGTCCGACCGCGCCACCCGGGTTCGCTGACTCGGAGACGCCCCGTTACGTCGGACGCGGTGTCGCCGCTCTCGCCGCCGACCACAGCCGCGGCCGGTGGAACCAGCGCTCGGTGAGCTCGGCCGAGCTGGCGCGAGAATACGGCTTCACCGACGTTGACGGGCGTCAACCGGACGGCTGGGCGTCGGGATGACCGCAGGTCAACGCGCGAAGTAGACAACTCTCAAAATCTGTTCACCGATTTCGTTGACACCGCATTGCGCGGACGGTTCTATGACGGGGTGACCTACGACACGATCATCCGCAACGGCCGTTGGTTCGACGGGACCGGCGCTCCGTCGGCGGTGCGCACGCTGGGAATCCGCGACGGTCAGGTGGTCACCATCAGCGCCGACGACCTCGACGCGACCGGTTGCCCGCACGTCATCGACGCGACCGGCAAGTGGGTGCTGCCCGGGATGCTCGACATCCACACCCACTACGACATCGAAGTGCTCAACGGCCCGGCGCTGACCGAATCCCTACGCCACGGGGTGACCACGGTGATGCTGGGCTCGTGCTCACTGTCGACGATCCACGTCGACGCCGCCGACGCCGGCGACATCTTCGGCCGGGTGGAGGCGATCCCGCGCGAACACGTCATCGACGCCGTCACCGAGCACAAGACCTGGACCACCTGCGAGGAGTACATCGCGGCGCTCGAGGACCGGCCGCTGGGCCCGAACATCGCGTCGTTCATCGGCCACTCGGACATGCGTGCGGCGGTCATGGGGCTCGACCGGGCGACGCGCAAGGACGTGCGACCGACCGACCGCGAACAGGCGCAGATGGAGCGCTGGCTGACCGAGGCGCTGCGGGCGGGGTTCGTCGGGATGTCTTCGCAGCAACTGCTTTTCGACAAGCTCGACGGTGAGGTCTGCCGGTCCCGCACCCTGCCGTCGACCTACGCCAAGCCGCGCGAGCTGCGCCGGCTCAAGTCGCTGCTGCGCCGCGCGGGCCGAATCCTGCAGTCCGGGCCCGACATTCAGAACCCGCTGAACCTCGGCTCGCAGCTGGTGCAATCGCTGGGCATCATCCGCAATCCGCTCAAGACCAGCCTGCTCTCCGCTGCCGACGTCAAGTCCAACCCCTACAGCATCCATGCGCTGGGGCCGGCCGCGCGGCTGGTCAACCGGCTGGGTGGCAACTTTCGCTGGCAGCACCTACCGGTGCCGTTCGAGGTGTACGCCGACGGAATCGATCTCGTGGTGTTCGAGGAGTTCGGTGCCGGTGCCGCGGCGCTGCATCTGCGCGACGAGGTCGAGCGCAACGAGTTGATGCGCGACGAGGACTACCGCCGCCGGTTCCGCAAGGAGTACGAGAGCAAGCTCGGGATTCGGGTGTGGCAGCGCGACTTTTTCGACGCCGAGATCGTGGCCTGCCCCGACGAGTCGGTGATCGGCAAGTCGTTCGGCGCGGTCGGCGTGGAGCGCGGCGGGCTTCACCCCGTGGACGCGTTCCTCGACCTGGTGCTGGAGCACGGCAGGGAGCTGCGGTGGCGCACCACGATCTCCAACCACCGACGGCGGGTGCTCAAGAAGCTGGCCGCCGACGCGGGTGTGCAGATGGGTTTCTCGGATGCCGGTGCGCACCTTCGCAACATGGCGTTCTACAACATGGGCCTGCGGTTGCTGCGCCACGTGCGCGACGCCGAGCAGGCCGGGACGCCGTTCATGTCGGTCGAGCACGCCGTGCACCGCCTCACCGGGGAACTCGCCGACTGGTACCGGCTGGACGCCGGGCACCTGCGCATCGGGGATCGCGCCGACGTCGTGATCATCGACCCCGCGCGCCTCGACGAGTCGCTGGACCGCTACGCCGAGGCGCCCGTCGAGCAGTACGGTGGCCTGTCCCGGATGGTCAACCGCAACGACGACACGGTCACCGCGGTGCTGGTCGCCGGCCGGACCGTCGTCGTCGACGGGCAACCGACCGGCGTCGTCGGCCGAGAGCGGACCGGACGCTTCCTGCGCGCCGCGCACAAGGCGCCCGCGCTCCCCCATCGGAAAGGTGAACTGGCCAGTGTCGGTTGAGGATACGGTGCTCGGCATGTGGGCCGCGCTGTCGGAGCGCGACTGGGAGGCGGTCAAGACCTACCTGGCCGACGACTGCATCTACCTCGACGTGCCCGTCGGGCCGGCCGCGGCCGCGCGCGGACCCGAGGACATCGTCAAGCGTCTCAAGATCGGCCTCGAACCGCTGGCGTCCTACGAGAACTTCACCGGCCTGATGGTCGACAACGGCGCCGATGTGATGTACGAGCACCGCGAGGAATGGCACTGGCCCAGCGGTGAATCCGCGGTGCTGAACTTCGTCAGCGTGCACCGGGTGGAGGACGGCAAGATCACGCTGTGGAAGGACTACTGGGACATGGGCGCGCTGGCCAACAACGCCCCGCCCACCTGGATGGAGGACTTCGCGAACGCCGACATGAGCTGGGTGTTCGACGCGACCGGGCTGGTCTGACGAAAGCTCGCTGTGGCCTGCATGTAGCCGCCTATCCACCTGAACAGAAGCGTCAACGCCGCCTTACCGCCGGGTAGCAGAGCTGGCCCGTTCGACAACCGGGTTTATCCCCAAGTGGGAATTGATCCCCAGCTGTGAGGTTTTGGCCCCTGCGCGTCGGTGGTCGAATGTATGTTCGAAGTATGTCGGGGACGGAGTCGCAGGACGCGCTGGCGGCGTTCCGCGCGGCCGTGGATGGGTTGGCGGCCTGCGATTTCGACCTGTCGACCGCCCCAGAACTGATCGCCGTCCTCGACGAACTGGAAACGGTGAAGTGCCGCCTGCCCGCGATCGGGCACCGCGCGTTGGCGCGGTTGCAGACCGAGACCACTCCGGCGGCGCTGGGCGCCAAATCGTGGCGAGAAGCCTTAAGTGTGCGGTGGCGGATCTCGACCAGTGAGGCCAACCGGCGCCTGACCGAAGCTGAGCTGCTGGCCCCGCGCCAAGCCTTCACCGGAGAGGTGTTGCCGCCGCGGTTGCCGGCCGTCGCGGCGGCTCAGGCGCATGGGTTGATCACCGCCGAGCATGTGGACATCATCCGCAAGGCGATGAACAAGGTGCCCGGCTTCGTTGACACCGCGACCCGTGAGCGTTTCGAGCTGGATCTGGTGCGCACCGCTGCCACCGCCGGGCCCAGCGAACTGCAGGAAGATGCGAGGCTGCGGTTGTTTCTGATGGATCAGGACGGCCCGGCCCCGGATGAGGCCGAACGGGCCCGCAAACGCGGCGTGACCAAGTCCAAACAGGGCGAGGACGGGATGGTCGAACTACGGGCCACCATGACCCCGGAGGCGTGGGCGGTTTGGGAGGTGTTGTTCGCCAAGTTCGCCGCCCCGGGCATGTGCAATCCCGCCGATGAGGAGCCGTGTGTGTCGGGCACGCCCTCGCAGGCGCAGATCGACAACGATCAGCGCAGCCTGTCCCAGCGCCAGCATGATGCGCTGCTGGTCGTGGGGCGGATCGCGTTGATGAGTGGGGATCTGGGCCAGCTCAACGGGTTGCCGGTCTCGGTGATCATCCGCACCACGCTGCAGGATCTGGAGTCGCGTGCCGGGGTGGGCACCACCGGTGGGGGCACCGTGGTGCCGATCGATGATGTGGTGCGCATGGCGGCTCACGCGCGTCACTATCTGGCGGTGTTCGACCGGGCCACCGGCTCAGCGTTGAACCTGTACCGCGCCAAGCGCGTCGCCAGCCGCGCGCAGCGGATCATGCTGATCGCCCGCGATGGCGGTTGCACCAAACCTGGCTGCACCGTCGGGGCTTATGGGTGCCAAGCTCATCACGTCATCGACGACTGGACCGACGGGGGTCAGACCAATGTCGATGAGCTCGGCCTGGCGTGTGGGCCCGATAACCGCAGCGTCAACAATGACGGCGGCTGGACCACGAGGATGAGCCAGCGCCACGATGTGGAATGGCTGCCCCCGCCACCACTGGACACCGGCCAGGCCCGCCTGAACTACCACCACCGCCCCGAACTGCTCCTACGCCCCGACGACGACGAGGAACCCTTCGACCCGGCCGCCGAAGCGGCCAAACGAAACCGCCACCTCCAAACCGACACCACCACACCCCCGACAGACGCCGCCGACGCGGACCCGGCCGAGCCCGCCGACGGGGATGACCGGGATGCCGAACTGCGTCCGTCGCCGACCGACCTTGCCGGCGAACCTGGCGACGATGCGGATCCGGTCGAGTCCGTCGACGACGGTATGCCGTTCGAGCCCACTGCGGCCGAACCGGCCGAGGCCGCTGACGCGGATCATCGGGATGCCGAATTGCGCCCGGCGCCGACCGACCTTGCCGAGGAACCCGGAGTGGCCGCGGAACCGGCCGAGTCCACCCACCAACCGGGCGGGGCCGCCGAACCGGGCGATCCCCAAAACGACCGCGAGCCCGACCCGAGCCCACCGCCGGCCGACCCCGCCAACGAACCGGCGGGGACCGCAGAACCGGTCGACCCCGTCGACGGGCACCATCGCGACGCCGAACCGACTGCCCCACCGCCGGACCCCGCCGACCAACCCGGCGGACCCTCACCACCCGGCGGCCACGCGGCCTGACCGCCGCTCACGCTGCACCTGGAGACGCAGAAGCGTCATCCAGACCTGGGGCCTGCGTCGACCCGCATTGGAGCCATACGGGCCCTAGACGACGCGCATCGCAGAATGCACGGCGCCGCGAGCTGCCGAACTTGTCCAGCTACGCCGTGCGTCATCGGGATGTATTGATGCGAACCAGATCCCACCTCGGCGGTGAAAGGGTCGGAGGCAGCCTCACCTGCATCCCGTCGCGCACGAAACTTCGCGCTCCAGCAGTTCGATGCGGCTCCGCGACGCCGTCGGCCTCGAGTTGGGCGATCGCCGAGGGTCGGTCACCGGGTCACAGCGTGATCTTGCAGCTCTGCCCGATGTCGAGCGTGCGAAGCATCCGACCCATCCCCAGCCACATCGCGCACGACAGCGCGAGATCGGTGAGCAATTCGTCGGAGAACTCCGCGCGGCAGCGCTGCCAGAAGTCTTCGTCGTCGCGCAGCCCGGTGTGGTCGCTGGCGAAGCGCTCGGCGAACTCGGCGGCGATGCGTTCCTGTGCGCTGTACCCCGGCCACGTGCGCCACTCGGCGGCGTGGTCGTAGAGGTCCTCGTCGACACCGGCGGCCAGGCCTTCGGAGTCGCGGGTGTTCTGGCACACCACGCATTCGTTGTCGA
Source organism: Mycolicibacterium flavescens (assembly GCF_001722335.1). GTDB lineage: Bacteria > Actinomycetota > Actinomycetes > Mycobacteriales > Mycobacteriaceae > Mycobacterium > Mycobacterium flavescens. Next base: position 273,274 of record NZ_MIHA01000006.1, read on the forward strand.
GCGCGATGACCATCCGGGCGAGTTCGCGCACCCGCATCGGCAGCCGGTTCTTGGAGTAGACGGCGTTGGTGAAACCCGCCATCGCCACCCCGATGTCGGGTGATTTGACCACCCAGGCCGCGGCGTCGTCGTCGGCGAAATCTCCGATTCGGCTCATAGCGGCATGCTACGCGCGCAGGCGCAAAAGTGGAACGCGTTCTAGTTTTCTGGTCAGCGGCCGGCGGCCACCGGACGGTCGTCGGTCCAGTCCCGCTGCACGAGCATGCGGTGCGCGATCCGTTCCAGCGCGGCCTCGACCTGGAGCTGGTCCGGGCGGCCCTCGAACGACGGCGAGGCGGACAGCTTCTCGATGATCCGCCCGACGATCGCGCTAGAAATCGCGTCGACCTGACGCACACCCTCCTGTGTCAGCCAGAGCCGCCCGTCGGTGCGCAGCGCGAGGTTGTCCCCCACAAGTTCGTCGAACGTCGGCTCGATGACTTCATAGGGCGCACGCAGCCTTTCGGCGATGTCGGTCAGCGTCGCCGACCCGAACACCTGGTTCTGCCGGTAGATCTGCAGCAGCCCCCACATCTGGCTGACGTCGAGTTCACAGCCGGGTTGGGCGGCCAGGCTGCGTAGCCGCAGATCCGGCGAGTCGCGGAACAGTCGCCCGACGGCCACTTCGAGGATCTTCTCGGGAGACTCCGTGCTCGGCATGCCGAAACCTTCGCCGAGGTCGCTGGCCGACACCGTCTCGAGTTCGCGCAGTCGAACCTCCTTGAGAAACAACGACACGACGAAACCGACCAGCGCGACCGGCGCGGCGAACAGGAAGACGCGCCCGAGCGAATCGGCGTAGGCGTCGACGATCGGAGCGGCGATCTCGGGCGACAGCGCGTGCAACGCCTGCGGCGACTCGGCGGCGCGCGGCGACGCCCCACTGGCGGCCAGGGCCGCGGGAATCCGGGCGGCCAGAAAGTTCGCGAACAGGCTGCCGAAAATAGCTGCGCCGAAAGAACTTCCGATGGTCCGGAAGAAGGTTACCCCGGAGGTCGCGACGCCGAGGTCGGCGAACTTCGACGTGTTCTGCACCACCAGGATCAGCACCTGCATGCACAACCCGATCCCGGCGCCGAGGACGAACAGGTACACCGACTGCAACCAGATCGGCGTCGCGGCGGTCATGCCGGCCAACAGCAGGAACGCCACCGTCATGATCGCGGTGCCCGCCACCGGGAACACCTTGTACCGACCGGTGCGCCCGACGATCTGCCCGCTGCCGATCGAGGTCAGCAGCATGCCCGCCACCATCGGCAGTGTGCGCAGCCCTGACGTCGTCGCCGAGACCCCGTTGACGAACTGCATGAATGTCGGCAGGAACGTCAGCGCCCCGAGCATTGCGAAGCCGACGATGAACCCGAGGATGCAGCACACCGTGAACACCGGGCTGGCGAACAGCCGGATCGGCAGAATCGGTTCGCGGGCGCGGGTTTCCACCCAGACGAAGATCGCCAGCGCCACCGTCGAACCGACGAACAGCCCGATGATGATCGGCGATGACCACGCGTAGGTGCTGCCGCCCCAGCTCGTCGCCAGGGTCAGCCCGGACGCCCCGAGCCCGACGAACAGGATCCCGGCGTAGTCGATGACCGGCTTCGAGGTCTTGCCCATGGCCGGGATGGCCACGGCTGCGACCGCGAGCACCACCAGCCCCACCGGCACGTTGATCCAGAACGCCCACCGCCAGCTGAGATGGTCGGTGAAAAACCCGCCGAGCAGCGGGCCGATGACCGTGGTGACCCCGAACACCGCCCCCAGCGCGCCCTGGTAGCGCCCGCGGTCGCGCAGCGGGATCACCTCGCCGATCACCGCCATCGCGGTGACCATCACCGCACCGCCGCCGATACCCTGCAGTGCGCGCGACGCGACGAGCACGGTCATCGAGCCGGCGATACCGCACAGCACCGATCCGCCCAGGAAGAACAGCACCGACACCTGGAAGACCGCCTTGCGGCCGAACATGTCGCCGAGCTTGCCCACCACCGCCGTCGCGATCGTCGACGCCAACAGATAGCTGGTGACCACCCAGGACTGGTGGCCGGCGCCACCGAGATCGGCCACCACCGTCGGCAGCGCGGTCGCGACGATCGTCTGGTCGAGCGCGGCCAGCAGCATGCCGAGCAGCACCGCAACAAAGATCAGGTTGCGGCGCTGCGGGCTGACCGTCGCGCCGCCCGGCTCCGGGTCGACGGCGGCGGCCGGCGTGGCCTGGCTCGTCATGGTGTCCTTCCGACGCGATTCTCTCCGCCAGCCGTATCGTTAGACAGGCTAGAAAAGTTACGCGTCCGGAGGGGATAGGCTGCGCGAGGGTGCACAAAACGCCGAAAAAGCCCGGCGCGTCGCGCGCAAACACGCACCCTCGCGGTACAGAAGTGCGCGGTACCGAAGTGAAGGGTTACAGCGACGTCGGGGGGCGCGACACGCACTGCGCCGCGTAGAGCTCGTCGCCGAGCTTGTCCATCAGCGCCAGCTGCGTCTCGAGGTAGTCGATGTGGTCTTCCTCGTTCGCCAGGATCTTCTCCAGCAGCGTGGCCGAGGTGGCGTCACCCTTCTCGCGGCACATCATGATGCCCGGCCGCAGACGCTGGACCACCTCGTGCTCGATTGCCAGGTCGGCCTCGAATTGCTCGCGCAGCGTTTGTCCGATCCGCAGCGAGAACAGCCGTTGATAGTTGGGCAAGCCGTCGAGCAGCAGAATGCGGTTGGTGATGTCCTCCGCATGATTCATTTCTTCGAACGACTCTTTGCGCGTATATTCGGCGAGTTCGGTGAAGCCCCAATTGGCCTGCATCTTGGAATGCAGGAAATACTGATTAATGGCTGTCAATTCACTCGTCAATTGCTCGTTGAGCAATTTGAGGACGTCCGGATCGCCTTGCATGGTCGCTCCTGAGCTTCTGAGGGCTGGTCAGAGATTGCTGTAGGTCGTGCACGTCTCAATCTAGTGCAGCGGGCACACGATTGGACCCGCGGCGAGCCTGTCTAACGGGCGTTTTCGGGCTGATTTCGGGTCGCGGGAGGACTGCTGAGGCCTGATCAGGACCGTACTCTGGACTGCCTAGGCTAAGTAAGGATAGACTGCGCTAACCTTCCGCCAGGGCACGCGACAGACAGGGATCAGCAATGAGTGAGTACGATTTGCACTCATTGATCCTGGCGTGTGATTTCCGCGTCGACGATGTCGACCGGATGTGGAAATGGCTCAAGAAACACCGCGACGAATTGGAGTCGATCGGCGCCCACCACGTCGTGCTCTACGAGTCGATCTGGGAGTCCAATCGCGTTCTGGTGACCATCGGTATTCGCCACCTCCAGTCCATTCGTGACGTGCTGCGGTCACCGGCGATCTTCGAATGGTTCGACATTGCCGGTGCCGACGACATCCCGCCGATCTTCGGCGGCGAGGTGGTCGAGAAGATCGACCTGTACGCGCCGTCGCCCGCCGACCGGGTGGGCCGCGTGGTGGTCGGCGTCATGTCGTCGGTGGAGGATGTCGCCACGCTGATGACCAAGGTGCACGACGGCCTGGACCGGTTCAAGCAGGGCGGCGTGCGCAAGATCTGGGTCTACCGCGCCCTCGACGACGGGCAGGAAGTGATGATTCTGCAGGAAATCGAGGACGAGGTCGCGGCCCGCAACTGGATCGACCACCCCGACGCGGCCGCCGAGTGGATGTCCAACGCGGGCCTGGGCGCCTACCCCACGCAGTTCGTCGGCCGCTTCGCCCATCTCATGAGCCTCGAGCAGGGGTAGAGCCGATGTTCGTCTGCCTGTGCCACGGAATCACCAGCCACGTCGTCAGCGAGTGCGTGGCCAACGGTGCGCGGACGTCCAAACAGATCGCCGAGGCCTGCGGGGCCGGCGGCGACTGCGGGCGGTGCCGACGCACGTTGCGCGCGATCATCGAGGCCCACTTCGAGGCCGACAACTCCGCGCACACCGCGGCGTCGCGCTGACCGCTTCCGTCAGGACCCGCCGATGAACTCGGCCACCGCGCTGGCATTGGCCGCCGCGCCCAGCAACTTCGCGAAGTGCTCGATCTCGCGGGCGGTGGCCGCGGCGATCCCCTCGCGGGTGGGCGCGGTGATCGTCTGCTTGACCGCGATCAGGCTCGCGATCGGGCGCGAAGCCAGGATCTGCGCGTGCCGGTGCGCCTCGGCCAGCAACTCGTCGGGCTCACAGACCCTCCACACCAGACCCATCCGATGCGCCTCCGCGGCGTCGACCCATTCGGAGGACATCAGCATCCAGGCGGCGTTCTGTCGGCCCATCAGCCGCGGCAGCAGGTACGACGAGGCGGCCTCGGGGGCGACGCCGAGGCTGGTGAACGGCGTCTTGAGCCGCGCGGTGGCCGACATGAACACCAGATCGGCGTAGCCGAGAATCGTTGCGCCGATACCGACTCCGACACCGTTGACCGCGCAGATCAGCGGTTTCGGGAAGTCGGTCAGCGCGTCGATCATCGTGGTGAAGTGGCTGCCCTGCTCGTTGAACGCGGGATCGGTGATCCGCCTTTGCATCTCGTTGAGATCGTTGCCCGCGCTGAACGCGCGGCCCGCGCCGGTGAGCACAACGACCGCGACCTCGGGGTCGGCGGCGGCCGCGTGCAGCGCGTTCGCGGTGGCCTCGTACATCGCCTCGTTGAACGCGTTGAGCACCTCGGGGCGGTGCAGGGTCACGGTGCGGACGCGCTCGGCGTCGGCGATCTGCAGGGTCGAATCGGCCACCGCAGCAGCCTATGCGTTAGCCGTTGCTGTAGACGCGGGTGGGTTCGACAAGGACGACGGTGCGGCGCTGCTCGGCCATCACCCGGTCGTACTCGGCCCAGTTGTCGTGCGTGCCACCGGCGGCGGTGAACACCTCGCGCAGCAGCAGCCGCAGCGCGTCGGCGTCGCCCAGCCACGGCTGCGGATCGTCCGGGCCGGCGAGTTCGGCGCGGCCCTCCACCGTCGCCCACTGCCACCCCTGCCGGAACGTGACCGCCAGCTGCGGTCGGGCCCGCAGATTGGCCAGCTTGACCTTGCCGTAGGTGACGAAGCCGAGCACCGGGGCGCCGGTGGCCGGATGCGCGAGCTTGCCGACGTTGACCAGCGACGCCTGGATCGTCGCGTCAGCCCGCAGCGTCGAAATCACGGCCAGCCCATTATCGCCCGCCGACAGCGCGACCGCGTCATCGAGTGTCGTCATCAAACTCCTTGCGCAGCAGGGTCGGTGAACGGGGTGCGGTACACGTACCGGCTCGTCGGCACGGTGTCGACGTCGCGGTTGGCGCCGAACGCGGCGGTGCTGGCCACCATACGGTCCATCCGGTCGCGCAGGTCGTCGTCGTCGGCGGCGCCGAAGAACGCGTGCAGATCCGACAGGGCGGCCAGCGGAAACTGCTCCTCGACTATCGCGTCGATCCGCGGCGCGTCGGCGGTCAGCGCGTGCACCACCGCGTTCTGGGTGTAGCCGAACGTCGACTGCGTCGCCAACGCCACCGGGGTGTGGTCGACGTGCCAGCGCGCCCGCCACGTCATCTCGTCGAGATCGGCAGGCCTGCGCAGCAGCGCGACGTTGGCGAACCCCTCGCTACGCGCGCCGGGTGCCGTCGCGGGCAGGGCCAACGGGACCGACTCGGTGACCAGGTAGGCGGCCACCCGGTCGGCGTCGCGGCGCAGTCGGGCGAGCGCGGCGCTCACCTGCTCGCCGTAGCACTGCTCGGTCCACAGGCTGACGAACCCGACGACCGGCGGGTCGAGTGTCGTCAGCGTCATCAGCGAGCCGTTCACCGCACTGTCGCGGACGTTGACCGACAGCCCCGGCAGCCCGAGCGCGAGCAGATCGGGTGCGACGTGCTCACGGATGCGTGCGCACCAGGCGTCGTCGCCCACGGCGTCGTCGCGGCCCCGGCGCAACGTGATGATGACCTTCTCCACGACGCGAACCTAGCCCGCGCCGCCGGTCAAGCTTCCAGCCGCTCGCGGACAGCGGCCAGCCGCGTGCTCAATTCGTGCTCGTCGATGATCCCGCGGGCCACCAACGAGTGCGCGAGAGACACCAATTGGCTCTCCGGATAGGGCAGTTCGGCGTAGCGGGTGGCCGACAGCGAGTCTTCCTCGTCGCGACGCTCCTTGAAGTCCGGGACACCGGCGGCGCAGGTCGCGCGGTCGAGCGCGTCGCACATGCCGTCCAGGCTCGTCTTCCACGGCGGCACCGGGTTCTGCACGCCGTACTTTGCGGCCATCCGCGACCACACCTGGTTGCGTTCGACGATCTCTCGCAGCGTTTCGACCGAGGTCTGCTCGACGCCGGGATCCTCTGTGCCGCTCATGCTTCCGAGGCCGGGTGTACGGCAGGGCGGGTGTCGACGATGGCGTTGGTCGTGACACCGGGTTTGGGCAGCGCGACGCCGATCAGGCAGTCGCGGGTGATGATCTCGACCAACTGGTCCTCGCTCCACCCGTCGGTGCCCTCGGGGCGCATCGGCATCACCATGAAGCGGTGCTTCTGGTTGGAATCCTGCACCCGGACGGTGATGTCGTCGGACAGGTAGAGGCCGAACTCGGCGAGCACCTGGCGCGGCCAGCGCACCATCCGCCGGCGGTAGTTCGGTGTGCGGTACCACTCCGGCGAGTTGCCGAGGATGGGTCGTGGGTAGCACGAGCACAGCGCGCACACGATCACGTTGTGCACCGTCGGGGTGTCCTCGAGGATCTCGAACGCGGTGAAGTCGCTCGGCGTGCCGAAACCGGTCGGCTCGAGCCAGTCGACCCCGACTTCCTTGCTGGCGGTCATCGGTTCGGACAGCGCCAGCGCCTTGAAGTCCGGATCCAGCCACGTCCGGGCCACCAGCCGGGCCGCCGGCGTCGGCCCGATCTGCTCGGCGAACTCGGTGAACAGCCGGTGCTCCTCGGCGGTGAAGATGCCCTTCTCGATACACAGTTCGCGCAGCGCGATCTCGAGCACCTCGAAGTCGGTGATCTCGTCGACCATCGGCGCGACGGTGCGGTCGTGGTCATGGGGGTGCTCGTGGTCGTGCGACATCAGGCGGCCTCCAGCCAGTGCTCGGGGATCTCGGTCTGCACGACGTCGGCCGCGGTGCCGGTATAGCCGTCCCACAACTCGGCCATGTTGAACCGGACGACGTAGAACCACTCGGCGGCCGCGGGACGATCCCAGGTCTCGTCCTCCGGCGCGGGACTCTCGTAGGCGACCGACGTGATCTCTCCCCTGGCGCCGCGCACGTATTCCGGTGTGCGGGTGTAGAAGATCACCGGCAGCTCGCGAACCGTCACCGTGTCGCCGACCTTGAACCGCGGTTCGCCGGCCTGCCCGGCGTACACCTGCGGATCACCCTTGCCGACCGCGTGCTTGTGGTGCGCGTTGCGCTTGACCGCCGATCCGTCGCCCTCACTCCTGGGTCTGGCCTCCAATTTCTTTCCGGCCAGTCCGCCGTCGTAGCGGGCCTTCACCTCGGCCATCCGCTCGCTCAGCTCGGTCAGGCCGATGTGGTGCTTTTCGACCAGCACGCGCGCCACGGCCAGCAGCCACCGGCCGTAGTACGGCAGCCCCAGGTACTCGGCGCGGCCCACGTCGACGTTGCCGATGCGGCGACGTTCCTCGGAGAGCCAGATGCCGCGCCACGCGAGCACCTCGCAGATGACGTAGGTCATGTGCTCCCACAGCTCGTACTGCTTGTTCTCGTACTTCATCGGCGCGTCCGGTTCCCCGCCGACGTCGTGAACGGGTTTGAGGTACGCGGTGATCCGGTTGTGGTCGAGCAGGTCGGGTGTCGGGGCGTCCGGCAGCTCGGGATAGGACGACTTCAGCCTGGCCACCAGGTCCAGTTGGGCGGCGCGCTCTGCGGCAGTGCTCATCGGGAGTCCCTTCGTCGCCGCGGTCGATCGTCCGCTGCACCGCCGCCGCCGCGACGGCGATCTGCGCCGTCGGCACCACCGATGCGGAGACCCAACCCCGTCGGCCGACTCTAACGCCGATACCTCGCGCCCGCAGAGGATTCGGGCCAGGTCGCCACCGGTTCCGATGCCCCACCGCGGTCACGTTGTGCCCCAGCGCAATTGACGACACCGTAGGAGCAGTGCCCAGCAAATCCGGGGACGTTGCGAACAGGCGCGTGCGCGGCCCCCAGCGTGGGGCACACCGATTCGGCGCGCGGAGGCGTCAGAATGGTGGCGTGAGCACCCGCAGCCGCATCGCCGACGCGCTGCGGCCCACCATGCCCGACGGTGGCGCGGTGGCGCGGAGCCTGTTCGCGGTGCTGGCCACCACCGTGCTGGTCCTGCTGTGGATCTCCGGGCCTGCCGCGCTGTGGGTGGCCGGCGCGGGCGCTGTCGCCGGTGCGATCGGACTGCAGGACAGCCCGGGCGGACGCATCGCCCGGGTCGGGATCGCTTCCGTGCAGATGGGTGCTGCGGTGTTGCTCGGCACCCTGACCGCGTCGTTCGACATCGTCTTCGTCGTGGCGGTGGCGCTCTGGTGCTTCGTCGCCGGGCTGCAGTGGGCGGTCGGCGGCAACGCGGGCCTGGTCGGTGCGGGCGCGACCGCACTGCTGGTGGTGGCACCGCCGGTGGCGCCGACGGTGGCGTCGGTGCTGCTGCCGACGCTGTTGACGATCGCCGCGGGCGGAGTCCAGGCGGCTCTGATCGCGATCTGGCCGCCGCAGCGGTGGCGTACCCAGCGAGAGGCACTCTCCGACGCGTACCGCGCACTGGCCGACGAGGCCCGTCAGATCGGTGCCGACGCCGGGTCCGCGGCAGCGCACATCCTCGATCCGTCGCTGCGCGACGCGTTCATCGACACCCAGGCGAGTCGCCGGCCCGAGGCCTATCACGGCGGCCACCGTCCGCCCGAACGCATCCTGGCCACGCTGCGGGCGCTGCGCGAATCACCGGGCGTCAAGGACGACGACGTGACGCGGATGTCGGAGGCCGCCGCCGAGGTTCTCGACGCGATCGCCGGCCAGGACCACACCGCGCGCCGGGACACCGAGCACGGCCTGGTCCGGCTCGACGCCACCGTGACGCGGTTGAGCGGTCCCGAAGAGGCGCTTGCGCAGCGGCTTTCGCGTCAACTACGGGAAGTGGCGAAACTGCGCTTCCCCGACCTGAACCGCGCGGACCTGATCAGCCCGGTCCGCAATGCGGCGCAGGTGGTCAGGTCGCACATGACGTTGACGTCACCGGTGCTGCGGCACGCGATCCGGCTGTCGGGTGCGGTCGCGCTGGGTGTCGCCGCCGACCGGTTCGCTCCCGTGGCGCACGGGCACTGGATCGCGCTGACGGTGCTGATGGTCCTGCGGCCCGAGACGGCGCACACCTACACCCGCTGCGTCGGGCGGCTGGCGGGCATCGCCGCGGGGGTGGTGGCGGCCTCGGCGATCGCGGCCGTGGTGCACCCGTCCGGTGCCGTTGCGGCGCTGCTGGCGACCGCCTGCGTCGCGGTGACCTACGCGGTGCACCGAACCGGCTACATCGCGGGCAGCGTCGCGTTGGCCGCGGCCACGGTGTTCCTGCTCGACATCGACGCGGCGACTTCCGGTGCGACGCTCGAGGACCGGTTGTTTTCGATCATCATCGGCGGCGGCCTGGCGGTCGTCGCGCATGTGGCGCTGCCCGATCATGCGCTGACCCGGTTGCATCAACGTGCCGGGGAACTCCTCAAATCCGAGATCGATTACGCCGCAACCGTGATCAAAGCCTATGTGCACGCGCTTGACCGCCAGTCGGATACTGTGACCAGCGCGTGGCAGCGGGCATACCGGGCTCGGGCCGGCTTCGAGGCGGCCTCGGGGGCGGCCAGGGTCAACACCCGGGCGTTGCGCCGCTGGTTGCGTTCCTACCGGACCGCGCTCAACGCGGTCACCGCCTCGTGCGCGGCGCTGGAGGACAGCCTGCCGCCGCACCCGCCCGCCGCGCTGACGCGGGAGTTCATCGCCGCGGTCGACGACTACATCGATGCGTTACGCGGCGCGCCGGCCACACCGGCAGCGCCGTGGACGGTCGATGTGGCCGCGCTGACCGCGGCCGCGCAGCAGGTGCGCGAACGCGCCGCGGGTGTCACCGGAGACGACGGTGCCCTGCGCGTGCTGGTCGCCGAGATCGCCTCGATCACACGCAGCCTCGCCGGCATCGCCTCGATCAGCGAGCCCATTTCGGCTGAATGAACACGCCCTCGGCCTCGACCGTCGGGCCATGGTCGTCGGCGAGATAGCCCGCGGCGTAGGCCTTCACGCCGTCGACCCGGGTGATTGTGGCCTCGGCGTGCAACCGGCCCAGCGGGGTGGGCCGCAGATACCGCAGGCTGATGGTGCCGGTGAAGCGCGGCGATTCGGCGTTGGCCGCGACCTCGCCGAGCAGGTGGTCGAGGACCAGGGCCGCCACGCCGCCGTGCACGTGTCCCGGCGGACCCTCGAAGGCGGCGCCGAGTTCGAAGTCGGTGTAGACGCGACCGTCCGGATCGCGCTTGACGATCACCGGCGGGGCGATCGGGTTGCGGATCCCGATCACCGGGTTGCCCCACGCCATCCGGTCGCCGCCGCTGGTGAGTTGCACGCCGAACGGGCCGTCGGCCTGGCGGGACCGCAGACGCGCGGTGGCAGCGTCGATCTGCGCTCTGGCGTCGGCCACGGTGTCCGCGTCGACCTCGGTACGGATCGTCGCGTCGATCAATTCCCGCACCGAGTCGGCCAGCGGGCCGTAGACCGCGCGCAACCGCTCGACCTCGGCCGACGGGACATCGCCGATCTCGGTGAACTCGACCACGAATGCACTAGAACACGTTGCAGCCGGAATTGTCGAACCGGTCAGCTCGGCGCGGGCCCGACCAGCAGTTGGCGGATCACCGGACGCGCCCACGCGATCAGCTCGTCGTGGCTGAGGTCGGCGACCGCCGGGTTGGCCAGTACGTAGCGGGTGGTGGCCAGACCGATCACGAAGGCCCCCATCAAGCCGGCCCGCTGCGCCGGGTGATCGGGTGTCACCTTGGTCAGCGCGGGGGCGACCTGCGTGGCGAAGACCTGACGCATGGTTTCGGCGGCGGTGCTGCTGGTCATCGCGGCCCGCAACAGCGCGACGAACGTCGTGTCGTGCTCCCAGACCGCGAAGAACCGCGGCAGCAGCGCGTCGGCGACGTCGTCGGGTGACACCTCGGTCAGATCGGGAAGGTCGAGCGTGAACTGCGCGGCCGCGGCGAACAACTCCTGCTTGCTGCCGAAGTAGCGGATCACCAGCGCCGGGTCGATTCCGACGTCCGCGGCGACCGCCCGCAGCGTGGTGCGTTCGAACCCGTCGGCGCCGAACCGCCGGCGCGCGGCGGCCAGGATGTCGGCGCGGGTCGCCCGGGCGTCACGTGCACGTGCAGAGGCCATCGCACGATGATAAGTCATCAAGCGTTGACATGGCCGCAGCGTCGCCCTAGCGTCAAGTCATCACTTGTTGACTTAGGGGGCATCATGACGGAAATACCCGAGGTTCTGGTGGTGGGCGCCGGGCCGACCGGCCTCACCGCGGCCATGGAGTTGTCTCGACTCGGGGTGTCCGTGCGCATCGTCGACCGCGCGGCACAGCCGTCGCAGACCTCCCGCGCCCTGGGCGTCCAGGCCCGCACGCTGGAGCTGCTACGGGTGCGCGGTGTCGGCGAGGACATGCTGCGCCTGGGCAACCGCGCCACCGCCACCGCGCTCTACGCCCGCGGCCGCAGGATCGCCGGCCTCGATTTCGCCCGGATGACAAGCGATCACAACTTCATCCTGTTGCTCGCACAGTCGGAGACCGAACGACTGCTCACCGAGCAACTCGGCAGGCAGGGCGTCAAGGTGGACCGCGGCGTCGAGGTGATCGGTCTCGAACAGCGCCCGGCTGACGTGCAGGTCCGGCTGTGCACCGGCGACGGCGCGCAGGAGACCGTCACCGCGGGCTACGTGATCGCCGCCGACGGTGCCCACAGCCCGATCCGCACCACGCTGGGGCTGCCGTTCGAGGGCAGATCGCTGCCGCACCACTACGTGCTCGGCGATCTGCACCTGGCCGGCGAGGTCCCCGAGGACCAGTTGTCGATCTTCCTGGCGCCCAACGGGTTCCTTGCGGTGTTCCCGATGGGCGAGGGCAGATTCCGGTTCATGGCCACCGACCCCGACGGGCTGACCGGCGAGTCGCCGGAGCCGGATCTGGCGGCGATCCAGGCCCTGTACGACCGCGTCTCGCCCGTGCCCGCCGAACTCCACGACCTGAACTGGAGTTCGCGGTTCCGGATCCACAGCCGGCACATGACTTCCCTACGTCACGGGCGGGTGTTCTTCGGCGGCGACGCGGCACACGTGCACAGCCCGGCCGGCGGCCAGGGTATGAACGCGGGCATTCAGGACATGATCAACCTGGCCTGGAAACTGGCGATGGTGCTCGACGGACGGGCCCGCGAACCGTTGCTCGACACCTACGGGTCCGACCGGTTGCCGGTGATCGCGCAGCTGGTTTCCATGACCGAGCGCGCCACCGCGATCTTCAACTCGACCTCTCCCCTGCTGCACGCAACGGTGACCCGGCTGGCCCCGCTACTGCTGGCCCGCCCGGCGGTGCAGGACAAGGCGGTACCGCGGCTCGGGCAGATCGCGGCGAGTTACCGCGGCGCACCGCTGGCGGCCGGCGGCGGACGCGCCGGCGCATTGCGCGCCGGGGACCGTGTGCCCGACGTCGAGGTCGGCACCGCGGCCGGCGATCGTCACCGGCTCTACGATCTGCTCGACCTGACCCGGCTCACCCTGGTCACCTCGACCGACGATGCGCCCGCGGGGTACGGCGATCTGATTGCGGTGCGCCAGGTTTCGGACGGTGTCGACGGCTGGTGGCTGATCCGCCCGGACGGCTACCTGGCCGCCGCCGGGCCGAAGGGCGACCAGCGGGTGATGACCCGCTGGCTCTCCCGCTGGTTCAGCTGACACGCCGCGGTGTTTCCGCTGGCAGAGCGTGGCACAGATTGATCCCGTCTCGCGCGTTCGGAATGGGCGCGACGACTGTTCGGGTGACTTATCGTGCTCCGCATGACCGTTTCGCCCGCGACCGAGACCTACTACGACCTCGGCTCGTATCACCGGCCGACTGAGACGGCGTCACCGCAGGCGCAGGTCTGGTTCGACCGCGGGCTGGTGTGGTCGTACGCGTTCAACCACGAAGAGGCCATCCGGTGTTTCGACCGGGCGCTCGAACTCGACCCCGATCTGGCGATCGCCCGGTGGGGTGTGGCGTATGCGATCGGGCCGAACTACAACAAGGGCTGGGATGCGTTCGATCCCGTCGACGCGACGGCGTCGCTGGCCCGGGCGCGAATGGAGTTGCAGCTGGCCGCAAGTGGTCGCGCGTCCGCGGTCGAACGCGGATTGATCGACGCACTGTCGGCCCGCTTCCCCACCGAGAACCCCGACGACACCGACGCGTTGAGCGCCGGCGGCGCCGCCTACGCCGATGCGATGTCCGCGCTCGCCCAGGCGTATCCCGACGACATCGACGTGCAGGCGCTGGCCGCCGACGCGCTGGTCAACGTCACCGCATGGGCGTTGTGGGACACCAGAACCGGTGAACCCGCGCCCGGCTCACGGGTGGTGGCCGCCAAGCGGATCCTCGACGACGCACTGGCCACCGACACCGGCCGCAGCCACCCCGGCATCCTGCATCTGTACATCCACACGATGGAGATGTCGGCGACCCCGCACGACGCGCTGCCCGTCGCGGATCTGTTGCGCGACCTGGTCCCCGACGCCGGGCATCTGCAGCACATGCCCAGCCACATCGACGTGTTGTGCGGCAACTACCGCGACTCGGTGGTGTCCAACCAGTCCGCGATCGTCGTCGACCGGCGCTTCGTCGAACACGAAGGGCCGCTGAACTTCTACTCCCTGTACCGGGCGCACAACCTGCACTTCGTCGTCTATTCGGCCATGTTCGAAGGCAATTCACGCGCGGCGTTCGCCGCCGCAGACGAACTGGCCGACCAGCTCAGCCCGGTACTGCTGGCGATCTCCTCGCCGCCGATGGCCGACTGGCTCGAGGCCTTCGTGTCGCTGCGCACCCATGTGCTGATCCGCTTCGGCCATTGGGACGACCTGATCGCCCAGCCCCTACCCGAGGACCGTGACCTGTACTGCAGCACGGTCGCCACCATCCACTACGGCCGCGGCGTCGCGCACGCCGCCAAGGGCAACCTGGAGCAGGCCCGCGCCGAACGCGAGGAGTTCATCGCGGCCCGTGCGCGCATCCCCGAGAGCCGGTACCTGTTCAACAACACCGTCAACGACATCCTGGCCATCGCCGCCGAGATGCTCGACGGTGAAATCGCATACCGAGCAAGCCAGTTCGATGAGGCATTCGCGCACCTGCGGCGCGCCATCGAGCTCGACGACGACCTGCCCTACGACGAACCGTGGGGCTGGATGCAACCCACCCGGCACGCCTACGGGGCGCTGCTGCTCGAACAGGGCCGCGTGGAACAGGCCGCCGCCGTGTACGCCGCCGACCTCGGGCTGGACCCGACACTGCCGCGGGCGTGCCAGCACCCGAACAACGTGTGGAGCCTGCACGGCTACCACGAATGCCTGCAACGGCTGGGCCGCGACGCGGAGGCCGCGATCATCGGTCAACAGCTCACGCTCGCCTCCGCGCGCGCCGATGTCCCCATCCTGGCGTCGTGCGCGTGCCGGTTGGAGGTGCGCGACGACTGCTGCGGCTGATCCGTAGACTTCGGACGATGGCGCTGGACGATGACGACCTCGATCACCTCCGCCGCTGCGTGGAGCTGGCGCGCGAAGCGCTCGACGCCGGCGACGAACCCTTCGGCTCGGTCCTCGTCGCCGCCGACGGACGCACACTGTTCGAGGACCGAAACCGCGTCAAGGACGGCGACCACACCCGCCACCCCGAGCTCGCGATCGCGGAGTGGGCAGTAGCTCATCTGAGCCCCGAAGAGCGTGCCCGCGCCACCGTGTACACCTCTGGCGAACACTGCCCGATGTGCGCAGCCGGACACGCCTGGGTGGGTCTGGGCCGGATCGTCTACGCGGCGTCGTCGGCGCAGCTGACCCGGTGGCTGACCGAATGGGGCGCACCGCCGCCGCCGGTCGCGCCGCTGCCGATCCCGGTGGTCGCCCCGTCCGCAGAGGTGGACGGACCCGCCGACGAACTCACCGGCGCGATGAAAGACCTCTACGCCGCGAAGTTCCGCCCGTGAGCCGCACCGAACCCGGCTGGGTCCAACACGTCGTCTGGTGGCACATCTACCCGCTCGGCTTCGTCGGCGCCCACCCCGCCGATCCCCCGCCCGCCCCGCAGGAACACCGGCTGCGGCGCGTCGTCGACTGGCTCGACCACGCCGTCACGCTGGGCGCCTCGGGTATCGCGCTGGGGCCGATATTCGCCTCGCGCACCCACGGATACGACACCACCGACCACTACGCGATCGATCCGCGCCTCGGCGACGGCGACGACTTCGACGCGTTGGTCGACGAGGCGCACCGTCGCGGACTGCGCGTGCTGCTCGACGGGGTGTTCAACCACGTCGGCACCGACTTCGGCGAGAAAGCCTTCCTGCGCAGGCGAAACGACGGCTTCGACACCTTCGAAGGCCACGGCGAGCTGATCGCGCTCGATCACGACAACCCGGCCGTCGTCGACTACGTCGTCGAGGTGATGACGCACTGGTTGGAGCGCGGCGCCGACGGCTGGCGACTCGACGCCGCCTACGCCGTCGCCGACAGCTTCTGGGCGCAGGTGCTGCCACGGGTACGCGAACGGTTCCCCGACGCCTACTTCCTGGCCGAGATCATCCACGGCGACTACTCGGCGCGGGTCCGGGCCGCCGGGTTCGACTCGGCGACCCAGTACGAACTGTGGAAGGCGGTGTGGAGCGGGCTCAACGACGGCAACTTTCACGAAATCGACTGGGCCCTGTTGCGGCACAACGACTTCCTGGACACCTTCGTGCCGATGACATTCGTCGGCAACCACGACGTCACCCGCATCGCCAGCCGGCTCGACGACGTCCGCCACCTCGAGCACGCGCTGGTGCTGCTGATGACGACCGGCGGCACGCCGAGCGTGTACGCCGGCGACGAATTCGCCTATCGCGGCGTCAAAGAGGAGCGGTTCGGCGGCGACGACGCGGTGCGGCCGGAATTCGGGGCCCCGCCGGTGCCGGTCGACCCGCACGGCGCCGACGTGTTCCGGTTGCACCAGTTCCTGATCGGGCTGCGGCGACGGCACCCGTGGCTGCACACCGCGCGCACCACCGCGCTGCAGCTGACCAACCGCCAGTACGTCTACCGCTCGGCCGACGGTGAGCAGTCCCTGGTCGTCGCCCTCAATCTCGACGACACCGCGCTGCCGGTCGACTTCGCGGAACTCGGATTCGACCGCGGCGAGCTGCTCGGCGGGTCCGGTGCGCCGCCCGCCGAGACCGCGCACTCGGCTGTGGTCGCGCCGCACGGCTGGCTGATCATCGCTCCGCGTTGAGCTTGTCGAGGGTCAGCGGGTCGGGTTCACCGCCGTAGTACTTGGCCAGCACCGCGTCGAACACCGCCCGCAGATCGGGGTCCCGGGCCGCACGGCTGAACAGCGTCATCGATGACCGCACCTTGAGGTCGTCGGGCCGGCCGAATAAGTCCATGGCCGATGCCTGCGTGCTGCGGGCGACCACCTGCGCGCACTCCCGCAACCTCGGGCCGAGCACGTCGTGGTCCAGGTAGGCCCGCGCTTCGGCGAGCGAGGAGATCCCGTACCGCTGCGCCATCGGGCTCGAACCCAACCCGCGGAGCTGCGGGAACACGTACCAGATCCAGTGGCTGCGTTTGCGTCCCGCGCGCAGTTCAGCCAGCACCCTGTCGTACACCGGGTTCTGCTCGACGACGAAACGGTTCAGGTCATAGGGGTCGTCGGAAGCTGACGATTTGTTCACAGCCATCTCCCCTGCCAGTTTGGCAAGCTAGTCTTTGCATTTCAATGACGACACCGACCGAGCCGGCCACGTCTACTCCGCCCGCTCCGAGAACCCGTGGCCTGCCGCGCCGCGTGCTGTCGCGGATCAGCATCCAGTCGAAGTTGCTGGTGATGTTGCTGCTGACCAGCATCCTGTCGGCGGCCGTCGTCGGCGCCGTCGGGTATCAGTCCGGCCGGTCCTCGCTGCGGGCAGCGGTGTTCGACGGGCTGACCGAGATCCGGTCCGCTCAGGCCCGCCAGCTGGAGGCCACGTTCAACGACCTGCAGAATTCGCTGGTCATCTACTCCCGCGGTGCCACCAGCGTCGACGCCCTGCGCGCCTACAGCACCGGCTTCGATCAACTCGACGCGGCCGTGATCGACCCACGGCAATGGCAGACGGTCGTGGATTACTACCGCGACCGATTCCAGCGAGACGAGAAGCAGCAGAACGGTGCCACCCTTGATGTCAGGGCGCTGCTGCCCACGACCAACGCCCAGAAGTATTTACAGGCCAACTACACGGCGCGGTTCGACGACTCGGGCAAGGCGATACGATCCGACGACGCCGGAGACGGAAGCGCGTGGTCGGCGGCCAACGCGCGCTACAACGACTTCTTCCGCGAGATCGTGCAGCGGTTCCAGTTCGAAGACGCACTGCTGCTCGATACCGAGGGCAACGTTGTCTACACCGCCTACAAGAACGTCGACCTCGGCACCAACATCCTGACCGGCCCCTACCGGGAGGGCGACCTCAGCGACGCCTACGAGAAAGCCATGGGCGCCAACGCCGTGGACTACGTCGGAGTCACCGATTTCAGCGACTACCAACCTGCCGACGAGCCTACCGCCTGGATGGTCTCGCCGGTGGCCGCCGACGGCCGGGTGGAAGGCGTTCTGGCGCTGCAGTTCCCGATCTCCAAAATCAACAAGTTGATGACGGTCGACAGGCAGTGGGAGGCGGCCGGGATGGGCCGCACCGGCGAGACGTTCCTGGTCGGGCCCGACGACCTGATGCGTTCGGACTCCCGGCTGTTCCTGGAGGACCCCGAAAAGTACAGGCGCGACGTCGTCGAGGCCGGCACCCCGCCGAGCGTCGCCGACACCGCAATCCGGCAGCGAGGTACGACGCTCGTCCAACCGGTCGCCACCGAGGCGACCGGACTGGCACAGCGCGGTGAGACCGGAACGCTCGTCGACCGCGACTACCTCGGCCAGGAGACACTGCAGGCGTACGCGCCGGTCAACCTGCCGGGACTGAACTGGTCGGTGATCGCCAAGATCGACACCACAGAGGCTTTCGCGCCGGTGTCGGCGTTCACCCGCACCCTGGTGCTGTCGACGACGGTCATCATCTTCGTGGTCTGCATCGCCGCGATGCTGCTGGCCCGGTTGTTCGTCCGACCGATCCGCCGGTTGGAGGCCGGCGCGCAACGGATCAGCGGCGGCGATTACCGGATAAACCTGCCCGTGCAGTCCCGCGACGAGTTCGGTGACCTGACGGTGGCGTTCAACGACATGAGCCGCAACCTGGCCATCAAGGAGGATCTGCTCGCCGAGCAACGCCGCGAGAACGACCGACTGCTGCTGTCGCTGATGCCCGAACCCGTCGTGCAGCGCTACCGCGAGGGCGAGGAGACCATCGCCCAGGACCACCAGGACGTCACGGTCATCTTCGCCGACATCGTCGGGCTCGACGAGCTGGTGGGCCAGCTGAGTTCCGATGAACTTCTGGCGATCGTAAACAAGCTCACCCGCCAGTTTGACGCCGCCGCAGACAATCTCGGCGTCGAGCATGTCCGTACCCTGCACAACGGCTACCTCGCCAGCTGCGGCCTGAGCGTCCCGCGGCTGGACAACGTGCGACGCACGGTCGACTTCGCGATCGAGATGAAGCGGATCGTCGAGCGGTTCAACGCCGAGACCGGCGACAATCTGCAGCTGCGCGCCGGCATCGACTCCGGCACCGTCACCAGCGGTCTCGTCGGGCGGTCCACCCTGGCCTACGACATGTGGGGTGCCGCAGTGAATCTCGCCTACCGGGTGCAGAGCGGTTCGCCGCAGCCCGGGGTGTACGTCACCACGCGGGTGTACGGCGTGACGCGCGACAGCCACAACTTCGAAGCGGCGGGTTCGCTCACCGTCGACGGCGACGAGCAGCCGATCTGGCGGCTCGCAGAAGGCCAACCGTGACGACGATCGTCGACGCGCCCTGGTTCTACTGGGCGGTGGGGGTGGCGGTCGGTCTACCGGTCTGTCTGGTCACCCTCACCGAACTGCACAACGCGCTGCTGCGCCGCGACAGCGTCCTGGCCCGACCCGTCCACCTGGTCCGCAACTACATCCTGCCTCTGGGCGCGCTGCTGATCCTGCTGGTTCAGGGCATGCAGATCTCCGGCGAGACGACGCCGGTGCGCATCGTGGCGACCGTGTTCGGGTTCGTGGTCCTGGTGCTGCTGCTCTCGGGTCTGAACGCCACCCTGTTCCAGGGCGCACCGGAAGGCACCTGGCGCAAGCGGATTCCCTCGATCTTCCTCGATGTGGCCCGCTTCGTGCTGATCGCGCTCGGCGTCGGACTGATCTTCGCCTACATCTGGGGCGCCAACGTCGGCGGGCTGTTCGCCGCGCTCGGGGTCTCCTCGATCGTCCTCGGCCTGGCGCTGCAGAACTCGGTGGGCCAGATCATCTCCGGGCTTCTGGTCCTTTTCGAGCAGCCGTTTCAGCTCGGCGACTGGCTCGAGACGCCTTCGGGCAGCGGTAAGGTCGTCGAGGTCAACTGGCGCGCAACGCATATCGACACCGGCGGCGGCATGCTGATCATGCCGAACTCGGTCTTGGCCGCCGCGTCCTTCACCAACTTCAGCCGGCCTCCGAGCACGCATTCGCTGTCGGTGGACACGGTGTTCGCCGTCGACGACCCGCCCGACGACGTCATCAGGATGCTCAACCGCGTCGCCGCCATGCTGCCGCAGTTGCGTGCGGGATCGGCCCCCGGCAGTGTGCATCTGGGCGCAGTGCGCTACAGCACGTCGATCCCGTTGGCGTCGCCCGCCGACGACTACTCGGCGAAAACGCAGTTCCTGCGCTGGGTCTGGTACGCGTCACGGCGCGCAGGATTGCACCTCGACGAGGCTGAGGACGAGTTCGAAACCTCAGAGCGGCTGCAGACATCGCTGCGGATCATCGCGCCGACCCTGCGGCTGAACAGGGCCGAGCAGGAGGCCCTGCTCCCCTACGCCCGGCTCGCCCGCTACGGCACCGGTGAGTATCTGCAGTACGCCGGAGACGTACCCAGGCGGATGATCTTCATCGTCAACGGCTGTGTGAGCCTGGTGGCCGCTGCGTCGGACGGTGTCCACATCCCCATCCGTACGCTCGAGGCCGGCGACTTCCTCGGCCAGACCGCCCTGACCCGGGAGCCGGTGCCCGCGTCGGCGTTCGCGCTCGACGAAGTGACAGTGCTGCTGATCAAACGCGACCACATTGAGGAGCTGACCGCGCGAAAGCCCGTGCTGCTGCAGGACTTCGGACATGCGATCGAGGAGCGTCGCGCCAGCGTCCAACGTGCCCTCGCCGCCGCCGGGGAGTAGGGCACGAGTTTGCTCCGGTGCTGATCACTACTAAGCGGGAACAAATGGTAACGGGCCAGTGACGACGCAAACGCCGTGGTCAGCAGTCGCAGGAGTCACGCCATTCACACCGGTAACACGCGGTTCCGAGCCCGGGTGAGTCCGCCCTGAGTCGGAATCGTTAGCCAACCGCGATCTCGTAACCGCATGTCGGGCGCGTGTCCGGGCATCAGATCCGTGTTTCATTACGCAGGCATAGCAACGGCAATTGCTTGTGGAAAGCGATGAAAGGTGGGTTGGTTGCCGTTATGAAGTTCTTTGAGAGGTACCGAGGTACCGGCACAAAACTGTTGCGCCGCATGGCGGTCGCCGCACTGACTGCGGCGGCACTGCCCGGCCTGATCGGCTTCGTCGGGGGGTCGGCGACGGCTGGGGCGTTCTCCCGACCGGGACTTCCGGTCGAATATCTGGATGTGTTCTCGCCGTCGATGAACCGCAACATCCGGATCCAGTTCCAGGGCGGCGGACCGCATGCGGTCTACCTGCTCGACGGCCTGCGCGCGCAGGACGACTTCAACGGCTGGGACATCAACACCCCGGCGTTCGAGTGGTACCACCAGTCGGGGTTGTCGGTGGTCATGCCGGTCGGCGGGCAGTCCAGCTTCTACACCGACTGGTACCAGCCGTCGCGGGGCAACGGCCAGGACTACACCTACAAGTGGGAGACGTTCCTGACCCAGGAACTGCCCGCCTGGCTGGAAGCCAATCGCGGTGTGTCGCAGAACGGTAACGCGGTGGTGGGCCTGTCGATGGCCGGCAGCTCCGCGCTGACGTACTCGATCTACTACCCGCAGAAGTTCATCTACGCGGCCTCGCTGTCGGGCTTCTTGAACCCCTCCGAGGGGTGGTGGCCGATGCTGATCGGGTTGGCGATGAACGACGCCGGCGGCTACAACGCCGAGAGCATGTGGGGTCCCTCGAGTGATCCGGCGTGGAAGCGCAACGACCCGATGGTCAACATCAACCAGTTGGTGGCCAACAACACCCGCATCTGGATCTACTGCGGCACCGGCACTCCGTCGGATCTGGACGCCGGGGCAGCCGGCCAGAACCTGATGGCCGCGCAGTTCCTCGAAGGGTTCACGTTGCGGACCAACATCACCTTCCGGGACAACTACGTCGCCGCGGGTGGCACCAACGGTGTGTTCAACTTCCCCGCCCAGGGGACGCACAGCTGGGGCTACTGGGGACAGCAGCTGGAGATGATGAAGCCGGACATCCAGCGGGTGCTCGGAGCGCAAGCCAGCGCCTAGGGTCCAACACGATCCACCCACAACAGGGAGCCTGCCGTAACCCCCGAACGGCAGGCTCCCTGCCATGTCCGGACCGTTTCGCCGAGCGAGAACGTGTGGTTTCGGCGGTGGGGGCGGCCGCCGGCGGGGAACAAATCCGGCCCTCCCAGGGTTGAGCGCATCAGACTCAAACTTTGGAGGATTGATGGCTGAAGCCAAGACAGTTCCGGTCTTGTTCGTGAGCGAACCGATCGTGCTGCCCGGAATGGTGGTGCCGATCGAACTCGACGACGCCGCCCGCGCCGCCGTCGACGCGGCCCGGGCCAGCGAGTCCGGTGAGCTGCTGATCGCTCCCCGACTCGACGACCGGTACCCGTCCTACGGTGTGCTGGCCACCATCGTGCAGATCGGCCGCATGGTCGGCGGGCCGGCCGCGGTGGTGCGCGGCGGCAGCCGGGCGCACATCGGCGCCGGGGCCACCGGACCGGGCGCCGCGCTGTGGGTCGAGGTGACCGAGGTCGAGGAGACCGCGGCCACCGAGGACACCTACCAGCTGGCCGCCGAGTACAAGAAGCTGCTGCTGGCGATGCTGCAGCGGCGCGAAGCCTGGCAGATCATCGATTTCGTCAACCAGCTGTCGGACCCGTCGGCGCTGGCCGACACCGCCGGTTACGCGTCGTACCTGACCCAGGTGCAGAAGCGGCAACTGCTCGAGACACCTGAGGTCGCCGAACGGCTGCGCGCGCTGATCGAGTGGACCGGCGACCAGCTGGCCGAGGTCGAGGTCAGTGAGAAGATCGCCGAGGACGTCCGCGAGGGCCTGGAGAAGACGCAGAAGGAGTTCCTGCTGCGCCAACAGCTCAACGCGATCCGCAAGGAACTCGGCGACGACGACGGCACCGGCTCGTCTGACGACTACCGCAGCCGCGTCGAGGCCGCCGACCTGCCGGAGAAGGTGCGCGAGGCGGCGCTGCGCGAGGTCGGCAAGCTCGAACGCGCCGGGGACCAGAGCCCGGAGAGCGGCTGGATCCGCACCTGGCTCGACACCGTCCTCGACCTGCCGTGGAACGTGCACACCGACGACTCCACCGACCTGGCGGCGGCGCGCGGGATCCTCGACGCCGACCACCACGGGCTGGACGACGTCAAGGACCGCATCGTCGAATACCTGGCCGTGCGGGCGCGTCGCGCCCAGCGCGGTCTGCAGGTCGTCGGCGGCCGCGGTTCGGGCGCGGTGATGGTGCTGGCCGGTCCGCCCGGCGTCGGCAAGACGTCGCTGGGTGAGTCCGTGGCCCGCGCGTTGGGCCGCAAGTTCGTTCGCGTCGCGCTTGGCGGTGTGCGCGACGAGGCCGAGATCCGCGGGCACCGTCGCACCTACGTCGGCGCACTGCCGGGCCGCATCGTGCGGGCCATCGGTGAGGCGGGCTCGATGAACCCGGTCGTGCTGCTCGACGAGATCGACAAGGTCGGCTCCGACTTCCGCGGGGACCCGGCGGCGGCGCTGCTGGAGGTCCTGGACCCGGCGCAGAACCACACGTTCCGCGACCACTACCTCGACCTCGACCTGGACCTGTCCGATGTGGTGTTCCTGGCGACGGCCAACGTCATCGAGAACATCCCGTCGGCGCTGCTGGACCGCATGGAGCTGGTGCAGATCGACGGCTACACGGAAGACGACAAGGTCGCGATCGCCCGTGACTTCCTGCTGCCGCGGCAGCGTGAGCGGGCGGCGTTGACCGACGACGAGGTGACGGTGACCGAGGCGGCGCTGCGCAAGGTCGCCGCGGACTACACCCGCGAACCGGGCGTGCGCCAGTTCGAGCGGCTGCTCGCCAAGGCGATGCGCAAGGTCACCACCAAGCTGGCCGCCGAACCGGGGCCGATAACCATCGACGAGCCCGATCTCGTTGGGTACCTGGGCCGCCCGCGGTTCCTGCCCGAGTCGGCCGAACGCACGGCGGTGCCGGGCGTGGCGACCGGACTGGCGGTCACCGGCCTCGGCGGTGACGTGCTCTACATCGAGGCCGGTGCCACCGACGGCGAACCGAGCCTGCAGCTGACCGGTCAACTCGGCGAGGTCATGAAGGAGTCCGCGCAGATCGCGCTGTCCTACGTGCGCTCGCACGCCGAACAACTCGGCGTCGACCCGGCGGTGCTGGACCGGCGCATCCACGTTCACGTTCCGGCCGGCGCGGTGCCCAAGGACGGGCCGTCGGCGGGTGTGACGATGGTGACCGCGCTGGTGTCGATGGCCACCGGCCGGCAGGTCCGCTCGGACGTCGGGATGACCGGTGAGGTCACGCTCAACGGCCGGGTGCTTCCGATCGGCGGTGTGAAGCAGAAACTGCTCGCCGCGCAACGGGCCGGTCTGTCAACGGTTTTCATCCCGCAGCGCAACGAGGCCGACCTGGATGACGTACCGGCCGACGTGCTCGAGGCGCTGGAGGTCAAGCCGATGACCGATGTCGCCGACATCGTCGCGCAGGCGCTGGCGCCGGTCGAGGAGACGGCCACCGCCGCGGCCTGACCGCGATGGCACTCAGGGTCGTGATCGCTGCGGCGGTCACGACCCTGAGTGCATTCTCGAGCGCGACGCGCCCACAGGGCCGGTACCGTCACCGCATGGCCTACGACGAGGACCTGGCCCACCGCATCCGCGAACTGCTGGGCGGGCAGCGCGGCGTCGACGAGAAGCGGATGTTCGGCGGACTGGCCTTTCTCGTCGACGGTCACATGGCGGTGGCGGTCAGCGGTCGCGGCGGCCTCATGGTCCGGGTGCCGCCCGCCGACGTCGCGAAGCTGCTGACCCGGCCGCACGCCGAGCCGATGACGATGGCGGGGCGCGAGATGCGGGGCTGGCTGCTGGTCGCCGCCGACGGACTGCGCACCCGGCGCCAACTGCAACCGTGGGTGACGCGCGGAGTCGACTTCGCCCGGAGTTTGCCGCCGAAATAGCCCGGGTACGTCAGCTCCGATGGATGCTGCAGCGCAGAAGAAGACGGTCGAGCGCCTGCTCGAGCGGGCCGGCACCACCTACGCCCAGCAAGCCGGGATCCGGTTGGCGGACAAACCGATGCCGCTTTTTCAACTGCTGACGCTGTGCATGCTGGCCAGCAAGCCGATCGACGCCGAGATCGCGGTGGCGGCCGCCAGGGAACTGTTCGACGCCGGGATACGCACCCCGAAGGCCGTCACCGAGGCCGAGCGCGCCGCCGTGATCCGCGCCTTCGGCCGCGCGCACTACGTCCGCTACGACGAGAGTTCGGCCACCCGGCTCGGCGACATCGCGGCCACCGCCATCGAGGAGTACGGCGGGGATCTGCGCCGGCTCGACGGGGTCGAGCACCGTGACGTGGCCACGCTGACCGCCTCGCTCAAACAGTTCAAGGGTATCGGCGACACCGGCGCCGATATCTTCCTGCGCGAGGTGCAGGACACCTGGACGTGGGTACGCCCGTACTTCGACGACCGCACGATGTCGGCGGCCCGTGAACTCGGATTGCCCAGCGCCGCTGAGGAACTCGCGGCACTGGCACCGCGTCGCAACGCCGACCTGGCTGGCGCGCTGGTGCGCGTGTCGCTCGACGGTGACCTGCGGGACGCGCTACGGGAATGAGGCCGCGGTGATCCGCATCGGTACCTCGGGGTGGTCCTACGACCACTGGAAAGACGTGCTCTATCCGGCGGGCACCCCGGTGGCCAAACGGCTGGAGCGCTACGTCGCCGAGTTCGACACCGTCGAGCTCAACGCGAGCTACTACCGCTGGCCCAAGGACGAGGCGTTCGCCGGGTGGCGCCGGCGGCTGCCGGACGGGTTCACCATGTCGGTGAAGGCGCAGCGCGGGCTCACCCACTACCGGCGGCTGCGCGACCCGGAACCGTGGATCGAACGGTTCGACCGGTGCTGGACGCTGCTCGGTGACCGCAGCGAAGCCCTGCTGGTGCAGCTGCACCCGGAGTTGGAGCGCGACGACGCGCGGCTGGAGCACTTCCTGGCGCTGATGCCCGACCGCATTCCCGTCGCGATGGAGCTGCGCCACCCGTCCTGGGACGACCCGGCCGTGTACGAGCTGCTCGAACGGCACGGCGCCGCCTACGTCGTGATGAGCGGCGCCCACCTCAAGTGCGTACCCCGGGCCACCAGCAGGCTGGTCTACATCCGGATGCACGGACCCGACCGGGACTCGATGTACGCCGGGTCCTACCCCGACGACGCACTGCGCTGCTGGGCCGAGCGCATCCGCGGCTGGGACGACGAGGGCCGGCGCGTCCTGGTCTACTTCAACAACGACCTCGGCGGACACGCGGTGCGCAACGCCTGCACGCTGCGGCAGATGCTGGCCGACTGATCCGCAGCCCACCCCCGTGTGCGCCCGCCGATCCCGGTGCGGCACGCTGAGAGCCGAAATGCGTGCGATAAGTCTGATCTCGGCCGTCGCGATCCTGGCGGCGGGCTGCTCGGGTGAGCGGATCGTCACCACCGACGAACCGCGGGTCACGATTCCGACGAGCACCACGCCGCCACCCGCGCTGCCGCCGCCGACCCCCGCGCATCTGGTCAGCGCGTTCGACTACGTCGCACACCCGCAGGGTTCGGCGGTCTACTACTTCAGCTCCCCCAGCGGCCGCTGGACGTGCGCGATCCTGCCGCGCGACCGCGCCGGTTGCCAGTCATCCGGCGGGCAGTCCATCGGGGTCACCGGTGCACCGGATTCGGTGCCCGACAGCGACGGCGAGCAGGTCGCGCCCAACGCGATCGTCGTCGACCGCGACGGCGACGCCCGCTTCGTCGCCGCAGAACCGGACGAGTTCGTGCTCGCGGACGCCAAAGAGTTGCCGTTCAACCGGATTCTCGCGGTGGCCGGGTTCCGCTGCAATGTGCAGGAAGAGTCCGGGATCTCGTGCGCGAGCGAGCGCACCGGCAAGGGCTTCAGTTTCGCGGCGGACGCGTTCGTGCCGCGCTACACCGAGGTGCCGCCGAACGCGCCGTGACCGGGCTCAGAGCAGCGCCGCGGTCCCGTCGGCGTCGACCCGGACCTTGGTGCCCGCGATGTCCTCGCTGACCGTCGCCGCAGCCTCCGACGCGTCGGTGATCACCGCCAGCACGCGCGCGTCCGAGGGGGTGCGCACCGCCAGG
Organism: Mycolicibacterium flavescens; assembly: GCF_001722335.1. GTDB lineage: Bacteria > Actinomycetota > Actinomycetes > Mycobacteriales > Mycobacteriaceae > Mycobacterium > Mycobacterium flavescens. The sequence continues at coordinate 300,272 of NZ_MIHA01000006.1, forward strand.
AACGCCTTCTCCGGCGCTCCCTCCCGGTTGTACGGCGTCGTCCACGTCTCCACCGTCCCGGTGCCGGACCACTCGACCTCGGCCGACCGGGTCGGTTCCCGATCCACGACCGGTTGCACGTCCTCCCAACGGAATCCGCGTGACGGCGGTTCGGCGCTGTAGACACCGAAACTGTGCTTGGTCAGGTATCCGCCGTTGGCGGTGACCAGTCCCCGGGTGCCGGGCTCGGCGGCCAGCCGCTCGGCCATGGCGGCGATCGAGTGGGTGACGTAGTTGTTCCACGGCCCGCCGGCGAAGGTGAGGCCACCGGTGACGGTCAGCGGGCGCGCGGGGTCGCCGAT